>CAMVJD010000001.1 GCA_947167715.1 uncultured Eubacteriaceae bacterium
TTTTGTTTCGCAACTCTATCATACTATAAAGTTAAGCTTATGTCTTTTTATTTTGCAAAAAAAATTTGGTGTAGCCTATCGACCACACCAAATATTATAGAACCAATAATGTTTGAACAAATGCGGCGTGTGGCTATACCATATCGCCGCATTTTTTACAAATTTGTTTATTAAAAATTTACAAATCGGTACATTGAATATATCGGAGATTTGTGATAGTATAATAATATACGAAGGTGTATATATAACAAAAAACAATCAAAGTTATTACAAAAGGGGGATTAAAAATGAAAAATTCTCATTGTGCAGGTTCTATATGCCGGCTTGCTCAATGCAAGTTCAGCCGATTCTTCGCGGCTATGCTTACGCTAAGTATGATCTTTTCTGCCGCACCAATGGCGGGACTGTCGGCTTATGCGGCAGAGACGGATAATAATGAACAGATCTTATCGACATACGGGAACGATGTGTCATTTACGGAGGTCAGCGTAAGTACCGCCGAGGACCTGAAAACTTATTTGCAATCAAGCGGCGACTACAAAATCAGCGTAATAGACGACCTTTCCTATCGAATCGGCAAAAAAGGTGATGTCACCTGCGATATACCCGAATACTGGTGCCGTTTGGGCAGCGGCATAAAGGTAGTGGATCTGAAAAATCACGATATTTCGCTTTACTGTGACAGTAAAAACAGCACAAGCAAGTATATGTACGGAGCCACCGTTTTTAGTATTCCTTCGGGCGCACACTTTGTGTTAAACGACAGTGTCGGAAACGGTGAGATAAACTACAACGCTATGCTCAAGGAAGCCTACGACAATGTCGATGTCCGTAATATTTTTACCGTTGAAGGCGGCAAGCTGACGGTAAACAACGGCAGGGTTATTGCAGGCAGACGCTCCGACAAACATATCATCGACTTAAGCTATGCCTTTTTGCAGGTCCTTGGTTTCGGTATAGTTATTCAAAGCGGCGATGTGGTTCTCAACGGAGGCCGAGTGGAAGGTCGAGGCGGTGTAGGCAGTATAAAATACGCGGCAATTCGAGCCAACGGCGGTAATCTGACTATTAACGACTGTGAAGTATGCGGTTACGGCGACGCAGATGCTCTTCAAGTCAACGGCGGCTCGATCGCCATTAAATCGGGCTATTTTAATACTTACAAAAACGATTATAAATCATACACCTACCGCAATACTGTCCGCAGTGCGGAGAAGGGCTATATCGGAATTCCCGGCAGTGCATTTTCTCACGACCCAAATCTTGAAAAAACCGTGGTTTGGCGTGATTCAAAGGGCGAAATGAGTGCTGTGGACGTTGCGGGCGGCGGTGTTAAGAACATTGCAAACAGAGTGGAAGTTTCACCGAGAAAAGTTTTTGCGGCAGCACAGTATAGCTATGACGGAAAAAACTGGAATAATATAACATCTGCGACCGTGATAAACTGGGATATGCAGAGTAATTTGAAATTCCGATGCTTTGATGAAAACTACTTCAAAAAAATCAACGCCTATGATATGGCGACCCATTATTATCCGGAATATAACGCATCGATCTCACTTTCTCCCGGCGGTGAAGCGATAAGTGATGATCTGAGCGCTATGCACAACAATATGACCAACCACTCCGCAACGGGATATTCGTATACCGATGAGCAGACAGCCTTTGATCTGTATAACTATAAAACAGAAGCCTCTGCATTGGAAAACGGAAAGACCTACTATTTGCAGTTAAGCGGCATCGAATATTTCAAGGGAGCGCATACCTACAAACGCATTGTATCACCTTCAAGTAATATTCAAATAAAAATCACTGTGCCTACTGAACTTCCTGCCTTGAATGTCGACTACGATTGGGAACTTAGTGACAGTGGTACCCTCAACATTACACCTACGGGCGATGCGACCCGTGCGCATCTTGACAATTTGCGTGCACTCGGTACTATCGGCAGCTACGAAGCAGAGGTTGATTACTATAATAAAAACGGCACTAAAACTACCTATTCCTATGGCAGTAACTTTATCGGTCTATTCGGACACACGGATCTTAAACGCGGTGAAAGCCAAATGACACTACGTGTAAAGTTAATTAAGGGTACGCAGTCCAAAGCCTACACCAAGCAGCAGACTGTTGTATTTCCGCCAAAGTTTACGGCAAATAAAACTGCAGACGCCAACAATGCGATCTATTTCTACCCAAGCGCATCCGACCGCAGTGTGGAATTTACCGCAGACGGCGGCACAGCCTCTAAAATATTTTGGGTCAAGGATGGCGTTAAGATCAGTGGAGCAACAGGTCTTACCTATACCGTTGCCGATGCGGCAACCGCTGCGGGCTGGTACAGCCTCGGATATACCTATGGCGGCGTAGATTACTACGGTGAACAAAGAATATATTTGGGAATTAAGGAAGGCACACGCAGCGTTTCAATTTCAAAGAGCAGTTCAACTTGCACCATAACTTCCGATACTTCGGCTACACCCACATTTACCGTTTCTACAAGCGGAACGGGATGGGGAACCATCAGTCGCTATCGCTGGGAAGTTGTCAGCGTAGCGGACGGGACCCCGACTTATACAAGATACCGCAATTTCACAACCAACAAAGCGACACTTGCCGAAATATTCGGTTGGACATCGTACCCTACAAGGTTTTGTGAGGGCGATTATGTACTGCAATGTCATGTAAGCGATGAGCTTGGCAATAAGCTGACAAGCAGCCCCGTTACGGTCACTGTCAAGCGTCCCGTATCGGATCTTACCGTTTTCTGCAATAACGAGGACGTAACAGGTAAATTTATTGCCTTTGGCAAGGCCGATGAAACGGCAGCACTTTCGGTTGAATTTCAGCCGCAAAACTCTGTTGCCACCTCATCTACGTTCTTCAGTTCTTCCGACACAAATATCTGTACCGTAACACAAAGCGGTGTTATACAGGCTAAAAAGGCAGGTACGGCAAATATTATAGTTACAAACGGCAGTATCAGCAAAACCGTAACGATATATGTACCCAAAACGGAATATTCCCTTACCATTCCCGACAGCTACCTTGATGCCGTACCGGGAGATGTTATTTATCAGGGTACTATTCCCGTTTCGAGCAATGAAGATTTTACGGCAGAGCTGAAATGGTTCCGAAAATCGGGCAGCTATTACAACGAAGTGAATGAAGGAGATGTATTCCAAGGCGAATGCGTCTATGAACCCGAGGTTATTATATATCCAAAAAGCGGTGTGGTATATCCGAGTGTAAAGGAAGAAAACCGCGATATGTGGGATATACTATACGGTAACATCGATATCACCGTTAACGGCACGACCTATTACGGTTTGGGACAAAGCTATTATAATTATATGACAGCGGCACCTGTTTCGAGCGGTGACTCAAGGTACGACTACATATATCTTTACCTCGATCCCACCGAAAAGCTGGTCGACACACGGGATGAATATCTCAGTCTTGCAGAATATGAGGTAGAGATCCCTGTAGACGGTCAGACTGCCAAGGATCCGGGTAAAGAGCCTCAGCTTACCGTAAACTTCCTTACGGAAGGAATTAAATACGGCGGCGATTCCATCAAAGAAATAACCGATGTTTCCACCATTAAGGATAATACTGTTGCCAATGATGCGGTGATAGATTTTCCCGAGGGAGGTATTTTTGAGGCAGGAAAGACCTACCGTTATGCCTTATGGCTGTTCACAGACAGCAGTTACACCACGTCGGAGGGCGGTGTGGTACGCTTTACCGACAGTACCTCGACCTACTGTTCGGGAATGCGAACCATTACAAATACGGATTACGCTTCAAACGGATTGCTTATCTCGTACATCTACTTTACGGTCCCCGAGGATGAAAACATTATCCTTGGAGATGTTGACCGTGACGGGGATGTTGACAACGCAGATGCGGCACTTTATTTAAAGTATTTAAGCGGAGATACAGCATATCGTTTTACCGCCTCACAGCTTAAACGTGCGGATGTAAATTATGACGGCAATTATGATATACTTGATGTAGTGAAAATACTTAAATCGATAAGCTGAAACATACTAAAAAGCCTCCCAAGAACAAGGGAGGCTTTTGCAATACTGTCTTTAGTTTTCTCTGTAGCCGTTGGGGTTATTTTTCTGCCAGTTCCAGGAATCGCGGCACATATCCTCAAGGGTCTTTTTGGCTGTCCAGCCAAGCTGTGTTTTTGCCTTTTCGGCATCCGCCCAAAATTCGGGCAGGTCGCCTGCGCGGCGTGCGCCAAATTCGTACTTTATTTTAATATTATTCGCTTTTTCAAAGGCATTTACTATTTCAAGCACGCTGTAGGGGGTACCCGTGCCAAGGTTAAAAATAGATGTGCCGGTATTGTTTTTAGCAAAATCAACGGCCTTTACGTGACCCTCGGCAAGGTCCTGAACGTGGATATAATCCCTGCGGCAGGTTCCGTCGGGGGTGGGGTAGTCGTTTCCGAAAATAGTAAGGTGATCGCGTCTGCCAACGGCTACCTGTGAAATATAGGGCATAAGATTGTTCGGTATGCCCTGCGGATCCTCGCCTATCCTGCCCGAGGGGTGGGCGCCGATAGGATTGAAATATCTTAAAAGCACCACAGACATTTCGGGGTATGCCGTATTTGCGTCGGTAAGTATCTGCTCTATCATAGACTTTGTCCAGCCGTAGGGGCTTGAACAGGTACCCTTTTTCATTGTTTCGATATAGGGGATATCGTTTTCCTCGCCGTATACGGTTGCCGAGGATGAAAAAATAATTTTTTTGCAGCCGTTATTTTTAAGCGCTTCTATAAGATTTATCGTACCCGAAATATTGTTTTCGTAGTATAAAAGCGGCTTTTGCACCGACTCTCCGACAGCCTTAAGGCCTGCAAAATGTATACAGCAGTCAATATCGTATTTTTCGCAAACCTTATTAAGTCCCGCTTTGTCAAGAATATCACATTTTTCAAAAATAAAGTCTTTTCCCGTGATTTCTTTGATTCGACCCTCTACCTCGGGATAGGAATTATAAAGATTGTCAATAACAACGACCTCAAAACCCGAGTTTAAAAGCTCGACAACGGTATGTGAACCGATATAGCCAAGACCGCCCGTTACAAGTATTTTCATATTTTCAACTCCTTTGATTGTTTAATTATATAATTATTTTATCTTATCGGCGGGTATTCGTCAAGAAGATCCTTTACACCGTCGAATATTGCTTTTGCCACCTTTTGCCTGTTGGCATCGGACGCCATCATTTCGGCATCATCGGGATTGCTGATAAAGCCTATTTCAAGAAGAGTTGAAGGCTTTGTGCCCTTTAATACTACAAAGGCCTCACTTTTTACGCCGCGGTTATAGGTGTCAAGCGCATCTACAAGGTTATTTAATATTTCCTCTGCAAGCATATAGCTTGTAAGGCCGTTGCCCTGGTCGTTGGGGTACAGGCAGAAGGTCTCCGTACCGTTGGGGGAAGAGGACTCCGCCGAATTGATGTGTACCGAAACAAAGACATCGGCATATTTTGATGCCATTTCCTGACGTTCCCAAAGGGTGGGGTAGGTATCCCCGAGCCTTGTGCAGTAAACCTTTATACTGCCGTCATCCTCAAAAAGCTTTAAAGCCTTTTGGACCATATCTATAGTAAGGTCCTTTTCGATAAGACCGTTGCCCGATGCACCGTTGTCCTGCAGACCGTGACCCGCATCAAGCACAAGTATTTTATCATATTTTTCCTTGGGCTCGACTATTTTAAATACGGCATAATTACCTGCGACTTCGGGCTGAACGGCTATTATTGAGTTTTCAGCCTCGCGTATGGTTATGGATGTACCGTAGGACGAGGTGTTTATGTCCATACCCTCTATCATATCGTTTTTGATGTTGAAAGAGGTGCTTGAAATTACGGAGGTAAGGTTTGCGGGAATGTTTATTATAAATTCTCCGTTTAAGTAGTTGTCGGTGTACTGTACGTTTTTAAGATTTATAAGTCCCGAGGCATTGTTGATTATAAGCTTGTTGTTTTCAAACGAAAAATTATTGCCGATATAGCTGTAATCCTCGTTTGATATTATTATATCACCGGTGTTTTCGGTAAGGACTATCATAGTTGTTTTGTCTTTTTTGGTTATATTGTATTTTACTGCGCTTTCAAGCTCTATCGAAACGCGGATATATTTATCCGAAAGCTGATAATAATAACCGTTTTTAATAAAATTGCCCTTGCCAAGATCCTTTTTTTCCGCGGTAAGAGTGCCGTTTTCCATATCTATGGTCAAAAGCTTGCCGTCGGTGGATTTTATTACATTGACATCGGGAGCAAAGCCGCTACCGCTTATGGATATTATATCGGCACCGGGAGTCTGGTTAAATTCTATTTTTTCAATATCCTGCTTTTCGGTCTTTGCGGTGGTAGGCTCCTTGGTTGTGGCAATGGTAGTGGTAACGGTAGTTGTTTCCGTGGTGGGCTCCTGTGTGGTGGGTGCCGCTGTGGTCTTTTCCTCGGATGCCCTATCCTTTACGGAGGCAGTTCTTGTGTCGTTGTCCCAGCCTACCTGTTTGTTTATTGCCTGTGAAACAAAGCGCAGGGGTATCATTGTTTTATTATTGATTATTTTTGCGGGGATATCCATTTCACGTTCCTCGTTATCCACAAGGGCGGTGGTGGAGTTGATATCTATAACTACGGTCGTGTTTTCGTGATAAATATATACCTGTCTGCTTGCCGACATCCATTCAACATCCGCACCGAGGTTTTCAAATACCTCGCGCGCGGGCACAAGGGTGTAATTATTTAAAAGTATAGGCGGCATAGGCAGGTCCGCGGGCTCGCGCCCGTTTATTTCAAGGTGTATCTCCTCGGCATTGTAATGGTGAGATGTGCCGTCATATTCAAGCTCCATATCGATATATCTTCCGCGGGCGTATACTGCGGACGCAGATAAAAGCGTTATAACGGCAGCTGCCGCTGCAAGCATAAATTTTTTTATATTCATATCCGTTATCCTTTCAAATAAATAATACATAAAAACCTAACCAAAGCCTGTTTAAGCTTGGTTATTTACAAGCCTATCATATTGTGCATTACAGATCCGATAAAAAAAGTGGCAGCTGCACTTAAACTGCACGCTACCACTAATTATAGCACAATTTTTATTAAAAATCATTATAAAACACGCATTTTTAATAAAATTGTAACATTATTTCTTTTCGGGAAAGTCAAGCAAAAACTCCGTTCCCTCTCCAAAGGTGCTTTCTACACTTATTTTGCCGTTGTGATGATCGACTATCCATTTTGCTATGGAAAGTCCAAGGCCAAAGCCCTTTATCTCCTTGTTGCGGGATTTGTCGCTGCGGTAGAAGCGCTCGAAGATATTTTTGATATCCTCTTCCTTTATGCCTATGCCGTTATCCTTTATCTTTAAAAGGGCTCTGCCGTTTTTCTGTTCGGTCTTGAAATGGATAACACAATTTTTTTCGCCCGAATATTTAACGGCATTTTCGACAAATATCCATATAAGCTGTTTAATAAGGTGATAATCGCCGTCTATTCGCGTGCTTTCGCAGCCCTCTATAATTATCTGCGCAGGCAGCTGCATAACCTCGGCCTCTTTTTTTATCTCGTCCAAAAGCTCCTCTATGCAAAGCTCCGAAACATTTATAGTGCTTTTTAAATCGTTTCTTGCCCAGAACAAAAGCCTGTTTATAAGCATAGTCATATGCTCGGCCTCGGCAGTTATGGATTCTATTGACTCGCCAAGCACCTCGGGGTCGTCCTTGCCCCAGCGCGAAAGCAGGTCGGTATAGCCCTTTATTACGGAAATAGGCGTTTTAAGCTCGTGCGATACATCCGAAATAAACTGATTCTGACGCTCAAATGAGATCTGAAGACGGTTAAGCATATCGTTGAATGCCGCTACAAGCGTCCTTATTTCGTCATCGGCCTCGGGCTCTTCTATGCGCTGGCCGAAGTTTTCCTCGCTTATCTTAAGCGCGGCGGCGGCCACCTGATGCACGGGCTTAAGCATTTTGCTGCTTATTGCGCGGCCTATAAAAAATGCTATCATAACTGCGATTATATTTTCTATTATAAATATAACGCACATTTTGTTTATAAGCTGAAGCTCGTGATTGTATATTCTGAAAGCTCGGATAACATATTTTTTGCCGTTATATGATACCGTTCTTGCCGCACATAAATATGCATCGCCGTCTATTTTATCCATTTTAAAGGAGGGATCGCGCTGTTCAAACGGGGCATTGTTAAATTTGTCGTTTCTCGGACCTCTTCGCCTGTCCATATTTGGAGGGCCGCCGTCCGGAAGCATTGTATCGTTTTGAGCTTCATCGGAGCGGGCGTCGCCGTCCTGTGTTTTGTCTGCACCCGAATTATTGGGGCTTTCTATCTTGTTGCCCGGGCGGGAGTTGGGTCTGTCCTTTCCTCTTGTATCGGGAAAGGCAAGCTGATCGTTCTCACGCAGTTCCATTATCCTTATCTGGATATACGGATTTTTGACCTGTGCGTTTACCTCGTCTATATGAAGCCCGCCGCCGGAAAGCACATAGTCCTCCATAGTGTCAAGCACTTCGTTTATCTCGCTTTCGGAAAGCTTGCGATAGTAGAAAATGCTGTTTATAATAATAAAGCAGGAGACTAAAAATATTATAAGTATAAATACGGTCGAATAAATAAGCGCTATCTTATTTTTGATCGACATTTTATTGTAAAAGGCTTTTAGCTTGCTTTCCTTGTGCTTTTTATTATTCTTTTCATTCGTCTTTTGCATAATATCCGACACCTCTGATAGTGTATATTATCTTAACATCATATTTGTCATCTATCTTGGTACGGAGATATCTTATATATACATCAACAACATTAGTTTCGCCTATATAATCGTAGCCCCATACCTTGTTAAGTATCTGGTCGCGGGTAATAACAATGTTTTTGTTGGTTACAAGATATAATAAAAGGTCGTATTCGCGCTTGGTAAGCTCAATAACATTATCGTTGAATTTGACTGTGCGCGAGGATTTGTCAATGGTAAGCCCCTTTATGGAAAGCACGTTTTCGTCACGCTCGCGTTTTTCTTGGGTGGTTATTCTTAATGCAACGCGCATCCTTGCAAAGACCTCTTCTATGGCAAAGGGCTTTGTGATATAATCGTTCGCGCCGCTGTCAAGGCCCGTTACGGTGTCCATTACCTCACTTTTTGCGGTTATCATGATAATGGGTATATCCGATTCCTTCCTTATGCGGCGGCAGACCTCTATGCCGCTTAACTGCGGGAGCATCAGATCAAGCAGTATAATATCGGGCTGCTCGGAAAAATACATATCAAGCCCCGTGCGGCCGTCATTTGCAATAACTACGTCATATCCCTCGTGCTTAAGCTCCAGCTCGACAAAACGCGCCAGCTTTACTTCGTCCTCAATTATCAATACTTTATATTTTCTCTCCATTTTTATTCTCGTCCTTTCTCACATAAGCGGTGGTTTGTTACTATATGTATTGTAAAATAAGAATTTTAAGAAAAAATTAATCCAAGATTAGAATTTGATTAGAAATTTAAAAAATTAATTTACAAATTTTTGCTTTTTGAAAAAAAGTGTTGACTAAATAGCCTTTAAGTAGTATAATGGTTCTTGTTATCGGGGTGTAGCGTAGTTTGGTAGCGCGCAGCGTTCGGGACGCTGAGGTCGCAGGTTCAAATCCTGTCGCCCCGATTTTAATGCAGTATTTAAAAGGTTTACAAGGCGTTGTAAAATCTTTTGGATACTGTTTTTTTATTATTAACGAAGCCCCCGCCTTTTAAAGCGGGGGTTTTGTTTTAACCTATCCATTTATCGGTCTTTTTTTATTCGTCGTATCCCCGATCCTCGTTTGCGCCGGATGCGACAAGCATAAATTTATTTTTTCTTAATACCTTTGCCGCGGCTGTATTTTCGGGCATTGTGTTGGCTGTTATAATATGTATATCGGTACGGCAATGCAGGTGATCCACTATCATGGAAATTGCCTCCGATGCAATACCCATACCCCGGTATTCTTTTAAAAGACGGCAGCCTATACTTATTTTGTGCAGGCCGTCCTTATAGCTGCACATTTCCGCAAGGCCGCAGAAGCTTTCGCTGTCTTTTTGATAAATGCCAAGTATTACCGATTTTTTTTTCGGCGTCGAATCATCCTGTTCTCTCCTTTATAATTCGGTTAAATTGTTTTGCTGTTTTTAGTATAACGCCGTATTGTACCGCCTGTCAAGTATATTGATATTTTGTGCAAAAATGCAAAACCGATTTTGGCATATGGCTGTAAGCTGCTTATTAAAAATGCAGAAAAAATAAAAAAATAAAGGATTTTAGGGCTTTTTGTTGAATTATATATATAGTGTGGCTTTTTATGTAAATATTAATAAAAATATGTTATTTAAATTTTATATAAAATTTTAAAAAAATATAAAATTTTTGTTGTAATTTACTAACGAAGTGTGGTATTATATTATTATAAAAAAATAAAGGTATAAAAAACCTTTAGAATATAAAGATTGGAGGAATAATTATGCGAAAGAAAGAAATGATGGCTATGCTTTTGGCTGGCGGTCAGGGCAGCAGACTGGGTGTCTTGACGGCAAGTAAGGCAAAGCCCGCCGTTGCGTTTGGCGGCAAATATCGTATTATCGATTTTCCTATGAGTAACTGCGTAAACTCGGGTATCGATACCGTGGGTGTTCTTACACAGTATCGTCCGCTTGCGCTTAACAAGCATATAGGTATCGGTACGCCGTGGGATCTTGACAGAAAGGCAGGCGGCGCATCTATACTTGCGCCATATGTAAAGGACGGCGAAAAGGGCGAGTGGTATTCGGGCACAGCGGATGCCATTTTCCAGAATATAGCTTATATTGACGAGTGCAACCCCAAGTATGTACTTATTCTTTCGGGCGACCATATTTACAAGATGGACTATGCCGCAATGCTTGACTATCACAAGAAAAACAACTGTGATGTCACTATTGCCGTTTTGGAAGTAACTATGGAAGAAGCAAGCCGTTTCGGTATTATGAATGCCGACGAAAACGACAAAATTTACGAATTTGAGGAAAAGCCACCCGAACCAAAGAGTAATCTTGCAAGTATGGGTATTTACATTTTTACATGGGATGTTTTAAGAAAGGCCCTTATCGAGGACAGCAAGATCCATCCCGACAGCGATTTTGGCAAGCACATCATCCCCAAAATGCTTAACGAGGGCAAGACCTTATATGCATACCGCTTCAAGGACTACTGGAAGGATGTAGGAACCATCGAGAGCTACTGGCAGGCTAATATGGAGCTTATCAAAACTCTTCCCGAATTTAACCTTTATGAGGACTTCTGGAAGATATACACCAATAACGACTATCAGCCGCCGCAGTATACGGGCGAAAATGCTTCGGTAAAGACAAGTCTTATTTCCGAGGGCTGTCTTATCTACGGCACGGTAGAAAACTCCGTAATAAGCAAAAATGTTGTTATTGAAGAGGGCGCTGTTATCAGAGATTCCATTATTATGGAAAATTGCGTTATCGGTGCCAATACCGTTATCGACCGCTGCATTATTGACCAGGATACAAAGATAGGCGCAAATATCAAAATGGGTGTGGGCGAAAATATTATTAATGAAGATAAGCCTAAGATCTACAACACGGGTATTACCGTTATCGGCAGCAACACTATAGTTCCGGATAACCTTACAATAGGTAAAAACTGTGTTATCCTTGGTGAAACAACATCGGATATGTATCCGGACAACAAGCTTGAAAGCGGCAAAAGCGTTATTATTGAGGAGGCGATAGTATGAGAGCGATAGGTATTATTATGGCGGGCGGCAACAGCCAGCGCCTTAAGGACTTGTGTAAGTTAAGGGCTATCGCGGCTATGCCTATGGCAGGTGCTTTCAGGGCGATAGACTTTGCGCTTAGCAATATGTCTAATTCAAATATCAATAAGGTAGCCGTTATAGCACAGTATAATTCCCGCAGTCTTCAGGATCACCTTTCCGCAGCAAAGTGGTGGGATCTTGACAGAAAGCAGGGCGGTCTGTTTATATTTACACCCTTCCTTTCAAGGGAAAACAACTACTGGTTCAGGGGCGTTGCTGACTCTATTTATCAGAATATCAGCTTCCTTAAGCGCAGCCACGAGCCTTATGTGGTTCTTGCCAGCGGTGACGCCATTTATAAAATGGACTATAACGATATAATCAATTATCATATTGAAAAGGGCGCAGATATCACTATTTGCTATAAGGACCTTGCGGGCACAGACAAAAATCCTCAGGACTTTGGCATTATCCAGTTAGACCACGAGGAGCGTATGGCGGGCTTTGAGGAAAAACCGCTTGAGCCAAAGGGCACAACAGCATCTCTCGGTATTTACGTTATCCAGAGAAGCCTGCTTATCAAGCTGCTTGAGGCTGCCAATGCCGACGGTAACTATGATTTTGTAAAGGATATCATTCTTCGCAATAAAAACGAGCTTAATATATTCGGTTACAAATATGACGGCTACTGGAGCACACTTAACAGCATCAACGCTTATATGAACACCAATATGGATTTCCTTAAAAAGGATGTTCGCGAGATGCTCACAACTCCGCCTTATATCGTTACCAAGCCAAAGGACGAGCCGCCTGCAAAGTACAACTACGGTGCGGATGTTAAAAATACGATCGTTGCAAGCGGAAGCATAATTAACGGTACGGTACGCAACTCCGTGCTGTTTAGAAATGTTTTCCTCGGCGAGTATTCGTCCGTTAAAAATTCTATCGTTATGGGCAGCAGCTATATAGGCAAGGGCTGTGTTATTGAAAATGCTATCCTTGATAAAGAGGTAGTGGTTGCGGACGGCAAGCAGATAATAGGTGAGCCGGGTAATCCTATAGTAATATCAAAGGGTCAGATAGTATAACGTATAAGCGATTATACGGAAGGTATTTTAATTGTTTAATTATATTTAGGGATTTTAAAGGGGCTGTCACTTAATGCGACAGCCCTTTCGTATGGATAAATTTATTTGGAAAGATAGCTTTTTATACAAGCGATAAGCTTGTCGGTCTCTTCGTCCGTGCCTACTGTGATACGCAGACGGTCGTTTATGCGCGGCTTGTCAAAATATCTTACTATTATGCCGCTTTTGCGCAGATATTCAAAAAGCTCCTTTGCATTTATATTTTTGTTTGATGTAAAGATGAAATTGGCGCTGCTTGGCAGCGTATCAAAGCCCAGGGCATCAAGCTGCTGTATAAGCCTTTCGCGTGTGACTTTTATTTTACTGCAGCAATCCTGCCAATATACCGTATCATTTGCGGCGGCTGTGGCGGCTGCCAAAGAAAGCGAGTTTATGGTGTAGCTGTTAAAGCTGTTTTTGACTGCCTCAAGTGCGGCGATAAGCTCTTTGTTTGCCATTGCGTAGCCAACGCGTATACCGGCGAGGGCGCGGCTTTTAGAAAATGTTTGCACAACTACAAGGTTGTCATATTTTTCAAGAAGGCTGACTGCCGAAATGCCGCCGAAATCTATATAAGCCTCGTCTATTATAACTATTACGTCACGGTTGTGATCGAGTATGTCTGTTATGCTTTCAAGCGGCATATATATAGATGTGGGGGCATTGGGGTTGGCGATGATGATACCGCCGTTTTCACCGTAATAATCCTCGGGTCTTATCTTAAAGCCTTCGTCAAGAGGGACACGGGTGTATCTTATGTTGTAAAGATCGCACCATACGTCATAAAACGAATATGTTATATCGGGAAAAAGCACGGGCTTGCTGCTGTTAAAATATGTCATAAAGCAAAGTGCCAGCACCTCGTCCGAGCCGTTGCCCAAAAACAGCATATCGTCGGTAACGGGATATATTTTTTCCAAAGCGGTCTTCAGCTCGCCGCAGGTGATCGACGGATATTTGCGCAAATCGTTTTTTGACTGCTCCGCGATCGCTTTTTCAACTGCGGGCGAGGGCGGATAAGGGCATTCGTTTGTATTTAATTTTACTATATTTTTTATTTTTGGCTGCTCACCGGGAACATACGGAACAACCTTTCTTATATTATCTTTCCAGCTGCTCATTGTTATTATCCTTTCAAATAATTGCGTTTATAGTCTATTTATTATATTATAAATAAACGGGAATGTCAATAAAACAATTATTTTATTCCGGCTGTCGATAAAGTCGACAGCCTTGACGGAAAATTGACATTTCCCGTCAAATCACATTCGGGCTGCGCGCATCAAAGATACACTTGCCCAAATATCTGTAGCAAAAACAAGTTTTGCTCCTCGGCGAAAACGCGGTTTCCGCCTACGGATTTTAGTCTGCGACGCTAAAGTTAGTTAATAAAATGAATCAAATAGCTTTAAATAATTCATAAAATATAGTATAAATAACTTTTTTGACAGTCGGAATAAAACAATTATTTTATTGATTTTTGTGTGATTTTATGGTACAATACCTTTTGCAGCAATGTTCAATGAAATATTAAGGACGATGAGAATATGGAAAAAGACATAAATATACTTGCCATAGAAACCTCCTGTGACGAGACCTCGGCAGCGGTGGTCAGAAACGGAAGAGAAGTGCTTTCAAACATTATTTATACACAGATAGAAACACATAAGCTTTTTGGCGGCGTAGTGCCGGAGATAGCGGGACGTCAGCATATTATGAAAATAGACGGTGTTGTTTCGCAGGCCATGGAGAGCTCGGGGCTTAAGTTTGATGATATCGATGCGGTTGCGGTGACCTACGGGCCGGGACTTGTGGGGGCGCTTCTGGTCGGGCTTTCGCATGCAAAGGCATTGGCGTTTGCGCTTAATAAGCCGCTTGTGCCCGTACACCATATAGAGGGGCATATTGCGGCCAATTATATTGAGCATAAAGACCTTGAACCGCCGTTTGTGTGTATGGTAGTAAGCGGGGGTCACACACATCTTGTAAATATAGAGACCTACAACAGCTTTAAGATACTTGGCAGGACCCGCGACGATGCGGCGGGTGAGGCTTATGATAAGGTTGCGCGCGTTATAGGGCTTACATATCCCGGCGGGCCGCAGATAGATAAGCTTTCGGAGCAGGGCGACCCCTTTGCGATAAAATTTCCGCGCGTTACGCTTGAGGACGGCAGCTATGATTTTAGCTTCAGCGGCCTTAAATCGGCGGTTTTAAATTATGTAAATAAGGCAAAAATGAAAAATGAGCCGATAAATACGGCGGATATAGCGGCCTCGTTCCAACAGGCTGTTATAGAGGTGCTTACCGAAAAATCAATAAAGGCCTGCAAGGAATATAACAGTAAAGTTTTTGCGCTTGCGGGCGGTGTTTCGGCAAACAAGCATCTTCGTGCGGCCATGCAGGCGGCCTGTGACGAAAACGGCATACGTTTTTGTGTCCCGAAGCCTGTGCTTTGCACCGATAATGCGGCCATGATAGGCTGCGCGGGATACTACGAATTTATCAATAACAATACCGCGGATATGAGCCTTAACGCCTATCCCGGCCTTAAACTCGGAGAAAGAATATGAGCAGTATAAATTTTAAGCTTAACTGGGCGGTCACGCCTTTAAGCAATATTTTTATAGAAGAATATATGACTATGCCCAATTACCCCGTTTATTCGCTTGTTTATATATATGCGCTTAAAAAAGCAATTTTCGGGGACAGCATCACTAACGAGGCAATAGCGGAGCATTTTCAGATAATGGAGTCGGAGGTACTGAAAATTTGGCAGTATTGGGAGAATGCCGGGCTTATAAAACAGGAGCAAACGGCCGACGGTATTAATCTTGAATTTTTGACACCGGATAGCAAGCTTATACGCCCCGATCTGCAGAAAATAGTTGAGCATCCCAAGCTTAAGCGCGAAAATAAGCCTGTTTACGACCCTGCGGAGATAGCCCGCATAAGAGAACGTGACGAGCAGATATCGGAGCTTTTAAAAACTGCGGAAATGCTGTTAAATAAGCCGCTTGGGGTAAATGATATAAGTACCATCGTCAGCTTTTACGACTGGCTGGGGCTTCCGATAGATGTTATTTATGTGCTTTTAAGCTACTGCGGCAGACAAAACAAGAGTACAAGATATATGGAAAAGGTGGCTATGGATTGGGCCGACAAAGGCATTTCGGATCAGGACGCAGCCGAGGATTACCTTAACCTTTTTGTGAACCAGTATAAAAAAATCATGCGCTTTTACGGCATTACCGACCGCGCTCCGAGCGAAGAGGAGCAAAGCTATATGTCAAGCTGGATAAAAAAGCTTAATATGCCGCTTGAAATAATTAAGGAGGCCTGCAGCCGTACAGTTAAAAATACGGGCAAGGCCAGCTTTGCCTATACCAATACCATAATTAACGATTGGTATAATGCGGGTGTGCAAAGTCCGGAACAGATAAAGCAGCTGGACGAGGAATATGCAAAAAAAGCGGCTGAAAGGCCGAATAAAAAACAGGGGAAAAAGCCCGCCGCTTCGTCGGATAATTATGAAAAACGCAGTTACGACAAGGATTATCTGGAAAAGGTCATCAGCCTGAAACGGGAAGAATAATTAAGGAGCCGGATATATGGAAGATCTATACAGTGCGGTAGCACGGATGTACGAAAACGATAAGCAGCGAAATTCTGCGGAATATATGAAAAGACATTCAAAGGTTTATCAAAAGGTACCGAGAATAGCCGAAATAGATGATATATTCAGCACAAGCAGCGTAGAAATGGCAAAATTTGCCCTTAATAAAACCGAAGATTTTGAAAAAAAACAGGAAGAATACCGCAAAAGGGTAAAGGCCCTTAAAGAGGAAAAACGCGGGCTGCTTATAAAAAACGGCTTTGCGGAGGACTATCTGGAGCCTATATATACCTGTAAGGAGTGTCTTGACACCGGTTTTAAGGATAACCGCAGGTGCAGCTGCTTTATGCGCAGGCTTGTTATGCTTAACTACAAATATTCGGGAGCGGAGGAGATACTTAAACGTGAAAATTTTGATAATTTCAGCTTTGATGTATATTCGACGCAAAAAACGGGAAATAAATTATCACCGCGTGAAAATGCGGAGGATATTGTTAAACGACTTGCAAGGCTTGCCGAAAGCTGTCCCGAAAAGCCGTTAAATATTATTTTTTCCGGCCCTACGGGAACGGGAAAGACGTTTTTATGCAATTGTATGGCAAAAAAAATGCTGGATAAGGGCTGCTCGCTTTATTACACCGGGGCGTATTCGCTTTTAAACGATCTGGCGGATATTCATTTCGGAAAGGAGACAAATGCCGACAAGGAGCTTATTTTGGGCTGCGATGTACTGGTCATAGATGACCTGGGCGCAGAGATACCCACCAAACTGACACCTAATTTTTTGCTTAATTTGATAGAGCAAAGGACAAGGCGCGGGTCGTCTACATTTATTACAACCAATTGCAGTATTGACAGGCTGTTTGAAAATTACGGCGAACGCATAGGTTCAAGGCTTGTAAAGGATTACAAAATATTTAATATGTATGGCGAGGATATACGTTTTAAGACTATAAACGTATAATTTGTGAAAAGTTAATAAAAAATGCCTTTTGATTTTGCGGATAATTATTTGATATTAACATAATTATTTTTTTATATTGAATAATGAACTGAAATAGTGTATAATATATCCAATAATATAAGTCGGGCCGATTATGCCCGGGGCAGAATCGAGGGGATCAATGTGATTGAAGCTGTCAGCTGCGGCGGCGTTGTGATCCATAAAGGCAAGGTTCTGTTGCTTTATAAAAACCAAAACGGAAGATATATGGGCTGGGTAATGCCAAAGGGCACCGTGGAAAGCGGCGAGACCTTTAAGGTCACAGCCTTAAGGGAGGTAAAGGAAGAAACCGATGTAGATGCCGAAATAATCAAATATATCGGCAAAACACAATATACTTTCAGAGGCAGCAACGATATAGTCAATAAAACGGTACATTGGTATCTTATGACATCGGACTCTTTTTACTGCAAGCCGCAGGCCGAGGAGTTTTTTGCCGACGCAGGTTATTATAAACAACACGAGGCGTTCTATCTGCTTAAATTTCATGACGAAAAACAGATGATGCGCCGCGCCTATGCGGAATACAACGAATACAGAAACAAAAATTTCAGGTACAAATTATGAAAATCAATCCAAAACGGAGGTAAATTTTATGAAAGCAGATTACTTACTTGACGAGATCAAATCTTCTTTAAAACGTATTGAGAAAAAGGACAGTACACGCACTATAATTATAGCATCCATTGCCGTTATAATTGCTGTTGTGGCTGTTATTGCGCTGATAATAAAGCTTAAAAGCAAGTTTGACGAAATAGACGATCTTTATGACGACTATGATGATTATGACGACTATGACGAGTTTGACTATGCCGATTACAGCGATTACGATGACGATGCGGACGAGACCTACCATACGCTCAATTACGATCGTGAGGAAGAGGATATGGCCTGAAAATACAATGACTTATGACAGACGCTTGAATGGGCGTCTGTTTTTTTGTTAAATTTTATAAATTTTTATAAATTATTTCTTAAAATGCTTGTACAAACAAGGTATAATCTGTTATAATATTATCGGTATATTATGAATTTAATTCTGTCTTACAGAAAAATCGAGGAGAAGACGATGAGAAAAATTAAACCTACCACAAAAAGAAAAATTGCGGGTATTATAGCGATAGTTCTTATAGCGGCTATGATACTCAGCGCCGTGCTGCCCTTGTTTTTAAGGACGGCTTATGCAGGCGAAGCACAGCAGTATGACGTTGAGGCCCGTTTGGGTCTCAGCGGCGTTGTGAAACAAAACAGTACCGCACCCGTGGAGATCAAAGTAACCAACAACAGCGGGAAGGACTTTAAGGGCAAAGTTACGGTAACACCTAAAAAATCACCGTTTGATATAAGTGCCTACAGCGATAAAAAAGACAATGATCCGGTGTATTATGCGGAAATAGAATTGGCAGCCGGAGAAACAAGGCAGATAAAGGGACGAATACCCATTAATGAAGCCGTAACCAACCTTAAAATAACGCTTGAACAAAAAAACAAAGCAATATATGAGGGCGATTTTGATGTTGTTTTCGATAAGAACGATGCTATATGGATGGGCGTTTTAAGCGACAGTACACGCACGGCCGACAATATAAGCGCAAATTTTAACAGTTATGCCCAAAACTATAATTTAACAAGGCTTGTGGAGCTTTCCGCGGATGACCTTGAATATATAAAAAGCATAAATATGCTTGTAATAAACGATTTTGATATTGCATCTCTTTCTGCGGACGACCTTTCCAAAATAAAGGACAGGGCTGAAAACGGGGCATTGATAGTTATAGGTGTAAATGGCGAATACAAGGATAAGTCATGGTTTAATGCGCTTGTAGGGGGTGCTGTTGAAAATCAGTACCAAATAGAGGAAACAAGCGATGCCTATTATTTTGCAAGCTCTATGCTTGAGAACTGTTCTTTAAGCAGCGACGACCAAAACAAGCTTATGGAGCTTTGCTCTTATCTTACGGATATGGAAATATATAAGCTTGTGTCCCTGGTTTATTATTACGATGCAAACAGGCCGGAAACGGCACAGGCTATCGCAGATGCCATTGGTTACAGCAACAGCGGCAACGGCTGGGAAACAGCAGGGAAAAATGCCGTAAATATATTATACGAGCAAGTAAAAAATCAATTTGACGATTTTAAATACTACGATTATACCGCCCAGATGGACATGGTGTCCGAGAATATATCGGACGGCGTTTACGGCGCGGGCTATTACGGCGCGGAAAGCGGTTACGTAGTGGGCAAGGGTACAGTTATTTTTGCTCCGTCGGATGAAATTGCAAAAAGCGTAGTAAGATGCGATTTTAAGCCGCAGGCCGATAGCAATAATAACCGCTATGCAAGCTTTGAGCTGGAGAAACCCGCCGAGATACTTGGAGGTCTTTTCCTTGCGGTAATTATGATATATGCCGTATTTATCGGACCGTTCCTGTTTTTGATATTAAAGAAAAAGGACAAGAAGGAAAAGGCGGTAAAATATATCCCCGTTTCGGCATTGGGGCTTACTGCGGTAATAATAGTATGCAGCCTTGGCTCCAAATTTCAGCGTCCGCTTGCAACGGTCGTAAATATTGTTGCAATGGGTGACACCGGTTTAAGACAAACCAAGGGATATCTGGTAGTTTCCGCACCCGCAAAGGGCAAAATAAATATTACCGCCGAAAATGTTACCTCTGCGCTCCCGCTCTCGAATTATTCGTGGGACGGCGGTTACGATACGGAGGGCTACTCGGCATCGCTTACCGATTTTAATTTTACATACAAGGATCAGAGAAAGTGGGATACCAAAAAGTATATTTTTGACGGAAATATCGAGCTTAACGGCAAAATAGATATTAAGCTTATAAACTATGATACTGCGACAGAGACCCTGCAGGTAGAGCTGACCAACAATACGGGCTATGATGTGGAGGATATCTGTGCGGCATCAAACGGCAATTATTATTTCCAAAGACGTCTTTTGAAAAAGCTTAAAAACGGCGAAACAAAAACCTGTGATATAGCCATTTCAAATAATTATACCTACAGCGTTTTCAGCAAAAACAACAACAGCGCAAACGGCTATGATTCAATGCCCGCAAACAGGCGCGATGCGGTAAATGAGCTTTGCGGCGATCAGCTGCTTATTATGGGCTTTATAAACAGCAACACCACGGGCGCAGTTAAGGTAAACGGAAGAAGAGCATCAAAAGAAGAGTTTACCGCCCTGTATACCAATCTTAATATTACAAGCGAGTATGATTATGCGACCCTTGGGGGAGGTTTATATGATACGAATTGAAAATCTTACTAAATATTACGGAAAATTCAAGGCTGTAGACGGACTTACGCTTGAAATACCCGAGGGAAGCGTATTTGGCTTTGTCGGTCCCAACGGTGCAGGCAAGACCACCACAATGAAAATTATGACAGGCCTTTTAAGCGCAAGCGGCGGAAAAATTACGATCGACGGGGTGGATATTATCGAGCATCCCGAATTTATAGGCGACAAGGTAGGCTATATGCCCGACTTTTTCGGCACATATGACAATCTGCGCGCGGACGAGTATCTGGAGTTTTATGCGGGTATGTATAAAATACCGCAAAACGAGGTGCCGCAGCTGGTGGACGACCTTTTGGAGCTGGTTGACCTCAGCGAAAAGAAATATGCATATGTGGACTCTCTTTCAAGAGGTATGAAGCAGCGCCTTTGTCTTGCAAGGAGCCTTGTTCACGACCCTGCGCTTCTGATACTGGACGAGCCTGCCTCGGGTCTTGACCCGCGTGCGCGCTTTGAAATGAAGGAGATATTAAAACAGCTTAAAACTATGGGCAAGACCGTTATTATAAGCTCGCATATCCTGCCGGAGCTTGCCGAGATGTGTACACACGTCGGCATTATCGACCATGGTGTCGTTAAAAGCAGCGGCAGTATAAGCGAAATTATGCAAAATATGCAAAAGGAGCGTGTATTTTCTGTTAAAACGCTTGGAAATGCGGGCTTTGACACAATTAATATGCTGCTTTCGGAGCTGCCTTACGCAGAAAATATTTCGGTAAATACCGACGAGATAGTGTTCAGCTACCGCGGTGATGAGGACAGCCTTGCAAGGCTTGTTAAGGATATACACGACAAGGGTGTTCCGCTTTTGGGCTTTTCCGAAAAGCAGGGCAATCTGGAGGACGTATTTATGGAATTGACGGGGGACGATGAAAATGACGAAAATAAAAAATAAAATATTAAGCTATGCAAATAATCCTATCGTCAAGCGTGAAATAAAGCAGACCTTCCGAAAAGCCAAAATTTTCTGGATACTTGCGGTCTATCTTTTTGCCCTTGCGGGCATCAGCTTTATGGTGCTTACCAGCCTTTCGGGCACATATGACGGCTATAATCCCATGCTTCCGAGTGTTATGTACTTTGTTATACTGGGTATGCAGATGCTTTTGCTTACGGTCATTACGCCCATATCCACTTCAACGGCCATAAGCGGCGAAAAGGAGCGCCAGACCTTTGACCTTTTGATAATTACAAAAACAAGTATGTATGATATTATTATGGGCAAGCTTTTAAGCTCACTTATGATAACGGTAATTATGATAATTTTAAGTATGCCCGTTTATGCGGTTGTTTTCTACTACGGCGGTGTATCTGTCATACAGTTTTTGCTTAATCAGGTATATCTTTTATGCTATACCTCTATGGTCGGCAGTCTGGGCATAGTTTTTTCGACTGTTATGAGAAAAAGCACGGCGGCTTCCACGGCCACGATAGCGCTTATTTTTGCAATGACTATAGGTGTGTGGATAGCCATTGGTATGCTGGGTGTTATGACCTTTGCGCTTACTCAATCCGAGGTACCGCTTAAAATTGTCTGCACGCTGTTTATGTTTAACCCGATAATCAGCTTTATATCTATGGTTGACAGCCAGATGGGCACAAATGCGTCATGGGAGATACTTGACGAGATAGGCTATACCTTTGAAAATGATGTAATTTATTTCTGGCATATCAATATGCTGCTTTACTGCGTGATAACTCATTTTTTGGTAAAGTTTGCGGCAAAGAGGATAGCGCCGATGAGAAAGAAATAGAAAGAAGTTGATATAAATGCAGTCGAGTAATATACACGGCGGGGATCTGGACGAGATATCCCGTGTTTACGGTATAGATAAAAGCAGGATAATGAATTTCAGCGGCAATGTCAATCCGCTGGGGCTGCCCGAAAGCGTAAAGGCGGCAATAGCCAAAAATGTGGATATAGCCGTAAACTATCCCGATGTCAGCTATAAAAGCCTAAGGGAGGCTATAGCGCAGTATACGGGAGCAAGGGCGGAGCATATACTGGCGGGCAACGGCTCGACCGAGCTTATAACGGGCTTTATAAAGGCGGTAATGCCTAAAAAAAGCATTGTTGTTTCCCCCGCATATTCCGAGTATCTGCGTATTCTGGAGCAGATAGGCTGTGAGACCACCCTCTCGCCCTTAAGCGCCGGGGATGATTTTATACCCGATATAAATGCCCTGCCTATAGCGGACGATACGGATATGCTTGTTATCTGCAACCCCAATAACCCGACGGGTACCTATGTGACCGCGGAGCAGATAGAAAGCATCGCAAAAAAGCATAAAAACCTGTTTATTATGATAGACGAGACCTATGTGGAGTTTGCCGATGTATCAAAGCGTATATCGGCGGTGGAGCTTACCGCAAAATATGACAATATCGGTGTTATAAGGGGCACATCAAAGTTTTTTGCCTGTCCCGGGCTAAGGCTTGGCTACGGCATTTCGGGAAATACGGATATACTTAAAAAGGTAGACAGCGGCCGCGACCTGTGGAGCGTAAATGTTTATGCCGAGCTTGCGGGCTGCGTTATGTTTACCGATACGGACTTTATCCAAAAAACAAGAGAGCTGATAAACTCCGAAAGGGCTCGTATCCGCGAAGAGGTGGATAAAATAAAGGCGCTTAAAATGTACAAGTCGCAGTCAAATTTCTTTCTGGTAAGGATACTGGACGGCAGCATAACCGCAAAGGAGCTGTTTTTAAGACTTATCAAAAAAAATATACTTATAAGGGATGCGGAGAGCTTTCCGTTTTTGGATGAAACGTATTTCAGGTTTTGTATTCTCTCACCAAAGGAAAACGATATCTTGCTTGAAAGCTTGAGGGAAGTGTTTGACTAAAACGTAAAATCGCGGCAAAACCGCAGGATGTTGATGGACGATGTTCGCGGGAACCGTTTTCCCCCGCTTTTTCAAAAAGCGGGCGGGGGTGCGGGGCGCGCAGCCCTGCAAAATAATATATTTTAAACGAGGAGGAATTTTTTATGGACGAACACAGTAAGTATGTAGACACACCGTACACAATGAAGGAGGCAATAGTGGAGGCACAGCGCTGCCTTAACTGCAAAAAGCCAATGTGCAAAACGGGCTGTCCCATTGAAAACGATATACCGGACTTTATCCATGCTCTTTCAAAGGGCAATCTGGGCGAGGCACGCCAGATACTTGCGGGCAAGACCAATCTTCCTGCGGTTTGCGGCCGTGTATGCCCGCACGAAACACAGTGTCAGGGTCATTGTGTACTGGGCAAAAAGGGCGAGGCGATAAATATCGGCCGTTTGGAGCAGTTTGTGGCGGATTTTGATGCGGAAATGGCACTTACGCGCGAGAATATACCGCCAAAGACCCGCGGCAATGTTGCCGTTATAGGCTCCGGCCCCGCAGGCCTTACCGTAGCCGGCGACCTGGCACATATGGGCTTTAATGTTACCGTTTACGAGGCAGAAAGCGAGCCGGGCGGCGTTCTTCTTTACGGTATTCCCGAATTCCGTCTGCCCAAGGACGTTGTACGCCGCGAAACAAAGCGTATTGCCGAGCTTGGCGTAAGCTTTATTACCAACGTATTGGTAGGCGACGATATTACACTTGACCAGATGTTTGAGCGCGGCTTTGATGCTATCTTTATCGGTACGGGTACGGCGCTTTCCAAGGAGCTTAATATCCCCGGCAAGGAATTAAAGGGTGTTATCCAGTCGCATTACTTCCTGCGTATGGTTGCACTTTACCGCAGCAACGAGTTGGGCCGTGACGAGGTACCCGTTGCCGAGGGCGACAATGTGCTTATAATCGGTGCGGGCAACGTGGCTATGGATGCCTCCCGTCAGTCTATAAGAATGGGCGCAAAAAATGTTACCGTAGTTTACAGAAGCACCTTTGAGACAATAAGTGCCGCACAGGTAGAGTACGAGGGCGCGGTGGAGGACGGCGTTAAGTTTATGTGGAACTCCACACCCGTGGAATATGTCGGTGATGCCGACGGAAAGCTTGTAGGTCTTAAAATTAAAAATAAAGAGGGCAGCGAGCTTATCGTGCCTGCGGATAAGGTGCTTGTAGCTATAGGCGCAAAGCCCGCAAGACGTATTATTTCCACCACAAAGGGTATTGAGGTAAACGAAAACGGCTACCTTATCACAAGTGAAAGACCCTACGGCATGACTACGCTAAAGGGTGTATTTGCAGGCGGCGATGTTGTGCATCAGCCCGCTACCGTTGTGCTTGCCATGAAGGAGGCAAAGAAGGTAGTTGAGGGCATTGCGGCTTATGTGGATGCAGTTAAGCTGCTTGGATTGTAAAAACCCGAAGAGGAAAAGATATATGCTTAAAAATGTGTTAAAACTTACTGCCATAGCGGCTGCGGTCATGGCTGCGTCAAGCGTTGTTTCCGCGGCCGAGGCCGTCAGCATAGAGATAGACGGCAAACCGCTTGCCGCAGAGCCGCCTGCGCAGATAACCGAGGGCAGGACACTTGTGCCTATGCGTGCTATTTTTGAGGCCTTGGGCGCAAAAATAGACTGGGATGCGGAGACCAAAACCGTAAATGCGGCGGCAAAGGGGCATAATATAAGCCTTACCGTAGGTGAGCGAAGCCTTGTAAAGGACGGAAAAAGCGTAGAATTAAGCGTACCCGCGCAGATAATAGACGGCAGGACCTTTGTACCCGCAAGGGCGGTGTCGGAAAGTCTGGACTGCGTTGTAAGGTGGGACGGCGAAACAAAGACCGTTTTTATCGAAACAGACGGTGAGCAAAAGGCCGACTATGTCAAAAAAGACGAGCCCGAATGGGTCACAGAGCTTTCAAACGGCGTGGTGCGCCCCGAGGAAGTGGAGCTGCCCGAAAAATATGCCGATGACAACTGTGTGTACAAGGAATTTTTTGTTATGGCGTTTTTGCCCAAAATAACGGAGGTCATGAACGAAAGCGACATAATGGAAAAAACGGTAAAAACCGTTGGTATTGACAGGTTTTTTGAGGAAAATTGGCTTTCGGCGGTCTTAACAAAGTTTGGTGCAAACGATATTGCAATAAAGATAGCCGAGGGGGCAAAGGCGGAGGATTTTACCAAGGACGAGGTGGAGCGCATGACAAAGGTGGTGCGGTTTATGAATGACCGCGGGCTTTCGTATGAACGCAATTTTTCGTATAACTGCACCTTTGACAAGGACGGCACCTTCCGTATGGTCGTTGCAAAGGCAAAGACCCAAAATGCCGATGAGGGCACAGTGTTTTCTGTGATACTTAAGGACAGCGAAAGGGGCGCGCGCTATTATCTTATGATAGCCGAGGAGGACGGCTCCTACTGTGTTTGCGGCATAAACAACAATAATTTTGAGATATACCCCATGGCGCTTGCAAGTGACGACGGTGATTTTGAGGACGCTCTTACAGCACCGAACACCTTTTTGATAATGGTGGATATGATAGAAAAAAACAGTGTGGAGCCTGTGGAGATCAGGCAGATAGACAGGCTTGCGAATATCAAAACAACGATAATAGACGGTTAAGAAACTATGAAGATAAGAAAAATTATAGGCGGCCTGCTTGTTATAGCAGGCGCCTCTTGTATGGTTTATGCAATTTACATAAACAAGCATGTTGAGGCACAAAAAGATGCGCTGGTCGCACAGTATGAGGACTATATAAACTGGGTGAACGACAGCGAGCTTAATGTGCAGGAAATAGAGGATGCCATGGCAAAGCGCAGGGCAGAGGAGGCAAGCGAGATAGCCTCGGCCGAGGCGGAGGTCCCTGCACCCGCCGAGCAGGACAAGCTGCAGGAAATGGCTATTCCGCAGGGCATTATAGGCATTATGGAAATAGACAAAATAGACCTTGTTGTGACAATGGCGGAGGGCACCGACAACAAAAGCATCACCCTTTCGGTGGGTCATTTCCCCAATACCGCCATGCCCGGGCAGGTCGGCAATTTTGCGGTTGTAGGCCACAGAAGCTATCGCTACGGCGCATACTTTAACCGCCTTGACGAGCTTCAGCCCGGCGATACCGTGCGCGTAAAGACCGTTGACGGCATTTTTACCTACTGCGTTGACGGCAGCTCGGTCGTAGAGCCGACAGACTTATCCGTGCTTGACCCAACCGATACCCCGACAATGACCCTTGTTACCTGTACCCCCATAAGGACGGCGACCCACAGGCTTATTGTAAAGGGGCATCTTATGACCGATTAAAGATCATTTTCTATAAAATTAAAGAATTACAAAATTGGTATTGAAAATAAATTGAGAATGTTGTATAATAGCATAAGGAGGTGCATACCCGATATGCGAAAAAAAATACAATTTTCTCTTTTATTTTCAATATTTTTTTATGCGTTGTGCTTAAATGCCTTTGCGGCTGATTATATGTACGGAGATGCCGATAATGATAAAAATATCACAGCCTCCGATGCGGCGGTTGTTTTACAGTATACATTAAGCGGCGATTGGTCGGGGGTAATACCCGTGGGCTTTTGCGATGTTGACAAAGATGGCAATATCACAGCCTCCGATGCGGCGGATATACTGCAAAAATCGCTTAAAGAGGAGTATAAATTCAAAGCAGATGCTTTGCCCGATATCCAAAAGCTGGATATTATAGGAAATAACGGTGATATTTATATTACAAGCGGCGAAAATGGCACGCAATCGGTCAGCGTAAAGTCGTATGACGGCAAAAGCGTTAGTCTGGCTGCCGAGGATGACAGATATAAGGTAATTATTTTCGGCGACCTTGAAAATAAACGCACGGTAAACTTTTTAAAGACTTTTATTTCGGACAGTATTGACGAATATGCCGATGTGGATGCGGTATTTACCGACGAGACCAATGACACGAGCTTTGTGGATGATTTTATATGTGATTTTGATATGGGAGGACTGTCGGGTATCACATATTGTCCGTACAGTACGGATACGGCAGTTGCGGAGCAGCTATGCAGAAAATATATTGACGAAGCAAAGACGGGATCGCCGTTTACGCTTGTAATAGACAAGGATAATAATGTCAGACTTGTCGCTTACGGTACTGCGAATGTATATGATGCGGTTAAGGCTGTTGTAACGGGCAAGGGCGATACGCTTATAAGCACCGTGACCACAACGGAGACCACAACGGAAACGACAACGGAAACAACGACAGAGGCAACAACACAGGCGCCCAATCCTTTCCCCAATTTAAGAAGCCTTATTAAAGAGGGCTACAGGCTGCAGGAAGGGAATATTGACGATGAAAGCGCCTATTTCTGGCTTGAAGCGGTGGAATCGTATAACGAAGAAAACCCGGGCAGCTCAAACTATACATATCTTAATACTGCGCTTTACTATGCACAGAAAAACCGTACACCGCTGCAGTATTATAATAAAATAATAGGAATATTGGAGTCTATGCGCTTTTTGGTTACGGATGAGGAGCTTCCTTATCTTATAAGCGAGGGCTATTCGCGTGCGGAAAGCGGAACGGTGGATGTAGAGGCCTATGAATGGCTTGCGGATGTTAATACTTTTAACGAGCAATTCAGCAATCTTGCCTCCTACGATAATCTTAATGCGCTGCTTTTCCGTGCTATGACGGGCAATTCGCCGCAGGAGTATTACGCGAAAATTACGGAAGCGCTGGAAAAGGCCAATGCGCTGCTTTATCCGACAACTACGATAGAGACTACAACAGAAACAACGACCATAACCACAACAACACAAACCACTACACAGGCAACAACACAAACGCCGCCCGAAACGGAAACGGTTTCGCCGAATAAGGTACTTGATGTCGGCGGAGAGCATTTCTATATCGGTCAGGACGAGGAGGAGCTTTCCGAGCCTATGCGTGTTGAACAGGGTATAGAGGGCTGCTACTGGTATATCTATAATTCGGATTATCACCATTATACGCAGGTAGGTGTTGCAGATGGTGTTGTAAAGTGCATATATACTATGTCCGAGGATCTGAAATATCGGGATCTTGTTTATAACCGGGATGTATCGACGTTGAGCATTAAAGAGGACCCGCAGTATTTCTATTATAAATACGGCACGTTTGACGGCGTGAACTGCTATTTGTATTTTGACGGAAACGATGGCGACAGGCTTTACGGCATAATGCTTGTATCAAGCGATTACAAGCTTAAGGAGATCTATACCGACCGTACCATACAAAGCGCCAAAAACGAAATATTTGACATGGGAAATGCTTTCCGTGCAAGGAACAATATTGCACCGCTTAAATACGATAAGCAGCTTGATGCTGTGGCACAGTCGCATTCCGATTATATGTCGGCAAATCATCTGTTCAGTCATACGGGTGTGGACGGCTCGAAAATAGGCAAACGTCTTGACGATGCAAACATATATTTTAATTATGCGTGTGAAAATATTGCCATTGGCGATATTTGGCCTACGGGCGTTACATTTGGCTGGATCAATTCGTCCGGCCATAGGGCAAATATGCTTAAGGAGCTTGAAATAATAGGCGTTGGTATGACATATACAAGCGGCAATTATTTCATAGGCGATGATGGATACCGCTACAATGCGGAGGTATCCTATGTTGAAAACTTTGTACATGTAGATCCTTGATCTATAATAAATATATAATGAGAGGAATGTATCATTATGGCAATTACTTTAAAAACAAACGGACTTGCACCTTTCGTAAGAGAGGGCGAATTGGAAAAAATGAAGCCTTTTGCAGATGTTGCGGTAGATCTGCTTAACAGCGGCAAGGGCGCAGGCAATGACTTTATCGGCTGGGTAGATCTTCCTGTCGATTATGACAAGGAGGAGTTTGCACGCATTAAAGCTGCGGCAAAGAAGATACAGTCAAACAGCGAGGTGCTGGTGGTCATCGGTATCGGCGGCTCGTATCTTGGCGGCCGTGCGGCACTTGATTTTATCAACGGCAATAACTACAACGGCAAAAAGCATCCCGGTCTGCCCGATATCTATTTTGTAGGCAACAGCATTTCGTCCGATTATTTAAGCGATATTATCGAGATGATAGGCGACAGGGACTTTTCGGTAAATGTTATCTCTAAATCCGGTACTACCACGGAGCCTGCTATAGCATTCAGGATATTCAAGAAAATGGTAGAGGACAAGTACGGCAAGGAGGGCGCAAAGGAGCGTATCTTTGCAACCACCGACAAGGCGCGCGGCGCGCTTAAAAACCTTTGCAACAAAGAGGGTTATGAGACCTTTGTTATTACGGACGATATCGGCGGACGCTTCTCCGTGCTTACTCCCGTGGGTCTTTTGCTTATGGCTGCCGCAGGCATTGACATTGATGCCGTTATGCAGGGTGCAGCAGATGCAAGAAAAGATTTTGACAACAAGGATATAGAGAACAACCCCTGCCTTAAATATGCGGTAATGCGCAATATTTTGCAGCGCAAGGGCAAGACGACAGAGATACTTGCAAACTACGAGCCTTCCTTAACAATGTTTGGTGAGTGGTACAAGCAGCTTTACGCAGAGAGTGAGGGCAAGGACCAGAAGGGTACCTTCCCCGTAAGCGCAAACTTCTCTACAGACCTGCACTCTATAGGACAGTTTATCCAGGACGGCAACAGAAACCTGTTTGAGACCGTTTTATGGATAAAGAATGCAAAGAAAAACATTACTATCGAGACCGACCCCGAGAATGTGGACGGACTTAACTTCCTTGCGGGCAAGACCATACAGGAGGTAAATTCCAAGGCCTATGCGGGTACTTTCCTTGCACACGTTGACGGCGGCGTACCTACTATGGTGGTCGAGATAGACAAGGCCGATGCCTATAACTTTGGCTATGTGGTTTACTTCTTTGAAAAGGCACTTGCGATAAGCGGTTATCTTTTAGGTGTAAATCCGTTTGACCAGCCCGGTGTTGAGGCATACAAGAAAAATATGTTTGCACTTTTGGGCAAGCCCGGCTATGAAGAGGCCAAGGCTGCACTTGAGGCAAGATTAAGCTAAAACCAAACAAAATACCGCCGCAAAAGCCTGCGGCGGTATTTTTATGTTTTATTCGCGCTTGGGGAGTGACAACAATAGGGGATCGTGCTTTCCAAAATTGCATTTCGCTTGAAAATGTGCATTTACCGAAAAACGCGGAATGTATTTGTGGGCGAAACGGGGCCTTATATAATTGAATAATTTACAAAAAAGCGGGCAACATATATCCGAGGTGAATTATATGAAGGAAAAGAAAAAGATAACCGCCGAGGATATAATGAAGTACGAAATAGCCGGTGAATTGGGCTTGATAGAAAAAATAAAAAGGTTTGGCTGGAAAAGCCTTACATCCAAGGAAAGCGGCAGGATAGGCGGCATAATGGCGCGAAGAAAAAAGGACAGCCGCACCGGCCGAAGGCTGGATGAAAGATAAAAAAGGGGACTTTTAAATTAAGTCCCCTAAAAATTTTATATGGCTAAAATATGTCCCGAAGCGGTGGAAAAATGACATTTTGCTATGCCAAGATCTACCTTTGCAAACTGACCTTTGCTGCAATGACATTCAACCTCTTCACCCTTTAGGGTAAAGAAAACATCGGGCTCTTTTACGGATGCGGGTGCAAGCAATGCAGCCTCGACGCCCGAGCGGAACCATTGCGGAGAAGCTTCTGTACAGTTGCTTATTTGTGAAATACTGTGGCTTCGCCTTTGCGGACTGCGTTCGTCACCGTAGCCGATAGATATTATGCATACCAGCTTTTCGCCGCGCTTGGTATCTACATTACAAAGTGAGCGTATAAAGGTGCTTCCCACCCAACAGGTGTTAAGGCCTATGCTCTGTGCGTAAAGCACTATCTGTTCACCGTAAAAGCCTGTTTTTTCAAACAGATCTTCGCTGTTTTTGCCTATGCAGGCAATATAATTTGTTGCTCCGCTGAAATCGGTATAGCGTGAGGGCAGAGAGTTAAGGCAGCTTGCCTCGTCAAAAACTATCTGCATATTAAGATCGCTCTCGCTGTTGCATTGCGCTATATATTCGCGTAAAAGACGCCTTTTTGCGGGCTCTATCGCAGCATCGTTGTATACCCTGACGCTGCGTCTTTGCTTGATAACATCAATAGCATCCATGACTGTCACCTCCGTTATATACGGCAGCCGTCATATTCGCGTGTGCTTTAACAGCTGCCGTGAATCATTATTTCTTCTTCCTGTGCCAAAATAACTCATCACGTCCTTTCTTATAACAGATATTATACTTGCTGTAAATTTGTTAATAATTATGGCCAAGTAAAATATAATATCACATTCTTATATACAATAATAACATTTATATTGCAGAATGTCAACGGTTGTGTTACATAATTAACAAAAATGTAACAATTTCATTTCTGCTTTGTAACAGTTGATAATATTTAGGCAAAAAAAATTTACATTTATGTATAGAATATTTTATGAAAAATGTTGCAATCTGGTAAAAATAGAGTTATAATATACATATATAAATTATTTGTATAAATGTTTTGTTGTAAATTAGTAAATACTGTGTTGTAACAAGGAGGTATCATCAGATGTATCTGGAAGCACTCAATAATAGAGAAAAGGAACTTTTTTTAAGTCTTGCGTATAACCTGTCGGCTGCAGACAAGGACTATAGTCCCGAGGAAAGAGTGACTGTTGCATCATATTGCCGTGAAATGGGCATTGATTTTGATATGAGCAAGGTCAACCTTTCTGTTGACGAGGTTATTGATGAGATAAGCCGTATTTGTTCAAACCAGATAAAGCGTATCATTGTTTTTGAGGCTATGCGTCTTACACTTGCTGACCTTGATTATGATGATGACGAAAGGGCTATTCTTAAAAAAGCATTTGAAAAGTTTGGCTTGGATATGTCTTTCCACGATAGCTGTGAAGCGCTTATTAATGATTATATAGAGCTTCAGGGAAAGATCAACGAACTTATCGAGGAATAAAATTTAAATGATGACAGCGCTTGTTTATTGCAGGCGCTGTATTTTTTTTTGCATATTTAAAAAAATTATAAGAAAACTAATCTTAAATTAGAATTATTAAGCATTTATGAATTATTAATTAAAAGTTCGTTATTTTAATTATTTTTTAATAATTCGATACTATAATAATACCTGTAAAGCAAAGAAAGCTTGCAAAAAAGAATCAACTTTGCGATCAATGCAAAGAATATTTAAATATAAATATTAATTCGGAGGTAAAAAGTTATGGATGAATTAAAAAATTTTGACGAACAGGTACAAGAGGAAGCAAGTGAGGATTTTAATTGCGAAATAAACGATACTGTATCGGATGAAAGTGTAAACGATGTATCGGAGCAAAGTGTAAACGATGTGTCGGAGCAGCCCGCAGAGGATACTGTCAAGGCGGCGGATGCCGAAACACAGTCTATGGCGGAGCAAGCCTCAAGCGATGCAATGGAAAGGGCAAAGGCTCTTGACGAGTTTAAGCAAAAAAGGGCGGCGTTCAGAAAGACAGCGGCGCTTGGTATAGTCGGTGCGGTGCTGTTTGGCGCATCGCTTGGCGGAGCGATAGGTGTATCATATAATGCATCAAGAAATATATTTGTTAAATCCGCACAGCCGTTTAATTTTGAAACGCAGCAAAGTGAATTGAGCGGTCAGGCCACGGCAGCGGGAAGTCTTGATATCACACCTTCAAACGACAGCGTTATAGACACCATTAATAAGGTAAAAAACTCGGTCGTAAATATTTCCATAACCGCACGCGCACAGGGATTTTTTGGCGAATCCTACGAAAGCGAGGGTGCAGGCTCGGGTATAATTTATTCGCAGGATGACGAAAAGGTATATATAGTAACTAATAACCATGTTATAGAGGATGCGGATGAGGTAAGCATTTCAATAACAGGCGAGGAAACCGTAAAGGCAAGCCTTGTCGGACGCGACCCATCCTCCGACCTTGCGGTCATATCCGTGCTTAAGGCAGATTTGAAGTCTGCGGGCATAAACGAGGTGACGCCTGCGGTATTTGGCGATTCGGACAGCGTTCAGGTAGGCGAATATGTTGTTGCGATAGGCAACGCTCTGGGCGAAGGCAAAACTACCACACGCGGTATTATAAGCGCAGAAAACAAGACCATAAATGTAGACGGCAAGCATCTTGAAATGATACAGACCGATGCGGCAATCAACCCGGGCAACAGCGGCGGCGCACTTGTAAACAGCGCAGGACAGGTAATAGGTATAAATACCGCAAAGTATTCAAGCTATTCTATAGAGGGTACAGGCTTTGCAATACCCGTAAATACGGCCAAAGACGTAATTACACAGCTGGTTGAAACGGGCAGCGTGGATAAGCCGTATCTTGGTATAGTGGGCTATACCATTGACGACGAGTTTAAGGAAAGATACAGCATTACGGCAGACGGTGCGTTTATATCGTCGATTGACGAGGGCAGTGCAGCCGAAGATGCAGGCTTAATACGCTCGGATATTATAACCGCGATAGACGGTGTACAGGTAAAATCGGTCGAGGAGCTTTCAAAAGAGATAAAGAAGCATAAATCGGGCGATACCGTTACATTGAGCATTATCAGAAACGGTATTGAAAATATGGAAGTAAAGGCAACTTTAAAAAATTACAATGAACAGTTTTAAGAGGTGAATATATATGAAAAAAGCGATAAAACAATTTACAAAACTTGTGGTCCTGGGATGCGTAATGGGTGGCGTGATAGGCTTTGCCCAGCCGTTTGCAACGGGCTATGTTATACCTAAAATTCAGGAAAGCAGGACGGCTGCGGCAGATGAGGCCGAGCAAAGCGATAATTTTGACACGGATGAAAAAATCAATGTTCAAAATACAGCAAACCTTGACGAGGCATCAAAAAACACGGTAGAGCTTATTAAAAAGGTAAAGCCGGCGGTAGTTTGCATAACTACAAAGGCTACCTCGCGCGATTGGTTCAATCAGGTTTATGAGACCGAGGGCGCAGGCTCGGGCGTTATTTTCCACGAGGATGAAAACAATGTTTATATAGTAACAAACGCTCACGTTGTTTCGGGCGCAAGTGAGGTCTTGATATCTGTATCCGAAAGCGATCTGGTTTCCGCAAGCCTTGTCGGAAAGGACGTTAATGCGGATCTTGCGGTAATAAGTGTGACCAAGGCAGACCTTAAGTCTGTCGGCATTACGGGCGTTACCATTGCCGAATTCGGAAGCTCGTCCTCGCTTCAAATGGGCGAAAGTGTTATAGCAATAGGCAATGCCTTGGGTCACGGCAATACCGCAACTGCGGGTATAGTCAGCACCCTGCCCAAGGAGGTAAGCATTCAGGGCAAAAAGCTTACGGTCGTACAGACGGATGCGGCTATCAATCCGGGCAACAGCGGCGGTGCGCTTATAAACAGCAAGGGTCAGGTGATCGGCATTAATACCGCAAAGCTTGCTATAACGGAGGTCGAGGGTGTAGGCTATGCCATTGCAAGTGATGTTGCAAAGCCTATGATAGAATCACTTATGAATACTTCGGAAACGCCTGCGCTGGGAGTGTCCGTTGTGGATCTTTCCGAGCAGGAGGCAAAGTATTACGGCCTTCCTCAGGCAGGTGTGGTAATAAGTCAGGTTTACAGGGGCAGCGCGGCCGAATCCGCAGGCCTTGAGACCGGTGATATAGTAACGGCGTTTAACGGTTCGCCTGTTTTTACAGCCGATCAGCTTATAAGTGCCATTAAAAATTGCAAGGTTGGCGAAAGTGTAGGCGTTACTGTTATCCGTGACGGTAAGACGATACAAAAGACTGCAAAGCTTACAAAAGCACAGACAAATTTCTAAACCATTCACAAAACCCGCGGCAACAATGCTGCGGGTTTGTGTTTTAATATAAAAAAATTAAATAATATCTTTTTTTTATTTATATTATGTGATATACTATAAGAAAATGTATTGCATTTTCCCGAGGGGCAGGTGGATCGCATGATAGAAAAAATAAGAGAATATTTGGGATTATACAAGCACACAGAATATGAAAGAAATTATCTTGATGATACCAACACAAGTGCAAGCGTATATATGTCGGTTGTTGTTATTGTGCTGGAAACGTGGATGATATTGCGCTTGATAGGTGTTGCGGCCGATGGCTCGCGCACGGCGGAGTGGATAATAAGCCATTTTATTGCATATTTTATTCTTTGGGTAAGTGCTGTGGCTGTGCTTGCGTATTCTATCGGCTTTTTAATGGGAAAGATAAAAAACCGCACCGCGGGTCGGATAATGCGTATTATTTTAAGCATTGTTTGCGTTATTTTCGGTATGTATATATCCCGTCACGACTATATGAAGGGCGAACAAATACTTACTTTTTTGACAATGCTGGTATTTGTGGCCTGTATTTTTACCTGGCGGCCGATAGTTTCGCTTTTGATACTTACGCTGTCATACGGTATCTTTTATTTATTGATAGATAATCCCATTGCGGGTGATGAAATGCCGTTTGTACACGCCAGTACCGCCACTCGGATAAACTTTTTTATAATGTGGATATCGGTGCTTATGGTTAGTTTAAGCGTATATTTTCAGCGTCTGGCCGAGGGCAGAAAAACGGAAAGGCTGGAACAGGCCAATAAAAGGCTTAACAGGCTTGTTAAAACGGATGACCTGACAGGGCTTGCAAACAAGCACTATTTTATACGCGAGGCGGCAAGACTGTGCGAAAAGCTTGACGACCCGGTATATTTATACATAAATTTAAACAACTTCAGAAGCTACAACGAAAAATACGGCTTTTCGGGCGGCAACGGTCTTTTAAAGGACATTGCGGCAGAGCTTTCAAGCCTTTTTAATGACGGCCTTTGCGCAAGGTTCGGAGAAGATCATTTTGTTGTACTTTGTGAGAATAAGGATATTGAAAACAGATTAAAGGGACTTAACGAATTTGCCTTATTGCGTGATGTGATGATAAAAACAGGGCTGCGCGTGGGCGCTTTTTATAAAAAAAAGCGTGATATTACGCCGCAGGCGGCCTGCGACAACGCTCGTCATGCCTGCGACAGCCTTAAAAAAACCGAAAACTTATTTTGCGTATACGATGAAAAAATGGAGCTTGAACAGCGCAGAAGGCAGTATATTGTAAATAATATCGACAATGCAATAAAAAGCGGCTATATAAAGGCATATTACCAGCCTGTCGTATGGACAAGCGACAAAAAGATCTGCAGTGCGGAGGTGCTTGCAAGGTGGGACGATCCGGAATTCGGACTTATGAGTCCGGGCGTGTTTGTTCCCGTTTTGGAGGAATACAATCAGATACATAAGCTTGATGCCGCCATAATAGATATAGCCTGTGCGGATATGCGGCGCTATGCGGATATGGGCGCACCGCTTATACCGTTTTCGGTCAATTTTTCAAGGCGCGATTTTGAGCTGATGGATGTGCCTGCTGTTTTGGACAAATGTGTCAAAAAGTATGGTATAAAAAAAGAGCTTTTACATATTGAGATAACGGAAAGCGCCATAACCGACAGCGAGGATATGCTGCAAAGCATAGTTGCAAGCCTGAAAGCACAGGGCTATCCGCTGTGGCTGGACGATTTTGGCAGCGGTTATTCTTCGCTTAATGTGCTTAAGGATTTCAGTTTTGATGTGCTTAAGCTGGATATGAAATTTCTTTCAAGCCTTGGAACAAATACCAAATCGGGCGTTATTATTGACAGCGTTTTGAAAATGGCGCGGCAGATAGGTATGCATACGCTTTCCGAGGGCGTAGAAACAACGGAAGAAATGGATTTTCTTGAAAATATTGGCTGTGAGCGGCTGCAGGGCTATCTGATAGGACGGCCTATGCCGATAGAACAGCTGTTTGAACAAATAGATGAAGGTAAATTTTGTGTTTCGGATAAATTGATCTAAAAAGCATATATCGGCACCATCCGTTAGGCGGGTGGTGCTTTTGCTATTGATAAAGCAAACTTAAATAAGTGAACGGTTTACTGTCTTTTCCGGGCTTTTATGCATATGACAATTATATGGGGAAAAATAGGCACAGTTTTTACACGACGGTGCTTCACATGGGGCTGAAGATGGTTTGAAACGGGGACAGATATTTTTTGCGTACATATAAGAGCTCCTTTTATTTTGACCTTATACGGGGGTGCTGTTATATTTTATGCGGAGCGGGGATAGGTTATACGCATAAAAAAAAGATGCCCTTACGGACATCTTTTTTGATCTCGTTCTGTTTTTAATTAAGCCTGAGTTTCAGCCTCTGTAGCTTCTTCAGCAGCTGTCTCGCCTTCAGCAGCAGCCTCTGCCTCTGTAGCTTCCTCAGCAGCTGTTTCTTCTTCAGCAGCTGTCTCGCCTTCAGCAGCTGTCTCGCCCTCAGCAGCAGCCTCTGCCTCTGTAGCTTTCTCTGCAACTGTCTCGCCTTCAGCAGCTGTCTCGCCTTCAGCAGCAGCCTCTGTAGCAACCTCAGTACCCTCTGCAGCAGGAGCAGCAGGTTCTTCTGTAGAACCGCAACCAACAAATGCTGCTAAAGAGCAAACTACTGCGCCTAATACTAAAAACTTCTTCATAATAGAGATCCCCCTTAATATTCTTTTTTTGGATTTTTAATTTTATGTAAGTCACATTTATCTCTCACTTACGAAATAAGATTATATAACCTATTTATGAATAAAGCATGAACAAATTGTAAAAAATGTATGTATTCGCCCCTTTTTTTGTATGTTTGAATATATCGCTTAAAAAACAAAGTATTATATATAAAAAATTGGGAATTATATATAATTGATTTTGATGTATTATATTTTAAAAGGGAAAAATAATGGTAAATTGTAGTATAAAAACAAAGAACAAATTAGCATCGGTGTCAAAAATATTGACTGCGTTTAATGTAAAAAGCCGCCATTTTTACGTTATGGCGGCTTTTGGTGTGTTTATGATATAAGTATTACAGATCTTTAAAGAAAATTGCCTTGATATCATCGTAATTTAATTGAAGACATTGTGCAATAGCGGTTACCTCTTTGATGGTCAGGGTAGAGCCGTTTGATTTGATCTTGCGATATAAGGTACTTTTATCAATGCCTATCTTTTTTGCAACATCATTCACGTTTTTACTTTTTTCTACAATACGTCCTTTTAACTTTTGAATATCGACTGCCATTAATTTTGCCTCCCTTATATAAAATATGCTTCTAATCTATTTCTATTGTATATCAAAAAATGGAAATTGTCAATATTTGTTGGCAAATTAACTGATTTTTTTTGCTTTGATAAGCATTAAATTAAATTGGCTTATTGAAAGTGTTGAAAAACACTGCGATAAGGGGTGTATTAAAAAATAATTTTTATGTAAATTTATTCTTTTCTTTGAAAAAAAATGCGGATTTATAATAATAAAATTTGGGGGGCAGTATAGGAAAAAAATGGAAAATCCGCTTGAATGTCAACCTTTTTAAATGGCGTGTGTTTACGTTAAATGCGCTTTTTTTATATTTAAAAGAATAAAAATACAACCGGAAAATAACAATTTATTAAAAAAATCTTAAAATATTATTTACAAATTAAACAATACTTGCATAAATTGACATTTTATATTATAATGATATTGTTTAACAGTATGTTCAACAGAAAGAGTGTTATATATGGATATGTTTAATATTATGCGCGAGGCAGGTTCTGCGGAAAAATACAAGGAAACATCAAATTATTTTTTTGTGGAACATATTTGCGAGAAAAACGGTAACAATATAAGGATACATCTTGATTATACGCTTGGCTGTGAAAAAAGCGATGAGATATTGCGCTTTGGCGTATGCAGGGATTGCAGGACGTGTTTTTACCACAAGGATTTTCGCGCTGACGGGCTATAAAAAATAACTTTACAATACAAAGGAAACACTGATTAATTCAAAAAGAAAAAATAAAATTTAGCTTTAGCGGCAAAAATTATAACGAACCAGCCGTATAAACCGCTTGAAAAGCGGTTTTAGGCGAATGTGAAAGGGCGAAACGGCGGCTACGCCGTGCAGCCTCAACCATAAAAGCCTGTACGCGCTTGTCGCGCGTTTCGGCACTGCCCATAATTTTTGTAAATTTTATTTTTTCGACCTTAAATCAGTGTTTCCCAAAATAAAACCAAGGAGACAATTATTATGGAAAATAACACAGAATTAAGCGGCGTTAAGGCTACGGCAAGTTTTATCAACAACTATATAAATGAGGACCTTAAGGGTCATACACAGGATATAGTTACACGCTTCCCGCCGGAACCGAACGGCTATCTTCACATTGGCCATGCAAAGAGTATTTGCCTTAATTTTGGCCTTGCAAAGGCATACGGCGGCAAGTGCAACCTGCGCTTTGACGACACCAACCCTTCAAAGGAGGATACGGAGTTTGTAAACTCTATAATGGAAGATATAAAGTGGCTTGGCTTTGACTGGGAGGACAGACTGTACTTCGCATCAAGCTATTTTGACAAAATGTACGAATATGCCGTTGAGCTTATCAAAAAGGGCAAGGCCTTTGTCTGTGATATGACTGCGGACGAGGTGCGCGAGGCACGCGGCGATTTAAGGACGCCAGGCAAGGAAAGCCCCTACAGAAACAGAAGCGTAGAGGAAAATCTCGACCTTTTTGAGCGTATGAAAAACGGTGAGTTTGCCGACGGAGAAAAGACTCTGCGCGCAAAAATAGATATGTCATCGCCCAATATTAATATGCGTGACCCGGTTATTTACCGTATTGCGCATGTTACTCACCATGCTACGGGCGATAAGTGGTGCATTTATCCCATGTATGACTATGCGCATCCGGTTGAGGACGCTATTGAGGGCATTACACATTCTATTTGTACCATGGAGTTTGAGGATCACCGCCCGCTTTACGACTGGGTGGTAAACGAGCTTGATTTTAAGGTAAAGCCGCGTCAGATAGAGTTTGCAAAACTTAACCTTACAAATACCATTATGGGCAAAAGGTTTTTAAGAAATCTTGTTGAAACAAATCAGGTGGACGGCTGGGACGATCCCCGTCTTATAACCCTTTCGGGCATTCGCCGCAGGGGCTATACTCCCGAAAGCATACGCGCGTTTTGCGATATGATAGGTGTTTCAAAGGCCAATGCTATGGTGGATACCGCGCAGCTTGAATACTGCATCCGTGAGGATCTTAAGCCCAAGGCAAAGGTGGTTATGGCGGTGCTTGACCCCGTTAAGCTTATTATCGACAACTATCCCGAGGGTGAAAGCGAGATGCTTGAAATTGAAAATCACCCCGAAAACGAGGCTTTAGGCAAAAGACAGGTCTCATTTTCAAGGGAGCTTTGGATAGAACGCAGCGATTTTGAGGAAGTGCCGCCCAAAAAGTATTTCCGCCTTACTCCGGGTATGGAGGTGCGCTTAAAGGGTGCTTACTTTGTTACCTGTACGGGCTGTGACAAGGACGAAAACGGCAATGTTATCGCTGTACATGCGACCTACGACCCCGCAACAAAAAGCGGCCTTAACTTTACCGAGCGCAAGGTAAAGGGTACTATACATTGGGTAGACAGCAAAACGGCTGTAAAGGCGACGGTCAATCTTTACGAAAGCCTTGTGCTGCCTAATGAAGAGGGTGAGCTTGTTTTAAATCCCGATTCTATCAAGGTTTGCGAGGCATATATAGAAGAAGAGCTTAAAAAAGCACAAAAAAATGACCGCTTCCAGTTTATCAGAAACGGATACTTTATTGCCGACAGCAAGCATCATACAGCGGAAAAACCTGTGTTTGACCGCATAGTATCGCTAAAAAGCAGTTTTAAACCTAATAAGTGAGAGGTAAATTATGGGCAAGGAATACGATGAAAATGATGATTTTTCGGTATATGAGGCTGATCTGGAAACGGAGATAGAGCAGAGCCGCCGTGCCAGAAAAAAAGCAAGGGACAAGCGTCTTGGCATAAATACCGCCGATACTTATAAGGCAGATTTTGAAGAAGATACCATTAAGGTAAAAAGCACGCGAAAAAAACGCGAGCCCAAGGCCGAAAGCTTTTCCGATAAATATGATGTGGACTTTGAAGAGGAAAAGAACACAAAAGCCGCTGCGGAAGAGGCAAGGGCGGTTTATGCCGAGGATATTGACGATAGGACCGATGATGATATTCTTGAGCTTGAAGAAGCCGACAAGGAAGAAAAAATTGAACCCGAAGAGGATATAACAAGGGACGAGCCTGCGGCTGTATCGGCAAAGGCCGTTTCAGAGGATGCTTCTATGAAAAAGAACGGCGCAAAAAGACCGAAAAAGAAAATGTCTTTAAAAAAGAAATTTTTTGTTATACTTTGTTCAATTTTGGGCATTTATGCGGTTTTTGTGGTTGCTTTTCTGTGCATTACATATTTTGGCGGGGGCGATCCGGATACGCCCGTGACCCCGGGCAATGTAATAAGCACGGTAGCGGAAAAGACAAAAGAGGTAGTGGTGGGCAAGGTGCCCGACCGTACTATCGTTCTTTTAATGGTCATCGACAAGGAAATAGACGATAATACGGGCGAATACCTTTATCCCCGTACCGATGCGATAGTGCTTGCAAATTACGACCATGTGAACAAGCGCCTTACAATGATGAGCATACCGCGTGATACCATAATAGAGGTATCCGACGAGATGTATCAGAAAATGCGCGCCGAGTTCCCCGAGCCGGGCAAAAAGCAGATGAAGATCAATGCGGTCTATCACTACGGCGGCAAGGAAAACGGCAAAAAGTTTCTTGTAGAGGAAATAGGACGCTTGTTTGGCGTTAAGCCCGATTACTGCGTATGCGTTAATTTTGAGGGCTTTAACGAAATAGTCGATTCTATCGGCGGCGTGGAATTTGATGTTCCTATAGATATGGTATATGACGATCCTGCACAGAACCTTCATATCAACCTTAAAAAGGGTCTTCAGGTGCTTGACGGCGACAAGGCGCAGCAGTTTGTGCGTTACCGCAAGGACAACTACGGCAACGGCTATGCGGGCGGTGATATTGAGCGTATCGCGGTCCAGCAGGCATTTTTGAAGGTGCTTATGGACAAGGCGCTTAACAGCGAGACCGTGTTTAAAAATATTTTTGCTTATATGAATGTGTTTAACAAGTATGTCGATACCGATGCCAGCATAAACGATATGGCGCGTTATGCGACTGTGCTTAAAACAATTAGTATGAGCAATGTTGTAACGGAAACTCTTCCGGGCGAGCCTGCGTATATTTACGGCATATCAGGCTACAGAGTCGATGAAAAGGCGGCTGCGGCTATGGTATACAATATTTTCGACCGTCCGCTCAATGAAATTACGGCGGAGCTTGCAAAAAATACGGTCGATGAAAATATTGAAAAAAGTGACGACAAGAAAATACAGGTGCTTAACGGCGGCTATACCGACGGTATGGCGGGCGAGATACAAAGACGACTTGCTCAAAAGGGCATAAATAACGTTACTACGGGCACCTATGACGGCGAAAAAATGACCGAAACGCAGATATATGTTTCGCGTGAGGGCATTGGCAGGGATATTCAGTCCTGCTTTGAAAAGGCTGTGAATATTGTAGTTGACAGTGAAAAGTGTGCGGCTGCGGGCGTTGATATTATTGTGGTCGTCGGCATTGATGAACCGCTTAATATTTCGTCACAGAGTTCTGTTTCGCTGCCTGCGGATATACCGCTGACACTTTCGTTTATTTCGGGTGACGGCTCCGATTACAGCGGAAATTCTTCACAAAATTCATACAGTGATTATACGGATTATGATTTTGATGATGAAGACGATGATTATGACGAGGAGTACTACGAAGAGGAAAGCGACGAAAGCGATGATAATGAGGAAGCGGACAATGACGAGGACTCATATCAAAGCGACAATGACGATGAAGATAATGACATATCCTATAATAATGACGAGGATAATGACGAGGATAATGACGTCGAAGAAAATGATAACGGCAGCTACGATGATGACAGTAATGACGGCGATGACAGCGGTGACAGCGGTGACAGCAATGACGACAGCTCGGAAAGCTACGGTAACGATACGGACGAGGGCGGCAGCTCAAATGACGGCGAATCGGAGCAGTACGATTATGAAGAGCCTGTTGTCAGCTGATATGCATTTGAAAAATTGCGGAGGTTTTGCCAATGAGCAAAAAAATTGACGAAAAATACGAAAACGATTTTAATGAATATGAGGAAATCTCCGATTTTTCGATGTATGACGAGGAACTGGAGGAAAGCGTGCGCGAAAGCCGCCGCGCCAGACGCGAGGCAAAAAAACGCCGCAAGGTAAAGGCTGCCAGCAAGGCAAAAAAACAAAAGACCGAGCTTATGGAGAATATACCGGCAGATCGGGAATATACCGCAGACGTTCAGCAGGAAAACGATAATATTAAAATTAAAAGCACAAGACAAAAGCGACTGAAAAACGGTAAAAAGGTCAAGGTCGCATCCGCACAGGCAAACGAGAGCGGCGCAAAACCGCGAAAAAAGAAAAAGGGCTGCCTGCACAAGCTTTTATCGCTTATACTTATACTTTTATGCGGCTACGGAGCTTATCTTGGCGGTATGATGATGTGGACTTATTTTAATCCCGAGGTAGTGGAAAATATCCCCGCGACCGACATTCTTTTGCCTACCAATGTTATTAAGACAGGGGATGTTCCCGACCGCACAATTGCGCTTTTAATGGTAACAGACGAGGACAAGACCCGTACCGACAGTATGGTGCTTGCAAATTATGACAATGTGAATAAAAAGCTTACGCTTGTGTCGATACCGCGTGATATTATGGTAGAGGTAACGGACGAGGACTTTGCGATAATGCGCTCGGAATTCCCGGAGCCCGGCAATCAGGTCATGAAGATGAACCATATACACCATTTTGGCGGCGAGCAGCACGGTGTTGAGCTTTTGCTCAACGAAATAAAGGTGCATTTTGATGTGGTGCCCGATTATTATGTAAAGGTGGATTTTGACGGCTTTAATGCTATAGTCGATTCTATCGGCGGCGTTGAATTTGACGTACCGCAGGATATGGATTACGAGGACCCGACACAGGACCTTGCAATTCACCTTAAAAAGGGTCTTCAGGTGCTTAACGGCAGTCAGGCGCAGCAGCTTGTGCGTTTCAGAAAGGACAACTACGGCGGCGGCTATGTAAACGGCGATATTGACCGCTTAAAGGTGCAGCAGGCGTTTATGCGCGCCTTTATGGAAAAGGCCTTAAGAAGCGATGTTATTTTTAAAAATGTTTTTGACTACTTGTCGGCTTTTAACAAGTATGTCAATACAAATGCGACCATAAAGGATATGGCGAACTATGCCTCGGTGCTTAAATCCATTAAAATGGAAAATGTCACTATGTATACGCTGCCGTGCACACCCTCGGAATACGGCGAGTATGAGCTGGACAGGGACGAGGCGGATCGTCTTATATACAATGTATTTAAAAAGCCGCTTGAAGAGGTCAAAAAGGATATTGAGCTTGAAGAGGCCGAAAAAGACCTTGAAAAGAGCAATGATAAGAAAATAAAGGTGCTTAACGGCGGTTATACCGACGGTATGGCACGCGAGATAATGGCGCGCTTTAACGAAAAGGATATTCAGGTTGCGGAGCTTGGAACATATAATGAAGGCAAGCCCGAAAAGAGCGTTATTTACACCTCGCGCGAGGGCATAGGTCTTGATCTGGTCAAGTTTTTCTATAACGGTGCAGATGTTGTGGTCGATCCTCAAAAGACGGGTGAATTTGATATTGTGGTGGTAGTTGGTGTAAACGAGCCGCTTAAGGAGGGCGAACAGCCCATTACAAGCGAGTATGAAAACGATGAGCCGCAGGTAATAGAGGACACCGAAACGGGCGAGGATGAGGATTATGACGATTACAGCTACGATGAAGATGATGACAGCGACTATGATTACGATGAAGAGGACTATGATCACGATTACGACAATGATGATGACGAATAAGAAAGAGGTATTGATTTGACCGTTTTGATAATAGGCGGCGGCGCCTCGGGGCTTATGGCGGCAATTACGGCAAAAAAGCTTGCGCCCGATACAAGGGTGGTAATTGCCGAAAGGCTTGACAGAGTGGGTAAAAAAATACTTGCCACGGGCAACGGCCGCTGCAATTTTTCAAATTTAAATGCTAATACAGCAAATTATCACGGTAAGGTGCCGTCATTTGTCAACAATGCTTTAAAGGAGTTTACCGTAGCCGATACGGTAAACTTTTTTAATGAGATAGGCGTGTTCCCGAGGGAGGAACATGACGGCAGGCTTTATCCGTATTCCCTGCAGGCTTCGGCTGTTTTGGATGCTTTAAGGCAAAAATGCGATATGCTGGGCGTTGAAACGCTTACGGGGAAAAATGTTAAGGAAATAACCGTAAAAAAAGGTGCTTTAAAGGCTGTTTTTGAGGGCGGCGAAAGGATGAGCGCCGATAGGGTGATTCTTGCGGCGGGCGGCTGTGCAAGCCCCTCGCTGGGCTCGGACGGCAGCGGGTTTGAGATACTTAAAAAGCTTGGACATACCGTTACACAGCTTTCGCCCGCACTTGTGCAGGTAAAAACCGATACAAAGCCAATAAAGGGGCTTTCGGGCATTAAAATAGAGGGAACGGCAACGCTTATTTGGGGTGAAAAGGTCCTTGGCAGCGATTCCGGAGAGATACTTTTTACCGATTACGGTCTTTCGGGGCCGCCGATATTTCAGCTTTCGGCGAAAATGCCCTTTAAAAATGATCTGACGATAGCGCTTGATTTTATGAGCGAGTATTCCTTAAGGCAGGTCTATGAGGTACTGGAGGGACGAAAAAAGGCGCTGTCGGGGCTGACTATGGAAGGCTTTTTTAACGGCCTTTTAAATAAGCGGCTTGGAAACCTTATTGCAAGGGCGGCGGGCATAGAAAAGCTGTCCTTTAAGGTAAGTGAGCTTGACAGGGATATGCTTTGGAGCCTTGCGCGGCTTATAAAGGAATACAAAATCAATGTAACGGGCCTTAACGGCTTTAAAAATGCACAGGTTACGGCGGGCGGAGCGCTTACGGACCAGTTTTCGCAGTATACCATGCAGTCAAAATTTATTGAAAATTTGTACTGCTGCGGCGAGATATTTGATATTCACGGCGATTGCGGAGGATATAACCTTCAATGGGCGTGGTCTTCGGGATATCTTGCAGGGAAAAACGCTGTGCAGCAATAAATGAAACGGAGTAGTATGAACAACAAAAATGCAGACCAGTATAAAAAAATGACGGAGACACCGATACTGCCTCTGCTGATAAAATTATCTATACCAACGGTAATAAGTATGCTTGTTACCAATATTTATAACCTTGCGGATACCCGCTTTGTGGGCGAGCTTGGCACCAGCGCAAGCGGAGCCGTGGGCATAGTTTTCGGTTATATGGCCATAATCCAGGCCATGGGTTTTATGTTCGGGCAGGGCTCGGGCAGCATAATTTCAAGATATCTTGGCGCAAAAAATACAAAGGATGCGACAAGAACGGCGTCTACGGGCTTTTTTGCCGCACTTTTCTCGGGTGCGGTGATAGGGCTGTTTTCGTTTATTTATCTTGACAGGCTTGTAAGGCTGTTGGGCAGCACGGAAACAATAGTTCCGTATGCCAAAACATACATATCCTATATTATAATTGCTGCGCCCTTTATGACGGCAAGCTTTGTGCTTAACAATATACTGCGGTATGAGGGCAAGGCGGCGCTTGGAATGGTAGGACTTTTGACGGGTGCAATTTTAAATATCGCGGGCGACCCGATATTTATGTTTGCTTGTAAAATGGGCATAGCGGGTGCAGGCTTATCCACGGCGTTAAGCCAGATAATAAGCTTTTTTGTGCTTTTAAGTATGTTTTTAAGGGGAAAGACGGCGGTAAGTCTGTCTTTGGCTATGGTTTGTCTTAAGCCTGCGTTTGTGCTTGAAATAGTGGCTACGGGTATGCCGAGCCTTTTAAGACAGGGACTTAACAGCTTTGCGACTGTTTTGCTCAATCAGCGCGCAGGGCTTTACGGTGACGAGGCCATTGCGGCAATGAGTATAGTTTCAAGAATAGGCTTTTTTGTATTTTCCGTTGCGCTTGGCGTCGGACAGGGCTTTCAGCCTATATCGGGCTTTAACTTCGGCGCAAAAAAATACAGGCGCGTCAGAGATGCCTTTCGCATTACCTTTATTATTGCGGAGGTCTTTATGGCGGTCACGGCTTTGGTCGTTTTTCTGAATGCACATTGGATAGTGGGCGAGTTCAGAAATGATCCGCTTGTAATAGAAATAGGCACAAGGGCATTGAGACTTCATATCAGCGCGCTGATATTCCTGCCGCTTTGTATGCTGACGGAAATGCTTTTTCAAAGTACGGGGCATAAATTTGGGGCATCGCTTTTGTCGTCCTTAAGAAGCGGATTGTTTTTTATCCCCGCATTGATAATTTTGGCTGAAATACGGGGGCTTAAGGGTATTGAGGAGGCTCAGCCCCTTGCATATCTGCTTGGCTTTATACCGTCGATAATTATGATGCTGTGGTTTTTCGGGCGTATGCCGAAAGAAAATGATAATTAAAAATAGCGGCTCTTTACCGAAAAGATGGTAAAGAGCCGTTTTTTAAATTTTGAATATTATTTTTATTTTTTGTGAAAGGCTGCAGTTTGCAAATATTTTTTCAAGTGCGGTATGCAGGCTTATAAAGGCGTTTTCACATTCCGTCTTATCGGGTGGCTCGGGAGAGTAGAGTATCTGCTGAACGATATCCGTTACAGCTTCGGGGGAGCGCATATATGCAGAAAGCGCCTTATCCGCCGCCTTGAACGAGGTGTTTTCAAGCTTGTCAAGGGATGAGAGGATATCTGCTGTATAGCTGTAAAGTGCGGTGACTGCGGCCGCATCCCTTTTTGAAAAGCGGTAAAGCCTTAATGCGTGGCGAAGCATTGTTTTAAGCAAAACGGCAAATATAACGGCAATGAATATGAGCGCTGCCGCAAAGAGGACATATCCTGTAAATTCTGCCGCCTGCTCACCGGTAATTACCGTATATTTTTGTGTATCGTCATTTTCGCTGTTTGCAAACATCAGTTTGGCAAGTGTGTCGGCAACGGCATAGTCGCTTTCCTTTTTCTCGTAATCCTTTGAAAAATCTATGGGGGTAAGCTCTACGGGTACCCAGCCGTAACCGTCACGGTATACCTCGACCCAGGCGTGAGCCTTAAAATCGCTTAAGGTTATAGTAACGGGATGCGGCGAAAGAGCATCCGTACCCGTATACCAATTTTTAATATCCTCGTGTTCAAGCACGGTCTGATCGCTGCGCTCAAGCGGATAGTCTATAACATAGCCCTCAACATAACGGGCCGGTATGCCGAGCGTGCGGTAAATAAGCGTGCCTGCCGTTGCAAAATGCGCACACAGACCCTCCTTGTGCTCAAATAGAAAATAGTTTACAAAATCCGTTTTCCATGGGATAAGGCCGGGGTCAAGCGTGTATTTATAATTGTCTTGAAAAAACGAGGCCAGTTTTTGGTCAAGATCGGGATCGTCTGCGCTAAAACCCTGCTTTTTGCAAAGGTCTGCTAATAGGCCTTGGTTTTCGTCCGGAACAGCGGTGTAAAGAAAATGCGCATAATCGCGGTACTGCAAATCATTTACCGGTTCTTTTGGAATATCGTAGTATTTTAATTCATACGTTGTATCATGGGTGATATCCATATCGATACAGGTATCGTTTTTGTAAATTATATTACTGTTGCTGTCCAGATCGGTATAGTATGGAAGCAGGGCTTTATCCGAAATAAGGTCAAGGCTTTTTATGACCATTTTATGCGGCGGCAGCCCTTCGTCCGCGGCAGCCCTTGCAGTCATATTTGCAATATCCCTGTTTACAATGCTTTCGGGGGATGTCCAACCGTCGCTGCTGTAATCGGTACCGATAAATGCGCGCAGATATTCGCGCGAAAGCTTTGAGGGAACATAGGTTATTTCCAGATCGGGCAGGTGGTCGGGATGCACGGAGGAATATTGCCCCAGCTGTCCCGAGCTTATCGCGCCCTGTACGGTATAGTTTTTGTATTTTGAAAATGCAAGTATCATTGCATCCTTTACCATAAAATCGGAAAACTCTTTAAGCTGCGATTCGGGCATGATGCGGTCAAAGGTATCCTTTGTAATGACATTGGACGAAACATTTATCAATATTGTCGATATTATCATTAAAAAAGCGATAAACTGCATGGCGGCTCTGCCGTTTAGCTGTCGGTGGTAGTAGTGCTGCTTTTTGTGTATATATATTTTATATTGTTTTTTTTGCGGGAAGCAAAACACCGATTTGCCGCATAATTTTATACCTGCGGCTGCAAGCCAGCCGGTGCATAAAAATACAACGGACAGCATATCGGGCTTTCCGTCAAAAAACAAGCCTGTAGAAATGACAATAAACGGTACGGCGGCTGTCAGCGCCAAATTGATATGCCGCCCGCATATTTCCCAAATCAATATCATAAACAAAATGCCGCCTGTTATCACCAATGTGGGGATAGTAAGCGAACGGTCGGTAATTATTTCGTCAAAACCGTCTACCGACGGCAGCTTATACTTTATGCGGATAAGCTCGTAGCATAAGTTTGTTACGGCATTTATACCGCTGCGCAAAAGCGGGATGTTTTTTGAATAAAAATCCGCAACGCCCCAAATACAAAGCAAATACCCGCCAAGTCTTGCAAAGTCGTTAAGCTGTATAAGCATAAGAAACAGGTTTACTGCTGCAAGTACCGACAATACCGCCGCTGCATTATATGGGATGTTAAAAACAGACATAAAGCCCTCTATAGTACCTGCCGTAATAAGCATTACCGTTACAAAACGCATAAAAAGGCCGATAAGTCTGTTATTGCTGTCCTTTGGCATATTTTCGTCAAGTATAAAGCCTGTTTGCTTTGAAATATCTATTTTATACCCGGTGCGGCTTTTTTTAAACAGACAAATAAAAAATTCTTTAATGGTACTCATAATATATCTGTCACCGCCTTGCCGTCGGACGAGCCGTGTATATATATTATGCCGCCGCCGGCGTATTCGCGGCGCAATGCGTGCAGCGACGAATTATCGCTTTGGGAGTCATAGGACAGATAAAGGGTTTTTATTGCATCGATCAGGTCGTTTTTGTCGGTTATATAAAGCTTTGTAAGCTGCTCGCTGCCTGCGGAGGCAAAGCAAAGCGTGTAGGGATAGCCGATGTCTGTAAGCGACAGCCCCATACCGTAAACGGTATCTATAATGCTGTCTATGCACGGAGTATAAAGCTCGGCAAGCAAAATTGCCGATTCCTCATTGTTGTCCGAATATTCTTTTACAAGCAGATCGTTGTATTTAGTGCTTAATTTCCAATGTATATTTCTTAATTTATCGCCGGGAATATAGCTTCTTACGCTGTCAATTTGAGTGCCGTTTATATTTTTGGCGGTAATAAGGCTGTCCTCGCTGTAAAGCTCGCCGGGAGAAAGCGAAATTTCGCCGTCCGAGGGAAGCGGCTTTACAAAAACACAGCAATTTTCGGTCTTTTTTGCTTTAAACCCAAAAATATTAAGCATATCGCGTACCGATACATCGGTTATGTTGACCGTAAGTATACCGTTGTAAACGGGTGTCAGCGGCAATGAAGCCTTATAAGCGGTATGCGCGGGCAGGGAAATGTCAAGGCAGTTTATAATATCATTTTTCAGGTATCTGTTTTCCGCCTTAAAGCTTGTCCTGCAGGAAATGACCGGCAGAAGAGAAGTGTTTTCAAAAACAAAGTTTATTTGCGTTGTGCGGCCCTTTTCCGTCCACAGCGTTTCGGGAACGGCTTTTACCGTAAGCCTGCCCGCGGTATATTTTGCGGCTGCACAGCTTATCGCGGGAAATACGATAAAAATTATCAAAAGTATAAAAAGACTGCGGCTGTGCAGGTAATAGGTCAGATAGCCGAATATTGCAATAATAAGGGCATAATATAAAAAATTGTTTATTTTTTCCATTAATTATCATCCTTAAGAGCACGTTTGCTTATTTTGGGCATAGGTGTGCTGTCAACGATCTCTTTTAAAGCGTCCTTTGCACTTAAACCGTTGGCAACTGCCTGCGGGCTAAGCTCGACACGGTGAGCGCAGACTATGCCTATAATATCTATTATATCCTGCGGCACAACGTAGGAACGGCGGCTTAAAAAGGCCTTTGCCTTTGCGACCTTTAAAAGCGCGATAGAGCCGCGGGGACTTATACCCATAGAAAAATGTGAGCTTTCTCTTGTGCGGTTTGCGATCTCGACTATATAGGAATATATACTTTCTTCGACATACTGCTCGTCAACTGCCTGCTGTATTTTTATAAGTATGGGTGCATTGAGCTTTTCCTCAAGGATATCCATTTTATCCTTGCGATTGCCTTTTAAAATAGCGATCTCGTTATCGGGATCGGGATAGCCCATTGATATACACATTAAAAATCTGTCCAGCTGGCTTTGCGGCAATTTTTGAGTGCCCGACGAGCCAAAGGGGTTTTGTGTTGCGATAACGATAAAAGGCCTGGGCAGCATATGCGTTTCACCGTCAACGGTAACGCGGCCTTCCTCCATTACTTCAAGCAATGCGGACTGGGTCTTGGGAGAGGTCCTGTTTATTTCGTCCGCAAGAAAAAGGTTGCACATAACGCCGCCCTCCTTATATTCAAAGGTTTGTGTGCGGCTGTTATACATAGAGAAGCCCGATACGTCACTTGGCATAACATCGGGCGTGAACTGCATACGCTTGTAGTTGAGCCCCAGTACGCGGGAAAATGCCATAGCAAGCGTTGTTTTGCCTACACCGGGTATATCCTCGAGCAGGACATGACCGTGACCGAGGATTGCCAGCATTACCTGTTCTATAATATCATCTTTGCCTTTTATTACTTTTTTTATTTCGTCAAAGGCGGAAAAAATACGTTCCATACAATACTCCTTAATAATGAAATTTGTAATACTTAATATATAGTATATCACAAAAAATGCAAATAGTAAATCATAAATTAATGAGGCTTGACAATAAAAAAACTGCCGCATCGAAGAACGACATCTTCAATGCGGCAGAAGGTTAAAAAGAATTATTTATTGTCGTTTGTGGGTACGCGGTAAACGCCGGGTTTACGGGGCTGATTGGGGTCATCACCTGCGGAAGGCACGCGGTAAACACCGGGCTTTCTGGGGGCATCAGCTGCAGATGCAAACGAACTTGGCGAAAGAGTTTTGGATGGCTCCATATAGCTCTTTGCTGCGGGGATGCCTGCCGTTTCACGGCCGCCGCCCAAACCTGTCTTTATAGCAAGGTCCTGGGGTGGCTGTGCAGGCTGCTGCGGGTTGCCAAATCCCTGGCGAACACGGCTTAAAATATCGGGAGTACCGCCGCCTGCACCTTTTTGCTGCGGTGTTGGCTCCGGATTGTTAAAGCCTGCCTTAACACGGTTGAGTATATCGCTGCCGCTGTTTGCTGTCTGCTGAACGGGCTGCTCAACATTATTTAAGCTTTTTACCCTGCTTAAAATATCGGTACCGGAAGTGCCGGACTGCTGAACGGGCTGTTCGGGGTTATTAAAACCTGCTTTAACACGGCTTAAAATATCGGAATTGCTGTTTGAGGCCGACGGAGCAGGTGCGGGGGATGGTGCAGCTGCCGCGGGCTTTGCGGGAGCTGGAGCTGCCGAAGCCGTGTTTGCCGCAGCTGCCGCAACCGCTGCGGTCACTGCTGCAGCCGCGGGAGAAGGCGTGGGCTTGGGAGCCTCTGCCGGCTTGCCTGCGGGCTTATATTCCTGTCCGAGATCAAATCCTTCAAGCGGCTTTGGCGCGGGCTTGGGAGCTTCTGTCGGAGCACTTGCTTCTGCGGGTTTGGGAGCCTCTGCCGGTTTATCCTCGGGCTTTTTAGCCTCGGCGGAGCTGTCCTGTGCGGGCTTAACCTCCGATTTGGGAGCCTCGGCGGGCTTATCCTCGGGCTTGGGAGCCTCGGTGGATCTATCCTCGGGGCTTGCATCGGCTGCGGGCTTATCTGCACCGTCAGACTTGCTGTCGGTATCCGCTTTGTTTTCGGATACGGTGCTCTTCGGGTTCATAAGCTCGTCCGCTATAGCCGTTACTTTATCAAGATGAGCGCTTATATTTTCTATACTTTCCTTTTGTGCTGCGCCCGAATATTTGTCACGCAGCGCCTGATATTCCTCTACGATGCCGGAATTGAATATTTTTTTGAAAAATGCATCATAATCGGACGAAAAGCTGTTGATTAATTCTTTTTGTTGTGATATATTTGTTTTAATATCGTCAAACTGTTCCTTTGCGTTTGAACGAAGTGCAGCTGCAAGGTCATTTGCCTCCTCGAGGATCTTTGCCTTTTCCGCTTCTGCTTCGGCAACAGCCTTGGCATGTACGGTTTTGCTCTCGGCCGTAAGGTCTTCTGCTTCCTGCTTGGCATCCGCGATGATTTTCTCGGCCTCTGCTTTTGCGCTGTCAATAAGCTTTTTGGCATCTTCCGTAGATACCTTGATCATATTGTCAGCGGCACGCTGCGCACTAAGCATGGCATTTGCGATGGTTTCGGACTGATCTTTGTAGATCTTTATCTGCTGCTCGAGGTTTTCGATATGCTTATCGACCTCAATAGTTTCGTAACCACCTTTTTTGTTAAATGTAAAGTTTGCCATAATTACGCCCCCTAATCATTTATTTTTATTAAAATATTATAATATGATTATAGCACTTATCGGGAAAATATGCAATAGTGAGTTGAAAATAAATTGAAAATTTGTTAATTGTAAAGGAGAAATATGGAACACGAAAAATATATGGCGCTTGCGCTTGAACAGGCGAAAAAGGCCAAGGAAATAGGAGAGATACCAATAGGGTGTGTTATAGTTTATAAGCAAAATGTAATTGGCCGCGGCTTTAACACAAGGATGCGGGACAACAATGCCCTCGGACATGCCGAAATAACCGCCATTAATGAGGCCTGCAGCGCATTGGGTGACTGGCGGCTGGAGGATTGTACGCTTTATGTGACGGTAGAGCCCTGTCCCATGTGTGCCGGTGCTGTTTTGCAGGCGCGCGTGCCGAGGGTGGTGTACGGTGTGCCGAATAAAAAAGCGGGCTGTGTGGGCTCGCTTTACAACCTGCTCGATGACGACAGATTCAATCACCGCGCCGAGGTGATAAGCGGCGTTATGGCGCAGGAATGTGCGGATATAATGAAAAGTTTTTTTAAGGATTTCAGAAAGAGAGACAAAATGGGTTATATTTTTGATTTTGACGGAACGATAGCAAATTCTACTTATTTATGGAAAAAGGTGGATAGGGATTTTTTTGCAAAAAGAAAAATGGAAATGCCGCCGGAATATGCCGATAAAATTTCGACAATGAGCTTTTACGAGGGCGCCGTATTTACAAAAACCGCATATAATATAGAAGAGACCGTAGAGGAGATAATGCAGGAGTGGCATAAGGGCGCTGTCAGAGAGTATGAAAAAAATGTTACGCTCAAGCCGAATGTTGTGGAGTATATAAGGTTTTTAAAAAGAAAAAACCGAAAGGTCGGTCTGGCAACAGCCTCAAACCCCGAATTTTATCTGCCTGTTTTAAAAAAATATGCTATTACGGAGTGCTTTGATGCCTTTGCGGACGGCACGCTCGGTCTTCCCAACAAGGAAAGCCCCGATATATATTTGAAGTGTGCGGAAATGATGGGCGTGGAGCCTAAAAACTGTACCGTGTATGAGGATATTGTACAAGGCTTGAAAAGTGCAAAAAAAGCGGGTATGCTTGCTGTCGGGGTGAGTGATGGCAGATGCGAGGAAAAAGAAAAGGCCGTAGAAGCGGCGTCCGACAGATACATAACGGATTTTTCACAGGAATTGGAAATGCTTTTAAAGAAAAAATAATGTGAAACGAGGAAAAAATATGAGATTTGACGAACTTCCCGTGTCTGCGCAGCTAAAAAGGGCTGCGGCAGATATGGGCTTTACAGAGGCCATGTCTATACAGGCAAAAACCATTGAAGCGATACTCGAGGGCAGGGATGTGATAGGACAGGCCAAAACAGGGTCCGGAAAGACGGCGGCCTTTGCTTTGCCGTGTATAGAAAAAATAAATACAAACAGGGACGAGCTGCAGGCGGTAATACTTGCGCCCACAAGAGAATTGGCAATGCAGATATGCGGCGAGATAAGACGGCTTTTAAAATATACCGACAATATAAAGGTGCTGGCGGTATACGGCGGGCAGCCCATAACCGAGCAGATAAGGGCGCTGAAAAAGGGTGTGAATATAATAGTGGGCACACCCGGACGTGTTATTGACCATATCAAAAGACACACGCTTAAAATGGGAAATGTAAGCTATGTGGTGCTTGACGAGGCCGATGAAATGCTGAATATGGGCTTTCGTGAGGATATAGAAAAAATATTGAAGAAGATCCCCGAAGAAAGACAGACCCTTTTGTTTTCGGCAACAATGCCCAAAGCGATACTTGATATTGCGGACAAATATCTTAATGATCCCGTGCATATCAGGGCAGAGGAGGAACCTGCGGCCTTGCCGGATATAAAGCAGAATTATATAGAGATGAAGGAAAAGACAAAGCCCGAGGCGCTGTGCAGAATGCTTGAATACTACGGGTCGGAGCTTTCTATGGTATTTTGCAATACAAAAAAACGTGTTGACAATGTTCACGAAGCATTAAAGGCAAGGGGCTTTTCGGCAGAGGCTCTTCACGGCGATATGGAGCAGCCCAAGCGCGATAAGGTGATGAAAAAATTTCGTAGCAGGAGGGTAAATATACTTGTTGCGACCGATGTGGCGGCAAGGGGCATAGATGTTGAAGATGTGGGACTTGTTATAAATTATGACCTTCCGCAGGAGCCGGAGTTTTACGTTCACCGTATAGGCAGGACCGGACGGGCGGGAAAAAGCGGCATTGCGGTAAGCTTTGCGGCAGGTAAGGAAAAAGAAAGGCTGAAAAGCATAACGGCGCTTACAAAAAAGAAAATAAAGCCTATGCCGCTGCCGTCATATGAGGATATTTTTAATGAAAAAATAAAGCGTCTTATTCAAAATGCACAAAATGAGACAAGGCAGGGGATAGAAAAATATCTGAATGTGGTAGAAGATATTGGCAATAACACGATGACTCCGTCGCTTTTGGCGGCGGGACTTATAAAAATGATGGTCAAAAACGCCGATACGGATGATGTGGGAGATATAGACGAGGGACCGGATATAAGAACGGTATATATAAATGCGGGCAGCCGCGACGGAGTAAGAATAAAGGATATAGTGGGCGCTTTGGCGGGAGAATGCGGCATACAGGGCAGCGTTATAGGTGATATACAGGTGGAAAAGGAATATACGCTTGCCGAAATACCCAAAAAATATGTCAGGGACGTATTAAAGGGGATGAAGGGCAAAAAAATCAAGAAAAAATCGGTAAGTGTAAGCCTTGTAAAGGATGAGCCTAAGGCATAAATTGGCAATGATTGAAATTTTGTGCAATATTGGCAGGGAAAAAAACGCCGTTTGTTTAAAGTGCCTAAAAATTATTAACTTTTTGTTAAGATTATTAAATTAAATTAATCTTGAATAAAATGTGAATAAATGTTATAATAATGCCAATGGGGAAAGTCTACCTTTCTCCGATAGTCTATTATCCGATGTTATATCGGTTTTGAATGCTCGGTATTGTTCTGCGGTCAAGAGCCGCTTTGGAATATTGGGGGTTTACGGATTATTAATTAAATAAAGGAGGAATGAAACTGTATGAAAAAAGACAGAGTTACCAAGCGAAGTTTAAGACATAAGCTTGTTTCCGCTTTTGCTGCAGTTACTGTTTTAGTGGGCAGTTTGGGCATAAACGGCGATATGGTCAATACTTCAAAGGAAGTTCAGGCCGCTGTGCCCGTTACAATGGACGCGACAAGTGCGGTAAACTACAGTTCTATACTTGGTCGTGCGGTCGATTACGGTATTTTATCCGATAAGCTTATAAAAAGCTCACATATGGAAACTACCGTTGCGTCTTATACCTTTAAAGGATCCGATAATAATGATATCGACCTTACGGATACCGGTACGGCGCAAGTAATGATCGGCGAGCTTTCGGAGGGGTCTAAGCTAGTTCTCGGCCAGACAGGCGCATCCACAAAGGTGGTAAATATCGAGGCACCGCAGAGTGTTCTTGATACGCTTGAATTTGGAACAGGCTATAATGCAAGAACTGTAAAAAAGGTTACCGATGCGAGCGCCATCAGAGGCAATATCGACAGAATGATAGAGCATATCGATGACGAGGCAAAGGAACTGAGCAGTAAGGCAAACAGCGCGGAATATAAGGTCGATCTTTCGGAGGTGGGCAGCTATTCAAGCCCGCACTATACTATCGATATAAGCGACCCCGTATATGATGACTGCGTTGTATACGTAAATGTTGAGGATGATCCTAATCTTGTTAACGCAATAGCAAGTCAGGGCTTCCACATCATAAAGCGTTCAAGCAGCGTTGTTGTGATGAACTACAACACATCCGACAATATAAATATAGCAAAATTCGATGTTACCGTTACCGACGGCTCAAACACACCCATTACAAGTGATGCTACGGTAAGCGGCAATATTTCCGCACACAACAAGGAAGTTGACAAGGAAATTGCACAGAAGGTAATATGGAATATGCCAAATGCGGCGAACGATGTAGAGCTTAACGTAGTTGCAGGTACCTTCCTTATACCTAACAGCAATGCGTATGTTCACGTTGAAGGTCAGGGCCAGGGCTGGGTAGCTACAGGCGGTACATTTAAGGTAAACGCCGAGTGGCACTACATTTACGAGGGCGTAAGTGAGGATACCAACTCGGATAAGCAGGGCCAGATCCACTTTGCTGCAAGAAAAGCGCTTACACATAAGCTGGACGGTGCTAATACCGAGGAAGATACGACTATCAAGGCTAAGGAAGGCGAGTTTACCTTCACGTTCTATGAAACGGATGAAAGCTACGATATTTCAAAGGGCAAGGCTGTTGCAAAGACAGATACCGCAACCGGAAGTGAAATATCCATTATAAACGAGGCTACAAACAAAGTTAAGTTCCCCGTTTTGTCCTTCTACAGCGATGACGAGTATCACGCTTCGCCTTATTATATTCCCAACGGCGGCAGCAAGACTTTCTACTATGTTATAAAGGAAAACAGTGCCGGCACCGAAACTGCCGACGGTATAATGGTTTCCGACGGCGAGGTAGATATTAAGCTTGTTGTTTCAAATAATGACGGCGCATTCAAGTATGTTGTTTCCTATGATACATATCTTGAAGGCAATAAGACAAATAAATATAAGGGCTACAAGGATGTAGATATGTCCGGTATCGAGTTCTCCTTAGGTGCGTTCTTTAATGTTATAAGCAGCGCGACTGTGGAGATCAAGAAGGCCGACCAGTTCGGCGAGGAGGTCGAGGGTGCAAAGCTCAGACTTCTCGGACAGTATAACGACGGCAAGCCGCACGATAACAACGGTTATATGACCTTTGATATCAAAAATGTTACAGGCGGCACCGATGTGCACGCAGAGAACTATGTAAATAACGGCTGGGTAACAGATCCCGACGGTACAGGTGCACTTTGCTGGACATCATCAAAGGAAGATGTTGTTATAAAGGGTATTGAGGACGGTGTGTATACACTTACCGAGTACCAGAAGCCCAATGATTATGAGCAGGCGGAAACGGTTACCTTTACTGTTGAAAACGGCAAGGTAGTTTCCGTTACAAACGGCACAAGGGTCAACAATAAAATTACTATGCTTGACAAGAATGTCAAGAAGACCGATGTCGAAATAACAAAGGCAGATCAGTTCGGTGACGAGGTTGTTGGCGCGGTCATCTCTATCCAGAAGACCTCGGGCAACGAAAATATTGATTTTGGTGCTCAGTTCTGGGGTAACTATACCAATGTTTCACTTGGTACGGGTGCAAGCGTACAAAATGCCGGCACAGACTATATCCAGTGGAGATCAGGTTCTACACCTACAACACTTAAAAATCTTCCTGCGGGTACATATCAGTTCCGTGAGGACTCGGCTCCCAATGGCTATAACAAGGTGACCGAGTTCAGCTTTACCGTTGAGGCAGGTAAGATAAGAAGTATAACAAGCACGGACGGTAGTGTTACTTATGGTGATAATTCGCTTGTTGTTATCGACAAGAAGGATGTTAATGTTATCATAAGCAAAAAGGCGTTTGGCGATAATGCAGAGCTCCCCGGCGCTAAGCTTAAGCTCAGCGGTGTTTCAAAGAGCACATGGAGCGATGAAGAATGGCCTATCGATTGTTGGGGCAACCTCAGCTTGAATGTTGTTGACAACAATGAGACGGTCGTAACATGGAACAGCACCGACAGGGCGTGGGAGTGGACATCTACATCCAAGCCTCAGGAGTTCAAGAATCTTTCGGACGGTGTATATACTCTTCACGAGGATGCAGCTCCTTCCGAAGAATATGCTGTTGCAAACGATATTGAGTTTACAATTAAGGATAAGAATATCGTTTCCGCAAAGGTAAACAGACAGGATTACAGCTTTACAGATAACCATATCGTTATGATAGACGAGAAGGTCGGCACAGCTGATAAGCCAAGCGCTACTATCAAAAAAGTAGATTTTGGCGGCAGTGAGCTTAAGGGCGCAGTACTTACTCTTACCGGTAAGGATAGCGCTGACAATGAAATAAACTTCGTTGCAGACCAGCTTAATGCTGCAAAAGATGCAGAAGTTAAGTCGGCATCGGGCAGTTCGCTGTCATGGGTATCGGGTTCGGCACCTACAGAGATCAAGTCTCTTGAGGACGGCACCTATACTCTTGTAGAGGATACGGCACCTCTTGGCTATAAGAAAGCAGCCAATATAACATTTGTTGTTAAGGACGGCAAGGTCGTTGACGGTACTTCCGTTAAGGACGGCGTTGTAACGATGATAGACGAGGATTCCGAGTCTAATGTCAAGATAAGCAAGCAGAATGTTCACAGTAAGGAAATAGAGGGCGCACAGCTTGAACTTACAGGTAAGGACAGCGCAGGCAATGCAATAGACTTTATCGAGGGTCAGCTTGTTCCGGGTACAAACGCAAGTGCATCCCAGACATCCGGTTCTGTGCTTAAGTGGACATCGGGTACTGCACCTACAGAGATACTTTCTCTTGCAGACGGTGATTATACACTTCACGAAGAAGTAGCACCCGAGGGCTATGTTGTTACAACAAATATTGAATTTAAAATCAGAGACGGCAAGCTTGCAGAAGAAGGCAACACTGTAAAGGACGGAACCGTTACAATGGTTGACGACTACAAGAAGGCCGATGTGGAGATAAGCAAAAAGAATATCCACAGCGATGAAATAGAGGGCGCAGAGCTTAAGCTTACTGGCGTAAACGGAGATAAAACTATCACCTTTACATCCGAGCAGATAGCAAAGGCTGACGGCGACAGCGCAGAAATATTAACAAGCAGCGGCAGCGAGCTTTCGTGGAAGTCGGGTAAGAAACCTGTAAGCATCAAGTCTCTTGAGGACGGTACTTACACACTTCACGAAGAGAATGCACCCAAGGGCTATGTAGTGGCAACAAACATAACATTTGTTATTAAGGACGGCAAGCTTATGGACGGCGAGACCGTTGCAGCAAGCAATGTCATCACAATGACGGATGATTATGACAAGGCTAATGTTAAGGTATCAAAGGCTGATATCTACGGAGCAGAGATCGAGGGCGCAGAGATCACTCTTACGGGTAAGAAGGGCGACAAGGTCATCAGCTTTACCGCAGATCAGTTAAAGATAGAAGACGACAATACCGCAAAGATAGTTACAGGCTTTGGCGAAAAGCTTGTATGGCAGTCCGGTAACAAGCCTGTTGAGATCAAGGCACTTCCCGACGGCGATTATGTAATGGAAGAAACAGCAGTACCCAAGGGTTATGTTGTGGCTACAAATATTACATTTACCGTAGAGAACGGCGTGATCAAGAACGTGAGCGGCAAGGGCATCACAGATGACGGCGTTATCGTTATGGAGGATGCTTTTGACAAGGCTGATGTAACAATAAGCAAGCAAAAGCTTGGCGGCGGTGAGCTTAAGGGCGCGATACTTACTCTTACGGGCAAGAACAGCGCAGGCGATGTAGTTTTCACAGATGCTCAACTTAATGCTGCAATTGATGCAGAGGTCAAGTCGGCATCCGGCAGCTCGCTGTCATGGGTATCGGGTTCGACACCTACGGAGATCAAGTCTCTTGAGGACGGCACCTATACTCTTAAGGAGGATACGGCACCTCTTGGCTATAAGAAAGCAGCCAATATAACATTTGTTGTTAAGGACGGCAAGGTCGTTGACGGTACTTCCGTTAAGGACGGCGTTGTAACGATGATAGACGAGGATTCCGAGTCTAATGTCAAGATAAGCAAGCAGAATGTTCACAGTAAGGAAATAGAGGGCGCACAGCTTGAACTTACAGGTAAGGACAGCGCAGGCAATGCAATAGACTTTATCGAGGGTCAGCTTGTTCCGGGTACAAACGCAAGTGCATCCCAGACATCCGGTTCTGTGCTTAAGTGGACATCGGGTACTGCACCTACAGAGATACTTTCTCTTGCAGACGGTGATTATACACTTCACGAAGAAGTAGCACCCGAGGGCTATGTTGTTACAACAAATATTGAATTTAAAATCAGAGACGGCAAGCTTGCAGAAGAAGGCAACACTGTAAAGGACGGAACCGTTACAATGGTTGACGACTACAAGAAGGCCGATGTGGAGATAAGCAAAAAGAATATCCACAGCGATGAAATAGAGGGCGCAGAGCTTAAGCTTACTGGCGTAAACGGAGATAAAACTATCACCTTTACATCCGAGCAGATAGCAAAGGCTGACGGCGACAGCGCAGAAATATTAACAAGCAGCGGCAGCGAGCTTTCGTGGAAGTCGGGTAAGAAACCTGTAAGCATCAAGTCTCTTGAGGACGGTACTTACACACTTCACGAAGAGAATGCACCCAAGGGCTATGTAGTGGCAACAAACATAACATTTGTTATTAAGGACGGCAAGCTTATGGACGGCGAGACCGTTGCAGCAAGCAATGTCATCACAATGACGGATGATTATGACAAGGCTAATGTTAAGGTATCAAAGGCTGATATCTACGGAGCAGAGATCGAGGGCGCAGAGATCACTCTTACGGGTAAGAAGGGCGACAAGGTCATCAGCTTTACCGCAGATCAGTTAAAGATAGAAGACGACAATACCGCAAAGATAGTTACAGGCTTTGGCGAAAAGCTTGTATGGCAGTCCGGTAACAAGCCTGTTGAGATCAAGGCACTTCCCGACGGCGATTATGTAATGGAAGAAACAGCAGTACCCAAGGGTTATGTTGTGGCTACAAATATTACATTTACCGTAGAGAACGGCGTGATCAAGAATGTAAGCGGTAAGGGCATCACAAATGACGGCGTTATCGTTATGGAGGATGCTTTTGATAAGGCAGATATCAAGATAAGCAAGCAGGACACTCATTCAAGAGAACTTGAAGGCGCTTTACTTGAACTTAAGGGCAAGAACGGCGACAAGACTATCTTCTTTGAAAAGGGTCAGCTTAACAAGGGTGAAGGTGCAGAGATAGTCAGCGAGGTAGGCGATACCTTAAGCTGGAGATCGGGCACAACACCGACAGAAATTTTGGATCTTTCCGACGGTGATTATATTCTTCACGAGGAAGCAGCACCAAGCGGTTACAAGGTTGCTACCGATATTTACTTTACTATAAAGGACGGCAAGCTTGATAAGGACAGCGTTCGCAACGGCAGTGTTGCAGACGAAGGCACTATCATAATGGTAGATGATGCTGCACCTACAACTACTACAACCGAAGCAACTACGGAGGCTACAACCGAAGCAACTACGGAAGCTACAACCGAAGCAACCACAGAGGCCACTACGGAGGCTACAACAGAAGCAACCACAGAGGCAACAACGGAAGCTACGACCGAAGCTACCACAGTAGTAACTACAGAGGCTACAACAGTAGTAACAGAGGCAACAACGGAAGCTACAACGGTAATTACAGAGGCAACGACCGAAGCAACGACCGAAGCAACCACAGAGGCTGCAACAGAAGCAACTACGGAAGAAACTACGAACGAAGTAACTACCGAAGCTACGACCGAGGCAACAACAGTTGTCACGACCGAGGCAACTACGGTTACCGAAACATCTTCAGAGACAACAACAATTGATAACTCACAGCCCGGCGATGACACTACGGAAGAGCAGCAGACGGGTAATGAAGATAACAAGACAAGTTCTACTACCACAACCGAAACTACCACAGCTGTAACAACAGAGGCTACCACAGAGGAAACGACCGAAGCTACTACGGAAGCAACGACAGAAGCAACTACGGCAGCTGTTACAACGGAAGTGACCACGGAGGCAACTACCGAAGCTACTACAGAAGCTACTACAGAAGCTACGACCGAAGCTGTTACAGAGGCAACTACAGTAGTTACAACACAGGAAGTAACTACACAGGAAACTACGGTGGTTACAACTCAAGAAGTGACTACGGAGGCAACTACAGCTGACCACGGTCACAGCGATGAGGATGAGTCAAGAACAAGGGTAACAACACAAGCAACGACGGAAGCTGCAACAGAGGCGACTACAGAAGCAACGACGGAAGCTACTACGGTTGTAACCACAGAGGCTACAACAGAGGCAACTACTGAAGCTACAACAGAAGCTACTACGGTTGTAACGACCGAGGCTACCACACTTGCCGAGACATCTTCGGAGTCAACAACAATTGATAACTCACAGCCCGGCGATAATACTACGGAAGAGCCGCATACGGGTGGAAACGAAGATAACAAGACAAGTTCTACTACTACAACAGAAACTACTACTGCTGTTGTGACTACCGAGGCTACCACAGAGGCAACCACGGAGGGAACAACAGAGGCTACTACCGAGGCAACAACAGCTGTTACTACAGAGGCTACTACCGAAGTAACAACAACTGCTACTACCGAGGCAGCAACAGAAAATGTGACAAACGCCGCAACAGAGACAACAACAGTATCGGGCGGCGGCAGTCATGGCGGTAACGATGATGTTACCAAGGCAACGACCGAGGCAACAACAGAGGTTACCACCGAGGCAACTACACAGGCTACAACCAAGGCAACGACCGAGGCTACCACAGAGGCAACGACAGAGGCAACTACCAAGGCTGTATCCGATAATACGACCGATGAGGCTACCGAAACAACAACTTCGGACAGCAGTCACGGCGAAGGCACAGACGATTCAGGCAAGGACAAGACTACAGATTCTACTACCGAAGCAACAACGGCAGGCTCTGACAACGGTCATGGTTCCGGCGGTTCGTCAAAGGATAACGACACTACAACAGAAACAACTACTGCAAGCAGCTCTTCAAGAAACAGAGGTTCTTCAACCGATGACGAAAGCAGGGGCGGCGGACATTCAAGCTCTGTAAGAAAGTACAAGAGCAACGAAGACAAGAAGGATGTTGAGCAGACAGAGGAAACAAATACTGTAGCTGTTGAAGAAGAAAGTACAGAAAGCACAACCGAAAAGGATCGCGACCGTGTAGGTTCTTACGATGATTTTGAACGCACGGATTCTACCGACGGTGTTGAAAACAACGGCGGCAGCGGCGAGTATTCAAGCAGCGAAGGCATTATTGAAGAAAGCGGCGAAAGCGAAACAACCGACAATACAGGTCATGCAGGCGCTAACGGCAGCGGATTTAACAGCAATAACTTTGCTACGGCAAATGCTAACGGCAATAATCCCAATACACCGGCAGCTGCAAAGTCAAACGGCACACTTCCTCAATCGGGAAGTCCGATAGATACTCAAACAGTATTTGGCTTTGGTGCATTACTTATGGCAGCAGGTTTGTTTGTACTTAAAAAGAAAACTGTAAGATAATTACAATTTCAAGATACGGAGTCATTTGGCTCCGTATCTTTTTGTATACAAAAAAGAGCATCGCGCATATACTTATAACAATTAAGGTGGCGGAGGCTATTATGCAGGCTTTAGATATAATACGCTCATTAAGTGAACAAAACGGTTCAAACGATATGGCAGAGGCTGTCGCTTTGCTGGGAGAACACTTTAGGCATAAGTATATATCGCCCATAAAGCAAAATTTTGACGAAAAATGCAGATATTGCGATAAAAATCCAAGTCCTCGGGTAAATTTATTACGGGCATTTTTGCCGTTTGTAAAGGACGGAAAAGCCATTGAAAAAATGACAGATATCATGATAAAATATGATGCCTTACAAGAAATTATACGCGAAAAAAGTAATAAAGATACACAAAAAAAAGAAAAAACACAAATAATTGATAAAAAAAATTTGGAATATTTAGAGTATAAATCTAATGCAATTGATAAAAACACATTGCTATTTATAGTATTAGCTATGATGATAAGCAAAATTTAGGAAAAAATACACAAATAATAGAATATTTATCTTTCGTATTATAATGAAAATATCGTTAAAAAGCATAATTATACAAAGCAAAATTATAGTAAGGTATATAATTTCATATAATCCATATAAACAAATTGATAATGAATCATTTTATTTGTATGATTTTTTTGTGAATAACGTATTGAATAGATTATTGTTGACAAAATGGCTATTATGCACTAAAATTAAAGTAATAGTAAAGGTAATATGTATTCTTATTGCTAAAAATAATTTGTGAGGGAGAACTATTAAAAACATATATATATAGAGGATTGGAGGAATTGTTATGAACAGAGTTATTTTAACGGAAAAAGAATATGAAGTTATGGAGATACTTTGGAAAAACAAAAAACCTATGTTAGCTTCGGAGGTGACAAAGTCAGTTAGTACGGCTTCGGGAAATTCTACACATCATTTGATAAATAGGTTAATGGAAAAGGGAGTAGTTAAGGTAGCAGGTAATGTAAAGATCGTTAAGGCGCAAAGCCGTTTATATTCACCGTCGATAAGTGTGGCGGAATTTGCAGCGTCACAATCGGCGGAATTATTTAAATCGACCGTTGAAGATATTGATATTAAAGAATTTTTAACTTGTTTTATAAAGAAAAATAAAAATAAAAGCGAGGACTTGCTCAATAATATAAAAAGGTTTGTAGAGGAATATTCAAAAGAAAATTAAAAAAGGGAAAGATGTTATATTTTTCAATTGAAATGTGATATGAAATGTGATATAATTATACCATGGAAAAGTAAATTTAAGGAGACAGTAATTTGATTTCTGTCTCCTTTTTTATGGGAAAAAGGAGGTGAGAAGGTGACATTAACACTAAAAAGGAAAAACTTTTGTGAGCAATACGTTAAAACCATGGATGCTTATGATGCGGCAATAAAGGCCGGGTATTCCGAAAGGACGGCCAAGCATGCGGAGGAAAGCATAATGCAAAATGTTGAGGTACGGGCGTATCTTGCGGAGCTTTTGCAAAAACAAAAAGACGGTGCTGCCGATGAGGACGAGGTGCTTGGTTATTTAAGCTCGGTAATGAGGGGCAAGGAAAAGGATGAGGTGCTTTGCAGGATAGGAGGCGGTGCGCAGGATGTGACCGAAATTGATGTTTCGGCCAAGGACAGGCTTAAGGCGGCAGAGCTTTTGGGCAAGCGCTACAACCTGTTTAAGGACAAGGTGGAGGTGAACGGTGTGACAAAAATAATTTTTTCGGGCGAGGGTGATCTGAGTGAATAATATTTATTTGCCCGATGCAGTCGGAAAGGGTTATGCAGACTACTGGAATTTTACCGGGCGCTATCGCGTTTGCAAGGGAAGCCGTGCAAGCAAAAAAAGCAAGACAACGGCGCTTAATTTTATTTACAGAATAATGAAGTACCCCATGTCAAATCTGCTGGTGGTGAGAAAGGTTTTCGGTACGCTGAAGGACAGCTGTTATACGGAGCTTAAATGGGCAATAAGCAGGTTTGGCGCAGACGAGCTGTTTGAATGCAAATTAAGTCCGCTGGAGATAGTTTATAAGCCTACGGGACAAAAAATATTTTTCAGGGGTCTGGACGATCCGTTGAAAATAACCTCTATTACAGTTTCTACGGGCTGTCTTTGCTGGCTTTGGATAGAAGAGGCCTATGAGATAAATGATGAAAACGATTTTAATATGGTAGATGAAAGCATCAGAGGGCAGGTGCCCGAGGGGCTTTTTAAGCAGGTAACGCTTACTTTTAATCCGTGGAATGAAAAGCATTGGATAAAGAAGCGTTTTTTTGATGTCAAGGATCCGGGGGTACTTGCCAAGACTACCAACTATCTTTGCAACGAATTTCTTGACGAAAGCGATCTGAAGGTGTTTGAGGATATGAAAAGAAACAATCCCAGACGCTACCGTGTCGCGGGGCTTGGAGAATGGGGCATTGTTGACGGACTTATCTATGAGCGCTGGGAGGAACGGGAGTTCAGACTAAAAGATGTTGCAGGCAGCGATACGCAGGCGGTGTTCGGGCTGGACTTTGGATATACCAACGACCCGACGGCGTTATTTTGCGGCATTATCAACAGAGAGACAAAGGAAATTTTTGTTTTTGACGAGCTGTATGAAAAGGCGTTGAGCAATGAGCAGATAGCACAGAAAATTATTAAAATGGGCTATTCAAAGGAAATAATTGCCGCCGACAGCGCCGAGCCGAGAAGCATTGACAGATTGCGTGAGCTTGGTATAAGGCGTATAAAGGCGGCAAGAAAGGGCAAGGACAGTATAATGAGCGGAATTGATTTTTTGCAGGATTACAAGTTTATTATAAGACCAAGCTGTGAAAATTTTATCCGCGAAATAGGCAATTACAGCTGGGACAAGGACAGAATGGGCAACAGGATAAATAAGCCCGCAGGCGGGTTCGATCACCTTATGGACGCTATGCGTTATGCGGTGGAGGACTGCGCGAGGGGCGAGGTTTTTAGTTTTAAATAAGGGGGATTTATGAATTTTTTAAATCAAATTTTGAAATTAAGGCAGGCCGAGTATTCGCGGCCGATGACCTATCCCGAATTTATTGAAAGACAGATACGGGAATTTAAGCTGTCGCAGACCTTAAGAGAAATGATAGACGGCGAGAGGTATTATGCCGGAGCGCACGATATTCTTTCAAGAAAGCGTACTGCGATAGGCGAAAACGGTGAGCTGACGGAAATAGACAATTTGCCGAACAACAGAATAATTGACAATCAGTACAAAAGGCTTGTTGCGCAGAAGGTAAATTATCTGCTTGGCAGGCCTTTGGCTGTTATTGGAAAGGACAAAAAATATGATAGGATATTAAAAAAAATCTTTTCCAGGCAGTTTCAAAGGCTTATTAAAAATATAGGCGAGGATGCAATAAACTGCGGGCTTGGCTGGCTTTATGTATATGAGGACGAAAACGGCAGTCTTGCGTTTAAAAGGTTTAAGCCCTATGAGGTGATACCCGGCTGGGCAGATGCGGAGCATACGATTTTGGACTATGCGATAAGGCTGTATGAAATTGTTTATTATGAGGGAACGGCAAGAAAAATAATTGAAAAAGCGGAGGTGTACGACAGGAACGGGGTCAGTTATTTTACCCTGGAGGGAGGAAAGCTTGAACCCGACGAGGACAAGCTGCCCCACGGCTATATTTTAAGCGGCGGCAAAAGCTACAACTGGGAGAGGATACCGCTTATCCCGTTTAAGTACAATGCAAAGGAAATACCCTTGATAAAGGATGTAAAGACCTTGCAGGACGGACTTGATCTTTTAATGTCGGATTTTCAAAACGGTATGGAGGAGGATGTAAGAAATACCATACTTGTTTTGAAAAACTATGACGGAGAAAATTTGGGAGAGTTCAGGCAAAATCTTGCCGCCTACGGTGCCGTTAAGGTCAGGACGGTGGACGGCAGCGAGGGCGCTGTGGAAACGCTTAATATTGAAGTAAACAGCGAAAATTACGAAAATATTATAAGAATATTCAAAAAGGCCATTATTGAAAACGGCAGGGGATTTGATGCAAGCGAATTAAGGAACGGCGGTACACCGAATCAAATGAATATTCAAAGCGTTTACAGCGATATCGACCTTGACGCAAACGGTATGGAAACCGAATTTCAGGCGGCATTTGAACAGCTTTTGTGGTTTGTTGACGCTCATCTTTACAACACGGGTATGGGCAGCTTTGAGGGCGGCGCAGAGATAATTTTTAACCGCGATATGCTTATTGACGAGGCGGGTGTTATTGAAAACTGCGTTAAAAGCAAGGACCTTATAAGCCTTGAAACTGTGGTGAAAAATCATCCGTGGGTGGATGATGTGCAGGGCGAAATGAAAAGGCTGGAAACACAAGGATGAAAAATATGTTGAAATTTTTTAGGGTGGTGGTATACAAAGAAAACTTTTTTAATACCCAAAAGGAGTTGATGTGTATGGTGTGAAAACATAAACAGGACAGGCTATATTTAGTTTCTTAAAGGACAGGCTGCGCGGCTTGTCCTTTTATATTGCAAACGCGATAAAACAAAATTTACACAGTATCAAATGAAAGGAAGATAGTATGAGATTTAAAGAAAAACTGACGGAAAAGGGATTTACGCAGGAACAGATACAGGCGGTAAGCGAGGCCATAAAGGGCGAGCTTATACCCAAGGAGCGTTTTGACGAGGTAAACGGAGAAAATGCATCGTTAAAGAAAAAGGCGGAGGAATTTAAGGAAAAGCAAAAGGAGCTTAAGGCTACGCACCTGGCGGAGATAGAGGCGCTTAAAATTGACAATGCGATAGAAACTGCGCTTATCAAGGCGGGAGCGAAAAACAAAAAGGCCGTTAGGGCGATGCTTGACAGGGAAAGCATAAAAATAGACGAAAACGGTGTTGTCGGCGGCATTGACGAGCAAATAAAAGGCCTTAAAAAAAGTGACGGTTATATGTTTGAAACTGCGCCGAAGCTTACGGGGGTAGCACCCGGAGAGAGCAAGGACGGTCTGCCCGGCAAAAGCTTTGACGAAATGACATATTCGGAACAAATGGAGTATCTTGCAAGGACGAATAATTGAAAGGAGCAGCGAGATGAGCGATTTATCTTTATTTTTAAAAAGCAACAAAAAACAAAGGAGCAATATAAAATATGCGGCGACAAAAAGCCTTTGTGACGAAAACGGAAAGCCGCTTGAATGGACTATCAGGCCGCTGACTACAAAGGAAAGCGAAGAAATAAGCGAAATGTGCATTAAAAATGTTCCCGTCAAGGGCAGTCCCAATGTGTACAGACCGCAGCTTGATATAAGAGAATTTTCGTTAAGAACGGCCGCCGCATCGGTGGTCGAGCCCAATTTATACAGCGCCGAGCTTCAGGACAGCTACGGTGTAAAGACGCCCGAGGAGCTTTTAATGGCTATGATAGACGACCCTGCGGAGTATACGGCGCTTTTAAGTGTAATAAACGGGCAAACGGAAAGGGAGGATATAGTTAAAAAGAGGGAAGAGGCAAAAAACTGATAAAGGGCGGCAGCGCCGAGGCGCAGTATGCATATCTTGCCCTGCACAGATTTAAAATGCTGCCGTCTGTTTTTGCGGCTCTTCCCACAAACGAAAGGGCGTTTGTAATGGCGTGCCTTGATATTTGTATAGAAAACGAAAACAAGGCCGCAAGAAAAAGGAGGTGAGAGAGTGTGGAAAAGGGTATTCGGGAAATGCCGTATATTTTAAAAATTGCGGAAATATTTGCGGATAAGGCGGAGATAATTTCAAGAATAGCCGAAAGACCCGAGCTGTATGCGGGTGAGGATAAAATAAGCATTAATATTTTGGGCGAAAAGGAGAATGCCGCGGCGCCGCAGCTTTTGGCGGACGGCAAATACAACAGCCTATCGGAAATATTGAAAATAGTCTCGGTTTTTTCGGAACTTATGGAAAGGAGGCGTAATGCCGAGAATACAAGTGCAACCGAAAAAAACAAGATATTTAATATTGAAAACAGTTTTCTTGAAGAAAAAGGCGGTTTTTACAAATTGCACGAGAGTGTTTTTGACGGAAGATATGCCGAAAATGCTGCGGAGACAAAGTATGCCGAAAACATTTTTAATGATAGCTATGAAAGCATATTAAGGACTGCCGCAGACGAAAAAAATGATTTTTTCCGGAGTCTTTACGAAAAATACGAAAAGGTCTTTGCAAGCAGCTTTTCTGCAAAAAACGAAAGAAATAATGCTTATTTTGAGTATATCGAAAAAATTTCGGACAAAGACAAAGTTTACAATACCGAAGCAGCAGACCGTTATAGGGATACCGAAAGTCTTTATCTTGACAGATCAAGCCGTGAGAGAGAGGTTTACAAAAATATTTTCGGTGAGGAAAACAATACTGCCGAAAGCCGAAGAGAGCTGATCGACAGATGCTTTGAAAATTTGAGCCGCACCGCACAGAGAGAATTTTTTAATACACAAAGGGAAAATTTATCAAGCGAGAAAACGGCGGCATACAGCGACACGGAAAAAAATATTTTAAGCGAAAGCACGGGCTTTTATGTGTTTGACAAGGGTACAAGCAGCTATGAGGCATACAATGAAATGCTTAAAAACAAGGAGATATATGACAGGATAAATAATGTATCGGAGTTTGAAAGCAGCGAAAAAGAAATAAGCGGCGAAAAAATAGAGGTTATTTTTGAGGCCGGAAGTATTGAGAACAGCTTTAGCTCGGCAGTCGATATGGACGAGATAGTGAACGAATTTGCACAGCGCTTGCAGGAGGCGATTTGTTCGGCGGCGGAGGGATGCCTGTAAATTATAGTAAGCGAATTAAATAATCGGACTTAAGCTCGCTTAAGGCTGATTATTTATGAGCCACATCATAAGGTGATACTCCGTAGGGAAAAATTTTTGAACACAAAGGGGTCTGTAACCGCCTTTATTTTTTGAAAAAATGGGTCTATTTTTGATTTTTTGGAATTCTACGAATAATTCCTTATCGAAAAATCTAAAACCGCAAATAGACACCAAAAATTAAGAAATTAGGTTATGAGTTGTTTTTTAGAATTGATAAATCGACAAAACCAACACCAATCCAATATATATCAAGTCGCTGTGTTCTGCTTTTGCCCCAACCTTGCGGCTCGTGGCAGACGATTTTGTCAATTAAAGAATTGACAATCTCAATAGTCAGCTCATCGGGATTGGATATATGTCTGTAACGCTTGACGGCAGCGACAAATTTTGATGTATCAAGCCCTGCCTGTTCAATATCGTTTAGTTGTTTTGTGATTTCAGAAATTTCAGAACTCAATTTTTGAAATTCCTCGTTGTGTATTTCATAAAGCATCGCAAACTGTTCATCGGTAATTTTCTTTAACAACTTATCCGAATATAAATTTTTAAAAACTTCTTGTAATTCGCCGTATCGTTGTTCCTTTTCGGCAAGATTATTTGAAAGACTGCTTGCCGTTTCTATTTTTGTCAGCTCGTCATTTTCCAAAACGCTTTTGGTAAAATTGATTTCATCGTTCAAGACAGCACTGCTTATAGTTTTTATCGAAGTATAAACAAATTCGGTCAAGCTATTTGTTTTTGTGCTGTGTATTGAACAAGGTTTACGCTTCTTGTACGATGAACAATAGTAAAAATTCTTCAAATGGTCGCTATACCTGCGTTGATAAAGTAACGCTCCGCAGTCGGCACACCGTAAAATTCCTGCGAACAAATCGGGGGTATTATATCTGTTGGCTACACGCTTGTTGGAACGAAGTTTTTGTGCGATAGAAAAAGTTTCTTTGTCGATAATCGCTTCGTGAGTGTTTTCGATAATCATCTGTTGGCTTTCATCGTTGTAATACATTTTTTTATCCTTGTATGACTTGCGATAAGTCTTAAAGTTTACTGTATGCCCCAAGTAAACTTTATTATCAAGAATTTCGGCAACCGTAGAATAATACCACAAGCAATCATCATATAATTTGTGTACTGTGTTAATACCCAATTTTGCTTTATGACTTGTAGGGTTTAATATGCCCTCGCTTGTAAGAATGCTTGCAATCTGCTTTGCGCCTTTTCCTGTTACAAAAAGAGAAAAAATGCGCTTGATAACTTCCGCTGCTTCTCTATCAACAATCCATTGTTTAGGGTTATCGGGACTTTTCAAATATCCATAAGGTAAATTATAACATAAACTTTCGCCGCGTTCTGCCTTTAACATTTGAACAGCCTTAATCTTCTTTGATGTATCTCTTGCAAACCATTCATTCATTATATTCTTGAACGGTATAAAATCATCAATTCCGTTTATGCTGTCTACTCCATCGTTTATCGCAATAAATCTTATATTGTTTTTGAGGAAAACTGTTTCGATGTAGAAACCGACTTGAAGATAGTCCCTGCCAAACCGTGACATATCTTTTACGATTATAGTTTCAACTTTGTTTTCTTCAATCAATAGTTCAAGACGTTTGAAAGCAGGACGATTGAAATTCGTTCCCGAAAAGCCATCGTCAATAAATACTTCCGTGTTACAAAAATTGTGTTCAACAGCATACTTTTCCAAAAGGTTTTGTTGATTTATTATGCTATTACTGTCTCCGCTCAAATCATCATCTTTACTTAATCTGCAATACAAAGCTGTAATTTTACTCATTTCTTTTACCTCCTATGCTTAAAGCGATAACAGGCAAAAGCAAGTTTGATGTAAACCGATTATACAGTATAAATGACGATAAATCAAGACAAATTATATTACAATTCTGTAACTTCTGAAATCACAAAATTAAAAAAATAAATATCAAACGGCAAGCGGTAACTTGCTCCATAGCACAAAACAGGATTATATCAATCTCTGTCGAGTTACTCCGCGCGTGACTCTCCCGTCCCGCCCAGTCATTTAGAAAGTATCTTATCGTTGCTTGCGTGTCATCGCATTTTTAAATTTACCATTTTTATTTTCCGCAACACACTTGTCGCTCGTACCTTTGCGGGATATGATAAAGCATATCAACGCTTACAATGCAAAGTATTTGCACAGGTAGTCATAGCGTGCGTATCGGACGGCTCGGCGCAGGCAACTACGTTATTTGATATTTAGGCTATGTAGTTTTCAAAATTCCTAAAAGGAATTGGTAGAAACCAAATTCCAAGAATATTTTACCATAAAACGCAGGCTCGGTCAATCAAAAATTAAAAAATTGTGAAAGTTTTTTTGCTTATATCTATTTGGCAGGACACGACAATAAATTTTCTTTTTTTGACGATAATATATTCTATTTCCGTTGACTTTTTATCTTTTTGGGAGTAAAATATATTTGTGTTTAAATTCTATCTCTAATTTCATAAGTTTCTTCAAGGCGGACGGTAACGTGTGCCTTTTTGTTGTGTCTGAAAAAGTTTCGTTCTGTATATCGTAATTTGCTAATCTGATTTTTCGTTTCCGAGAGTTTTATTTTTCGCCTAACTATATTAAAATTTGGGGTATTTGTTACTTTGCAAGTATAGCAAGTGTATATACACCTTGCTTTCTTGTTAGGGCATCGCCCTAAGACCTAATTGGGGAATTACTCCCCAAGCCCCTTACAAAAAATTCTGTGAGAGAATTTTTAAAAATCCATTTGGATTTTTGACAAAAAATAACATCAGCTACAAAAAAGAAAGGAAAATTATATATTATGCCGAGATACAGAGACAAGTCGTTATATATAAAACTTACAGCGGAAGAAGAACGTGCAATGTTAGATAAAATGAAAATAATGCGAATGACAAATAAGGGCGAGTTTGTTCGTCTTGCTTTGACAACAACTCAGCCCGTAAATATTGACACAAGTGGTTTTCTTGCACTGTCTTATGAGATAAATCATTTGGGTATAAACTTAAACCAAATAGCAAAAAAGGTCAATACCACAAATGCGGTTTATGAGAACGACATCAGAGAATGTAAAGAGATATTTGCGAAAGCGGAAAAGGCTCTTTTGAGTTTTTATGATTTGATAGATGAAGTTGACAAATTAAGACAAGGGAGCAAATAAAAAGTGGCTTATGTAAAAATCAATCCTGTTAAGAGCGCGGAGCATTTAACAAACGCAATAGACTACATCTCTAAAGAATATAAAACAAACAATCAAATATTGGTCGAGAGTTTTCATTGCAGTTTGCTAATTGCCGAAAGAGATTTTGCAGTAATCAGAAACCGTGCTATGAAAAAAGGAAATAATGTAGCGTGGCACTTGAAACAGTCCTTTGCGCCCGAAGATAATGTTACACCCGAACAGGCATTGGAACTCGGCAAGGAACTGATGAAAAGAATGTATCCCAATCATCAATATATCATTGCTACACATATTGACCGAGGGCATATTCATAATCATATTTTGATAAATTCCGTAAATTTTGAGGACTTTCACAAGCTGCACAGCAATAAAAATACGCTTGAAGAATTACGCGAGAAATCAAACGATATAAGCCGAGAAAATGGTCTGTCTGTTATCGAAAAAGACAGTTTAAATCATAAGCAAAGGCTGAAAGAAAACATTGATAAAGCGATAGAAAAAGCAGCAGACTTTGACGATTTTATAGCCTTAATGCAAGAGTCGGGATATAATGTAAAACTTGACGGCAAGCACCTTGCTTTTAAAGATGAAAAAATGCAGCGGTTTATGCGTTCTTCGTCCATCTCTATTGACTATAAGCCGTCTATAATCAAGCACAGAATATCGACAGAGAAAGAGAATATAACAGGCTCACGGACGATATATGACGATAAACTTTCATACCGTTCTGCGCGGAAGAAAATGAAAGCGGAAATTGACAGCTCAATTAAAAAATGTAACAGCTACGAAGAATTTATTGCTGATATGGAACGTAAAGGCTACACCACAAAAGAGGGCAAGCATCTTGCTTTTTTGGGTGTGGGACAAGAGCGGCATATCCGTTGTGATAGTATCGACAAGGAACATTCCTACCGATACAGTCGAGACGGCATCCGCTATCAGATAGAGCATAGAGAATTATTTGAAAAAATCAATAATTCAAAGCTGAAAAGGGTGCTTGATAAGAGCAAACTTAAAAGCGGTCTCTATAACTGGGTATCGGGCGAGAACGCCAATGCTAAAATAGCCGCCGATAATTTTATAAGGGATATTATTATAGAGCAGAACGGCGCGGAGCGCGGCAGCTCATACAACAATTATGTATATTTTATGCAAAATATTTACGGCGCGATGCAAGATAAAATATCGACACAAGAGGAGCAAATAAAAGCGTTGGAACAACGGGCAAAGGAATTATCGCAGGGCGTTAAATCTCTGCAAAATTACGCCGAATTTAAGCCCAAAGTTATGAAATACCACCGCAAGGGTGTTAAAAATTTAGAGGGCGAAGATAAGGCAGATTATAAGTCCTGTTACGGCAAATATAAATATGCCGAGGAGCTTATAAATAAATACGGTTTTGAACATTCAACAATGCAAGACTTGAAAAACGAGCTTGCCGATGTGCAGGCACAGCTACAAAAAATAAATGAACAGATAATCGTTGACCGTTTGAACTTTGAAAACTACGAAATTGCACGTTTTAACTGCGAGAGCAAAGACGGTTGGGGTTATTCGGTCGATGATACACACACCGTTCCCGATGAAACGGAACAGGAACGCAAATCACAGGAACAGGAGCAACAAGAGGACGGAGCAAAGAGAAGATTAAGAGACTTCTTCCGAAGATAAGAAAGGATTTTTTATGAAAACAGGAGATAAAATAAAATATTTTAGAGAATTGCGTGGATTGAATAAAAAAGAACTCGGTATAAAATTAGGGTATTCTCCCTCAACAGCAACCGTTAGAATATCTCAATATGAATATAACAAAAAAAAGCCCAAGTTGGAAACCCTCTCCAAAATTGCAGAAGTCTTAAATATAGATATATCCGCTTTGGTTGATATAAATATTTCAACCAACATTGAATTTATGCGTGCCTTGTTTAAAATGGAAGAAAAATACAACTTAAAGACCGAAAAAGACGGCGCAGACTTTATACTGCGGTTTAGTAATTTGGTAGAAAAAAACAAGCAGCTACAAAATTATTTTGTAGCGTGGCTTGATAAGCAAGAACAGCTTGATTTAGGAGCTTGCAGTAAAAAAGAATATGAATTATGGTGTGCTAAATTTCCCGATGTGGCAGAAGTTAAAAAGGCTCAACTTGCAGAAAAAGAAAAAGAGTTAGAAATACAAATTGAGAAAATACAAGAAGAACTCGAACGGCAAACCGCTTTGTTAAAGGCAGTAAAAAACAAATATAGTGAGGTGTAAATATGACCGTCGGCGAAAAAATAAGATATTATAGGGAACTTAATGGTTTTTCTAAGCGAGAACTCGGATTGCGTGCAGGATTTTCATTTTCAACCGCTTCTGTTCGCATTAGCCAGTACGAAAGTGGTTTGATGATACCTCGCGAAGATATAATGTCAAAGATTGCAGATGCCTTAAATGTTGATTTATCCGCATTAGCAAATATAAATATTTCAAACGAAGCTGAATTATTACACGTTTTCTTTGAATTAGAAAACAAATATAATTTAAAAATCGACAAAGTTGATAAGGAATACACGCTGCGTTTTGAGGATTTAAAGGAATGGCACTTGAGATTACAGATGTATTTTGAAGCTTGGCTTAATAAGCAAAAACAGCTTGACTGCGGTATGTGTAGCAAAAAAGAATATGATTTATGGCGTGGCAAATTTCCCAATGTTGAGGAAGTGAGTATAAACGAAGAAGAGTTAAAGGCTAAACTCACAGAAAAAGAAAAAGAGTTAGAAATACAAATTGAGAAAATACAAGAAGAACTCGAACGGCAAACCGCTTTGTTAAAGGCAGTAAAAAACAAATATAGTGAGGTGTAAATATGAGTAAATATGAGGAAAAAATAAAAAAAGAGGTATTAAAAGATTGGGAAGATTATATAGACTGGCTTTCAAAAAAATATTGGGGTCGATATGCAGAGTACACTATAAATATGTGTAAGAATTTTGATAGTGACTGTAAAAATTGTGGTAAAAGCATAAGTATATTTAAAAAATGCCCTGCGTATAAAATGTGTACATCAGATAAATCTCCTTATTTTAATTGCAAAGGTAAAGAAAAAGCGGTTGCGAAGTATTATGGAGAAACACAGTTTAGGAGTTGCGGCGATGATAGTATTCTTGTTGCTGCGTTCTTTTTTGACGAATTTCGTGCCGAATATGAAAAACAAAAGGAAAACAAACTATTGTTAATAAATAATGAAACAACAACGAAAAGCCTTGAAAATGCAAAAGAGCTTTTTTCAAGCGGCAAAATAGATAAAATAGAGGTCGGCACGACAAAGGGCTTGCAGGATATACACAAAGCCTTATTTGACGGCTTATATGATTTTGCGGGCAAAATACGCGAATTAAACATTGCAAAGGGCAATTTCCGCTTTGCGAACAGTCTTTATTTAAAAGAGGTCTTGGCAGCGGTCGAGAAAATGCCCGAAGATACCTTTGAAAACATCATTGCAAAATACGTTGAAATGAATGTTGCGCATCCGTTTATGGAGGGCAACGGAAGAAGTACACGCATTTGGCTTGATATGATACTTAAAAAGCGTTTAAACAAGGTTATAAATTGGGCGAATATTGACAAGGAACAGTATTTGCAGGCAATGGAGCGCAGCCCCATAAACGACCTTGAATTAAGGTTTTTACTGCAACCCAATCTGACCGACAAGGTAAATGATAAAGAGGTTATTTGTAATGGAATTAAACAATCATATTATTATGAGGAGTATGAAAAAACGGCAGGCTCGTTTTATTCTGATAGCAATATGAGATACTTAAATAAGGTTATTGACGGTATAGAGGACGGTACAAGACCGATAGTTGAGCATAATTTGATTGACGATACCACTAACGATAATTATAAATAATAAAAAGTGTTCTCACAATGATAACACTTTTTACTGCCGATATAACGGCAGCAACAATTAAGTATTTCTTAATAGTTCAAAAAATACGGGAGGTCGCTCTGACCTCCCTTTTAACGTGATTGATTATCCTTTTTTGGAGCTGATTTATTGTCAAGCTGTTGTGCGGCATCGGCTTTTTTTCGTGCTTCTATCATTTTCGCGGCTCTTTGCGCCCTGTTCATAATAGTGTAGCCCGAATGTACAGTTTTAGGCTCTGCTGTCTTTTGAACAGCCTGTTCAGCTTGCTTCGGCGGTGTCTGTTGCCCAGGGCGTTGCTCTGGGTATTGTGGGGCTGCTGCGGAAAAAGTGGTCTCATTGTGAGACACATTTTTCTTTTCGGTCGCAGGCTTCGCCGATGAGCGCGGACTCTTTTCTTTTTGGGCATTGATTTTATCCAATGCACTTTTAATGCCGTTTATAGCCTTATTTGCTAATTTTCTTATCGAGGGTAGCTTAATATCTGTCGCGGGCGCAGCCGTAACCGTTCCGTCCGCAGATATTGTCATTTTGTTTATTTGTGACGATAACGGCACCGTTCCGCTACCACCTACGGAGTCGGCAACCTCTATGCAGTGGCGTTTGGCTTCTATCGCTTGCAGTTCGTCATTGATAAGACTTTGGGTATCTTCTGCTTTTGAAAAATCGACAGAATTTTTAAGCTCATTCGCTTGCACTTGTAAAATACCTATTGCAATATCACATTTTTTTGAACAGTTTAAACTATCCACAAATGCTTTATACTCGCTCATATAGCTATTCAAATTATCTTCCGACATATAAATTTTATCTCGAAGGTCGGATAAATAAGATATTCTTTCTTTCATCTGTTTATGTACGGATACATCAAAAGAGTGTGTTAAATTATCAAGCTGTTGTTGGTTGAAAAGTACATTTTCATTTTTAAAACTCGAATAAGAAAGTGTATCTAATAATTCAGATGAAAACATAGCTTTATCAATAGTTATGTTTTTGTTTAAATATTGTAAATGATAATTTCTTTCTTCCTTTTCTTTTATCATTATCGCAAGGACAGGGTGTATATCAGTAGCTAAATTTTGAGCTGTACCATTTAACGAGGAAATAGGAATATATAAATCGGGATTGCTTTGTTCAGTTTTAAAAGCTATCGCACAATTTGCTCTATTTACTATTATATCAAAGGCTTGCTTTCCTTTGTATTTTCCAATGAATTCAGCTTTTTTTGCGATAGATGTTAATTGAGATAGATTATCCAATTTGTGCTGTGTATAATCAAAAAACATTTTTGTTTGCTGCGCAGTTGCACCCGCAACAAATGAAATATCATTTAGTAAGCTGGCATCATTTCCAAGTCTTTGGTAGAAATTCAAGGCATTTGTAGATACACTTTTACCTAACACTCTTTTACTATATTGTAGACTTCGATAATCAAGTCCCGTTAAATGCAAATAATGCTCCTCTGAAAATATAGCTTTTTTTGCACTAACAGTTTGTTCTTGTGTACTTAAATATAGATATAATATGTGTTTACCACACAGATTATTGTCATATACCTTCTTTTGCGCCAAAACCCTATCGTATGCCGATTTTATATCGGGATAATTTATAACGCTCTTTAAATTAGTATTTTTCTTTTTAGGCATAATTGTTATCCTTTCAAAACGGAAAAAGCCGTCAGTACAAACTGACGGCTCTGTTTCCTTTAAATGCTGATTTTTATAGTCGCTCTGGACGACCAACTTTTAATAGTTGCCTTACGGCGCGAACCTCAGAGTTTCGGATACGACAGTCTCCAAACAGAAGATGCCCCCTAAAGTGTCAGCCCACTAATAAGAGCAGCGGACCACTCTTATCACTTATAGTATATCCGATTATTGCGGTTTTGTCAACAACTTTTTATTACATTTTTATTTCAAAAAATATGTAAATAAGTAATAAAAAACAACTCCGAACAGCATTTACATACTGCTCGGAGCATAATGATTTTGCGCGGTTATGCAAGTCTCACAAAACCACTTGCATTTTACAGACAATCATCGCCCTTTTTAGGTGGTTCGGGAGGTTCTTGCTGTGCTGCTATTTTGTCGTTTATTTCTTTCAGCTTTTCTCTCTTTTCCTCAAGCTCTTTGAGTTGTGGGAATGTTCGGGAAAGCTGTTTTTCAGCCTGTTGGATTTTCAGCTGTGTGCTTTCGACCTTATACTGTGCCGATGCAAGCTCCTTTTTGAGTGTTGAACCGAGTAAATGGTCAACTCTTTGGATATTGCGCACACCGTCAACCGTACCAAGCTCGACCTTGTACTCATCCGCGCCCTGCACTTTGAGAACGTAGTGATTTGAAACGCTGCTATAATACGCTTTTAAGTCAAAGCCTTTATAACAGCCTATTTCAACATCTTTTGTGCCGCAGCCGTAATAAGGCTTTATTGTGCGGCAAGCAGCTAATAAGGCTTTTTCGGCTTCTGCTCGTTCGGTGTAGGTCTTTCCTTGTATCTCGATGCCTGCAAACTTGTTGTCGGAGTTTTTGTGCTTTTCAGCCGTTTCAACGTCCTTTGAAAGTTTTTCAATATCGTGTTTGGCTTTCTCGATAGTGAGTGGAAAGTCCTTGTTGAGTTTGTTTTTGAGTGCATTTTGCCCTCTGCAAAAGGAATTGTAGTTAGTCTCCAATTTCTTTAAGGATATATCCAACATCATCTGCTCACGCAAGAGCGGATTATCCATTGCAAGTGCTTTAATCTCTGCATAGCTCAATACGCTGTCATCAACATCTTGTATGCTTCTTTCGGGTGTTTTGGAAGTCATAATCTGCGATATAGACTTCTGCTTATTCTCGACAAGCTGATACGAATAGCCGTCAAAAGTACCCGAAGCAACGTAATTAAAGATACTTACATTTTTATTCAAGTTGCCCTGTCTAATGATGCGACCGTTACGCTGTTGGAGGTCAGCAGGCTTCCACGGGCAATCCAAGTGATGTACTGCTTTTAACAGCCTTTGGCAGTTTACACCCGTGCCAAGTTTGCTTGTTGAGCCAAGCAGTATCCTTATCTCGCCATCGTTTACTTTGCGCATAACCTCTGCTTTCTTTTTGTCGCTAACATCGTGTATCGCCAAAATCTGCTCTTTCGGTATACCATATTGCTCGCTTAACTTGCTTTCAATATCTCTGTATACGCTGAATTCGCCGTTATTTTTGGGTGTAGACAAGTCGCAAAAGATAATCTGCGTTCCCTTGTAGTCCTTGCTTTCTTCCCAAATTTTAGCAACATTCGCAATACACAAATTGACTTTGCTGTTCGGGTCATCGGGTAATGTCGGGTCAAGAAGCCTTTGGTCTAATGCTAACTTTCGTCCGTCATTTGTAATACGCAGCATATTGTCCTCGGTCGGCTCAACAAGCCTATTTCGCACATCATTTGCACGCTCGGCAAGACCTTGTAACAGTTCTTTTTGTTCGGGGCTTGCAGGTGTATCAATAACCTTAAATTCGGGAGTCGGCATATTGGGGATATTCAACACATCAGCGGTCTTAATATCTGCTGTTTCCTTGAACATTGTTGTTAATTCGGGTACATTATCAAATTGCGAAAATCGAATTTTTTGCTGAAACCCCGTACTTTCGGGCGTTAGTTCCATACCCGCTTCAATTTTGCCGAAGTTGGCAGCCCAAGCATCGAAGTTCTCCAAACCATTTGCCCGCAGCACATCATTCTGCAAATATTTCTGCATAGTGTACATTTCGGCTATCCCGTTACTAATAGGCGTTCCTGTGCTGAAAACCGTACCTTTTGAGCCTGTCAGCTCATCAAGGTAACGGCATTTCATATACATATCCGTTGCTCTTTGACTCTCGACACCCGCATTTATACCCGCAACGTTTCTACCCATTTTTGTGGAGAAAAACAGGTTTTTATATGCGTGTGCTTCGTCAACAAAAATCTTGTCAACACCTAATTCCTCAAATGTCAAGGCTCTGTCCTTGTCCTCGGAGTTTATAAGTGTTGTCAGCTTGCGTTCAAGCTGTTTTTTCTTTGTTTCAAGCTGTTTTACGCTGAAACCTCTGCCTTTGTCCTCGCGCTTGATTTTGTCAAGCTCGTTTGTTATGCTGTCAATTTCCTTGCGCATATAGTTTTCTTGATACTCTTGCGACATAGGTATTTTCTTAAATTGCTCGTGAGACATAACAATAGCATCATATTCGCCCGTAACAGCCTTTGCGAAAAAGGTATTTCTATTCGCCTTTTCAAAGTCTTTTTCCGTTGCAACAAGTATGTTTGCAGACGGGTAGAGATGCATAAACTCTTTTGCGAACTGATTTAAAATTGCTTTGGGTACGGCGTATAAGCTCTTATGGAACAATCCAAGCCTTTTGCCCTCCATACCCGCAGCCTGCAATGTAAATGTTTTGCCTGCACCGACTTCGTGCGCAATCAAAGCGTTTCTATTGCTATAAAGAATACGCGCAATCGCATCTTTTTGATGCTTTCGCAACTCAATGTTAGGGTTAATGCCCGATAAAACAAGGCTGTTGCCGTTATACTCACGCGGCACAACTGAATTGAATTTTTCGTTGTATATCTGAACGAGGTCGTTTGCTCTGTCCTCATCGGCATATATCCAATCAGCGAACATTTCCTTAATCATTTCTTGTTTTGCCTGTGCTTCGGCTGTTTTTTCTTTGTTTACATACCGCTTTTCTGTAACAGGGTCTTTGTCATAGACCGTTACAAGTGTCTGATTGAGACACGCTTCAATCAGTTCATAGGCACTTTTATACGCTGTTCCGTAGGTAGAGCGAGACGGAACATCATCTTTACCTATAACATTTTTGTTGCTGATGCCGTATGTTGCTGTTGTTGGGTCATAAGCAACGGCTATCGTTGCCCAATTTCTGCCCCTTGCCGCAAACGGGTCATCATTGCTCTTATATTCATAATCTGAACGACTATATGTAGGAGTTTCAAGCAGTTCATAAATGAACTGTTCAAAATACTTTGTCGGTATCCACGTTGAGCCGAGCTGTGCCATAATCTCGTCCGATGTAAGGTCAATGGGCTGCACCGTTTTTAACGCATCCACATTGATTTTATAGCTTTCATCAGCTACCGAACTTTCAATAGCTGTTTCGAGTTTTTTACGCACATTGCCCGACAAGTATTCGTCTCTTGTTTCATATTGCTCCGTTTCGGGATTTTTGAAAATCTGCCCGTCTGCCTGCAATGAAGAAATAACATATTCTTCACTTTGATTGCATAGCTTCGCCATAAACTCAATATCGACCCTTGCCTTTTCGCCAAGCGAAACGACAAGTGCTTCGGCAGGCGTATCAACCTTTTCGACTGGCGCGGGAACAGACACCGTCCTTTTTGTGAAAATATCGGCTTTTCGTTCCAACTTGCCGTCATTGTCAATAAATTCCAATGATTTCACAATGTTTTTTCTGTCGTCTTTGGCGAGAAGATTTATGCTTTTATCAATAAGCCCGTGTTGCTTTGTAAAATCATCATATTTGATATTCAATTCTGCCTGCAAATCAGCTATTCTGCTGTCGGGTGTTCCAAAACGGCTCTGTTCCTCAATGAGTGTTTTAAGAGTTTCGGCAATGCTTATAAGCTCAATAGTCTTTACTTCATCGCTTGACCTCTTAAAAGTCTGCTTTTCCATTGTGTCATTTTCGCGATAGTAAACTTCGCCATCAATGACGGATAAACAGAAATTAGGGTATTTTGACGGGTCTATTTCATTGGTTTTTTCCGCTGAAATATCTCTGTCAAAAATGTTCTCATTGTGAGACACATTTTCTATTTTGCCGCTGACTGTTTCCAATGCAGCGTTAATACTCTCCGCAAGCGTTTCGTTTTCTTTGGCATCACAAGTAATACCAAAGCCATACGCATTTGAAACTACCTTAATATCGCCCGCAACAGCTTCGGGGTGCGACTTGAAATAATCGTTGATACGGATTGTTTCGCCGCTTTCCCGTGCTTTCTCGGTGTACAGACTATCGTCTATCTCGCTTGCGTTTACCCATTCGGGCATATCTTGTGTTAAGTCTCTCGGTTCTGATCTTTTTTGCAAAAAGAGAATGTCCGAGACGACTTCCGTTCCCGCATTTGACTTAAATGCCGTGTTCGGCAGTCTGACCGCACCCAAGAGGTCTGCACGCTCTGCGAGATATTTTCTAACGCTGCTGTCCTTTTTATCAAGCGTACCGCTTGATGTGATAAAAGCTACAACACCGCCTGCGTGTACCTTATCCAAGGCTTTTTTGAAAAAATAATCGTGGATAAGTTCGCCTTTTTTAAAGGTTTTATCCGATAATCGTACTTGTCCGAAAGGCACATTGCCGACAGCCAAGTCAAAAATATCGCTTTGGAAATTCGTTTTTTCAAGCCCGCGTATTTGTATTTTCGCATCGGGATATAGCTGTTTAGCTATTCTTCCAGATATATCGTCAAGCTCAACACCGTAAAGGGTGCTGTTCTTTTCGATATTTTCGGGCATTGCTCCGAAAAAGTTACCGATACCCATTGCAGGCTCAAGGATTTTGCCGCCCTCAAAGCCCATTTTTTCAAGTGTTGAATACATAGCCTTGATTATTTCGGGCGAGGTATAAAATGCGTCTGTTACGGAAGAACGCGCAGACTCATATTCGCTGTCGGTAAGCAATTCTTTTAATTCCGTGTACTCTTTCGACCAACCTTTTGACGGGTCTGTGTCAAAGGCTTCGGAAAGACCGCCCCAACCGACATATTTTGACAAAATCTCCTGTTGTTCTTTTGTCGCGGGAACATTTAAGCGTTCAAGCTCCTTTAAGGTCTTTATCGCTTCAATGTTTGCACGGAATTTTTCTCTCGGTGTGCCTACACCGAGTTCAGTATCCGTTATTTTGAAATTTTCTGCAACTCTGTCGGGGTTGCCAAGATAATTGCCCTCGGCGGCAAGTTTAAATTTATCAACATTCTCCGTTATAACAAAATTGCCGTCCTTTTTGCTTATGCCTATATCATCGGGATATACGCCATACATTGCAGTAACGGTATATTCTGTGTTCTTGTAGATAAACGTATCTCCAAGAGTTATATCGGCAGCGTTGATATGCTTTATTTCCGCTTCGGGTGCAGGCTCTTTTATAGGCTCTGCGCTGTCAATGATTTTTTCTTGTTCGGATAAGTCTTTTTCAACCACAAGCGGTTTATCTCCAAGCTCATTAAGAAGATTTTTCTTCCAATGACCTATGAAAGACCTTACTTGTATAGGCGCAGTCTTATCGGTATTTTCAAAGCCCATTCTAAAATCGCTGTCAATCTCTGTTATTTTGAGTTTTTCGCCGCCAAGCTCAATAATATCCCCGACAACAAGTTTGTCGGCAATATCGCCGTTTATAAAGGCTCTTGCTTCGTCAAGACTTGTACAGAATTGTCCTCTGCCTGCATAATTATAAGTCTCGCCATTGTCAATGCTCGTCATAATCTGCACATTACAGGGATAATCGGCATTATCGGTACTTTTGATAACATACTTTGTGCTGTTATCATAGCCGTTTATTTCCTCTGAAAAATCGTTCTCATTGTGAGACACATTTTCTGCTTCGGGTGCGGCTTGTACGCTTGTGCTTGCTTTTTGGGCATCTATTTGGCTTTCAGCCTTATCAAGTGCATTGCCAAGATACTTGCCCTCTTGCAATAATGTGTCCCTGTTGATGTTTTCATAAATGGGTTGCGGAAAATCTATTGTATCGTTATCATAGGTTATAGTTATGTCATTTTCGGTTTGACCCGATAATTCATAAACTTCACATTCGCCACCTCGATAATAGAACATATCGCCGACTTTGATGCTGTCGCGGTCGGGCGTATTATTTTGAGGTATATTTTCCGTTTCGGTCGCAGGTGGAATAAATGCAATTTCATCACTCATTTCATTGACAATATAAACGGTTTTGTTTCGGTCGTTTAATGCTTCGTCCAAAAACTTTTTAACGATTTCTTTGGCTTCATCCAAATCAATGCTAATATCTATCGGCATACTATTTACTCTATCATAATATGCAGTTCTGATTTCGCCCGCTTTAAATTCAAAAAAAACATCATCTTCTACTTTTTTAACATCAATTCCATCGCGTTTTTCGTAAGAAACGGTATTTAACTTGATTGTTGAGTCTTTTAAATCAACTTTAAAACCGTATTCGGGTATATCAATAACCAAATCTTTTGGTTGAATAGTATAGTCGATATTTCTATCGTCTAATATTGTTTTGATATACGCTTCATCATCGGCAAGAACAGATAAATATGAAACATCGTAAAAGCTCTCTTTGGAAATGTCGAATTTATATCCGTTCAACTCCAAGTGTTCCGTTAAATCGGCAATTTCATTGTCGTTGCCTTTAAGATTAAATACAGTTCTATCTTCTTCCTTTTCCTGCACAGGCGTAACAAACTGCTCAATAACGCCGTTTTCAGCCAAAGCAAACGCAAAAGCAGCTATTTCTCTGTCGCTTGAAAGAATATCCCCGCGAAGTTCATTAAAATCTCCAGTAAAAACAGGGTTTTTCTTGATAAAATCGTCTCCAATGCTTACGGCGAGGTCATAGCCCTCAACGGCATTGTTGCCCTGCTCATAGAGCTTGTTATAAAATTCTGTATAGCTGTCAAAGACTGCCGAAAGCTCTTTATCCTCTGAAAAATCGTTCTCATTGTGAGACCCTTTTTCAGCTTCATAGCTCGGTGTTTCCTCTGCCGTATTTGTATTCTGTACAAATAAGTCAAAAGCCTGTTCGACAAGCGTTTCGTCAGCGAGAATATCATAAAATGCCTTTTTAATTCTGTTTTCTTTGACTTGGTCTCCTTGCCAACCGTGAATACTATTTTCGTTAAATGCTGTTTTTATTACATCAAGTCTATCCGCGCCGACAACATTTTCAAGTGCCTGTTCAAAATCAGTTTTTTCTGCATTTTGAACGGAGCTGTTAAGCATATCTGCGGCGATAGCTTTTGCCTGCTCCAAGTCTGTAATGCCTTGATTATTCAGCGCATCGGCTATTTGTATACACAAATCTTTATCCTCGATATATGACATTGCCATTTCACGATTGCCCGAATGGTCAACCTTGTTTTTGTCGATAATTCGATACACGGAATAAAGCATTGTATCTCCGACAGGGTTTGATGTATAGTCCCAATCGTTAATCGGTTCTTTGACGGCTTCACGCGGTTCATCGTGAATTTCAACGCCATAACCGTTTTCTTTGAGCCTGTCGATAAAGCGGTCTAAAGCAAAACTCGGTATTCCTGTCATTTTCTCTCCGTTTCGCAGAGATGAATGTAATTCAAGGACATCAACCATAATCTGTGCTTCTTCTCCAAACGCTTCGTAAAAGTCTCCGAGTTTGTATAAGTTTATAATTTGCTTATTGGGAACAGATATTTCCTGCTCATTAAAAGTGGTCTCATCGTGAGACACTTTTTCAGCGGTCGAAAGTTCGGCTTGCTTTTCAGCTAATGATATTTCTTTTATATAATCTCCGTTTTCAGTTAAAACAATATGACCGACTTTATCGGTAAAACCATAATTATCGCTTTCAAGTTCAAATAACTTTTTGCCGTTTTCCTCAAAACTATCTACAACGCTCCAAGAACCGTCATTACCAAGTAAATCAAGGGATAACCCTTTTGTATTTTCATCAATGTGCAGTTCTTCTCGTTTTTCGTTGTATGCTTTGAGCAAGTCGTTCCAATCTTTGCAGCCGTCATTACCGCATAATTCAAAAATCGTGTCATCTGTAAGCTGATGAGCGGGTATACCAAGCGTTTCTTGCATTTTTTGTGCAAAGTTCCTGCCTGCTTCGTCATTGTCAGTTGCGACAAGAGCATTTGCAGGTGTAATACCATAACGCTCAAGCGTGGTATTTACAACTTTATCTTTTAAGCCGCCCATAGACACAAGCAGCGCATCTGTATCTCTGTGCAAAGCATAAAAACTCATCGCATCTATGCCTGCTTCAAAGAAAATAACTTTTTCGGGCTTATCTGCGCCTGTTGGGTTAATGGTAAAGCCATTTCCTCCGCGCTCGGTCGTTTGTTTGAAACGGTGGCTTGTATTTGTACTCGTCAGCTCTGCGCCCGTCAATTCGCCGTTCTCGTCAAATATCTTAAATACGGCATTTCCGCGCATATCTTGTGCTATACTGCCGTTCTCGATAAGAGATTTTACTATATCTTCGGGTATACCGCGTGTTTTCGTTAAATACGCATAAGTTCTATTGGTCTTGTTGTCAAGCTCGTTAGGAAGAACAACGTGCGGCTCATCGGCTTGCGGCTGTTCTTGCTTTTCGGTCTGAACGGGTGTGACCGTACCGATATTATGAAAATCGGTATATCCCGCAAAGCTCAATAAATCCTCTAATGCCTGTCGATATTCCATACCGAGGACTTCCATAGCAAAATTTACGGCATTGCCGCCTTTGTTTTGACTATTCCAATAGTAGCTGCTATCCTTAATACGCATACTATCGTGTTCAAGCATTGTATATTCATTAGAACCGACACGTTTTGTCTGTATGCCCTTGCTGTTCAAGTAATCAACGATATTTATTCTTTTTGCCGCTTCAACAAGTTCATCGGAAATGCGGTTGCTTTCCTTTTTGGGTGTGTCTTTTTTGCGTGCTTCGGTCACGCGCGTGACTATTTCATCAAGTTTGCTCTTGTCGGCAAAGGAAATAGTTATAGTTGCGCTATTGCCGTCTATAACACCGCTGTATGGTATGCCGTCCTTTTCAAGTTCGGCAGCAATAGCTCTTGCGGTCGGTGTAACATAAGTATTAAAGTTCTTGCGCTTGATTTTAGCATAGGCAGTATTGCCTATAATCTCGCGCCCGTCCTTTGTTTGATTGCTTTTTTCAGCCTGCGGCTTGTCAATCTCGGCTTCTTTTTGCTGTTCCTGCTCAACAGCGTGGAAATGCCTTTCAATATCCCTTAAAACGGTTTTTGAAGCGACATTTATCGTGTCGGCAAGGACAGGGAATTGGCTGCGGTCTATGCTCGATACAGCATCAAGGTTTGCGGCAGTATAATCAATGCCGCAACGTGTGCAAGCTATAAGCATTGCACTTTCTATCGCAAAGTCCTTGTACTCCTGCGGCATTTGCTTAATATTGTTATTAGTATCGAGCGCCGTATTTACAAGCTCTCTGATACTGTTTTCCGAAACTCGGCTTAAATCGGGCTGCCAAAGTTTATGTTTGCTGTTTGTCTGTGAAATATCATAAAGATATTCGAGCTTTTTATTGCCGTTGTTATCTTGAATAACAACGGGTACGCCTTTTGCGCCGCGATTGATACGCGCACCGAGCCGTCTTGACCAAACGCCAAACTCTGCCATAGCTGTTGCGTTCGGCATTTGGCTTGCCATAATAAGTGTTTCGTTAAACGAATACTTATATGTATATGCTGCGCTCTTGCAGTATTCAGCCCAATTTTCGCCCGATGCCGTAAACTTTCGTAACGCATCGGACTGTATTTTTTCTACTTCATCAACGGTAAATCTTGTGTTTCGTGCGGGCGTTTCGACAAGCTTACTGTCCTTGTTTTCCGTTTCGGCAAAAGTGGTCTCATTGTGAGACACTTTTTCTGCTTCGGGTGCAGACGGTACAATTTCAGCCTTATATCCCCATTCGGCAAGACCTTTAACGGCATTGTCATAGTCAGCCTGCGGAATAACAACTTTATTTATGCCGTCATTCAAATCCATTTTTATACGCAGCGCGAGAGATGCTTTGTCAGCTTCATCTCCATACGCTTCGTAAAAATCGCCATTGATACTAAAATGTATTGTATTTGTATAAACAGGCTCTTTTTCTTCGATAACATTTTCTATCTCGACGGGTCTTTCGTGGAATATTTCTTCTATTTTCAGCTGTTCTATCAACTTGTCAATAGCAGCGTTAATATTTTTGCGTTCCTCGCCTGTCGGATATGTGCAGGCAGCACCACCGCCCATTTCTGCGTGACCGCATAAATAGTCGCTTTTTTCGGGTGCGAGCTTATCCATTACATAGCAAGCAAAAGCGCGGGCAAAAAGCTCAACTTCGCTTGCCCAATAACCGTGTCCCGCCTTGCTGTGCGCTGCATCGAGCTTGCGGGCGTTTTTATAATACTCTGTATAACTGCGGTTGTTGTCGTATTTTATTGCAGACATAACATCGCCAAATGCAAGACGAGCGTTGTAGTCTGCGGTGGTGGGGTTTAACTGAAAATGTATTGAGCTTGTTGATAAACGGCTCTCGCTCATAAAAGAGTTTTTCAAGCCATATTGCCTTGCTATAAAAAAGTCGAGAGCGTGTCCCCATTCGTGCGCAAGAGTGCCTGCACCGCGCATTTTGGTCAAATTTATTACGTTCTGCGCAGGCTCGTAATGTGCCAGGGCAGAACTATGACCGCGCGCGCCGAAAGCTATTGCAAGCTGACCGCCTAACGATACATCTTTGTCGTCAACACCGAGCGCAGCAGCCAAGTCTTTGAACGAGTCAAAGCACATATTAAGGTTTGCCTGTCTGTCGTTCTGATTGAGCCATTCGCCAAACTGTCCTCCGCGCATTGCAAATTCGGTTAAGAAGTCCTCGCCCTCAATATCCTTATCGGCGCGATAGTCTTTACCCGTGCGCTCGATGTGTTCAAGCTGCGGAGGTGTCAGCTTTGTTTTCCTTGACTTTGTTGTCGGGTCTTTTTCAAGCTCCGTTTCATATTCAAGCGCAAATGCTTTTGCCGCTTCTTCGGTCTCAAAATTATTTCCAATAATGGTGTAAGGGTACGAATTTGTCATAACAAAGAATTTTCCGTTTTCCCAATTTTCGGGACGGCAGAAATCCTCGGTCTGATTATATAAATAGCGTGTGCCTATATCGGAAACAGCAAGTCTGTTATCTTCTGCTGCATCAAAACTGACATTGTTGTTATACTTGAGTATGTCATACTTTGACAATTTCTTTTCATCATCGCTGAAAAGAAATTTTTTCGCATCTATATCCAAATCAAGTAAATACATTGATGTATATCGGCTTATTGCACGGCGCAGTTTGGTCGAAAATGCGCCTGCTGTGTTTGAACCAAACAAGCCGCTGCGATTTTCGTCCAAATGCTTGAAATTAGTCAGCAGCAGGCTGTAAAAACCCCTTATATCATCGTCTGTTTTGATAAGTTTGCATATTTCACGCAGCTGTGAGACAGCATCGGTATATATATCTATATTGTCATTGCCTTTAGTGTCATAGACATAGGAATAACTATCGGGAGCCTTTGTCGGGATAGAGTCATAAATAGCCTTAATGAAAAAGGCGCAGCGTTTGGTCAGACCATCATCAACAAGTTTCTGATAATTGGGTCTTTCCCAAATGTTGGTTTTGGTCGCAAGGTTTTGTCTTTCGTACTCCGTCCAATTTGCTATATCCTCAAGGTTTAACTTGCCTTTTTTTGTGTAGAGGTCTTTTCTTGCACCCTCTATCTTTTCGCCAAAATCTTCAATTTTTTTCTTCTCGTCAGCCATTTATTTATTCCACCTCCGCAATAAATACCCATTTTTTTTCATTTACTTCGTAAATTGTAATCAATTCGCCCTCGGCGGTCGGTGCGCTTATCTGTACGCCGCCCGATAAGTCGAGGTCGAGCGACAATTCATCATCGCCGAAATCAAAAACAAACAAAGCAGTTTGTTTTGATATGTCTATCGTCAGCTTGCCGACTGCGGGAGATTGCTCCAGAACGCTGTCGGCAAAGTCCGAGGATTGGACAAGCCTTGCGTTTTCATACTCATAAAAGTCTTTTGTTTTCATAAAATAATATCCCCTTTCTCACACTAAAAAAGTGTTCTCATTGTGAGAACACTTTTTATTATATCAATAATCGTTATATGTAATGGATAAAAAAATCGATACATATTTTTTATAAAGTGGCTCGAAGTCCGTACTTTATTGTGCCTTTCGGCAAAAAATATAATCGGCATCGCTATTATAGCAAAATATTGTAGTGGGTCTTGCCAACATAGGTATATAATACCTACACCTAATGTAGCTATTAAGTCATATATCAGCCCTTTATGCAGGCTTTGAAAATAAAATACCAATGTTACATAGACACCTAAAAAACGGTAGTCATACGACAAAAAAATGGATATAACTATCGCAAATAGTATCGTTGCCGCTGTTGCTATACGATTTTTTATTTTGATGCTATATATAATAGCAAGTGATAAAAGCCAAGTAAAACAAACATTTAACTCAAACGGCTTTTGCATAAGTATCGCAAACGGTATCTGTGATATAACACAGCAATTAGCCAAGCGTTTGAAATACTTTTTAATATCCGAAGTATGTTCAAGCCCTTGCACGATAAAATAAGAGTAAATCGGCATTGCCAATCGTCCTATTATTCTAAAACAATCCATATCGGGAAAGAACACAATGCCTATATGGTCTATAAGCATTGAAATACAAGCTATTATCATAAGCATATACAATGCCCCCTTTATAACTTGTACATCGTATTAAGTTGTTCTATATTCTCAAACTTGTCGTCAAATGCAAGCATATAGGGTTTTACTAATTTATCGCTTGATTTAAGTGGAAAAAAGACTATATTACATAAGTCCCCGATATTCAGCTTGTTGTATGAAATACTGTCTATTTCTATCCATATATCATCATTTATGCCATCAACATTGACCCTTATATGACATTTTCTTCGATGACCACCTATATTTGAAAAGCGTGCTTTTTCCAGAATAATAGTGGTAGTTGCTCGTGCCAAGTCATACTCAATCGCCGTTATTTCTCTGCGGCACAGACGTAAAAGCCAATGTGGTATAAAACAAAACATTCCTATTCCTATAAACAGAAAAAACGGGAAAAATACTGTCTGCACAAGGGGTAAGGTCTTTATGCTTTGTAAATAATAAATAAAGCCCATAAAACCATAAAACGCCCCAAAGTATTTTACCGCGGTAAAAAATATCACGGACAGCCTTGCTCTATATTTTAAATATGGTAAAAGTATGCCCTTTTCATAAGAATTTAGTTCTTTCCAATTTTCCATTTTGTTCTCCTATGCAAAAGTGGTCTCACAATGAGACCACTTTTTATAAATCATCTTCGTCCTGTTCATAATCGTCAGCATCTTCCTCGGTATAGCCAAGTGGCGGCACAAATATCAGCTGTTCCTGTACCGCATCGCGGGCAGCGTGTTCGATACCAGTTAAAAGTCTTGCCCATTGGATGTGGTCTTTTCTCTTGTATGCTTCGTCAAGCCCCTCAGCCTCCATCTGTGCAGCTACTATATCGGCTTCCATCTGTTGAGCCTGTTTATCTATCTCTATAAGATAACTGCGCATTTTGTTATGTGTTGCAAGGTCAACATATACTGCGTGATAATGTTCGTATAAGTATTCTCGTCTTGCTTCGCCGTACCACGGGGTCAGCATATATGTTTCGTACTCTCTGTTGCGTTCATCGCTTAAATCAACGGTATCGCCCTCGGCTACATATATAAAATACTTTTCGTCAAGTTCCAAGCGGTAGCCTGCGCCGCTGTCCTTGAATTTGGGATAATAATTGCCGTCCTCCTCGCAGTATATGTGCAGTTCGCCATTGATTATCCTGTTTTTGGGGTTTCTTAAAGTTTCTTCTGATACAGCCATAATATAATCTCCTCTCACTTTATTTTATCCAAAAGTTTGCAAAAACAATAGTCTCTGTATTTATCGTGCATCTTAACAAGCTCTACATAGACCTTGTTTTTAAAACTGTACCCGCCTTGCTCTTTGTTGAAAAGCTCGGTAAATGCGGTTTTATCAAAGTTATCATCGTAACTGTACATTTCCAACATTTTCTCATAGTTTTTGTCATATATGAAGTATAACTTATTCCGCATAAACGGCTTTATTACAAGTTTTTCAAGTGGTTCATATCCGCAATATTTTGACATTAAGGCTTCTGCCATTGACATATCAAAGTTTTTGTATCTCTTTTCTTCTGTACGTCCGAGAAGAAAGTCAACAGAACAGCCGAAGAAGTCGGCAAGGACTATCATTTTTGAAGCCGTAGGTCTGGAACGACCGCTTTTCCAATCGCTGATATTGCCTGTTGATATGCCCGTAGCTTCGCTTAATTGTTTTTCATTTAATCCATAATACTCTATAAGCTGAAAAAGTTGCGGAAAATGGATTTCTTTGGGTTCTTCAATACTGTCTACCATAACGCTTCTCCTCTCACTTATTTTTTAAAATATTAGTAAAGTATTGATTTTGATAAACATTGTAAATTTTTATCACTTTCGCGTATTCCCTCGGATGAATACTGTAACCGCCCTCGGCATCTTTGAATATTGCCTTAAACTCGGTGTCATTATCGGGTATGCTTGTATCAGCTTCTGCTGCTTGCCGATATATCTCCAAAAGCAATGGAAACTTGTCTTTTGGGATAAAATATACCCTGTTATTTAAAACGGGTGGAATTATCAGCTTTTCAAGTTCAATAAAATTGCCGTCTCGCTTTAAAAATTTATGTACCGTATCCTGTTCGGCAATTATCGGGTTTGGAATATCCGTTCTGCCACACAGATAATCAATCGAACAGCCGAGATAATCAGCAAGGACTATCATTTTTGAAGCTGTCGGGTAACTTCTTCCTTTTTTCCAATCGCTGATATTGCCTGCGGATATGCCCGTAGCTTCGGCAACTATCTTCGCGTTTATGTTAAACTTGTCAAACAGATTAAATAAATTTGATAAATCAACGGTTTTGTCCATAGTCATCTGTTGCCCCCCTTTATTTTGTTAAGCAGTTTATATGCGCATCGCGGGCAAAGGTCGAGCGAATAATGCCCGCGCCCGCTCTGCTCATATTCATCATCGCCAAACACATCAAGGCTTCGTGTTTGGATTGAATTGAAGTTATAAAAGCTCGGCTTTTCGTGTGGCGCGGAGTTGAGATATTCCTCACGGTTAAGATGTGTTCTGCCGTCCTCATATATGCCTTGATAATACTTGTATGTATTATCGCATATATCACAGCGGTAAATATCATTATCCATATCTATCTTCAATTTTCTCGCCTACCTTTTGTTATTTGTCCAATTTCTCTAACTCGTTGATTTTTTCGTATGTAATATCCGTAAAATCAAGTCCTGTCAGCTCGTAAAATTTACGCTGCATATCAACAAAGGATAATCCGTCAAAGGCAGAAGATGTAATTTCAGCGATAGTGCTGCTATGTTCGCCCTCGTTGTTTGTTTCCTTGCTTGCCGTGCCGAACGGAATATTATAGTGTTTAAATAATATGGAAAAAGCATAAGGCAAATCGGGAGGAAATGAAAATATACTATGTTTAGATACATCGGGCATATCTGCCCATTCGTGCAGTTCCTCGTTGGTTTGGAATATATATGGTTTTTCGGCTCGGACAAAACCTTTATCTGTAACGAAATTTATCGGTTTATCTGTCTTATAGGAATTGAGACGCTCTTGTGCCTTTTCTTCGGCTTGATTAAGCATTAAAGCCACAGCAATCCCTTTGGCAATATTGTTTTCAGTCATTGATTATCCTCCTTGAAAATGTTCTCATTGTGAGAACATTTTTTAATTCATATATAAGTACGAAATGCTTTGTATTTCTTGTGTTTCTTTATCTGCGGTTACTTCGATTATTCGACTAAAATCATCGCCTTGATTAAAAGTTACTATTATGTGGTCTTCTCGTGTTTCAACGAAATTTTCTTTAATTCCAAATAACTCCTTAAAATCTTCTATTGTGGTTTTGTCTGTTATGCCTTTTGGTAAAATAAACGGCGATGGTTTTTCTTCGCTGCCGATATAAAAACCTCTACCCATTTGAATTAAGCACTCCGAAAACGGACAGCCGCTTTCAATCTTTTCTTCGGGGATAAAGGCTTCAAATTCGGTAGTAGTACCATTATACTTAACGTATAAGATTTGGCTGCCGTCTGTTTTTTCGACGAAAGTATCTAACGGCTTTGTTCTCTCGTCTAATTCAAAATCGGGGTTACTATCCATAAACTCCTGCACGCTTATCGGGAACGTATAGCACTTATCGCCGATTTGGATTTTATAGTCGAAAATATCGGCTTCAAGTATTTCATCGGTCGGGACTATATCGTTATTCGCCTGCATCGCTTCTTTTTTCGCTTCTTCTTTTTCGGCGAATTCTTTTTCGTACTGTTCGCGTTTTTCGGCTTGTTGAGCATCGTATTCATTTATAGCCTGCTCAACATTGTTGCTCGTAAAGTCCTCGATGTTTTCTTTCTTTCCGCAACCCGAAGCTGACAAAATAATAGCTGCTGCCGTTGCTGCTGTCATAAATCGTAAGATGTTTTTTTTCATTTTAAAATCTCCTTTATTGTTTGTTTTTAGTAAAAGACATTCTCATTATACCGCATTATTACTTAATTGTAAATGCTATGATTAAATGTTTTCGTAATTTTCCTTTTCAGTAAGATTTATGTGTTGTATGCGGAATTTAGGACTTATAGCTTCTCTCGGCTCGGTCTCGAAAACTATATCATATTCATCTGATAACAGTTTGTAAAGGCGTTCAAGAGCTTTTGGCTTTGCTACAATCCGTACTCTGATTAAGTCTTTCATTTATTCACTCCCTATCAGTCTTTTTATTAAGTATCGGCAAAGAATAATATATATTTTCTAACGATACCTTTATTAAAATAAGGCTAAAAGCAATTATAAGCAACATTATCCCGACCGCGCATATTTTTTGTATTGACACTTCTGTTGTCCCGAAATATGCGTAAACGCTTGCTATAACAGATATTGCAAGCATCTTGATTTTATCGGTGTGTGTCAGCTCGCCGTAGGATGTTCCGTTTTTTAGTGTTAAAACGGAAGAAACTAAAAACAGTATTGTTGTAATAAGCATTGTCGCTGTCATTACATAAAAAACGCTTTTTAAAATTTCGTTCATTGTGTTCACTCCTTATAAAATCTCGGTGTCCAACCATAGCCCCCCGTGTTACCTTTGCCGTAGTAACGGAAACCAACGGGGACTCTATACACGCCGCGTTTGCGTGTAGGAATTTCTGTTCCTTTGTTTATCAGCTCCATATATGCAACTGCTGTTTCAAGTAAATTTTCGATTGATAGAAAATACGAAGTGGTAAATGTTGAAACTTCAATCTCGAAGTTATCCTCGTAAAACACTTCAAAACTTATGAAAAATTTTTCAATAAACTTTTTCCTTAAAAGATAGGAAAGATAGGGTACTTCCGTTCCGCACTTTACTATTTTCTGTTTTTCTTTATTATCGTTCATATTTATTTCTCCGTTTCCAACACTTCATATTTCGTTCCTGTGTTTACGCAACTACAAAACAATTTTTTCCCCGCAAGTTCTGCCTGCTTTTTGGATTTATATAATTTAGGTTTGCTGCTGTTTAATACGGCGTATTTTTCTCCGTGTACTGTATATGTCCCACCGCCATAAACCTCTGCATTTGTGCCGTCAGAATAGCAAAATATTATATAAAACATATATTATCTCCTTTCTAACCTATCCCTTACGGGATAGGTTATTTGCTCCAAAAATAAAGGATTTTAAAACGGCAATTCGTAATTCTTTGGGTCGGCGAAGAAGTCGGCAAGCAGCTTGTTTGCTATATCATCAAGCTGTTCCTGTGTAAAATCTTCGGGGATAGATTTCTGAACTTCCTTTTTTATCTTGAATGTACCGCTGAACTTTGTCTTTTCGAGCTTTGCGGCAGTCAAGATATATTTTGCGACCTCGATAGTAAGGGTTTCATCAGCGGCAGCACTCTTTATATCTTTTGCCTGTGCAGGGGTCGGCATCGTTTCCGTTTCCTCAATAGCTCGATAAAGTACATCCTGCGCGGAAGAGTCAAGGGATGTCAATTCTAATGCCGCATTGAGCTTTATTTTTTTGTCGTCAACAAGCTCCAAAAGCTCTCTGCTTAACGATGTTAAGCTGATATAACGCATTATTGTTGCCTTGCTTGTGCCGAGTTCTTCCTCTGCCTTTTCTGATGTGCGTCCTGTTGCTGCTTCGTCTTTTTTTGGTCTGCCGAGCTTGCTTGTTGCTTTTAAGGCATCATACTTCATTTTATATGCAAAGGCTCTTTCCGAGGGCAACAGTTCTTCTCTTTGGAGATTGCTGTCTACCATTGCTATTGTCGCTTCATCGTCCGTCATTTCGCGGATAACAACGGGTATCTTTGTTAAGCCTGCTTTTTCGGCAGCGTGAGCGCGCCTGTGACCCGATATAATTTCATAACCGCCCGATGCAAGAGGTCTGACTGTTGCAGGAACAAGTATTCCGCTTTCCTTAATGCTTTCAATGAGCTGTTCCATTGCATCATCGTCAAAGACTTTGAAAGGGTGTTCTTTAAATTCGTGCAGTTCCGAGAGCATAACCTCTGTTACGCTTTCGGAGCTACCGAATAAACTGTCGATGCTATTTAACTTTATTTTACTTCCTACTCCCATTTTCTTCAATCCTTTCGTTATATACTTTGTTTGCTGTTTCCAACAATTCATCGGGTATGTGTGCGACCGATTTTGTGTCTGTTCTGCCGAGCAAGTAATCAACGGAACAGTTTAGATATTCGGCGATTGCTTGTATTTTATCAATAGACGGTACTTGACCTTGCTTTATGCGGTCAAATAAACCTTTGCTTAAATTTGCATTCTGTAACAGTTTATTCTTTGATAGCCCTTGATTTTGGGCTAATTCAACGGTTCTTGTTTCCAGTAAAGGTAAATCAAACATTTGTACCTCCTATTTCCTGTGCTAATGCGCCGTATGCTTCGGCTACCTTTGAACGCTTATCATACTTGAAAATGCTTTCGCCTGTTGTACTGCTTTCCTCTGCCTTGACCGAGCGCGGGATAGTCGTTTCAAATATCTTGACTTGTGCGCCGTAGCTGTTTTTGAGCAGTTCCATAATTTCCTTTGCGTAGTTTGTGCGCTTGTTGAGCATTGTTATTAAAATGCCCTCTATTTCAAGTTTTGGATTGAGCTGTCTTTTTACATTGCCTATCGTCTTTATAAGCTCCTGCAAGCCGATAACGGGCAAATACGAAGTCTGTACGGGTATCAATACTGTATCTGCCGAGGACAACACATTTACTGTTACCATACCCAACGAGGGTTGACAGTCAATTATTATGTAGTCATAATCTGACTTGACTGTTTCTATGTACTGTCGCAGTATAAGCTCTCTGCCCATTATGGAAACTAATTGCAGCTCCAAAGAAGAAAGTTTCAAGTTCGAGGGGATAAGGTCAACGCCCTCCGCGTGATGTATAATTCCCTTGTTCTTAATATCGTTCTGCTCGTTTATGACATCGGCAAAGATGTTTGCCAAAGTGTAGCTTTGAGCATCGGGGTCGAAACCGAGGGCAGCAGTTAAACTGCCCTGCGGGTCTCCGTCTATAAGAAGTACCTTGTTACCGAGATTTGCTAACCCTATGCCGAGGTTAGCGGCGGTTGTGGTCTTGCCGACACCGCCTTTTTGATTTGCGATTGCTATAATTTTACTCATTTTGTTATCTCCTTTGCTTTAATGTTTTAATGTATAGCAGGCTTCGCCGTTATCGGCGGTAAAGTGATACCACTTTGTTATTCCGTCTTTGCAGAAACCCATATTTTCAAAAAGGTCTGCGCAAAACCTGTTCAGCTCGTCCCAGTTTTCATATCCCATTGCTGCGGGAACATCTTTTAAACTAACATATCTGCGTTTCATATCTTAACCGCCTTTCTGCGGAGATTTGCCGCTCCGCTCGGCTGTGAATTTGGGCGTTTCGGCTCAAAATTCGTAACATTCAATTTCTGCTTCATCATCCTGCCACGCAAAGTTTAGGCGTTCTTTGAGCTCGTGTACCTCGATAGCTGCGTCTATATCATCTGGGTGCTCGTTTGCGTATGATTTTGCCTTTTCAAGCAAGACTTCAATCGTATGAGGATTTTCGTATGTTCTGTACATTTAAGTCTCCTTTTAAAATTGTTCTTTTATTTCCTTGTTTCTATAATATATTATACCACGCATTGCGTGGTATGTCAACATATTTTTTTATTTTTTTAAAATTATTTAGGCAGGGCGATTTATTCTTGTTAAGTTTGTTATTTTAGAAGAGTCGCAGCATATTTCATCCTCGTTTCTACCGTTGAAGTATGCAAATATGTCCTCTTTTTTTATCGTTCCTTTTAAAATGTACCCTTTTTCTTGGTCATTATCAAAGCGTTCCGAAAACCATTTTGCAGTCTCAAAATTACACGTCCACGACAGACCTTTGCTCTCGGCTCTGCCGACAGCGACCCCTCGATATACGTTTACCTCCGCAGGCAGTTCAATATAGTATTTATACTCGCTTAATGTCATAAGACTGCGCTTATTTGCTCGTTTAAACCATTCTGTTAAGGTTTTAATACCAACATTAGCATCTTGGTTTGGGTTTTCGCTGTTGACCCAAATATAGGCTAACAGCTTGTCAAATTCACGCTTGCTGAAAGCTCGTTTAGTATACTTCAAAAAAGCAAGATGATATGGCGTTCTTATCATACATAGCAGTTTATATACATTTGTTGTTTTCATTATCTGTCGCTCAATATCCCGTTGTATATGCTCAAGCCCTTTTGAGTCGTTGAAAATATCGACAAAACTGCCGTCCTTTTTTATATAGATTTGATTTTCAAAATAAGGGTGGTCGGCAAAGATAGGAATAACCTCGTTGGGAACAGGGTCAATATATAAAAATTCAATAGCAACTTTTTTTACTTTTTCAAAATCAGTCATTCGGGTTGTCTCCTGTAAAAAGTGTTCTCATTGTGAGAACACTTTTAAAACCTTAATAATTATCTACCTCGTCAAGTATTAAATCTATTGCGGCGCGTATCCTGTTAATTTTCTCCAAAGTATGAAAATCTTTGTTTTCAGTTGCCTTGTCCTCGGCAGGACGGATATTTTTGATATTCCAATCAATCAATAGAGATTGTAAATTTATCTTGTCTGATGCTTGCAGCATAATTACACATCCTTTCTTAAAAATCAAAGCGTTTTAAAACGCTCTTTTTATCTGCTTTGCGAAGCTCGACAGCTTTTATTGCTCCGCGAGACTCCCACGTTTTTTTAAATTCGAGAGCTTCATTCTCTGATAATGTATCGCAGTTCGACACATTTTCGGTCTGACCGTTTTCATATATAACATATACCCAATTTTCGGGCAAGGTTAAAGCACCAAAAAAATTATTCATATTTTTACCGCCTTTCTTAATAAAATGTTGCAGGATATTCCTCGCCTGCGAGAGTGCAGACATCAAAGTCTCCGTTGAAATCGTAAAACCCAAATTTCAGCAGCTCCGCATATATTTTTTCGACAGCTTCAAAAAAAGAAGTATCTTTGTTTTTGGCTGCCGTCATTTTGGCGACAGCCTGTTCTATTTTGTCTATAAATTCCGCTTTACCATATACTATCTCGGTTGGACGGAACATTGGAAAGTCCTTGTGATAAATCACGCGGAACTGACAGTTATTGAGTTTCATTTTTACTCCTTTGATGCTAATATATTTGCAAAGTCCATAAGCCAATCCTCGGAGACATATCCCGATAATATATTCATCATATCGCGCATAATAGCATTTACTGTAGGTTTGATGAATAACTCGGCTTCTTTGAGCTTATCGAGCTTCTTTTCAATAAGCTCCGACAAATTGACGGTAACGCCTTTAACATAAAAGAAACCGTCTCTTTTTTCAATTTCCACAACATCAAGGACAGATGCTATTTTAAGCATCGCCTTGTCCCATTTATCTTCTGGCTTGTCATTATAGAAATAGCTTTCCATTTCATAGTTTTTGTCGTGTACGGCTATTTCCTCGCCCGCACTCCGTGTTTTGATATATTCTAATAATGTCATTTTGTTGCCCTCCTTACGCTTGATATGTGCAGTAAACGTGATATGTTAAGTTATTATCGAAATATCCTACCTCAACTGCTACATCATCGCCATACTTACGATACATTGCGTTGGCGTATCTACTTACTGCGGCTGCTGATTTTCTTATAACGGGCTTGTATGATTTTTTGCTTGTTGATGTGGAGCATATAAAATCTGTAATTCCGTTTCTTTTAAGTTCATCAAAGTTTCTAATCATTTCTTCGCTTGCGGTATTCATTTTATCAAACCTCCTGTTGAAAAAGTGGTCTCATTGTGAGACACATTTTATTACCTGTTTCTATAATATATTATACCACGCATTGCGTGGTGTGTCAACAGTTTTTTATAAAATTTTCTTATTGATTTTTCACGCATTGCGTGGTACAATATTCAATAAGAGAGGTGAGATAAGTGACCGTAAAGGAAATTAGAGGGCTGACAGAATTAAGTCAACGCGCGTTTTCTGTAAAGTATAATATTCCCATAAGAACAATAGAAGATTGGGAAACAGGCAAGCGAAACGCTCCCGATTACGTTTTGCAAATGCTTGAACGCATCGTCCGAGAGGATTATAACAAGCCCGCAGAAAAAGATATTGACAATTAAGCCGCTATCATTTACAATATATGTATAGCAGGCGGGCGTATCCTATTTGTATTCAGTGAATACTTATCCCCGTTAGCTATGCTGTTAATTTTACTCAATATAAAAGAAACAAGGAAATTATGCCAAACACCTTGTTTCTTTTTTTTTGCTTTTTTATCTTATGAGCGAGGTATATTAAACTGTTCGTACTTTTGTGCCGTCCAAGTATCATACAGACTGCCGTTTTGACTTAAACGGCTATTGGGCTTGCGGACTGCTGCAAGCGTTTCATACCATTCTCCGAGAAAATTGTTTATCTGTTCTTCCCTAAATGCTATAAAAAACAGTTCCTCCGTTTTGCCGTCCTTACTGCTTGTACGTTTGCCGAGAAGTACATTGCCCTCACGTTCCTGTTCTAACGCAAGGGCTACAAAATGAGATATTTCTGTATTTGGTGCTTTGGCAGCAGAAGTTTCATTTTCGGTCGATTGTTCGGTCGAAGGCTCGGTCTTTGCCTTTTTTTTGAAGTTAAATAGGCTCAACAAAACACACCTCGCTTTCAACTCCGTTATCCTTGAAATATTCCTTTATCTCCTGCAAAGCATCAATTTTTTCATATTCGGAAAAATTGTCGTAAAGCTCGAAATACTCTCTGACCTCTATTATCTCCGAGTTATTGAATAACGCATCAGCAAAGTTTTCGTCTTTGTTAAGGTTATTTTTTCGCCGTTCTTGCAGAATAAGGGAATTGACCAAGTATAATATGTTTTCAAACTCCCATTTGTCGCTCGGCAGTTCATAAAACACAAATGAGCTGCACATTTTGACTATACATCTTGCCGTATCACTTAAAATATTATCCATATTATCGCGCTCCTTTGTCTTTTGTTTTTTTCGGTACTGCTTTTTCGCGTTCTTTTATATCACGCATCGGCGTTTCAATATCTTTATGCTTTTGAGGATTGAGTTTAGCCGATAATTTTTCAACCTCCTTAATTGCCTTTGTATTGCCCATAGCAGCCGCTTTTTGATAATACTCCAATGCTTTCATCGGGCTTTGCTTAACGCCCTCGCCGTTCTGATAACATTCGGCGGTTCGCAGACAACCAAGCTCATTGTTTTTGTTCGCGGCTTCTTCATATAAGGCAAAGGCTTTTTTCTGATTTGGATTGATGCCGTTGCCAAGCGAATAGCTGTCTCCGAGATTGACAAGGGCAAGGCTGTCGCCTGCCTTTGCCGCTTCTGCAAAGCATTGTACGGCAAGTTTGGCATTTTGCTCCGTTCCCTCGCCGTTCATATACATACAGCCAAGGTTTGTTTTTGCTTGTATATCGCCTTTATCTGCCGCCTGCTTGTACATATCAAATATGTTTTCGGCAGTCTTTTCTTCGGCTGAAATAGACAGCGTATCGGCGCAGTTTTCGATAAGTATCGCCTTATTTCTTAATCCCTCTGCGTTCCCTGCTAATGCCGAGCTATTCAAGGCTTTAAATGCCTTGTCAATATCGCCCGTCTTGTAAAGCTGTACCGCAAGAATATTGGAGTACATACCCGATTTATCATCATTCGTGCGTTCTTTAAGATAATTTATCAACGCTTGATTTTCCTCGAAACGCTGTCTTTCATCGGGCGTGAGGTTTTCCTGTTCCTTTTCGGCAAGCTCTAACGGTGTCAGCTCCATATCCTGCTGTGTGAAATTATCCTGCACAAATTCTTCTATCGAGTTTTGTGTCGTCTGCTCATAGCCGAGTTCTTCCAACTTTTGATAGACTTGCCGTTCAATATCACTTATCAAATTTCCGATTGTTGAAACAAATGCCGTTTTGTCCTTTGCTTTAATTTGATTAAGCAGATTGAAACTATCCGCTGTTATGCCAGTTTCAAGCCCGCATCGCGCGGCTACTTGATACAGTACGCTTGACGATATAAAATCTTTTTCCTTTTTTGAAAACTCGTCCTGTCCCGTTGCGGTCAGCATAATATCCGATATAATCTGTTTTACGTTTTCCTGTGCTTCTGTTGGTATCTTAAATGCCTTTAATGCCTTTTCAATACCGCCGTTTGTCTGCTCCGCAGAAAAAACAGATAAAAGCCCGATATTGCCGTCCTCGTTTTTGGTTAAGACTTCGGCAGCGCGTTCAAGCGGCTTGACATCAATGCCGAGCTTATTCCACATCTCCATAGTGGCAAAAGCTGTCGGCGCGGCAGAAATACCGTGTAAAAGCACCTTGTTGTCAAAGCCTATATTCTGCATATACCTTGTCTTGCTTAAAAAATCAAGCCAATTTGCGGGATTTGCCAAGGCAGCCTTACCGACTGCCAAACTTTCTTTCAAGGCTATTATACTACTAATATTCGATACCGTATCGGGGCTTTCCTTTTGTTGACTTTGCTCATTTTGTCGCTGTTGCTCTTTCGCAAGTGCTTCGGCGTATAAAAGCGTGTCGCTTGCTACCGCCTTAATTATGCCGCCTATTTCGTTCATAAACGAAACCTTTTCATTTTTCGGCAGTGAAGAAACATACTCAAAGTCTTGTGGCGTGTAGTCTGTTTCAAGCCCTGTGCGTTCCGCAACTTGCAACATAACGCTTGATTGAATAAAGCCTATAATCTTATCGTCAACGCCCTTGCCAAGCTCTGACAGCTTGTCCATAGTGCGCCGTGTTATCGTCTGCGCAATATCGCTTAACTGCTTATCATTTAACTGCATTTTCCAAGGTTTATAATCGGAATTTGTATCACTTATATCATACACAAACGATAAGCTCTCCGCACCGTTTGTGTTTACATAAAGCGGAATAGGCTTTGCATCGGCGTTTAATTCGGCATTAAGCCTTTTTGTCCACACATCAGCTTTTGCACATAATGTAGCCGAGGGTTTGTGTGCGTTTATAAGTATTGCTTCGTCAAGATTATACTTATATAAGTACGCCGTTTGTTTGATAAAGTCAAACCAACTTTTACCATTATCGGCTATTGAGTGTTTGGCAACATCAAGCTGTGTTTTGACCGAGTTAATGTCAAACGGCAGATAATCTGCTTTCAGCTTGTCTATTTCTGCCTGCTCCGCAGGGGAAACTTCAAGCTCGTTATGCTTTGTTATCTGTACATCGGCAACGCTCTTTTCTGCGTGGTCTTTGACTTCAAAAACGTGCGATTTTGAGTCATATTCCTCATTAAATGCAATATCTTCGATAAGCTCCGTGCGCGGATTTATCGAAGATATAAAATCTGCTGTGCGCTGAACGGCAGATTTTACAAAATCCGTTAAACGGGTTTTATTGTCTTTTTTTATTTCTTGTGCCGCTTCTTGCGGATATAGCTCCGAAAACATCATATATAATTGTGGATTTTGACTGAATAATTCATCGGCAAGCTCATTATCTGTCCCAGTCTCTCTATATGCTTTGTCCGTAACTTCGGTCGGCGTGTAGGCATATAAAAGCTGCATAAGGACTTCTTTTCCCTTATGCTCTGCGAAAAGTAATTCATTTTCTTCGGGGACAGTACCCGAAATCATAAGATATTCGGCAGCTTGTTTTACTTTGTTAATATCATCGGAATAATTACGGAGAAAGTCCTCTTGTTGCGGAGAAAATGCGCCCTCACTTGAATTATTCATCTCTCTTATTATTTTGTTGATTTGTTCTGCTATTCTTGCGGAATAATTCTCCGCAACAATTCCGTTGTTTGCATCTGTCATTTCTTCGGGCAGATTTGTTGTAGGGGTGTGTGTACGTTCCTTTATTTCGTCCATAATATCCTCCTGAAAGTGTTCTCATTGTGAGAACACTTTTTTATTTCTTTTTTTCGGGAAATTCCATTTTAAAGTTTACATACTTGCCGCCCGTATCGTCAAGCAAAATGTCTGCTTCGTAAGTTTTACCCGTTTTTTCGGAGTAAAGGTCTTTAACTCTGACTTTGCCCTTGCTCAAAAGAGCTTTGGCAGCAGCCTTTGTAATTTCTTTCTTTTTTGTCTCCCAAAACTTGTTTTTCTTCCACAGCGTAAACTCACATTCCTTGTTTTCACAATAAAAATTGAGTTTACCCTCATAAACATTGTTGCCGCATCGCGGGCATTTTCCTATGACCTCGCGGTCGTTGAATGCCTTTGTTGCTTCTGCGGTTGTTGTTTCTGTATTGCCGACAATATCAACAACAAACTCGGTTATGCCCTGCATAAACTCGCTGTCGGAAAAACTGCCCTTGCTTACAAGCACAAGTTTGTTTTCCCAATCGGCAGTCAGTTTTGCGCTTTTCAGCTTATCGGGCAAAATCTTAACAAGGCTTTTGCCCTTATCTGTCGATATAAGCTGTTTTTTATTACGCTCAACATAGCCGCGCGTAATAATGCCCTCGATTATACCCGCGCGTGTCGCGGGAGTGCCGAGACCCTTGCGTTCAACCTCGTCCGTATCATAATCGTTATTGCCTGCACGTTCCATAGCACTTAACAGCGTATCTTCCGTGTACGGCTTTGGTGGTGTAGTGTAGTGTTCGGCAACAGCGGCAGATGCGTTTATCGCCTGCTGTTCTTTAACTTCGGGCAAGGTCTTTTCGTCCTTGTCCTCGGTTTCTTCCTCTTTACAGTTAAGAAAATTCTTGTAATTTTCTTCAACGGCTTTAAAGCCCTTGTTTGTGACCGTTCTGCCGCTTGCTTTAAACTCGGCATCGGCACAGTTAAGTTTGATTTGTGTGCTTTCGTACTCAAACGGCGCAGCCGTTGCGGTCAAAAGCCTATGGGCTATCATATATAATACCTTTTTATCGGTATCGGTCAGCTTTGAAAGGTCAGCAGCCCCGATATTCGCTGTCGGTATTATTGCGTGGTGGTCGGAGACTTTTTTATTATCCATAACCACCTTGATATTCGGGGTTATGTCGGTGTTCTTACAAAAATCGGGAAATATCTTGCAGATGATCCCGATTATATTTCTTGCAGTATCTTCCATATCCTCGGTCAGATATTGGCTATCCGTCCTCGGATAAGTCGAGAGCTTGTTATCATACAAGCTCTGAACAGCCTGCAAGGTCTGATTTGCCGTGAAACCGTATAAACGGTTTGCATCTCTCTGTAATGATGTTAAATCATACAGTTTAGGCGGCTTTGTTTTCTTTGCTTCTTTCTTTACTTCCGTAACAATCGCCTGCGTATTATCGCAGTTCGATTTAAGGCTCTCGGCAGCCGTCAATTCTTTTATTTTATCGCTTACTGCGGTAAAACCGCCGCAGTCAAGCTCAACGGTATAGTATTTTTCCTTAACAAAATTCGCTATCTGTTCATCACGCTCAACTATCATTGTAAGGGTGGGCGATTGAACGCGACCAACACTCAAAACTTTTGTGCTGTTGTATTTTGTCGTAAAAAAACGTGTCGCGTTTATGCCGACAAGCCAATCGGCGCGTTCACGGCACAATGCCGATTTATATAAATCGTCATAGTCTGTACCGTTCTTTAAATCTTCAAAGCCCTGCTTTATTGCGCTATCCTCTAACGAGGAAATCCAAAGGCGCAAAAAAGATTTTTTACAGCCTGCAAGGTTATATGTGTGTCGGAAAATGAGTTCTCCCTCGCGCCCCGCGTCCGTTGCGCACACAAGCGCATCGACTCTGTTATCTCGCATAAGCTGTTTAAGGGTGTTAAACTGCGCTTTTGTTGCAGGCTTGACCTCATAGCTCCAATTCTGCGGGATAATAGGCAGGCAATCCCATTTTTTGTACTGTTCGCCGTATTTATCGGCTTCTGACAATCCCACAAGATGTCCGACACACCAACTAACCATATATCCGTTGCCCTCAAAATAGCCGTCTTTGCGTTCCGTTGCGCCGATAACCTTTGCAATAGATGCTGCGACCGAGGGCTTTTCTGCTATAACTAACTTCATATAATATCTCCTCGTACATAATTTATTCTAACATTTCGCCCGCAAGCTCAATAAGTGTATGAATATCCTGTGCGGCATTTTCTTTTGTTGGCTTTCGCTCATCATCAACTGCTTTAAGCAGTATATTTAATTCCTTTTCCGATAACTTTATTGTAACTACCATAATGCACCTCAATTATGCTTATTCTGATAATTTGTATTATTGTTTGTTTGTGTTGCAGCATTGATGCTTGTTTCTTTATCGCCTGCTATATCATTATTTGCTGTCTTTTTCTCTGTAACAAGCTCGGCTAAATCGTTAAAACTCATATTATTTTTTGCCATTAAGTCATTTATCCATCTTGACTGTAACTCCGCCCGCTTGTTTTCAAGCTCCTTGACCTCCGCTTTTTTCTGCTTAATTCTGTCATCAAGGTTTGTTATTTGTCCTATTACTTTTTCTGCATCTGCCATTTTGCTATTCTTCCTTTCTTATTAAAACGGTAATTCCATTTCGCCTAAATCTTCAACTTCGTAAAATTTTGCTTCGTTTTCAGTTTCAATCGGGTCTGTGCTGCTTTCTGCTCCCTTGCTGTCGGCAAGCTCTAAAGCATCGACCCTTACGATATTTCTATCTCGCTCATTTTCCTTTTTGACCGTTTCGACATAGCCTTTTACACAAATTCGTGAACCTTTACTTGCATACTTTTCAAGTATGCTTGCGTTGCGGTCATACGCAATGCAGGGAATAAATGCCGTATTGTCGGCATAATTTCTGCTTGCGACAGTAAAGAAAACATAGGGTTTTCCGTTTTTTGTTTCTTTTAGTTCGAGGTCTTTTGTTAGGCGACCCAAAATAGTGATGTTGTTCATAATTTCTCCTTTCATAAAAAGTGTTCTCACAATGAGAACACTTTTTAAATGATTTTTTAGTTTTCGGGATATTTAAGGTGTAATTCGGGGTCAAGTGAATTTTTCCGCATCGAATAGTAGTTTGTCATATCGCAAGGAAGTTGATACAACTCCAAGTGTATATGCGGAGCAAGCGCGGACGGCGTAATTTCCTCATAACCGATTGTGTATAATTCGGTAAGGGAAAAACAAGGATACACCATACGACTGGATACATCTCCCTCTGGCTGATGTGTTAGTAAATCGTATGGCGGTATACTATGATTTACATCAAAATCTATTTGACTGCAAGTACCAAGTTCTTGCCCCGCCTTTACAAAAAAGTTCGTGTTTTCGGTAATAGCTGGGTCTAATTTGTTGATGCACGATAATTTAACAGCAATTCCATTGCCGTCAAAGTTAAATTCTCCGTCCTCCGTAAATGAATTAGATATAACAAATTCATAACCGCGACCCCATTGCTTCGTTACCTTGCACAATCCACTAATAGGGGCATAGACTTTTTGATATTCTTCGGTATCGCCCATTTCAAAGTCAATAGCGCGATGTTCTGTAAGCAGCGGTGTATTGTTTGAATACTGTCCATAATGTAGTTTCATATTTCCCTTAATTGGTTTGCCGCTGTTTTCGTTATATTCGGGCAAATCGACATTCATTTTTGACGCATCGAAAACCAAAATATATTGTTTGCCAAAATGTTTACAAATGCGATTTTTCAAATCCTCTCGGCTATCATATTTGATAGGTGGCTGTAAATACGAAACAAACAAATTTCCGTATTTTTTTACTTGTTCATATCGTTCTTTTAGCTGCTTGTTACGTTCATCATCGTTTGATAAACGCACTATGTCATTTTTAATAAGAAAATCGACAGAGTATTTTTTATAAAATCTATATTCTTGATATTTATATTTTCCAGAACAAGTATATCTAATCGGAAAATCTGTCGTTTTATAATATGTATAAGTTTGAATTGAACCATCCGAATTTTTTTCTTTTTCTGCATACCACATTGGCTGCGAATAAGTAGCTTCGTGTAACTCTTTTAACTTATCCCTTAAATTTCCCTCTGTTATACCAAGGATATTCAATTTTTGAAAACCCGTAAGATTTTCCTCGACCACCTGTAAATAAGCCATTGTAGAAATAATATCATCCGTTGTCCAACGATATTTTTCAAGCACCTCATCTTTTGACCTAAAGATTTTCCATTCAGAAGAAGAATAATCGGGAGGGTAATCATATCCATTACTATCCTCCATATTGGTTTTTAATGTGAGTGACAAGTGCATCGGAGTACGTTCATTGTAAGTTGTAGGGTAACTATCTTCTTCTTCCAACGGCACATCTTCCGCAAATAAATAGTAATATTCATATTTATGGTCGGGGTCGTGTGAAGTGCTTAATCCGTCTATATTTTTGCGGATTATATCAAAATGGTCAAAACCAACATATAATTTTTGTTGGCGTTTTAAATCTAACGCATTTATTGTCTCTGATATTTCTGTAGTGTCCATTATTTGCTTTGTATTCCAAATAAAAGTAAGAATAAAGCCGAAAATCATACCTCCCGCAGCGGTCATAAGCAGTAAATATCCAATAATGCCTGCAATAGCGGCTTTTGCGCTGTTGCCTGCTTTTTTGGTTGCCTGCTTTATCAGCCCCGTAAAACCGTTTCCGATTTTCTTTCCTGTTTTCTTCGCGGCTTCTTTGACTTGTTTACGCAGGCGCATCTTATTTTGCAGGCGTTTTAATTCTTGTAAGCCTTGTTTTACCGATTTATACGATTTTGACACTGCTGTTGTCGCTTTTTCTGTGCCTTTGCCAACATTTATCATTTGTTTAATGCCGTCGGCTTCGGGTGTTTCCTCTGCCGCAGCATATAAACCTGACATAAGCGCAGTTTTGGTAAAGTTGATACCTTTATCGGCAACATTTTCAAAACTGTTGCCGACATAGACCAAGCCCTGTTTTGTACCCTCAACAACAGTCGGTAAAATCATATCTTTTATTGATTTTGTAACATCCGACTGCTGTTTGATGCCCAACTTCTTTGCGGCTTGCTTTGCTTTGGACTGTGATACTATTTTACCTTTTTCGCCGTGAGCAAACTTGTCAAATTTTTCTTGCTTGACCTTATAAGACATTCGTTTTTTCTTTAAGGTAAGTTGCTTTTTTTCAAGTGAAGATTTCATTTTGACAAGCTCGGCTTCTTTGGCTTTTATTTCTTCAACCGTAAAATCGCCCTTTGTGGTCTTTGCTTTCAATAAAGCCAACTCTTTTTCGGCTTTTTCGATGTCTAATTTAGTCATTTGGACATCTAATTTTGCCATACGAAACTCGTCTCGCGCGTTTGCTGCGCCAAGTTTAAGCAAATCGTAATTTTGTTTCGGGTCTGCGGTAAAAACGGCTTTGGAAATAAGCGTTTTTGCTATTGTACCGTCAACGGGTATAACCGTTTCGCCAAATTCTTCTTTTGTGTTTATAGGCAGGCTTTTTATTACATCTCCTGCGGATAAGTCCATAGAACTTTTAGTCGGCTCTTTTTCGTCCTTATAAGTAATAAGCCCATTGCCGTATGAACTTGAACTACCTTTTTTGTTAAAAGTTGTCTCACCGTGAGACGACTTTATGCGCAAGCCTTTGCGGTTGGCTTTCTTTTTGGACTTTGGTATATCCGCTTTTTTGCTCGGATTTATCAAAGCGTTTTGGGCGTTTTCCGTAACGATAGGCTGCGCTTTTGCGCGGCTTTCATCCGAATAGGATAATAGAGACGAACTGTTCTTCATTTCACGCTCATCATTGTATACATTGATAGAGCCGTTGAGATAACCGTCCGAAATATTATCTTTTGTTTTCTCGGTCGTGGTTTTTACGGAAAAAGTCGTCTCATCGTGAGACACATTTTTTTCTTTTGATGCTTTCCGAAACTCGGAGCGGAAAGAAACTCCGTGAGGTTTGCTATAAGCAGGGGCTTCTTTACTTGTTGATGAAGTCTGACCCGAAGTCTGACTTGTTAGCATTTCTTTTTCGGCTCTGCTTGTGTCAACCGCAGAAATAAGGCTGTTTTCATCTGAAACGATAACGCTTTCTTTTGCTCTGTCGTGTACAAAATCCGCATTACTCGTTTCGTTTACCATTTTGCTGTATTTTTCTTGCGCATTGAGAGCGGCTTTCTGCGGTGCGGCAGCAGTCGAAGAACTGTCATAGGCAGCTTGACCGCTTTGCTGAAAAGTGTTCTCATTATGAGACACTTTTTTTCTGTTGTCCTTTACGGACTTTGTAAAACGGTCGTTACCGCTGTTTCTTGCTCGTTCTGCGCCCGTTCGGTTATCCGAAAGTGCGCTGTTATAGTCTGCTGACCTTATGTTGTCAGTATTACTGTCGCCGTGTACAAGCTCACTATTGCCGCTGTCGCTTACCATTGACCGCGCCTGCGCTTCGGAATTTATAAAAGATTGACTCGCTGTTGAGGACGAAACCTCTTGCGTATATGCTTCTTGCCGCGGCGCAGGCGTGTAGGCGTACTCCGAAGAATACGCGCTGTCGGTTTGTCTGCCGCTTGCGTGTGTATGTTCTGCTCGGTGTTGTGCATCGGCAGCAGCACTCGAAGAACTGTCATAGGCAGCTTGACCACCTTGCTGTTGAAAAGTGTTCTCATTATGAGACACTTTTTTTCGATTGTCCTTAACGGACTTTGCAAAACGGTCGTTGCCGATGCCGCTTGTGCGCTCTGCGCTTTCACGACCGCTCGTGAGTGCGCTGTTATAGTCTGCCGACCTTATGTTGTCGGTATTAGTGCCGCCGTGTACAAGCTCACTATTGCCGTTGTCGCTGACCATTGACCGCGCCTGCGCTTCGGAATTTACAAAAGATTGACTCGCCGTTGTTGACGAAACTTCTTGTGTATACGCTTCTTGTCGCGGTGCAGGCGTGTAGTCGTATTCCGATGAATATGCGCTGTCGGCTTGTCTGCCGCCTGCTTGTGTGTGTTCTGCTCGATGTTGTGTGTCGGCAGTACCACCCGAAGAACTGTCATAGGCAGCTTGACCGCCTTGCTGTTGAAAATTGGTCTCATCGTGAGACACTTTTTTTCTATTGTCCTTGACGGACTTTGCAAAGCGGTCATTGCCGCTGCTGCTTGTGCGTTCCGCGCTTTCACGACCGCTCGTGAGTGCGCTGTTATAGTCTGCCGACCTTATGTTGTCGGTATTAGTGCCGCCGTGTACAAGCTCACTATTGCCGTTGTCGCTGACCATTGACCGCGCCTGCGCTTCGGAATTTACAAAAGATTGACTCGCCGTTGTTGACGAAACTTCTTGTGTATACGCTTCTTGTCGCGGTGCAGGCGTGTAGTCGTATTCCGATGAATATGCGCTGTCGGAATAAGCAGAACTGCTTTCCCTTTGCGCTTGTGCAAATTCACGTTGAACAGCTTTTGTCTGTTTTTCAAAAATCCGTGATGTGCTTGACGGCGTGTTATCCGTTGCTTTGATAGAGCCGCTGACATCGGTTTTTGTATAATTCACGCTCTCGCTTGAAACTCCCGAAGAACTTACGGGCATTTCTTCTCTGTTAAGCGCATCATATTGAATTTTATTAGAGTTATTGCTGACGGGAACATAACTGTCAAGCTCGTCATTTTCAAGCTCGTCAAGGAGACTGCTTGATGTTTTGACGGAGCTTTTAACTCCGTCCTCGACCTGTCCTTTGTGTTGCGCGTTCTTGTCGGTAAGATGTGCCTTGTTTTGCTCGTCTTTGCTGATTATCATATCCTTGTTCGACATAATCAACTCACTCCCTTTTCAGAACTTGCTTTTTCATTTTCGATAACTTCATCCAATTTCGTTGTCATCATCTTATAGAGCTGCGTATCGTTAGGGAAGTTATCCAAGAACGGAATTATTGCCTTGCCCGCAAAAAGCAAGCCTTGTCCCGCATTTGCCGAAGTGACATAATCAAGCTGATTGCTTGATATGTTAAGTAACTCGGCAAGTTTAACTCTGTCGCTTGTTGCTTGATTAAGCATCATAATATAATCGCTGTTTGAGAGCATTTTTCTTGCAAGGTCACTTTCGAGCAAATCTTCAACATTTTGCGTAATTCCCGTACATATACCGCCGTATTTACGGGCGCGTTTCCATAAGGACGACAAAAACCTTGCCGAAAATTGATTGCTGAAAAGCAAATGCGCTTCATCGACAACTATCCAAGTCTTTTTACCCAAAGCACGGTTTGTTGTAACTCTGTTCCAAATTTGGTCGAGTATGACAAGCATACCGAGGGTTTTTATTTGGTCGCCAAGCTCCTTGATGTCAAATACAACAAATCTGTTGCTTATATCGACATTTGTGCGATGTGCAAACAAATTAAAACTACCCGAAGTATACAGACCGAGGGCTTTTAACATATTTTCTTTTTCGCGTTCAAGCTCTTTGTCTTTGACATCGCGTAACGCATTATAAAAATCAACCAAAGTCGGCATACCCGTTTTGGGATTTTTAAAGTATTTTTCATACGTTTTCGATAATGCTATATCGACAAGCGTTCTTTCGCCGCCCGATAAGCCCGCGCCGCTTTCCTTTGTTACTATGACATCACAGAGAGAAAAAATAAATTCCGTCTTGAAAACAAGCGGATTTTCGCTGTTGTCAATATCATCTTCATCATCGCCACCGCCCGAATAATCCCAAGATATATCAAGCGGATTGAAATAGGTATTTGTATCGTTACTTATCTTGATTATTTCGCCGCCAAAATTACGGCAGAGGTTGCCATACTCGGACTCAGGGTCGATAACAAGTATCTCATCGCCCGTAGACAAAAGCGCGTTCACAAGCTCGCGTTTTGTTGCGAACGATTTACCCGACCCAGGCGTACCGAGAACGAAACCCGCAGGGTTTTTCAGACCTTTACGATTAAAGAAAATCAGATTACGGCTTATTGCATTAAGCCCGTAATACATACCGTTTTCCTCGAACAATTCTTGTGTCGTGAACGGTATAAATATAGCCTGCGAAACGCTTGTGAGCGTTCTTCTTATGCCTATATCCATTTTGCCTATTGGCAGGGTTGCGTTAAGTCCCGACTCTTGTTCATAAGCAAGAGGGGCTAACTCGCATCCGTTCTTTCGGGCTACACCTTTTAATTTTTCGACATTGCTCTTTAACTCGTCCTTATCCTTTGCCGAAGTAAAAACAATAATCGCGCCCTTGAACATACGCTGATTACGATTTTGCAAATCGTCAAGAAAACGTGTGCCGCCCTCCATAGAGTGCTTTAAGCCCTGTGTTATCATATCGGGGTCAACCATCTGCTGCATAAGTTTTTGCTGTTGGTTCATTTTTTCCTGTTCCATCAACGCGATTTTCATTTGCACCTTTTCAAGTGCCGTTGCATTATCAACGCTGTTTGTGTGTATGGAAATGGTAACATTGCACGGAATATCCGTTAACTCACTTATCAGCTTATCGGTCATTTCGGTCGGGAACTTTTTTATCATAAGAACTTGTCCCCAATAATCGCCAAATTCAAAAAGAATTTGCTTCTCGCCGTAAGGACGGAAATTAAAGTCATACGGAGCGATAAAGGACTTTGTTGTTAAGCCCGAACTTATAAGATAGTCGTAGTCGAACTTTAACGGCTCATCGGGATTGAGGATACTGTTCATAAAATTGAGCCTTTGTTCTCCCGACAATGGTGTAACATCACAGCCCAAACTTCGCATTTGGCTTGTAATATCCGTTTCAAGACGAATAAGTACGGGGAGAGCTTCTTTGTAACTTTCGGCTTTAATGGAAAACGTAATATACTTTTCCTTGATGATACTGTTTTGCCCTTGAACAGCTTTTTTTAGCAGCATTTCATTATATTCTCGGCGGTAAAGGTCAAGCTCGTCATTTTTCAAAGGTAAAAGCATCTGCTGTTTAAAAGCATCTTTGTCAATACGGCGGTTATGTACGCTTATTTGTACATTGACATCGGGGTCGAAATAATTGAGGACTTCACAATACTTTGAAAATATTTCGATTTGCTCGTCTTGTTGAGCCACCTTATAGTTAATGTCGCTAAATTTAAGCGTTTTTGAAAACATATCGTCCGTAATTTGGCAAACGCCATCGTCAAACATATACTTATACTTTAACGTATTTTGTGCCGTATACGGCGCGGCTTCTTTTTTAAGCTGCTTTTTCTGCTTTTCGTTTTGCTTCTTTAAGGCTTCTTCTCTTTGCTTTAATGCTCTGTAGTGCTGCCTTTCTCTTTCTTTTGCGGCTTTTCTCTGTGATTTCAGCTGTGCTATATTCTGTTGTACGGCTTTCTCTCTTTCCTTTTTTGCTTTCTTTTTGTCCTTTTCTGTTACGAGAAACAACCTTTTTACCCCCTTTTCCATTTTGCTCCGAAACAGCCATTTGTTCGGCTAATTCTTCTTTTTTTACTTCGTTATAAACATCGTAATATTTGAGTATTTCAATCGGAACACCCTCGGTGTCGTTTTCCTCTGTGCCATAGCTTCTTTCGGCTTTTCCGAAATTTGCTTTAAACCATATCTTTGAAAACTTGTCAAAGGTATAACCGTCCTTTTTTACAAAGCCTATCAGCCCTGCGGGTGCAGCCGCAAGCATCGCGCCATACATCGCAACATCTTGGCTTACTCCTTTTAAAAGGAAAAACATAGGAACTGCACAGCCTATCGCAAGACTTCCGAAAATAAGCTGCCGTCCCGATAGACCCATAATGATTTTACCTTGATAATCTTCGATTTCCATAGGTATTTTTACGCTTATCATCTATTTTCCCTCCGTTATGTTGCATTTAATAATGATTTTGAGAGTTTGCCCGAACTTAAAACAGCCGAAACCAATATGCCGTAAAAAATCAACATTTTTAACATTGCACCACAAAATGCGCCTGCCGTTAATGGAACAGGATTTCCAGCAGCATCTACCATACTTAAAGCGTTAGCAAAAATATCTGTTTTTAAAAGATTGGTATTTAGTAAATTGTAAATTTTAAATGCTGCCAAAATGATAGCACCCGACATACACGCTGCCGCGTAAGATTTTAGGTAATTAAAAGCTGTATGTTTAAATTCTTGACTCGGTAAAGTTGCTAATGGGATTGGGGCAAAAACGGTCATTATATATATTGAAAAAACACGATAAATAACAAAAGCATTTAACAGTATGCGTAATGCTGAAAACAAAAACCATATATTCATCATAATGATATAACAAACTATTTGACTAATCATATCCATACTGGATATTGCTGAAACAACATCAAGTGCAGAAAAATCAAAAGTTTTAACCTGCCCGTAAGCAATACTTGTAGCAAAATCTGCCATAACCAAATTTATGCCCTCTAACACAACACGAAGATGACAATATAAAAATGTGATTATGACCCATCTAATTAGTATGGTTGCGGGAATATTTATGCCCATCATACCTTGTCCTGCGTTATCCATACGCTGAATAATGCCAACTATTTCCATAAGCATAAAAATAGTAAGTATTGCTGCTCCTATCGGAAATGCCGAGTCGGTCATTATTTTAACAACCGCTGTCCAAATAGCACCACCTTTATATGATGCCGCAGCAGTCGTAATGCTTTCGTAAAATGATAAATCGGCATCGCCATTTAATAAGTCGTTGATAATGTATTCAATTATTCCTCCGCTACCCATATATTTATCCTCCTTATGGTTTAGGAACGGAGCGCGGCATTATGCCTGCGCCCGTCCTAAACCGAAATAATATTAAAGTACGCGGCTTATATCTTCTGTTATAGTATAAGGTGTTGCCGATGCTGTAGGAGCTGCGCCAGAACCCATACTTAAATCTGTGTTGTTGATAAGTGCTGATGCGGCAATAATAACTGCGCCACCAACTATCTGCCATATTGCACCCTGCATACCGGGACCATTATGGTCTTTAATGGCAATACCTAACTGTACAAGACCCCAAACTGCCCACAAAGTGCCGCCTGCGCCTGCCGCTTTGGATAATAAACCTTTTGCGCTTTCGAGCGTGGTAGCAGCAAATGTAGGAACAATCATAATTACAAACGCAAATATTATTGTCATTACGATTAAATTACACGCTTTGCTTGTTAAAAAGCTCTTTTTAGCTTCTTTGTTTTTTCTTTTGCTTAATAAGTACATTGGAATAAATCCCCCTTAATTATAATTTTTTTTGTTTTTTTGTAAGCTCTTTTTATTTTCGTGGATAATCGGTTATTGTTAAGGTGGTCGCACCATAAAAATTGACATAATCAATCTCCTTTCTCACAACAAAAAAGTGTTCTCATTGTGAGAACACTTTTGGAACGACATTTATTATGTAAAAACTCGCGTTTCACGAGAATTTAACCGATATTTATTAAAAAGTGTTTCACTGTGAGAACACTTTTCTTTAATATTTAAGCTCCTTTTTCCTCGTCTGATGCGGCTGCTTCGGTCAGAATATCATCAACAGATACGTTTTCTTCATCATCGAAACCGATATTATCTATTGTTGAGGTCGATATTTCTTCTTGCTTAACAGCATCGGCAATTTTTTTGCGATACTCATTGACATCAAAAATATTATTGCTGTCAAAATCGGCAAGTTTTTTATAATTCTTATGTGACTTAATATCAAATTTACGCGATTTAAAGGGCTTAACGCCGCGAATAAACAATAAGCACTCCGAATTATCGAGCAAGCCGACTTCGGCAGGCGTGATAAGCTCACGCGCTATAATTTGGTCGTTTACTGAAAAACTGCCGTTTTGTCCTTTTTGGGTGCTTGTGCCTTTATGGTCTATTGTCGTTTTACCAACTTTTTCGGAAACAGACTTCATTGTTTCGTCCTCGCCCGAGCCGAGGAAAAGCATAGTATCGCAGTTACCGACAATAGTGCCTGCTTGCTTGTCGTACAAGCCTTTAAGCTGTGCCATATTTTGAATAATAACATCCGCAGAAATTTCTCGACTTCGGATAGTGGCTATAAGTTTTTCAAAATCGGGTATCTGCCCGATATTTGCAAACTCGTCCAATAAGCAACGAACGTGAACAGGCAGCTTGCCGTTATATTCGTTATCCGCTTTATTACATAAAGTATTAAAAAGCTGCGTGTAAAGCATACCCGCAAGGAAGTTGAACGTAGACGATGTATCATCAATTATGATAAATAACGCTGTCTTACAAACGCCTATCGAGCCAAGTTCCATTTCATCGCGTTCGGTCAAATCACGCAAGGCTTTTATATCAAATGGCGCAAGGCGAACGCCACAGCTAATCAAAATAGATTTTGCGGTCTTACCTGCCGCCATTTTGTATTTTTTGTATTGTAATACTGCATAGTGGTCGGGTTTTGGTTTTTTCGCTTCAGACTTTATCTCGTTGCCGTCCTTGTCATAATCAGTCAACCACGAATTTATATCAATACCGTTTAATTCGCACATATCTTTTGTACCGTATTCCAATTCTTCAAACATAAGGTCAACGGCGTTTTTAAAGGTCTCATCGTCCTCTCGGACTTCCATACTGTTTAGAATTTCCAAAACCGCACCAAAATTGCGCTGTTCTTCGGGAAATTCATAGTATACAAAGGCGATAAGTGCTTGATATAACAATTTTTCGGCTTTTACCCAAAAATCTTGTTTTTCGCTCTTATCTCCGCAGTTTTTTATTATTAAATCTGCGAGTTTAAGTATATCTTCCTCATTTTTTATGTACATAAAAGGGTTATAGTGCATAGATTTTGTAAAATCTATAAGATTAAGCACCTTTATGTTGTAATTGTTTTCGGCAAGCATCTTGCCACATTCGAGAATAACCGTTCCTTTTGGGTCGGTTATTACATAAGATGTGTGCATCTGCATTAAATTTGGTTTTAAGAAAAATCGGGTTTTACCCGAACCAGAGCCGCCGACAACTAAAACATTATTGTTTCGCATTGTTTTACGACCATTAAGGCTCATTCGTTCGGTCTGCGTAAAAAGCATATTGTTTTCATACTTGCTGTCGATATATTTACCTATATCCGAGGAAGTACCCCATTTAGCCGAGCCGTGTTCAACGCCGACCATATAATTATTTCGTCTTGTAGCATACAAAAGTATTGCCAATGCGCCGCCTACTGCGGCTATTGCGCCCCAAATTAAATCAGGGACGGCAAGTGATAAATGAATATCCGTATATAATGTATTAAGGTTATCGTTGATAATACCCATCATATTCCCTATATCTTCGTTTGGATGTGCGTGATACAATTCGCCAAAACGGTCGCCAATATAGAACACAACAATCAAAAGGATAATAGCAAATATGATATTTTCTTTTTTCAAAAAAATCTCCCTCCCGTTAAAAGTGTTCTCATTGTGAGAACACTTTTTACTTACGTTTATTGTTATATTCGATTAAATCCGATAAATCAAAGTGTAGTTTTTCCCACATAAAAAGCTGATATTCTTTAAAAGCATTGCTATTTTTAGGGTCATAGTCCTTAAATTTTTCGTCTACTTCGGTAAAAAATTCTTCGTATGTAATACCTTGTTTTTGGCATTGCTCCGATAGTATATCTTCGACAATCGGACCCCAAAGATTATCGTTTACAAATTTTTTGTTGTATTTCATCATTTCTTCTTGTGTTTCAAATATGCAGGGTGCAGTTTTCATTTTGTTTCGCCTTTCTTAAATTATTTAATAATGCTTTCCTTTTCGATAATAAATATTGTTCCGTGCCGTAATTAAGCATTGACAGGGAACAGTTCGCCTGCTTGTTTTGATATTGCATCAGCAGGCTTTCAGTCGTTGAAATGCTTTCAACAAGCAGCTTTTCAAGTATTTCTTTTTCTTTGGAGCTTAATTTTATAAGCTCCGTCATAGACGGAGTATGCTCCAAAAAATAAATATCTGTGATTTTGGTGTTCATAATATCCTCCTAAAAGTGTTCTCACAATGATAACACTTTTTAAATTGCCCCAATATCCTTATGCTTTGTAGGCGTAGCCCTATCAGAATGTCGTTCTTTGAGCTTGTTTGCTTCACGTTTGGCGCGACTAACAACATTTGTGATACTTTCAGCGGCACGTACGCGCTGTTCTTTAGTCATTGATTTTTTGTCAAGTTTTGCTTGTACAGATTTTTGACATTTGGGCAAAAGCTCGTCCATAAGGGATGCGTTCGCCTTTGTGACAATAATATCAAATTTACCATTGCCGTTACTTGTTTTAACAAAGTCTTGATTATAACTTTTTAATTTTTTTGATAATTCATTTGCAAGATTAGCATCTAAATCTTGCATTTTATATATTCCTTGATTTCTATGCTTGCGCATAAAACTTTTTACATTTTTTGCGGGAGCATTTTCTTTTTTCGAGTTTCCGTAATTTTTTAGCTGTTCTTTCTTTTTTTCGACATCGTTAAGAATTATTCCCAACAATTTTGATAAAAGTTTCTTAACGACACCGATATGCTCTTTTTGCATTTCATCTTGCATATAATCACTCCTCATTTTCGGTTTGCAAGCTGCGCGGCGACTCTTTTAGCCCTGCTTAATATCGTATTTGCGTATATTGTTTTTTGTTTTTTCGTTTCTTCCGTGTTTTCTTGTGCTGTGTTTTGTGTTCTGCTGCCATCGGCAAACTTTATGTCAAGTTCTCCGACAACAATTCTATCTCTTTTTTCGAGTTCTTCTTTGGCTTCTCTCTTTTCTGTTTCGTCTAATTCGCGTTTGGCTGCTGTTATAGCATCGCCCTCGTTTTCTCCGTCCTCCTTTTCTGCAAAAATATCGTTTATAAGGGCTTTGACCTTACTGTAATTATTGATTTTTACAGCATATTCAAGGATAAATTCCTTTTCGTCCTCGGTCAGACCGTATTCGGGCTGATACGAAACACCTGTTTTATCTTCGTAGTAGGCTTCAATCTCGCTTATTTCCGCTGTTCCAAACATCAACCCGTTCAATGCTGTTATGTCATATTCGACAAGTGTGATAAGCAGCTGTGCTTTTGCTACGCAGTCGTCATATTCACTCAATTTGTCTTTAACGCAGGCAGCAAGCAGATTTTCAATGTTAAAAGCAACATCAAACATTAGCTGCACCTCCGTACATATCGTGATTTACTTCGCTTTCGTAATAGTGGACAGGGGTCATATAAGAGTTATATAATGCTGTTATTAAATAAGCCCGCATATTTTCAATCTTTGTTGTGTTTTTACTCATTCGGTCTCTCACATACTCGATATGTGTTGAGTTCAATTTCAAAAAAACAGATTTTACCGTCTCATACGGATAATCTGTGCCGTTGATTTTAACAGTTCGGCGCGGAACGCAGACCACATCGCAGATTATTTTATATATTTCAGCAACATATTCTTTGTCGCGTTGCTTATCTCGTGCGGTCATATATAAGTCGTATGATATATTTTCGCGTATCTGCTGTTTTAATTGCTCTGTATTAAATTCATCCGAAAACATATCAAGCTGATTTTCGATAACATCATCGGTCTGTCCGTCTATCTCTTTTGATTGATTGATAGATTGATTATTTAGATTATTTGTTATAGTTTTATTATTATATAGTTTTTTGTACGAACAATTTGTTTGTGCAAGTACAGACTTATCGTCTGTACAAGTACCGACATTTTGTTTGTGCAAGTACGAACTTTCTGTTTGTACAAGTACAGACATTTTGTTCGTACTGTGAGAAATAGCGGCTTTCGAGACTTTTTCTGTATCTGAATTATCTGTTGAACAAGTACAAACATTTTGTTCGTACTGTGAAGAACAGCGGCTTTCAGAGGTGTTTTCTTTTTTTCTGTTTTTTTCAGCACGTCTTTTTTCTTGTTCACGTTTTTCTTGTATCTCACAAACTCTCTGATTTCCTTTTTCAACCAATGATAGTAACAGCTGCATATCAAAACAAATTTTATAGTATTTTTTTGCGGGAATACCTTTTTTAGCGGTTTTTATTAGACCTATTTCTTCAAGTTTTCGCGCAATAGGTAATTGCTGCCGTTGCGTAAGAGTCGTACTCTCCTCGATATCGTAAACTGTTGCGTAAAAAAAGCCATCTTCGGACAGCTTGTCGTTCTTCGAGTAATAATACATTTTTGATAAAAGGCATTGATACATTTGGGCTTCAAGGTTACCAATAGCGTGAGAAAGTATACGGTTATGGGAAATTGTATTATCACTTGCCAAAATATCAAAAAAGGCTTTTAAAAGCTCGTTATAGTTATTTTCCACAGCTTTCACACTCCTTATTGGGAAATATATCGTTCCAAGAATTTACAACTTTTAGCATATCTTTTTTCATTTTGTTAGCTATTTTCTCGTTGTTATCGGCATATATAAGCAAATAATCATCATCATTTGCATACTCCGCAACAATGTCTTTTACTTCGGCTATGCGTTTAAACTTATTGTCTGTGATTATTTCTGAAATCAACAAAGTTGCTTTATCGTTTAATCGCATAAGTGCTATTGCCTTTGGTATTACGATTTGGTCTAATGATAAAAGCATTTGCGCGGTTTCTAACCATTTTGTCATTTCGTCTTTTACAGCTTCGCTCATTTTTGTTATCTCCTTTCTTTTTTTTTGAACACAAAAAAGGCACTCCAAAGATTTAATATCTTCAAAGTGCCTAATTTCTTAATATTAAGTTACACCAAACTTGCTTAAACTGCCCGTTTCAGCTTACTTTTTATTTTTTACCCTTGAGAGTTCCACCGTATCGTGAACGTCTAAATATTTTTGACGTTCACGATAATAAACCCAAATTTGAAAGGGGGTGAGGCCCTTGGGTGAAAATAACGATTAATTGCAGTTATGAGGGAAAACCTCATTTTTTTATTCCGAAAATATTTAAAATATAAAAATTATTAAAAGGAGATGTTATTTTATGGCAAAATTTAATTCAAAAAGTTTTAATCCGCAGGCGTTCGGCGCTTATGTGGAAAGAATACCAAATGTGACAAAGAGTGAGCTTGCGCGCTCGGGTGCTGTGGGTGTAAACGAAAATGCAAGGGCTGCGCTTTCAAACCAGACGGGTGCAGTCTATGCAAGAGTGCCTTATTTTGGCAGAATTTCGGCAAGCACCTCACAGAATAACGACGGTGCAAGCGATATTACGGCAACAACGACCACCACATACGAGCAGGGCTTTGTTGTGGCATCGCGTATGGACAGCTGGACGGAGAGAAGCTTCAGCAAAAACATAACCGCGGGTACGGATTTTATGGACAACGTGGCTGCACAGATAGCCGACTACAAGGCAGAGGTAAAGCAGGGCATTTTACTTAAGATGTTAAAGGGTATTTTTTCAATGTCCACAAGCGGTGAGACCCTTGAAGCAACTGCGGCTGCGGAATTTATACAAAAGCATACTTATGATGTGACCTCGACAGAGACGGGCAAAGTGGATGCGACAACACTTAATTCAGCCATATATCAGGCCTGCGGTGACAACAAGGCTGCGTTTAAGCTGGTTATAATGCACTCGGCCGTGGCAACGGGACTTGAAAACCTTAATTTATTCAAGTTTCTTACATATACCGACAAAGACGGCGTGACAAGAGACCTTAATCTCGGCACTTGGAACGGAAGGACCGTGCTTGTTGACGACGGTATGCCCGTCGGTGCTGTCGGTACCTCGGCAGGCGTATACGAAATGGAGATAACCACAAAGGCCGCAGAGGGCGACAAGATAAAAATCAACGATGTTGAGCTTGTTGCCGGAACGGATTTCGCGCTTACTACGGATACTGCCGCAGGAAATGCGACAGCTATCGCGGCAGCGCTTAATGCATCGGATGATGAGAGCGTATCGGGTTATACCTGGAGCGCCACGGGTGCTAAATTAAAGGCGACCGAGGACGCTGGTCATTACGGTGACGGCCCGTTTACGGCTGCGGCAACAAAGGCGGAATCTACGGGTACACTTGTTATCGGCAGTGTATCTACCAAAACTGCACCGTTATTTGATGCTGTTTATACGACCTATGTACTTGGTGAGGGCTCGATAGTGGTTGACAATATCGGCGATTCCGTACCATATGAAATGAGCCGCGATCCCAAAACAAACGGCGGTATGGATACGCTTTATGTGCGTGACCGTTATATTTGCGGCGTTGAGGGCTTCAGTTTTGAAAAGCCCGTTACGGTCGTGGCATCTGCGGCAAACAGCGACCTTGAAAACGGCGAAAACTGGTGCATTATAAATGACGGTACAACGGCAATACCGCACAAATCGATAGCTATTGCAAGGATAATATCAAAGGGTTGATATGGCCGGAGATAATTTAAGCAGAAATGACGAATTCTGCGAGGAGATAACGGCCAGACTGTTACAGCTTGGCTATGAAATAGAGGAGGGCGACGGCGAAGCTCTCCTTTTTGCCGCAAACAGAACGGAGGAAAGAATAAAAAATCTTTGCAATGTTTACCGAATACCGGATGAGCTTGAATTTAAAGCCGTAGATATGGCCTGCGGAGAATTTTTATCCGGTAAAATGGTATCGGGGGAATTGGGCGCTTATACGGAGTACGGCGGAAGACTGATAAAAACGGTTGCCGAGGGCGATACAAGTGTTACCTATTCGGACGATGCCATGAAAAATACGGAAAATTTTATTAAAGCACTTTGCGGCAGCGACAGCGAAATAATTTGCTGCCGCAGGCTTAAATGGTAAATAAAAGAGAAAGGGACGGACATTATGAGCATAAGGGATGCGCTTGAAAGCCTGTATGTCGGAGAATGTACGGTGTATGGGTTTGTTGATGTTGTGGAAAACGGCATTGCAAGACAGGAAATGAGGGAGATATATACGGGGAAATGCAGATTGTCCTACAACATAAAATATGGAAGTTCCCGCGAGGGTAAGCAGACATCGACCTTTGACGAGGCGCAGCAGCGAATAAGGCTGTTTTTAAGAAACGACTGCGAAATACCGTCGGGAAGCCGTGTTGTTGTAAGACAAAACGGTGTTGAGACCGAGTACAGAACAAGCGGCCGTGCATCGGTGTATACATATCATCAGGAAATTGCGCTGGCTGCCGCGGATATTTACAGCTGAAAGGATGGTGATATTATGGATATAAACAATATTATCGTGGGAGTTTGCAATGCGGTCAATACGGAATTTGAAAATGCGGTTATTTATACCGAGCAGGTGGAGCAGGGCTTAAAGCTGCCTTGCTTTTTTGTTTACTGCAAAAAGCTTGAAAGACAAAGATACCGCGGCCATAGATTTTTGGCAAAGAACAGGATATGTATACAGTATATCCCAAGCAGTACCGTAAATATGCAAAGTGAAATGGATGCGGTGGCGCAAAGGCTTTTTGAATGTACGCGATATATCGACGTGTGTGAAAACGGCGGAGAATATCTGCTGGACGGAACAAAGGCGTATTACGAAAAGGATGAAAAGGTATTGAATTTTTATGTAAATTACGATATTTTTTACCGCATTACCGATGAGATCGCGCTTATGGAAGAATTGACTGTGATAAATAAGGAGGCAGCTTAAAAATGGACGAGAAAAACAAGAAAAAGGAAGCGGTCTTTACAAAGGATGCTTTGAAGGACTGCAAGGAATTTTCGGCGTATAAGGATATAATTTGCGCCGTGCTTTCTGACGGTGAATATACCAAAAGGGAAGCAAAGGAAAAAATAAAAAAATATTTAAACAATACTATAAAATAAGGAGGAATCAATATGGCATTAGGCGGAGGAATTTTTTTAACACAAAACAAGGTATTACCGGGTGCGTACATTAATTTTGTATCACTTAACAGCGGTACGGCAGAGCTTGGCGAAAGGGGCTTTGCGGCTATGGGCTTTGAGCTTGACTGGGGTCCGGAGGGCGAAATATTTACCGTTACAAACGGTGATTTTCAGAAAAACAGCGCAAAATATTTCGGCTATGCTTATACAAGCGATAAGCTGAAGGGCTTAAGAGACCTTTTCTTAAATGCAAAAACACTTTATGCCTACAGGTTAAACGGTGGCGTAAAGGCTGCCAATGCTTATGCGACAGCTAAATACAGCGGTACGCGCGGCAATGATATTAAAATTGGCATAGCTGTAAATGCCGATGACGAGAATAAGTTTGACGTTACGACCTATGTTGACAACAATGTTGCAGACAGCCAGACCGTAGAAACGGCGGCAGGCCTTGTGAGCAACAACTGGGTGGATTTTAAGGCGGATGCAGCGCTTGCCGCAGCGGCCGCAACGGCACTTACGGGCGGCACAAACGGCAGCGTAACGGGTCAGTCGCATCAGGACTTTCTGGACAAGCTTGAAAAGTTCAGCTTTAACGCTTTGGGCGTTGTTACAACGGATGCGGTCACAAAGGGACTTTATTCTGCGTTTACAAAACGTATGCGCGATGAGGTCGGTCTTAAATTTCAGTGCGTTGTTTACAACCTTGCCGCTGATCACGAGGGCGTTGTAAGCGTTAAAAATGCCTGCTCGGACACGGGTGAAAATGCGGCAAGCGCCGTTTACTGGGTAACGGGCGCGATCGCCGGCTGTGAAATTAATAAAAGCAATTTAAACAAGCGTTATGACGGCAAATTTACAATAACTGCGGATTATACACAGGCACAGCTTGAGGCGGCAATAAGGGCCGGTGAATTTACCTTCCATTTTGTCGGCGAGGATCTGCGTGTGCTTGCGGATATCAATACTCTTGTTACCGTAAGCGATACAAAGGGTGATATGTTCAAGGAAAACCAGACTGTAAGAGTCTGTGACCAGATAGCAAACGATATTGCAAATATTTTCAATACACGCTATCTTGGCACCGTACCGAATGACAAAGCGGGCAGAACAAGCCTTTGGACAGATATTGTAAAGCATCACAAGCAGCTTGAGGATATACGCGCCATAGAGGATTTTGACCCCGAAAATATTACGGTGGAGCGCGGCGATACAAAAAAGAGCGTTGTGGTAAACGATGTAATTACTGTTGTAAATGCTATGGGACAGCTTTATATGACTGTTCTGGTAGAATAAAAAGGAGGCAGGATATATGAGTAATATTATTATGAAGGGCAAGGACACGGTAAGTGCCCGGCTTGCGGAATGTTATGTAACTATAGAGGGTAATCGCTACAATTTTATGCAGGCGATAGACCTTGAGGCAAAAATGGAAAAAACAAAAACAGAGGTGCCTATACTCGGAAAAACGGGCAAGGGCAACAAGGCTGCCGGCTGGAAGGGCACAGGCAGCGCGACCTTCCATTACAATACTTCTATTTTCAGAAAGGTAATGAAAAAGTACAAGGAAAACGGCAAGGATATTTATTTTGATATAGTTGTTGTAAATGACGACCCCACATCCGCTGCGGGAAGTCAGACGATAACGCTTATCGACTGCAATCTTGACAATATTATAATTGCAAAGTTTAATGCGGACGGAGAATACCTTGACGAAAAATTTGAATTTACCTTTGAGGATTGGGATATGCCCGAAGAGTTTGATATGCTTGACGGCATGATGTGATATCGGGGCGGGAGTGAAATATCTCCCGCCTTATAAAAGAGGTGATAATATGTATCATTTTTTTATTGACGGGGTGCTTTTGCCGGTCCCGCCGTCAAGGCTTAATATTAAAATCAAGAATAAAAATCAGACCGTTACTCTGTCGGACAGCTCGGAATATAATTTGCTTAAAAGCCCCGGACTTTCGGAAATAAGCTTTGAATGTTTGCTGCCAAATCAAAACTATCCTTTTTGCGTATACGAAAATGATTTTTTAAGTGCAGATTACTATTTAAGCCTGTTTGAAAGGCTTAAAACAGGGCAGAGGGTATTTACTTTTTGCGTTGAAAGAGGAGAATATGCAAGAAGCTTTTTCAGCTGTGCACTTGAGGATTACACTATAACGGAAAGCTGTGACGAGGCCTTTGACTTTAAGGTGAATATAAGGCTTAAGCAGCATATACCGAAAAAAACCGTAATTATTGAAAGTGCCGCTGACAGCAGCGGAGCAAGGGTGGCACAGGTAAAAAGAGAGGTAACGGCACAGCCGCAGGATATTGGCTACAAGGTAAAAAGCGGTGATACGCTTTGGGCAATAGCAAAAAGATATTACGGTGACGGAAACAGATGGCCCGAAATATACAGCGCCAATTCGGCGGTGATAGAAAATGCCGCAAAGCAGCACCAAAGGGCGAGCAGTTCAAACGGCTGGTGGATATATCCCGATACGGTGCTGAATATTAAAGGCGGAATAAAATAAAAAAGGGGTGATGCAATGACACAGGCTGAAAAGATAATTTCGTGGGCAAAAAAGCAAATAGGCACAAGCAAGTATTCGGGGTATTGCCAAAGATTTGTAAGGCTTGCTTATGAGGCGGGCGGAATATACGGCAGCGCTTCCACCGCCACCGAGGCCTTTAATAAATGGTGTATCTCATCCGATAAAAGCAATATCCCCGCGGGTGCGGCTGTTTACTTTAACGGCACCGATCCAAAAATAGGCCATGTTGCGCTTTCGATAGGCGGCGGAAAGTGTATCAATCCCGCATCAACTGTTTATATATGCAGTATTTCCGCTATCCCCAATTTCAGGGGGTGGGGCTGGCAGGGCGGCTGTAAGCCCGAGGGTACAGCGGGTGTGATTTCTGCCGAAATATCTGCGGGCAGCAAAAAAACGGCCAAACAAGAAATAACAAAAACCGTTTTAAAAAGCGTTTCGGGCGGCGAGGGCGTTTACCGTTTTAACAAGCTTTACAATTCCATGTATGATTCAAATACATATTGTGAGCTGCTGATTGAAAATGCGGTAATATATGCGCCCGTAATAAAGGGAGAAATATCGCTTGAAATACAAAAAAGCGGCAGTCCGTCAAAGCTTGGTTTTACGCTTTTAAAGGATGAAATAATTGACTTTCGGGAGGGCAGTCCCGTAAGGCTTAAAATAAACGGTAAAATTATTTTTTACGGTTATGTTTTTACAAAGTACAGATGCGATAAAAATTTTATTAATGTTACGGCTTATGATCAGCTAAGGTATTTAAAAAACAAGGACAGCTATATTTACGAAAACAAAAAGTATTCGGAGCTTTTGACTATGATAGCTAATGATTATAATTTAAGGCTTGGAGATATAGCCGATACGGGCTATGTGATAGAGCGGCGTGTGGAAGAGGGTACTTTGTTTGACATACTTGCAAATGCAGCGGAGCTGACGTTTAAGACCACGGGAAAGAGATTCGTGCTTTTGGATGACGGAGGAAAAATTGCCTTGCGTAATGCAGAGGCACTTAAGACCGATATTTGTATAGACGAAACACAGATGCAGGGATATAAATACAGTACAAGCATTGATAAAAATGTATATGACCGCATAAAGCTCTCGCGCGATAACGACGAAACGGGAGAAAGGGAATTTTATGTTTTCAACGGTGCGGAAAATCAGGAGAACTGGGGACTTTTACAGTATTACGAAAGATCTGTTGACAAGGATGAGGATATTAATATAAAAGGCAAAAACCTGCTTGAAAGGTTAAATTTGCTTTACAGAAGCCTTTGGCTTAAAAATGTTTTCGGAGATATCAGCGTGCGCGGCGGAAGTGTCGTATATGTAAAAATGGATCTGGGGGATATAATTTTATCGGCGGAAATGACTGTTGAAAGCGTTACGCACCGTTTTAAGGACGGCTATCATTTTATGGATATGCTTTTGTCGGGAAGAGGGGGCGAATTTCGATGAACAGACTTTTGATGCTTATAAAAAAAGCGGCGCTTGATGCCGTAAGGCAAAGCTATCCCCTGGAGCTGATATTTGCAAGGGTGATACAAAAGGAGGATCAACAGCAAAACAAGGAGCTTTTAATACAAGCCGAGCAGAAGAAGCCTTTAAAACGGGCTTTTTTTATTGAAAACGGTATGCTGGACGGTCTGGAGGAGGGCGACAGGCTTGTTGTTTTGCAGATGCAGGGCGGGCAGCGATTTTATATTTTACAGATATTGCCCGGGGAAGGAGCAAACGAATGACACCTGAAACAGGAGAACTTAAAAATAATGTGGATATTATTGTATATCCCACCAAAACTTATGCGCTGGATATGTTTTCGGACCGAATTTCGGGGTTTACGGACGGCATTTCCGCTATGCGGCAGGCTGTTTATAAAATACTTATGACCGAGCGTTTTAAGCATATTATTTACAGCTTTAACTACGGAACGGAGCTTGACAAGGTAATGGATAATCTATATGTTTATGCACTTGTGGAGCAGTATATAACCGATGCGCTGATGCAGGACGAAAGGATAACGGCGGTATATGATTTTAAATTTAAAAGAAACAAAAATTCGCTTTCGGCAAGCTTTACCGTGGATACGGACGAGGGCAGTTTTGAAACACACAAGGAGGTGGAATTGAGTGTTTGAGGAAATGAGCTTTGAACTGATAATGAACAGGATGCTGACAAGGGTAAACACGGATGTGGACAAGCGAGAGGGCAGTATTATATGGGATGCTTTGGCGCCTGCGGCGGCGGAGCTGGCGCTGA
>CAMVJD010000002.1 GCA_947167715.1 uncultured Eubacteriaceae bacterium
TTTGCAAAAAAAATTTGGTGTAGCCTATCGACCACACCAAATATTATAGAACCTTAATAAATATAAAAAAACGGCTTAAAAGCCGTTTTTTTATTGCATTGGTACAAAAAATCCAAGCACCAGTATGCCTGCCCACAATGCTGCCGCTCCCATCACTATTAAAAAGCACAGTTTCCGAAAAGCGCCCATATTTTTAATATAGGCCTCAACATCAACATATTCACGGCTTTCGTCCAGTTCGGGCAGCTTTGTTTTTTGTTTTTCCGGTTTGTATCTTTTGCCGCAGCTATGGCAAAAGACCGAATCTTCTGCCAGCTGCGTTCCGCAATATTTACAATACATATTTTTCACCCGTTTTCCGTTTTTTTAATGCATATTGCTGTCGTCATCGGTATTTACGTCATTATTCTGCGCAGCATCAAGGCTGTTTAACGCATCCTCATATTTCTGCTCGCGCTTTTTTTGGCATTTCTCGGCATAATTATCGGTTTCGGTTATCATAACGCCGCCGCTGCCGTAAGCAACATTTCGCTTAACGCCTTGGATATCCGAAAGCACCCAATCATACTCGCCCGTGGTTATTACGCTGCCGCAGTATTCACACTGACCGGAGCTTGTTATCTGTGTGGGCGCGCCGCAGTTAGGACAGTTTGTAACAGACTTGTTGCTTGTTGCCTCGTCTGTCAGTACGCCCCTCTTACGCATAAACGTAAGCAGATAGCGCGGGAAGCAATCCTTGTTGGGGTCGCCCTTTAATACCTGATTGGTATTTTCGTCCTTGATATAATCTACCATACGCACCTTCATAAAAAGTGTAAGGTACTCATACTGATTATCGCGCTTATACTCAAAGAAGTGGGCGTTATTTATATTTATTCTGTCAATAACATTTATCCTGTGGTTGTCGATATAGCCCTGTATCTGTGTCTGATGCTGACGGAAAAGCTCCTCCTTTTCAAACGGACGGCACTTGTCAAATTTACGCTGTGACCATGCCGTTTGCAGGGTGATAAACACTTCCTTTGCCCAGCTTATAAACCTTGTTTCGCTGAAATTCGGGTCTACCTTGATTATTTCGGGTACTATCTCTCTTGTATTGTCCTTTATCTCGGAGCTTGCCGAGGATGAAGAACCGCCCGAGGACGAGCCGCCGCCCTTATTGTTCTTTGATGCAATAATTAATATTACCGCAACCACTATTATTGCAATAATAACATCCGACGCGCCGACACTTCCGCCGCCTCCGCCGCTGCTGCCGCCATAATAGTAGTTATCGTCATCGTCATCCCAGTCCCAGCTGTCGCTGCTGCCGCCCCAATCGCTGTCGCCCCAGCCGCTGCTGCTGTCATAATCGTTAAAATCGCCCAGATCGGCAAATGCCCTTGTAACAAAAAGCATTGAAAAAATAAGTATAAACAATACCCATATTCGTTTTCTCATAATAGTCCCCCTTAACCTTCCATATCTCTTAAACGGTTTAAAACACCGCTTTTATCAAGCACCGCTATTATTACCGACGCTATCGCTATGCCCGTGCCCGTCTGCAAAATATTGCCCGGAAGCCTTGAAAGCGCATATACAACATCATACATCGGTATTTTTATAAGCGTATACAAAATTATCTGTGCCACACCGCCGACTACCGCGCCGACAAACCAGCCGTATTTTTTACCCTTAAGTATCTTATAGGTAAATACACCCATTATTACTGCCATTATCGCCTTTATAAAAAACGTAGGCAAAATATAGTGCGTATAGCCGCCAAGGCCGTCCGCAAGCGCCGCACCTATGCCGCCCGCAAATGCGCCGCGTTTGGTGCCAAGCAGCAGCACGGAAATAAAAATCATACAGTCGCCAAGGTGTGTATAGCCGCTTGGCGCGGGTATTTTAAAAACATATGTCATTATAAAAACCAAGGCAGCCGAAATAGCCGTTGCCGTCAGGTCCTTTGCAGTAAAATCATTTCCCATTTTTTCACCGAATTTTACCTTATGTGTTTGTTTCTTCTTATATTTGCATTATTGGCAACTATACACGCGGTAATTGCCGCCATATACATATTCATTTCGTATTCGGGCCTGGTCTCTATTGCAAGCCTTTCCGGATAAATGCCGCCCTGCGCGGCACCTGCCGATATCTCGGCTACCGCCTGGCCGTCAAGCTTGTATATACATGTATTTGATGTATTGCCGCGCACATAAAAATCGATACCCTCTATTTCGTAATTTGCGCTTTTGGTATCTGCCACAAGCTTTCTTCTTAATTTAAAGCTTTGCGCGCCGAATATGTCTATCTTATATGTTTCAAGATCCACCGCATCATATTTTATCGTGCCTACCGAAACTCCGTCCGGTGTTTCTATATTATAAAAATTGTTGCTTACTATTTCACGGTGTACATAATAAAGCATAACGCCCATTTCGTTTTTAATGGTTATAGACGGGTTTCTGCTCATAACGGCAAAGTTTTCAATTTCCACAAAAAGTCTGCGCGGCAGCTTTGTAACAGCATTTTCAAGGCCGTAGCCCGTAGCCTTTTGTGTAATTTTCCTTGCATTGTCAAGTATAAACTTTTTTCCTGCCCTTTTTGCATAATTTACGGCAGAAAACATTATCACCGCACCAAATATCAAGGGTATGCATTTTACTATCGAACGTCCCTGCATCAATATCAAAACAATGTTAAATATGCAGGCAGCGCCCATAAAGCCAAAAATAAAGCCCATAAATTTAAACAAAAATTCCATAAAGCCCAAATATGAGTTGGCCTGGGTCTTTACCTTGTCGCCCGAAAGCAGGCCGCTTTGTATTATCTGCTCCGCCTCCTGCGGCGAGATCTTGCAAATAGTCCTTACGCTGTACGAGCTTTCCTTTATTTCGGCAATACACATATCGCCCTCGTTTATACTGCCGTCATCCTCAACGATTATTTTATACTGTCCCGATACAGCCGCCTCTGTTTCCTCATTATCGGCCACCTTAAATTCCATGCGTGCCGTGCCGTCTGTCAGCTTGCTTTTATATGTGACAACGCCGAGATATTTTTTAGGCGCCTGAAAAAACAGCGTATAAAGTATATACAAGCCTACCGCACCCAAAAGCCCGGTAATGGCAAGCACAACAAAATGTTCCGCAAGCACCCTGCCAACGTTAAGTGCTGAATAATTGCCGCTAATATCGCCAAAGCATATAAAAAGCACCAGCAAAAATGTCCCAATAAAAACACCCGAAACCACCATTGCCACAAAAGGAGGTGCTCCCGCCGAATCGACCGTCTTTTTAACCTTATATTTCATTTTCTACCTCTCACATTTTTTTCTTATTTCTACTATATATTTGATTATAACACACAAAAAAAGGAAATTCCATACATTTAAGAAAAATATTTAAAAAAAAATAAAAAAAGTCTTGACTTAGTAGTAAAAGTATACTATAATAAATCCAAGTTAGTAGCAAAACAATACTAAGGAGTGATGATCATGACAGACAACAACGAAAAATTATTTCTTGAACAATATTCTTCCGAGCAGTACGAAAAGCCCTCTGTGGCAGTAGACTTGGTGCTTTTTACAATAGAGGACGATTCGCTTAAATGCGCCCTTATAAAAAGAAACGACCACCCGTTTAAGGGTATGCTTTCGCTGCCCGGTGTTTTTGTCGGTATAAACGAAAGCCTTGACGATGCCGTAAGGCGCGGTATAAAAACCAAGGCAGGCCTGAAAGATATTTATTTCGAGCAGCTTTATACCTGGGGCGAGGTAGACCGTGACCCGCGTATGAGGATAATCTCGGTATCCTATCTTGCACTTGTGCCCATAGAAAAGCTGGAGACCACCGCAGCGCTTTATCCTTATGAGGAAATTCGGAAAACCGAGCTTGCCTTTGACCATAAAAAAATAATTGAATACGCAAGAGAGCGAATAAAAAACAAGGTAAGCTACAGCGACATAGCCTTTAAATTTCTTCCCGAAGAATTTACTCTGCCCCAGCTTCAGAAAATATACGAGATACTTTTGGATAAGGCGCTTTATAAGGCCAATTTCAGAAAAAAAATAGAGCCCTATATCGAGGATACCAATAAAATGACAAGCGGAAATGCACACCGACCAAGCAAGCTTTATAAAAGAAATGAGGTAATAATATGAATATAACGGAGCAAAAATATACATTAAAAAAAATACAGTCCGAATATATCGCGGGTAAAAAAATAAACTATGTACTTTTTTGGGGGCACCGCCCGTCACCGAACGGCGTAATTACAAAAAGCTGTTTCAGCCAATGGTTTAAAAGAGGCTTTGAATATGAAGGCAGGACCTATTGCTGTATGGAGCAGTTTATGATGGCACACAAGGCAATACTTTTTAAGGACGAAAAAGCCTTGGACGAAATAATGAAAACGTATGACCCCGCACAAATAAAAAGCCTTGGCAGAAAGGTAAAGAACTTTGACGAAAAGCTTTGGGACGAATATAAGTTTTCCATAGTTTATACGGGAAATCTTGCCAAGTTTTCTCAAAATCCCGATTTAAAGAACTTTTTATTAAGTACAAAGGACAAGGTGCTTGCAGAGGCCAGCCCCTATGACGGCATCTGGGGCATAAAAATGTCGGCAGACGACGAAAACGCAGAAAAACCCGTAAAATGGCGCGGCACAAACCTTTTGGGTTTTGCGCTTATGCAGGTGAGAGACGAGCTTTCAAAGGAGATGTGATTATGAACAATATATCTATCGCAAACGAGACCTTAAAAATAATAAAAAACGGCGGCTATGACCTTAACGGCAAAGAGGTAAAATTTTCCGAGGGCGGTTATTCGGCGGTTTGGGTCTATTCCCCCGAAAGGCTTGCATCTGTCACCCTCCCCGACCCCGAAAAGAACGAGCTTTGCAGATTTGAGGTAATAAACGCCGATTCATTCGAGGCGGCAAAAAAATTTGAATATCCCCTTGTAATGAATTTTGCAAACTCCCACGTTCCGGGCGGCGGCTTTAAGCTGGGCGCCACCGCGCAGGAGGAGGCGCTTTGCAGAAACAGTACGCTTTACGCCTCTATCGGCAGCGAAGCCGCAAAGGAGATGTATTCCTATAATATAAAGCATTTCAGCCCCGTTGACAGCGATTATCTGCTTATATCCCCCGAGGTTTGGGTGTTCAGGGCTCCAAACGGCGAAAAGCTTGAAACGCCGTACAAGACCGCTGTTATTACTATCCCCGCCCCGAATAAGCACGGTGCGGCAGCCTTTACCTCCCAGACCAAAATAGACGAAATCATGCTGCACAGAACAAGGCTTATGCTGAAAGCGGCGGCGGAAAATAAATTTAAGACCCTTGTACTCGGTGCCTGGGGCTGCGGAGCCTTCGGTCACGACCCTATCAAGGTATCGGGATATTTTAGACAGGTGCTTGTTGACGAGGGATACGGGAAATATTTTGATACGGTCTGCTTTGCAATATACGGCAAAACGGACGGAAAAAATTATACGGCATTTAATAAAATTTTCGGAAAGGAGCAATAATTATGGCAATAAAATACAAGCGCTTTGAGCCTACACAGTATGTAATGAAGGTAAAAAAGGGCAAAACCACCGCACAGGGCACGGGGCTTGCCTTTTTCTACAACACAATGACAACGGGCGTTTTGGTAATGCCCGCAACGGCCCTTGATGCGCCCTTTGCCTTTGACGACATAATGACGGGCGATTTTCAAACGGTAAATGTTCAGGGTGATATAACCTACATAATAGAGGACAACGAAAAGGCCGCCAAAATGGTAGACTTTTTCTACAAAGACACAAGAAGCTATGAAACGGTGCTTGCAAATGCAAAGGCAAATATGGTAAAGCGCGTGACCTTTCTTGCAAAGGCTGCGGCGGCAAAATTTTTAAGCAAGCTGGATATAAAGGCCGCTATCCGCTCCACCGAGGAGCTTGCGGCATATTTAAAGGAAAGTATGCGCACAAGCGAGGATATAGCCGAATACGGTTTAAGAGTTGTTTCCGTCAGCGTGCTTGCCGTTTCCTCTACCCCCGAGACCAAACGCGCCCTGGAGGCAGCCGCCCGCGAGGAGATAATGAAGCAGCAGGACGATGCCATTTACAAGCGCCGCAACAGCGCTATCGAGCAGGAGCGCATTGTAAAGGAAAACGAGCTTAACACCGAAATAAAGGTAGCTGTCAAGGAAAAGGAAAAACGCGAAAAGGAAATGGAAACAAAGCAGCTTGTACAGCAAAAGCAGGCCGAACTTGATGCCGCAAGGCTTAACGCTGGTATCGAGCTTGAAAAGAAAAATACCGAGCTTGTGGAGCTTGAGACCGAGAACGAGAAAAAGCGCTCCGATGCCAAGGCCTACGAGAGCGAGGTAATGCTGAATACCTTTAAAAATATGGATGCCGAGCTGCTGAAAGCCCTTGTTTTAAGCGGTATGGACAGTAAGGCGCTTATAGCCAAGGCCTTTGTGGAGATAGGAAACAAGGCGGATAAGATAGGTACACTTAATGTATCTCCCGAGCTTTTGGAGAGTTTGCAGGGGAGATAAATTTTAGATACAGCGGAACGACACATAGGTCGTTCCCTACAAAACAGTAATATATCAGATTATTTGTTGTAGGGACGGACCTATATGTCCGTCCGCTCAAATTCTTTCAAAATCAGCCGCAGAGCATATAAAAAATTCCAAAATACGAGGTAAACAAAAATGAATTACACCAAGGAAATATTTGCTTGCTATGATAAACAATGTATTCGCATATATCAGGCATATAACGAAATTATTGCAAAAGAAGCTGTTAAATTACAAACCTTTGGCGATAGCTGGAACTTCAATCGTATGACATGGATAAAACCGTCATTCTTATGGATGATGTACCGTTCAAACTGGGGTACAAAGAAAAACCAAAATAATATACTTGCTATAGACATATATAGGGAAAAGTTTGACGAACTAATATCAAAAGCTGTTCTTACATCTCCGGATTCAAAGCTGTTTGACGGTTCCGATTGGGAAAAAGCATTTACCGAAACATCGGTATATTGTCAATGGGATCCCGACAGAAATATTAATGGAGATGCAATAAACCGTGCTGCAATACAGATAGGTTTAAAAGGCTGTTTATTAAAGGATTTTGCCGAAACGGGAATTAAAAGCATAACAGATATAACGCCTCTTGTAAAAAAGTTGAATGACGAAAGAAAACGAGGAAAATTATCGGCAAAAAATTTGCCAAAAGAAAAACTGTATGAGATAAAAGATTTAAAAATCAGAAAAAGACTTGATATGTAAGGAGTGATAACAATGCCAAAATCAAATTGGGCACGAAAGGACGAGCTTTCAAGATCGGCCGCAGAGCATACAAAGCTTATGTCGGAAAAATACAAAAGTGAAATTGAAAATTGTATAAAAAACTCGGTCGTACTGCGTGAAATCGAAAAGGCAAATCCCACGGGCACGCCAAATATAAGCGTTATCGATGCGGGCACCGTTGATGCGGCGCTTATGTGTGAGGATACTGTAACGGTTTTGAATTTTGCAAGCTACAAGCACGCGGGCGGCGGCTTTATTGGCGGTGCAACGGCGCAGGAGGAAGCGCTTTGCCACGACTCGTTTTTATACAATGTTTTAAGCACATTTACAGATTACTACGAATACAATCAAAAAAATTTAAGAAAGGGCCTCTACACAAATGCGGCTATTTACAGCCCCGATGTGGTTTTTGAATACGGCGGCAAAAGCAAAAAGGCAAATGTTATAACCTGTGCCGCACCAAACAACTCGCTTGGGGTAAGGTACAAGGCATTTACCCCCGAGGAAAACAGGGCGGCGCTTGAAAGCAGAATAGCTTTTGTGCGGGATATCGCTGAAAAATACGGCTGCGACACGCTTATATTGGGCGCCTACGGCTGCGGCGTTTTCAAGCAGGACCCCACCGAAACAGCGCAAATATTCAAAAAGACTTTTGAACGCTCCGATATAAAAAACATTATTTACGCTATCCCCGGCGGGAAAAATTCAGAGGCATTCAAGAGGGTGTTTCCCTAATGGAATACAAACAAATACGCGCAGTATATACAGACGAAACAATAAGGGTCTATCAGGCCTATAACACTGCTATTGCACAGCAGGCGGCAAGGCTCGGACACTTCGGCGACAAATTCAGTCTCAACAGAATGACGTGGATAAAGCCGTCCTTTCTTTGGATGATGTACCGCTGCGGCTGGGCAAAAAAAGAGGGACAGGAGCGGGTGCTTGCCATAGATATAGACAGAAACGCATTTGACCTTATGGTAAAAAATGCGGTCGTATCCTCCTATAAAAAAGAGCTTGGCATAACTATGGACGAATGGAAAGCACAGATCCAATCCTCCGAGGTGCGGGTACAATGGGACCCCGAAAGGGATATTTACGGCAATCCGCTTGAATACCGCTCGTTACAGCTTGGTATACGCGGCGAGTGTGTCAAAAAATATGTGTACGAATGGATAAAAAATATTACCGATATCACGGACTATGTAAGGGAGCTTGACACACTTAAGGAAAAGGGTGTTGACATCACAAACAGGCTCCCGCGGGAGATGATATATAATGCGCGCAATGAATAAAATAGTTATAGTAACGCGCAAAACGGCTTTACAGGAGCTTAAACGCAAATATAACACAATAGAGCAGGCAAAATTTTATATAGAGCATATAGGCGCGGATTTTTCGGATTATCTTACCGAGGATAAAAATTACGAAAAGGCGCTTGAAACGGTAAAAAAAGCCGCGGAGAAAAACGGCCGCGTGCAGGTGGTGGACCGCGGCTTTGTACCCAATATGATATTCGGGAAGGACGATATCGTTATTGCGGCAGGTCAGGACGGTCTTGTTGCAAATGTGATGAAATATCTTGATACACAGCCTTTGATCGGCGTAAACCCCGACCCCCGCCGTTTTGACGGTATTTTGCTTCCATTTGCGCCAAAGGATATGTCAAAGCTGCTGCCCGAGGTAATAAGGGGCGCAAGAAAATGCCGTGAGATAACAATGGCACTTGCACAGACCCGTGACGGTCAGCGGCTTTACGGCGTAAACGATATTTTTGTTGGGCAAAAAACGCATATTTCCGCAAGATACGAGTTAAGCTTTAACGGTCACAGGGAAAATCAATCCTCCAGCGGCATTGTTTTTTCCACGGGTCTTGGCTCTACAGGCTGGTATAAAAGCATAATTGCCGAGGCCGAGCGCATAGCCGCCCTTTACGGCAAGACCGAGATAAAATATAAGCCCATAGACTGGGCAGCGGATATGCTTATGTACACCGTGCGCGAGCCCTATCCCAGCAGATTTACAAGTGCGCAGACCGTACACGGCATATTAATGGCGGGCGACGAATTTAAAATAACCTCGCGTATGCCCGAAAACGGCGTAGTCTTCTCGGACGGTGTCGAGGAGGATAATATAGTTTTCAATGCAGGAACAGAAATCACAATAAAAATAGCTGATAAAAAAGGACGGCTCGTTATATAAGCCGTCCTTTTGTTATACTACCGCCTTGCCCTTCCATTTTCCGCTTTTATATCTTACAACAAAGCAGACACTTCTTGCACACCAGTCCATTATCATTGCCACCCATACGCCAAACACGCCAAGCAGTAGGTATTTGCCAAGTACATAGCTCATTACAACGCGGCATATCCACATTGAAACTATAGCCACTACCATAGCAAATTTTATATCCCCCGCCGCGCGGAAGACCGAGGGTAGCGTAAAGCTTAACGGCCAGACCGCAAGCGCACAGCCGCCGTGCAGATACATAATTTTTCTTGCCGCATCGGTAGCCTCGGGAGAAAGGTTGTAAATTTTAAGTATAAACGGCATGATAAGCCAAATTGCAAGTACTGACAAAACAAGCCCCGCCCAAGCAAAAATATGCAGCTTTTTGGTGTAATACCTTGCCTGATCGTAATCGTTTGCACCGATACAGCGGGAAATCACCGTTGTCACCGCAAGACCCGATGCCATACCCGGCAGTATCTGAAAGCCCGCAAGCACGTTGCACACGGCATTTGCGGCTATGGCGTAGGTGCCGAAGTTCGATACAAGGCTTAAAACCAATATTTTACCAAGCTGGAACATACTGTTTTCCATACCGTAGGGTACGCCGATATACAGTATTTTTTTGATTATATTAAAATTGGGTCTGTATTTTAATGTACGTTTTATATGCAGGGTCAATTTGTCGTTCAAAAGCAAAATTATAACAGCAAAAGCCGCATAAAGCCTTGAAACAAGCGTAGGTATTGCAACCCCCTCCGCGCCGAAGTGAAAGCCGTAAATAAGTATCGCATTTCCGACAACATTGATAATATTCATTTTAATTGAGATAGACATGGGCGTTTTAGAGTCGCCCATAGCACGAAACACCGCCGAGCCGCCGTTATACAGCGCAATAAACGGTATTGACGCCGCAACTATCAAAAGATATATCCTTGCATAGCCGCGTACCTCGTCCGTAATTTTGCCAAATACATTATATAAAAGCGCGTTGCTGTAAAAATAAACAAGCGCCATAACTATCACCGATAATATTGTGATAAACCAAATAAGCTGCTGTGCGGATTCGGTCGCTTGCTCCCTGTCCTCCGAGCCAAGCCACTGCCCTGCCACCACCGCGCCGCCCGTTGCAAGCGCAGTAAACGCATTTATCAAAAGCATCATACACCCGTCCACAAGCGATACGCCCGAAACGGCGCTTTCGCCTACATTGGCTATCATAATTGAGTCCGCAAGACCCACAAGCATTGCCAAAAGCTGCTCCACAATAAGGGGTATTATTAAATTTACCAAATCACGGTTAGAAAACAAAAGTTTTTTATCGCCCATAAAGCACCTCAAAATATAAAGAGGGACGATGTAAAAACACCGCCCCGTAAAAACTTGACTAAAGAATTACTTTAAAGTGATCTTAGCGCCAACTTCTTCAAGCTTCTTCTTGATAGCCTCAGCGTCTTCCTTAGCTGCTGCTTCCTTAAGAACCTTGGGAGCGCCGTCAACAAGCTCCTTAGCTTCCTTAAGACCAAGACCTGTTACTTCACGAACAACCTTGATAACCTTGATCTTCTCTGCGCCTACCTCTGTAAGCTCTACATCAAATTCGCTCTTTTCTTCCTCTGCTGCGCCGCCTGCTGCACCTGCACCGGCTGCTACAACAACACCTGCGCTTGCGGATACACCAAACTCTTCCTCGCAAGCCTTTACTAATTCATTAAGCTCAAGAACAGAAAGTTCCTTAATAGCTGCAATAATTTCTTCGTTAGATAATTTAGCCATTTTTATTTCCTCCATAAAATAATATTAGTTGTTTTTAAATTTGTTTATAAAGCAACGGGCAAATTAAGCCTCTGCTGCCTCAGGCTGCTTTTCTGCAATAGCCTTGATAACTCTTGCAAAGCTTGCAACAGGACCCTGGAAGCTTCCCAGAAGTCTGGAAAGAAGTACTTCCTTTGAGGGGATATCTGCAACCTGTGCCATACCCTTGGCATCGTAGCAAGTACCGTCAATAACACCTGCCTTAAATTCAAGTGCCTTTGCCTCTTTCATAAACTTGTTGAGAATACCTGCTGCAACAGTAGGATCCTCATAGCAGATAGCAATAGCGCTGGGACCCTCGAAGTAGTCCTTAAGACCCTCGAACTGTGTACCCTGTACCGCAAAGTTCATCATAGTGTTTTTGTAAACCTTGTAATCAACGCCTGCTTCTCTTAACTGCTTACGAAGCTTTGTATCCTGCTCTACGGTAAGACCGCGTGCATCAACAAGTACTGCGGAAGTAGCCTTGTCAAGCTTTTCCTTGATCTCGTTTACGATGACCTGCTTTTGTTCAACTTTAGCCATTTTTTACACCTCCTTGATTTTTTTCGCCGAAGGCGAATTAATCTACCTTGGCTTTTTATAGGAGCCGTTTGTAAACCGAATATAAAAAACCTCCCGGCTTGTAGGCAGAGAGGTAAATAAACATAATTTACATCCTCGGCAGGTTGGTATACGTTACGTCATTTAGACACCTGCTGTCTACGGCACGAATATTATTATACACGACCGCAGGGGATATGTCAAGTATTTTTTTTATTTTTTTTAATTTCCGTTTATCCATTTAAGATAAGCGTTGATATAAAGGTCCAGATCACCGTCCATAACGGGCTGAACATTGGCTGTTTCGGCGCCTGTCCTGTGGTCCTTTATCATATTGTAGGGGTGGAAAACATAGCTTCGTATCTGGCTGCCCCAGGCGATATCCTTTACCTCGCCGCGGATGCCCTCCAGCATTTCGCCCTGCTCCTTTAATTTTAACTCATACAGCTTGGCCTTAAGCATTTTCATAGCCATATCCCTGTTCTGGAACTGGCTGCGCTCGTTCTGACACGCCGCAACAAGACCCGTGGGCTTATGGATAAGACGTACCGCCGAGGATGTCTTATTGATGTGCTGACCGCCCGCGCCGCTTGAACGGTAAACCTGCATTTCGATATCGTCGGGATTTATCTCGATATCGATACTGTCGTCAAGCTCGGGCATTACATCACAGCTGGCAAATGAGGTGTGACGTCTGCCGCTGCTGTCAAACGGTGATATACGCACAAGACGGTGTATACCCTTTTCGCTTTTAAGGTAGCCAAAGGCATTTTCGCCCTTTACCATAAAGGTGACGGATTTAATGCCCGCCTCGTCACCCTCCTGATAGTCAAGAAGCTCAAAGCCAAAGCCCTCTTTCTCGACCCAGCGGCTGTACATACGGTAAAGCATACCTACCCAGTCGCAGGCCTCTGTGCCGCCTGCACCCGAGTGAAGCGTTACAATGGCATTGTTTTTGTCGTAATCGCCCGTTAATAATGTAGATATTCTTAAATGCTCGTAGTCGGCAAGGAACTTTTCCTTCATTTCCTTAACCTCGGGCACAACGGATTCATCATCCATCTCATTGCCCATCTCTATAAGCGTATAGATATCGTCATAGGCGCTTTTAAGGGCCTCGTACCTGGCTATTTTATCCTTAAGCTGCTTGGTCTGCTGCAAGATGCCCTGCGCCTTGTCCATATCGTTCCAGAAATCGGGGTCGCCCGCTATCTCTTCAAGCTCCTCTACCTTTGCGGCGGAGCCGTCAATATCAAGCGAATCCCTCATTTCCTCTAAATTTTTTTGATACGCGTTAAGCTCTGTACCTATCTGTTCAAGCTCAAGTATCATACAAATCAAATCCTTTACATAAATACTGTTCTTTGGGGCACAAAGCCCCCAAGAGATCTATCAAGCCTTGTCGCGTCCGCAGCAGTTCTTGTACTTTTTGCCGCTGCCGCAGGGACAGGGATCGTTTCTGCCTATTTTAGGCTCCTTGCGTGTCTTTGGTGTGCTTGATGCACTATCATCACGGTTGGTAACTGTGGGCTGTGCAACCTGTTCTCTTTCTACCTGTACGGCAGGACGAACATGGAACAGACCTCTTATCGTTTCTATCTGGATATTGTTTGACATATCCTCAAACATTTCAAAGCTTAAAAACTTGTACTCTACCAACGGATCTCTCTGACCGTAGGACAGCATAGATATGCCCTGACGCATCTGATCCATATCATCGATATGATCCATCCACTTTGTATCAACTACACGCAGGAGGATAACACGCTCTACCTCGCGGATAAATTCCTCGCCGAATTCCTCTTCCTTGGCAGCGTACATAGCCGCACATTCTTCGTATATCTTGTCAACAAGCTTTTCCCTGGTAAAATCGTTCTTTTCCTCGTCGGTAAGCGCAATAGGCTTAATACCGAAAATCGGGAAAAGACCGTCGCTAAGGCCTATAAGATCCCACTCGTCGGGCTCGCTGCCCTCGGGCAGATACTCATTTACCTTAAGCTCTATAACGGACTTTATCATATTATAGATCTTGTCACGCAGGTTTGCACCGCTTAAGACCTCATATCTTTCGCCGTAGATTATCTCACGCTGCTCGTTCATAACCTGGTCGTAGTCAAGCAAACGCTTTCTTATGCCAAAGTTGTTGCCCTCTACCTTTTTCTGCGCATTTTCTATTGTCTTGGTAAGTATCTTTGCCTCGATTGGCTCGTCCTCGGGAAGACCCAGGGCTGCTATCATCTGTGCAGTCTTCTCGCTGCCGAAAAGACGCATAAGATCGTCCTCAAGCGATAAGAAGAAGCGTGATTCGCCGGGGTCGCCCTGACGTCCCGAACGACCGCGAAGCTGGTTGTCGATACGTCTTGACTCGTGACGCTCGGTACCGATTATCTTAAGACCGCCAAGCTCCTTAACACCCTCGCCAAGCTTAATATCCGTACCACGGCCCGCCATATTTGTAGCGATGGTGACAGCGCCCTTTTGGCCTGCAAGCGCAACTATCTCGGCTTCTTTCTGATGATATTTTGCGTTAAGTACCTGATGCTTGATACCCTCGCGCTTTAACATCTTGCTCAACGTTTCGGACTTGTCGATGTTTACCGTACCTACAAGCACGGGCTGTCCCTTGTCGTAGGATTCCTTTACATCGGCTACAACAGCGCGAAGCTTTGCCGCCTCGGTCTGATAAACAACATCCGAATGATCGACACGGATAACAGGCTCGTTTGTGGGGATACAAACAACGTCCATTGCGTAAATAGCGCGGAACTCGCCCTCCTCTGTCTGGGCTGTACCTGTCATACCCGCCTTTTTCTCATATTTGTTAAAGAAGTTCTGGAAGGTGATGGTAGCAAGCGTTTTGCTCTCGTGTTTTACCTCTACCTTTTCCTTAGCCTCTATAGCCTGATGCAGACCGTCCGAATAACGGCGGCCGGGCATCATACGGCCGGTAAATTCATCAACTATAATGATTTCCTGATTTTCATAGTCAACAACATAATCCTGATCGACATGCATATTGTAGTTTGCCTTCAAGGCGTTGTTGATATGGTGGAGGATCTCCATATTTTCGGGGTCGGAAAGGTTTTCGATAGCAAAGAAACGCTCTGCCTTTGCAACACCCTCCTGTGTAAGGTTTACGGTTTTAGCCTTTTCGTCTACGACAAAGTCGCCCTCTTCCTTGATCTCCTCGCGGATAAGGGGGTTGAGCGCCTCGTCCTCATTAAGTATTTTACCTTGCTTAAGTGTCCTTACAAAGTTATCCGCAACCGTATAAAGCTGTGTTGACTTTGTACCCTGACCGCTGATGATAAGGGGTGTACGCGCCTCGTCTATAAGGATCGAGTCCACCTCGTCGATGATGGCATAAGGCAGGCCGCGTAAAACCATATCCTTTTCATAAACCACCATATTGTCACGCAGATAGTCAAAGCCAAGCTCGTTGTTTGTTGCGTAGGTTATATCGCAGTTGTAGGCCTCCTGTCTTTCGGCCTTGTCCATATCGTGAAGAATAACGCCTACCTTAAGGCCAAGGAAGCGGTGTATCTCACCCTCATGCTCGGAGTCACGCTTTGCAAGGTAATCGTTTACGGTAACGATATGTACGCCCTTGCCCGCAAGCGCATTAAGATATGCGGGACAGGTAGAAACAAGCGTTTTACCTTCACCTGTTTTCATCTCGGCAATACGTCCCTGATGCAGTACGATACCGCCGATAAGCTGTACATCGTAATGACGCATATTAAGTACTCTCTTGCCCGCCTCGCGCACAACGGCGAATGCCTCGGGCAGGATATCGTCAAGTGTCTCGCCCTGTGCAAGTCTTTCCTTAAACTCGGGCGTTTTAGCCTTTAATTCCTCATCCGAAAGCTTTTCCATCTCGGGCTCAAGACTGTTGATCTTCGCAACTATAGGACGGATACGCTTAATTTCCTTGTCGCTGTAGCTGCCGAATATTTTTTCAAAAAATCCCATTTTTCTACACCTCGTATAAAATCGTAGCCGTATGCATATAAGCACACATAATCAATTTATATTGTAACAGATAACCCCCCTAATATGCAAGCATTATTTTACATTTTTTATAAATTTAAGATAATTTTAAGTTTTTTCGTATACGGGAAACAGCAAGCCGGGCGATATCCATACCCGTCAATATTTTTAAAGCCGCCTTTTATACCTGTTTTTTAACGCAAAAAAGGCTGCCGTCCTTACGCAGCAGCCTTTTGTATCTACTTTTTAAGCGGACTTATCCTTATTTTATCGCTTGAAAAGCCCGTTTTTCTTTTAACTATATCCTCTATCTGGGCTACCTCGGCATCGGTCAGCTCGTTTCTGTCAACCACAACATCCACGGTCTCGTCGTCTATGCGCACATAGACCTCCTTAAAGCCCTTTGCCTCTATCATAGCCTCGGCTGCGGTCTCGCGCTCTATCCGCTGCTGAATTTCAAGCATAGCGCTTGCGGCATTGCTCTTTTCGCCCGACTCGACATTTTCGTTTGCAAGCATTTCATTTAAAAGCGCCTTTTCCTTTGAGCGCGCCTGCTCGCGTTCAAGCTTTGCCTGCATAAAATAGCTGCTGTCGCTGCTGCTGTTTACAAACACCGCCTCGCCCGCGGTATCGGGGTCGGCTTGGGCGGTTTTGCCGTTTTCGCTGTCGCTTAAAGCAATTTCGCTGTTTTCGTCGGCTGTCAGCACCGCATCGTCCTCCCATACAGATGCAAGATCGCCCTCGTCCGTCATCATAACTTCGCTTGTTTCGGGATGAGTGTCTATGTAGTTAAGATATCCCGCCGCGCCTATCATAGCCACAAGCGCCGTAATTACTATTTGGTTTTTCTTTAAGGTCATAATTATCCCTCCGTTTTTATTTCATTTTTAACACTTCTATTTTATGCGTTTCTATGCCCAATAATGCCTGTGCCGCAGAAATCAGCATCGCCCTTGTTTTTGGGTCGCCTCCGCCCCGGGCTATTATCAGCACACCCTCTATTTCACAGGTGTTTTCGCGCAGCACTATGGGCTTATTCTCATCCGTCAGCACCACCTTTTCTTCAAAATGCTTTTTGTTCTCGTCGCTTTCCTCGGTCTTGTCCTTTGCAATTATTTTCTGGCCGCCGTCCTTGTAATATATCACCACCCTTACCTCGCCCACACCCTCGGCTGCTGACAGCGCATTTTCAAGGCGCCTTTCAATATCGGGCAGGCTTTGTTCCTCCCGTACCGGCTCCTCCTTTTGCGGTGCGGGCGCATTTGTCCTGCCTACCAAAAGCAAAAGTATGCCCGTTATAAAAATTACAAAAATAAGCTCCTTTTTATTTTTAAGCTCCGACATCCTCAATTATCACCTTTCCCTCGTCTATGCCGCATAAAGCCGCAGTTTTCTTTTTTGCATCCGTTTTTGCGCCGTAAAGCGTTACGCTTTTTATGGCATTGTTTTCGTCAAGCTCGCAGATCACCCTTTCCGCCCCCGTTTCAAGGCGTATCTTGTTTTCAAGACTTGATATTATACCGTTATGTATAAGCTGTTCCCGCATACCGTCATATTTTGCGGTATCGTCGGTTTTAATTTCGGGTATGACGATGCTTTCGGGGATAAACCCCTTTAACGGCGCACATAAGGCCGCAAGCAGCATAAGCCCCATAATAAAGCCCGTATCACGCCTGAATCTTTCGCCCACAAGCATTTGCGCAAAGGACAAAAGTATCATAAAGCCCGCTATATTTTCAATATAAGTTTTCATTTTGTATCAAGCCCCCGTTCCAAACATAAGCACGGCTATTGCGCCCATAAATATCAGCGTCAGCGCAAGCATAACGTAAAACACCATCCCGCAGGCGCCGCCCGCAGTTTCTATCATATCGGCTATATGCCTGTCACCAAGCGGCTCGGCAAGCGCGGCGCAGATATGAAAGGTCATCGACATTGCAAAAACCTTTGCAAGCGGCACAAGACAGCCCACCGCAAGTATTATTATCAGCGTGCCCGCAAGTGAGCTTTTGGCATTTAAAACAAGCGCCATTACACCCTCCGCTCCTGCCGCAAACACATCTCCCACGACCGGCACGGCTTTTACCGCCGTAACCGCTGTTTTGGCCGCAATGCCGTCCGCGCCCGCCGTCACCGCCCTTGCAAAGCCCATAAGTGCCGTAAAGACAATGCCGCAGCCGCGTATTCCAAGCGTTACAGTCTTTTTGATAAGTGCCGTAAGCTTTGACAATACGCTTTTGGGTGAGATACAGTTTACTATGCCGCATACCGCATAAAAGCCTATGCAGGGTATAATAACTATCTTTACCGCAGCCGCAAGAAAACTGCTTGCCGCATATATCAGGGCCGCGGAGCTGCCCGCAAGCGTTATCCTGCCGCTTATTGCAAGCGCCGCAGTCACGGCAGGCACAGCCGCACCGACCAGCCCCAGATAAAACGAGGAAAAGCTTTTCATAATAAGCATACTTTCCTCCAGCGCCCTTAAACACAGCCCCGCCGCCATAACACAGCTTACCGTAAAGGCCATATACTCAATATTTTTTTCCGTTCCAAAGCTTAACGAGGCGGCTATGCCGTTGAGCATACATATGACCAAAAGCCCCTTTAAAAGCCCCGAGCAGCTTTTTATCTCCGAAAATAAAATGTTTTCCGGCGACAGCCTTTTTAATGCCCCGGATATATCCCCGCCGAAAAGCTGTGTAAATATCCCCTTTACATCACCGTATTCCTCGATAGACTTCATATCGAAAATATCGTAGTATTCATCCGATACCGCCACCTCGTCCGCCTTTATATCAGCCGAAAACAGCATTAAAAGCGCAGCAAGACAGACGGCAAATTTTATGTATATCTTCATTTTAATCTCCCAAAAATCCCGATATCAGCTTTAGTATCTCCGATATCAGCGGCAGCGCATATACCGCAATAAAAATACGCGCCGCAAGCTCTATTTTATCTCCCATAGCCTTTTGTCCCGCATCCGCACAGGTCTGCGCGGTTATCTGCGCAATAAAGGATATTCCCACAACCTTCAGCAAAAGCCCCGCACGGCCCCCGTCCCGAAAATCAAAAACAGCTTTTATGTTTTCGGCTATAAGCCTTATTTCGGGCAAAAGGCAAATAAGGATCACCGCGCCCGTGCAAAACGAAATAAGCGCGGCCGCCCAGGGCGTATATCTTTCAAGTGCAGCCGCAAGTATTACCGCGCAGACAACAAAGCCCGCAATATTTATAATATCCATAGCTCACCTTCTCAAAGATGAAAAAGCGTTTCTATCGCCTCAAACAAGCGGCTTATATACCCTATCACCCAGTACAGCACCACTATAAGACCCGCAAGCGTTGTCATCATAGCCTGCTCCTCACGTCCCGCGCGTATCAAGACCTGATTGAGCACCGCCACCAGTATTCCCACCGCCGCTATTTTAAAAACAATATTGATATCCATTTTTATTTCCTCTCTATATCAGCAAAATGACCGCCATAAGGCCGCACATTATCCGCACCTTCATTTCCGCCGACTTGTATTTTTCTATTTTTTCCAAAAGCGCCGCTTCGTATCTTTTTGCCGACTCCGCCGTCATATCAAGTATTTTTATTGCATAAGTGCGGTCTGCGGCGGCAAGCGATGCGCCGAGCGGCATAAAAATATCCCTTTCCTCTTTTTCAAGCGGGGTTTGTTCAAGGCACTCCCTCCATAGCTCCTCACAGCCCTTTTTATCGCGCATGCCCTGCCTGAACCTTTTAAAAACACCGTTTTTTTCGTTTTTTTCAAGCTCCTTAAAAACCTCTTCAACGCATTTTTGGGTGCAGCCCACCGCCGAGCGCAGGCAAACCGCCGCGTTCATAAGCTCTCTCACCGAATAAAGCCTTTGTTTCAGCGCAAAAAGGCCGTAAAACGCATAATAAACCGCCGCTGCGGCCACAAGGATGAGCCCCGTCAGCTTTGCCATATATTTTCCCCCTTTCGGTCGTAAACCGCCTTTATCCGTCCGACTCCCTCAAGAAAAACAATGCGTTCTATAAGCCCCTCTGCCGCAAGAGGATAAATATATTTTCTTTTGCGCAGGCTTTCAAGGCTGTATGTATGCGCCGAGCAAATAACGGCACAGCCTCCCGAGGCCGCATTATATACCGCCTGCATATCGCCCTTGCAGCCTATCTCGTCCAGCACCATCACCTGCGGCGCAAGGCTCCTGAGTGCCATTTCCGCACCCACGGATTTTTTTATCCCGCTTAAAATATCGGTATTTTCGCCCACATCAAAATCGGGTATGCCGTCCGTGCCCAGGGCGGCTATTTCCCCGCGCTCGTCTATTATCGCCGTATTAAAGCCCTTATTTGAAAGCTGCCTTGCAAGGTCGCGTATGACCGTTGTTTTGCCGCAGGCGGGCGGAGATGCCACCAGCGTGCCCATTACCCTGTTTCCGCTTAAAATATATTTCATCAGCCTGTCCGCACAGCCGAATATCTGGCGTGCCAGCCTTATATCAAGGCTTGAAATATTTTTTATGCCCCTGATCTCTCCGTCCGAAAGACTGACCTGTCCGCCTATGCCCACCCGCCAGCCGCCGGCCGATACAAAGCCCTTTGAAATATCGTCGCTGTAGGCATAAAGCGAATAGCCGCAAAGCTGCTGCAAAATGTCGCAAAGCAATGGCTGTGTTATCGTGTGGTCTACCGTTTTTGTATTTAAAGGATAGCGTATCCTTGCCCTCTGCCCCGCCCTCAAGCGTATTTCAAGTGCGTTGTCAATGCCTGTTTTTATAAGCTTTTCCGCCAGTTCCGCGGGCAGATACCTGCGCAGTCTTTCATTCATATTATCTCCTCCCCAAGTAAATATCCTTGTGCGTATACCTAAATATATTCACGCCTGTCCCATTTATGACGGCATTTTTTTGCCGAAAAATTTTATTTTGTTCGTTACCGCAAATTACAAAAAATTTATTATGCGGAGAGTATAGTTATAGTCAATGATATTCGTATTCCGCAGAAATAAATTTCTGCTACATACTCATAACCAACGGAATTGCAAGCAATTCCAAATTCAGTGGGAGCTTGGACTCCCACTGAATTTTAAGTAAGCACCCCCGCTTTAGAAGCGGGGGACTTCCTTAGTTTGTTAAACAGGAAGGAGAGAGAAAATGAAGATCTGCGCCGAGGCATTGTTTTTATACGGCCTGATAACGGATCATTGCGTATTAAGCTGCGTCAAAACACTTTGGCGTTCGCGGGGACGTCCGTTTTTATGCGCCGTTTTAATAAATACCGTATATATATTGCTTATACCGTTTACCGGGCTTTACCCCGCCGCGCCTTATATACTGCTGTCTGCGGCCGTAATACTGTCTATGCGGCCAAAGGGGCTCGGCGCCATTTTGGGTATGCCCTTGACTGCGGCGCTTATCGACTTTTTGATAAGCAGCATCACCCTCGGGCTTATGGCGGTATTCAATACGGGGGCGTACATTGCCGCCCTGCCCTGTTTTCTGGTATGGTTTACTGTAAAAAAGGCAGATAAGAGCATACGTTTAAGCAGGATATCCGGCATATACAGCATTCGTCTTGAAAAGGACGGCCGTTTTGCGGATATCTCCGCCCTTGCCGATACGGGAAACGCCCTTTATATAAACGGCAGACCCGTTGTGGCCGCAGACAGCGCCCTGCTTTTGCCGCTATGTGCTGATAAAAAAGATATGTTTGCCGCCAAATGCTCAACGGTATCCGGCGAAAGCGAGATATTATGCTTTTATGCCGACCTATCGGTAAACGGAAAAACGATAAAAAATATTTGCGCCGCCATTAGCGCCGTACCGATAAACGGACCTTACAACGCCGTTATAAACCCCGAATTGCTGATATAAAGGAGACAAAATGCTGATAAAAATTATTTTAAAAATTCTTGGACTTTACAATAAAAAAAATATATTTTACATAAACGGAGCATCCGCGCTGCCCGCCCCGCTTTCGCCAAAGGAAGAGGCCGAGCTTACCGAAAAGCTTTCTACGGACGATTCGGACGAGGCAAAAAAAATACTGATAGAAAGAAATTTAAGGCTGGTAGTATTTATCGCAAAAAAATTTGAAAATACGGGCATAAATATGGAGGACCTGATATCTATCGGCTCCATAGGCCTGATAAAAGCAATAAACACCTTTAAAAGCGACAAAAAAATCAAGCTTGCCACCTACGCCTCACGCTGTATAGAAAATGAGATACTTATGTATTTAAGGCGCTCGGCAAGGCGCAAGACCGAAATATCCATTGACGAGCCGCTTAATGTGGACTGGGAGGGAAACGAGCTTTTGCTTTCTGATATTCTGGGTACGGATGTGGATATAATTTACAAGGATATAGAATGGGAGGTCGATAAACAGCTTTTAAATACCGCCTTAAGCAAGCTTTCAAGCCGCGAAAGGGAGATAATAGAGCTGCGCTTCGGCCTTAAAAAGCATATACGCGAGAAAACTCAAAAGGAGGTCGCCGATATGCTGGGCATAAGCCAAAGCTATATTTCAAGGCTTGAAAAACGCATAATAAGCAGGCTGAAAAAGGAAATGCTAAAGCTGATGTGAGAAATACAAAAAGCCGCCATTCGTTATGAAAGGCGGCAATTTTATTTCTCCGTCAAGAGGCTCTGGAATAATCCATAATAAATATTTTACTGGCAATTTTTTCAATATTTTCAAGAATTTCATCAATTCTTTCAAGTACAGATGCGGAGTAAATCACCTCGTTACATTGGCTGCATTTAAAGCAGGGCACATTTTCAATAATTACATAACAGTTTTTCATCTGGGTAAAATATGTGTTTGTACTCGGCTGCATATCATCTGCTTTACATAACAGGCATTTCATAAATTATTCTCCTTTCTATTCTTAAAACCGGAATCCCATTTATTTTTATCGGGGTAATAGGCTGTTATTATCCTGCTCATACTTCCTTCATCGCTCATACATATATGAATAAAATTGTCTTGACAGTCTTTGCCAAGGATCAGGCAACTTGGAAACGGGAAATCATCAGGGTATTGTTCAATTATCTCTCCGTTTCCCGCAGCGCATTTTATATCCTTGATTTTTATCCCACGCTGCCGAAATCTCTCTGCCGCGTGCTCCGTGGCAAAAACCTTGTCTTGTTCAAAATATTTTCTTAATATCTCTATGTTTATCACAAGGCCGGCCTCCCTTGACATTTCTTATATATAGTATAACACTTTTTTTGTTTATTTACAATAAAAAAATGCCGTCTTTTCTTTCGTGAACGGCAACTATTTTGCATATGACAGAAAATTATTTGATCATTTTATAATTTTACAAGAAAAACACTCAAAAAACAAGGGGAAATCAAGTGGTGCAGAGAAAGCCAAACGGTATGTGTATATTTGACTTTTCGGCAAAAATATGTTAAAATGTAGACTGTGTTTAATATCAAAAACGATCCGGAGGAAACAATATGCGAAAGCTTTTAAAATATTTAAAGCCATATACTTTATGGGTCATACTTGCGCCGCTTTCTATGTTTATAGAGGTTGGCAGCGAGCTTGTTATACCCAAAATTATGGCGCTTATAGTAGACAACGGCATAGCCAACGGCGACCATGCATATATTGCAAGAATGGGCGCCTTAATGGTGCTGTGCGCTCTTTTCGGTGCTGTGGGCGGCATTGGCTGTACCTATTTTGCCAGCAAGTCGGCTATGTTTTTCGGCGCCGATATACGCGAGGAAATGTTTGCAAAAATACAGTCCTTTTCATTTGTAAACCTGGACAAGTTCCACACCGCCTCTATGATAACCAGACTTACTAACGATATTACCCAGCTTCAGCAGATAGTTACGCTTTGTCTGCGCGGTCTTGTGCGCTCCCCGCTTATGATGGCGGGCGGTCTTGCAATGGCACTTGCAATAAATGCGCGTCTTACGCTTATACTTTTTGCCGCGCTTTTGATAATGGTATTTTTTATAACCGTAATAATTACACTTAGTTTCCCGCTTTTTAAGCGTGTACAAACGGGCATTGACAAAATTAACACCGTAATGCGCGAGGACCTTTCGGGCATCCGCGTTGTAAAGGCCTTTGTACGCGAGGACAAGGAGCAGGAAAAATTCAGCGAGGCAAACGAAAATCTTATGAATATCACAATAAAGGCCTTTCGCACCATTACGCTTACAATGCCGCTTATGACAATAGTTTTAAACTCGGCCATGCTGCTTATCGTATGGCGCGGCGGACATTTTGTGGCATCGGGTGATATGACATCGGGCGATCTGATGCAGTATATGACATATATAACGCAGATACTTATGTCGCTTATGATGATGAGTATGCTTTTAATGATGATATCCCGCGCACGCGCCTGCACCGACCGTGTAAACGAGATACTTGACACCGAGGCCGACATCGTGGATGCTCCCGATGCGGTTAGCGGCGTAATAACAAATGGCAGGATAGTTTTTGACAATGTTACCTTTTCCTATCCCGCCAGCACGGGCGACCCCGTAATAGAAAATATCTCTTTCACGGCAGAGCCCGGCGAAACGGTCGGCATACTCGGCGAGACAGGCGCAGGTAAATCAACGCTTGTAAACCTTATCCCCCGTCTTTATGATGTAACGGACGGCAGCATAACAATAGACGGCGTTGACGTAAGAAAAATTTCGCTTGATTATTTAAGAAAAAGCGTAGGCATAGTGCTGCAAAAGGCATTTTTGTTCTCGGGCAGCATTGCGGACAATCTGCGCTGGGGCGACGAAAACGCAAGCCTTGACGAATTAAAAAAGGCCTGCTCCATAGCAGGTGCAGACGAATTTATAGAAACCTTTAAGGACGGCTTTGACACGGAGCTGGGACAGGGCGGCGTAAACTTAAGCGGCGGCCAGAAGCAGCGTCTTTCAATAGCAAGGACCTTGATAAAAAAGCCCCGAATACTTATATTTGACGACAGCACCAGCGCCGTTGATACGGGCACCGAAAAAAAGATACGCGAGGGACTTGCCACAAGGCTTGGCGATACCACAAAAATTATAATTGCGCAAAAGGTATCTTCGATAATGAATGCCGACAAAATAATCGTTATACATAACGGCAAAATAGCCGAGCAAGGCACTCATGACGAGCTTTTGGCGCTTAACGGCATTTACGGCGAGATATACAAAACGCAGACTAACCTTGAAACGGAGGCATAATAATATGGCAACACATGTACCTGCGGGCATGCCCCGCGGCGGCAAGGGCGACAGAGGCCGTCCCGTTGAAAAGCCCAAAAACATGGGCAAAACACTTAAAAGACTTTGGGCTTATGTAGGCGTACACCGTTTTAAGCTTTTTATGGTAGTATTTTTTGTAATTGCCTCTACCCTTATAAATTTAAGGGGCACAAGCATGATAGGCACGGCAATAGACAGCTATATCCTGCCGGGCGATTTTTACGGCTTAAGGCGTATGCTTATACGGCTTTTGATAGTTTACGCGCTGTCTGCGTTTTTTAACTGGGCGCAGCTTCAGCTTTCCGTCGATCTTGCCCAGCACACCGTATCGGAAATAAGGCGCGACCTTTTTGAAAAGCTGCAAAGCCTGCCGCTTAAATTTTTTGACACTACCCCGCGCGGCGATATTATGAGCCGTATAACAAATGATGTGGATACCATATCAAATGCACTTAATGTAAGCATAACGCAGTTTATTTCAAGCACGGTGACCGTAATAGGCATAATTATGTTTATGCTTTATTTAAGTCCGCTGCTTACGCTTGTGGTAGTTGTTACCGTCCCCATACTTCTGACAGCCACAAGATTTATCACAAAGCACTCCCGTGTTTATTTCAAGCAGCAGCAAAAGGCGCTGGGCGAGCTTAACGGTATAGTTGAAGAAAACATAACCGGTCAGAAGGTCATAAAGGTATTTGTCAAGGAAGATGATGTAAAGCAAAAATTAAGCGCATCAAACAAGGAGCTGCGCGATGTGGGCGTAAAGGCGCAGGTGTTTTCGGGCATTATGGGACCTCTTTCCACCTTTATCAACAGCCTTGGCTACGGCTTTGTTGCGGTAATGGGCGCACTTTTTAATGTGCCGCTTGGTATAATAACCTCGTTTTTGCTGTATTCAAGGCAGTTTGCAAGACCCTTCAGCGAAATAGCCCAGCTTTTTAACAGCCTTTTGTCGGCTGTTGCGGGCGCAGAGCGTATATTTGATGTAATGGCTGTCGAGCCCGAGCCCGCCGACAGGGAAAACGCCGCGGAGCTTACGGACATAAAGGGCCGTGTTGATTTTAAAAATGTGGACTTTTCCTATGTAGAGGGTACGCCCATATTGAAAAATATAGATCTTTACGCCAAGCCGGGTCAGACTATCGCACTTGTAGGCCCCACGGGCGCGGGCAAAACAACAATAATCAACCTGCTTACCCGTTTTTACGATATACAAAAGGGCAGCATATCCATTGACGGCAGGGATATTATGGATATAAAAATGTCGTCTTTGAGAAAAAGCCTGGGCATAGTTTTACAGGACACCTACCTTTTTTCGGGAACGATATTTGACAACATAGCCTACGGACGTCCCGGCGCGACCGCGGCGCAGGTAAAGGAGGCGGCTATGCTTGCAAATGCGCACGAATTTATCCGCCGTCTGCCGCAGGGCTACGACACTATATTATCCGAGGACAGCGACACCATAAGTCAGGGACAAAAGCAGATGCTGGCAATAGCCCGCACTATTCTTGCCGACCCCGCCATTTTGATACTTGACGAGGCCACCAGTAATGTCGATACCCGTACCGAGGTAAAAATACAGCAGGCAATGCTTACCCTGATGAAAGGCCGTACAAGCTTTGTTATAGCGCATAGGCTTTCCACTATAAGAAACGCGGATCTTATAGCCGTAATAAAGGGCGGTGAGATAATAGAGCGTGGCGACCACCACGAGCTTATGGCCGAAAAGGGCTTTTACTATAACCTGTATATGAATCAATTCAGTCAATAAACATCCATTGCAGAACGTAAGGCCTTTTTTATTTACATTATAACAAACATACCGCAGGAAATATCCTTTCGCGGCAAACTCGCAATTGATCAGATAATTAAAATTTTAGGGGGTGACCTATAGACATTACTTTAAAAATATGGTATTATAGTAATATATTGATGAGCGTGAAATAAAACTGAATATTTTAAGAAGGAAGGGACTTAAATGAAAAAAACGATCGGTCTTTTGCTTTGTATTTTTATTACCGCAGGCGCAGCTGCACCCAGCGTAAATGCGGCAAATATCTACATAGCAGATACTAACGAAGAAAGCGAAGTGCCTAAAACGGAGTATTGCGAGCAGGACATCGAGCCCAAATACGACAGCTTTTCGGAAAGGCTGCAAAGTGAGGTATTTGGCATTGACAAAACCGAGGATACCCGATTAAAGACAATGGATGGCAACACCTACACGGAGTATGTCTATATTTCAAGCGCGGCGGACCTGCGTGCGATAGACGGTCACGACGGCGGCTATTATGAGATCATGAATGACATCACCCTTACCGATGCCGATTTTAAGCCCATAAAGCTTACAAATGCCGTGGTAAACGGCAAGGGACATTGGATATACGGCTTAAAGCAGTCGGGCGAGGATGCAACGGGTCTTTTTGCCTGGGACACCTCCTCATCTGCACCCAAGGACAGTATTTATGTTGCAAACCTTAATCTTTCGGATGTAAACATAAATTCCACGGGCAGCGGTGACACGCTGTATGCGGGCGCCCTGGGCGGGTATGCCGTTACTGCCGAAAACTGCTATGTCAGCGGCAGGCTTACCGCAGTCCCAAGCGGTGCGGGCACGGCTTATATCATAGGTATGAGCAACGGCATCAATTCTCAGGCAAGGCTTGATATAACGGTCAGCGGCTCTACCACCAAGGATGTTTATGTTGCCGGTATGGCGGATTGTAAAAACTGCGCTATGGAGGGCGATATCCGCGTAACGGGCACTCACCACAAGTGGGATGTTTTCGGCGCGGCCTACTGCGTAAACACAAAGGTAAAGGACTTTATAGGCGATATAAGCGTATCGGGTACGGCCTATGGCTGTGATGTACGCGCCTTAAGCGATTGTGAAAAGCTTGATTTTACGGGTGATATGGATATAAACGCCAACGGCGAGACCAATCGGAACGAAACTATTTCCGCAGTAGGTATGCTTCGCTGTACCGAGTGTAATATCAATGGCAATTTTGATGTACGTTCCTCTGCCCCCTCCTCTGTTTATCTCCCGCCCTTTGTAGACCTTATACTCGGCGGTGACAAATGCACGGTAAAGGGCAGCGTAAATGTTGCCAACACAAGCAGCTCGGGCGGATCGTTCTATTTTATATACGGTGCAAACAACTCATCCTTTGAGGGAAGTATGCGCTATGATATAAAAGGTACCGACACGCTCAATACGCTTGATATAAATGGCATCGGCGACAAGATAAGACCCGATATCAATTACAAAAACAACACCGTAAAATGTAATTTAAGCGGCACGGGCTATGCGGGCTTCTGCGGCATAGCATACTCCGACAACAGCACCTACATCGGTAATGTCAGCGTTTCCCATTCGGTAATAGGCATAAGCGGCTCGTGCAATAACTGTGCCTTATACGGCAATCTGCACAGCCGGGGCGTAAACGACTGCGGCTTCAACGGTATTTCAAACAACTGTAAGAATTGTACGATATACGGCAGCCTTTCAAGCGCCTCGTCCGAGGCCAGAGGCAGCACCAGCAGGGGCATATACTACTGTGAAAACTGCAGCATCTACGGCAATTTAACGTCGGCGGCCACAGGAGTGCAGGCACTTGACGAATGTAAAAACTGCTATGTATCGGGTACGGCCTCGGGTGTTAAAAAGGCCAATATTGCCAGCGGCTACTGGAAAAAATACAAAAGCTACCCTGTTTTTGTTTCCTCGGCTGTTCCGTATCAGGGCGTTTTCAGATGCTCAAAATGCGGTGAAGAGACCGTTTCCGCGGTGGATATGACAAACCTTACCCACTGCATTGATAACAACGACAACGAAAACCGTTACCAAAAACAGGTGGAAATGCAATACGAAATAAATTCACGCAATGACAAGGACTCGGAAAACAACTATATAAACTATGTTCCCGAGCCCGATCCCGTGGATTATACCATAGAGATAGTAAGACTTGAGGACGGCAAGCCCCTTGCGGATGCAAAGGTATCCGTTGACGGCGATGACTTTACCACCGACAGCGAGGGTCTTTGCAAGGTAAAGGGCGGCAAGGCGGCCGAAGCAGCCGTAGCCGTTGAATACGGCGGCGCCATAATATACAAAAACCTGCTGTTTAACCCCGTGCCCAACACAAAAAATACTATCAAGGTATGCGATTTTAATGTGGAATTTGACGGCGGCGGCAGTCAGCAGACCGTTACCGAGGGACCCAAGGGCGAGCTTAACGGCACGGAATTTCCTATTTTTGATTTAAATTCAAGCTTTGATATCGGCCTGCCCGGCAAGGTAAAGGTCTCCTATGACGAAAACAGAAAGGCCTACAGGATACTTTTCGGTGACCTTGGAAAAATAACCGACCTTGAAAATATTGCCGACAAGGAGTTTGAAGACAAGTACAAGGAAATATCAAAGCTGTATCAGCAGGCACTTGCCGGCAAGCTTGACGCCGAAAAGATAATGAAATTAAACAAGACAAAAAAGCGCAGTATAGCGGTTCCCGCAACAGGCAGCGCAAGCGGCTTTATGGAGCTGCAAAAGGTCAAAATAGACGGCAAGGAGCAGATAAAGGCAACGGGCGGACTTATTTTTACCGCAAAAGCGAATGCTTCGGGCTCGACACCGTTTGCGCCCTTCCCGCTGCTGTATTTTTCCTACGGCATAGAGGGCACTATAGAGGGCGGCATAAATCTTTCGCTTGTGGGTACCAACACATCGGATATGAGGATAGAGCCCTCGGCAAGACTGACCCTTATGGTAAGCCCGTGGGCGGGTCTGGGTCTTGGTGTTAAAAAGATAGCAAGCGCCGAGGCGGGCGTAAAGGGAACCATACGCGGCGACCTTACACTGCCCTTTGAATCCCTTGAAAAAAGCTATGCGGCAAAGCTGTCGGCCAGCGCCTACGCTACGGTCAATCTGCTTGGCTTTGATGCGACCTGGAGCCATACCTTTGTAAAATGGCCTATCTTCCCCGAGCTTGGAAAGTTAGAGTTTGTCCCGCTTGAGGCACTTGCAGAGGAAAATATGACACCCGTAGACAGAAGCTACCTTATAAACAGCGCATCGGACGGCAGAGAGGGTACATTTAAGTCAAATATCTACCCCTACAGCAAGGTATGCTATACACCTATAAACAACGGCGAACTTATGGTATGGCTCGACGACGACCCGACAAGGGCTGATGCAGACAGAACGGCACTTTATTTCAGCAAAAAGGCCAACAATGTCTGGAGCGAGCCAAAGCAGGTAAACAACGACGGCACCGCCGATTTTGATTTTGCGCTTTACCGCTATTCGGGCGATGTTTACCTTGTATGGCAAAACGCAACACAAAAACTGCCCGGCACGGATCCTACCGACACGGCAAAGAAAACCGACATTTATATGAGCGTGCTTAAAAACTACTCGTATGATTGGAGCGAGCCTGTTGCCGTTACATCGGGTAATTCCGATTACGAGTATTCTCCACAGGTAATAAACACCTCGGAGGGCGCTTATGTAATGTGGAAGCAAAACGACAAAAACACCCCCATTCCGTCACTTGACGGCGTAAAAGAAACTGTTTACAGGGCATTTATAAAGCGTGATACAAACAATGTTGACAGCGTGGAAACACCGCTTGAGGACACACCGCTTGTACTTGAATGTATATTTACCAGCGGCAGGGAAATTGCGTATATTGCCGACAAGGACGGCGACCCCGACACGGCGGGCAATGTATTCGGCATAACGGGCAGCGGCGTTGTATACGACAACGGCACGGATATTCATTCACTTTCACGCGATGACAACTACAGCGGCGAATTTTACTTTGCCGAGGGTCAAAAGCTTATAAAGGCCACAAAAGCCTCATCGACCGAAATATTTACGGCAGACACCGAAATAAGAAGTATTGACGTAATTGGCGACAGCGACAACAAAACCGCCCTTTACGAAACGGAAAACGGCTTTGGCTCGGATATATATGCTCTTTACTACACCAATGACAACGGCTGGAGCAAAAATCCCCTGCTTTTAAAGCAGTTTGACGAAAAACTGCGCTCGTGGGATGCTTTTACCACCTACAAAAGCAGCAAAATAAACTTTGCGGGCGTGCTTGCGGATGTAAGCCTTGAAAAGGACTATTCAAACAGCGAAAAAGAGCTTAGCGTGGACAACAAGCTTAAGCAGACTGTAAGGCTTGCAAATATGCCCCTTACGCCAAATCAGGATATCTCGGCGGCATTTATTTCCACGGATGATACAATTGTACGCGGTTCAACGGTATTGCTTGACCTTGGCATAACAAACGACACAATGTACGATTTCTATTCGGTAAATGTAAATGTTACCGACGACAAGGGCAGCAGCCTTTACTCAGGCTCGGTTTCGGGCAATGTAACGGCGGGCGAAACAAGTATAATAAATGTACCCGTACATCTGCCCGATGATTTCGGCAAAGGCACCATAACCGCAGAGATATCGGTAAATGACCTTGAAGAAAGCGACACCGAAAACAATAAGGTGTCCGAGACCTTTGGCGGCGCCGATATGTATGTCGATCTTCGCGGTGCGGCAATGCGCAAAACAGGCGAGATAAGCATTTTGGCGCAGAATATAGGCACCCTGGATGCTACCGATGTCAAGGTAGAAGTTACCGACGAAAACGGCAGCCTTATCTACAGCGAAAATATCGGCAAGGTCGAGTCGGGCGAAAAGATCAAGATAAAAACACCGATAAGCGACAGCCTTGTAAAATCAAAGGATGATGTTACACTCACCGCAAGGATAAGCTGCGGCGAGGAGGAGCTGTACGATTACAACAACACCTGCACCGCAGTAATAGAGCCTTTAGAGGAAAATCAGGGCGGTACGGACGGCGAATTTATCTACGGCGATGTGGACTGCGACAAGTCCGTCACCGCGAGCGATGCGACCTTTGTACTGCAAAAGACCTTACTTGATACTATAGCTTTACCCATCCAAGCAAAAACAGATGACTGGATGAAATACACAGATGTGGACTGCGACGGTTATATTACAGCAAGCGATGCGGCCAATATACTGCAAAAGACCTTACTTGACACATACAAATTCGCAGCCGAAAAATAAAAAAACCGCAGCGTGGGATATCCCGCGCTGCGTTTTTTTATTTAAGCTTTATTTTAATTTTTTTCTTTTTTCTGTTATCTATATTGTTTTGTTTGCGTTTTTTGCCGCCCTTACGCTTTTTTTGGCTTATAAACCATGCTCTTAAGCCAAATATAAGGCAAATAAGCAATATTGCAATGATAAGCACGGATATGCCTATTACCTTTATTATCTTTACAAAAGCCTCGTGTCGTCTTTGACGTGCTATCTCATTTTCGGGTATAGCCTCTACTGCATCCACGGGCACAATATCAACAGTACCAAGTTCCGAGCCCGCGTAGCTTACGGTCACTTTGCCGACCACCTGATCGGCAGCCAGCGGCGCAACAAGCTCATCCGGCATATCGCAGGTGATCACCACCGTATCCTCATTTATAAAGCTTGGGGTATAAGCGGTAAGGTCATTTGCAAGCTTAACATTCACCGTGCCAAGGTCTATGGTTTCATCCTTATAATACTGTATGACCGGTACTATGCGTTCAAAACGGTCACGGCCATACAAAACACGCTCCTTATAAAGCGAAAAACCAAAATCAAAAAGCGCCTTTGTATCTTCGTAAGTCGGATTATAGCCATTGTCCTTCATAACTACCGCCGCAAGCTGTACATCTCCGTTTTCGGCATAGCTTGCAAGGGTGTTCATAGCCTGATTGTGAAAGCCCGTTTTGCCGCCCTTGACACGCTCGTCATAAAACTGCGTTGTCGGCTGAAGCATTTTATCCGAATGGTTCAATACCCTTGCCTCATGCTTGTTTGTGGCATTAATGCTATGGTCGCTGCTGCCCATAATTTTAACGGCATTTTCATTTTGCGCCGCAGCCCTTACAATTAATGCCATATCGTGCGGGGTAGTATAATGCTGCTCGTCATGATAGCCATGGGGATTTACAAAATGTGTATTTTCGCAGCCAAGCTCCTTTGCCTTTTTATTCATCAGCTCGACAAATTTTTCCTCGCTGCCGCCTACATGCTCCGCAACAGCCACAGCCGCATCGTTTCCCGACACCAGTATAAGCCCGTAAAGAAGATCCTGAAGCGAAATTTCCTCACCCTCGACCAAATCGGCCTTACTGCTGTCCCAGGGGATACTGTTTACCGCATTGCCCGAAACGGTAACTATATCGTCAAGCTTGCCGCTTTCACAGGCCACAAGCAATGTCATCACCTTTGTCATACTTGCGGGGTACATACGCTTTTCGGCATTTTTTCCGTAAAGCAGCATACCTGTTTTTGCATCTATCAGCGCAGCGCCCTCGGCCTGCATCCTGACATTTGCCGTTACTCCGTCGGGAGTTGAAACACCGCTCTCATCCACAATTATAGAAACCGTTGTCGGCTCCGTAGTAGTTTCCTCGGCATATTTAAACTGTTCGCTACCGCGGTCACGTTCGTCCTCGTCCTCATCGTAATTTCTGCGTCTTGCGGGTCTTTCGTCCTCATCCTCATCGTCATACTCTATGGCCGAACCGCTGGGAACCGCAAATACCTCCGCAGGCATGGCCGAAAACAATATTGAAGCGGCAAGAACACCGCCTATTAATCTCTTAAATAACATTTTTAACCTCTTTATCTTTCAAAAAAATCGACAACAAAGCTTATTATATCACCATATTTAAAGAATATCAATAAAAAAATAATTAATTATATAGTTTTTTTATTTATTAAGGCAAACTCTGTTGGTAAGCCCCAAAAGCTATTTTTGTCACGGCAGGGAAATTATTTTTGCAAAATTCAGGGCAATCTATATCGGCAAGCCCCAAAAACAATTTTTGCCACAGCAGGAAAATTACTTTTGCAAAATTTAGGGAAATCTATATCGGCAAGCCCCAAAACCAATTCCCGACTCAACAGGGATAAATACAGTTTCGTCGGAAATTGCTTTTGTGTTTGCCTGCGAAAGGTTATCTTAAACGCTTGCATACATTTTACCGTTAAAAATTACCGCTCCGCTGCCGAACATTCGGGAAATTCTTACCGAGACTGTATTTATCCCTGTCGAGGGAAGAATTGCACGAACGTTCGGCAAATTACATACCCAATTAAATGACAGCCAATTTGCCATTAACATTTTTCCAAATGCAGGGCAATCTCTATCGGCAAGCCCCAAAACCAATTCCCGACTCAACAGGGATAAATACAGTTTCGTCGGAAATTGCTTTTGTGTTTGCCTGCGAAAGGTTATCTTAAACGCTTGCATACATTTTACCGTTAAAAATTACCGCTCCGCTGCCGAACATTCGGGAAATTCTTACCGAGACTGTATTTATCCCTGTCGAGGGAAGAATTGCACGAACGTTCGGCAAATTCCACACCTGATTAAATGACAAACTATTTGCCATTAACATTTTTCCTCTTTATTGAAGGATCCCGCTTTTTGCGATATTATCTATTGCCCTTGCAAGGGTCTCGCAGGGACGCACCAACGCCATACGCACATGTCCCTTTCCGTGCTCTCCAAAGCTTGACCCGGGTACACACACCACCCCTGCCCTTTCAAGCAGGTCAAAGGTAAATTTTACATCGTCATTTCCATACTTTTCGGGTATGGGGTACCAGGTAAACATAGTTGCATCGCTTAACGGCACCCTCCAGCCGATACGGTTAAGTCCGTCGCAAAGAAAATCCCTGCGCTTTTTGTATTCCGCACGGTTTCTTTCAAGAATATCCTGCGGACCGTTAAGCGCGGCAATAGCGGCATTTTGCACACCCTTGCAAATGCCGTAATCTATCTGTGAGCGGAAAGCGCGGAAACGCTTTATAATATCCGCGTTGCCAAGTGCAAAACTAAGCCTTAAGCCCGTTAAATTGTAGGATTTTGAAAGACTGTTAAACTCTATGCCCACATCCATGGCACCCTCTGTCTGCAAAAACGACATACCCTCGCCGCCGTCATAAATAAGCTCGGAATACGCATTGTCGTGAATAACTGTAATATCATACTTTTTTGCAAACTCCACAAGACGCACATAAAAATCCCTGTCGGCCTGTGCAGTCGTGGGATTGTTGGGGTAGGAAACTATCATAAGCCTTGCCCTTTTTGCCACATCCTCGGGTATAGCATCAAAATCTATAAGAAAATCATTTTCCTTTAAAAGCGGCATATATTGCATATCCGCATCCACCAGCGTAGGTCCAAAGCCGAATATTTGATAGCAGGGGTCGGGCACAAGCACCGTATCGCCCCTGTTTATAAGCGGAAAGGCAATATGCGCAATACCCTCCTGCGAGCCGTTTACCGCGGTGATATTCTCCGCCGCAAGCTCCACGCCGTATCTTCTTTTGTACCAATTTACGACCGCATCCACAAGCTCGGGGCTTTCGGTCATACCGTATTTGTAATTTTCGGGGTCCAAAAAGCCCTTTGATACTTCGTCCATAACAAATTTGTCGGGCGGAAGATCGGGTGTGCCTATGGATAGGTTTATCACCTCTCTGCCCGTTTTTTCTACCCTGTTTTTAGCCTCGTCCAGATCCATAAGTATATTTGCCTCGGACTGTCCGAATTTATCCGAAAATCTCATTTTAGTTCATCCTTAATTTTTATCGTTTAAAATACACCTGTTTATGTCAATATCCACTACTATTATATCCACGCCTATTTTTTTGATTTCACACCACTTTATATAAAGCTCTTTTCTGCCGAATATGCCAAAAAGCCGCCCCGGCGCAGGCACGATTATCGCCGCCACACAGCCGTTTGCGGTGTCCACCACTATATCCTCCACACAGCCCAGGCGCAGGCCGTCACAAAGGTTTACAACTTCTTTTTGCTTAAGAGATTGAATTCTGTCCATATAAACACCAAAATAAACTTTGGTATATTATATGTCAAAACCTATGCCCTTAAGCCACTTAAGCATAAGCCAAAACCATTGGTCGGTGCCGTAAACGCCCGTTGCAAGCCCGAGCCCGTGACGTCCCCTGGGGAAAAGGTGAAGCTCCGCGGGGATATTTTTTTCCTTTAATGCTATCGCAAGGCGCAGGCTGTTTATGCAGTTTACGGATGCATCCTCAAAGGTATGCCAAATAAATACGGGACCCATATCCTCGCGCACATTAAGGTTAAGCGAAAGCTCGCGCTTAAGGTCTTCATCATCGCCCGCAAGGTTTTCGGCGGATTTGATATGTCTGTACGCATCGTAATTGCTTGATACCGTGTAGCAAAGTATAAGTGCATTTGGCTTTGCGCTGACCGTATCCTGCTCGTCGGTATGCTCGTAATCGTAGTGATCATAATGCTCCGCAAGCAGCCCTGCAAGGTTTCCGCCCGCAGAAAAGCCCATGACCGCTATCTTGTAAGGGTCGGTAATAAGCTTTTGCGAATTGAACCTTATATACCTTAAAGCCCTTTGAGCATCATTAAGCATAGCGGGGTGCTTGTATGGCGCAACGCGGTAGTTTAAAACAAAAGCGTTGTAGCCGTTGCCGACAAGCTCGTTTGCTATGGTAGAGCCCTCATGCTCCGCACGGTGATCGTAGCCGCCGCCGGGTATGATCAGCACAGCGGGACGCACCTTCTCTCCCTCGCAGATGTAGCAATCAAGTGTGGGGCAGTTTGCATTATGTTCGTTTGTAAATTCCTCGTTAAAATGCGGGATATCCTTATCCCATAAATTTATCCTGTACATAAAAGTCTCCCCTGTGTTATTAAACAGTAAGTATCTCCGCTCCGGTTTCCGTAACCAAAACGGTATGCTCCCATTGCGCCGAAAGGCTGTTGTCGCGTGAGACCACCGTCCATTCGTCCTCCAGCACCTCTACATCCCAGGTGCCCATATTTATCATAGGCTCAACGGTAAGCACCATACCCGGCACAAGTATCATTGATTTTTGATTGCTCCTGAAATGGTTTACCGTGGGCTCGCTGTGAAAATCAAGGCCTACGCCGTGACCGCAAAGTGCCCTTACAACGCCGTAGCCGTATTCGTCTGCCTTGTCGTGTATGGCATTGCCTATCTCGGCAACGGGCATATAGGGCTTAATGGTGTTTATGCCTATAAACATCATTTCCTTTGTTCTTTCGATAAGGTTTCGCGCATCCTCCGAGATCTCGCCTATGGTGTACATACGGCTCATATCCGAATAATAGCCGTTAAGGATAGTCGTTACATCCACATTGATTATATCGCCGTTTTTAAGCACCGTATCATCGGGAATACCGTGGCACACCACCTCGTTTATCGAGGTACAGCAGCTTTTGGGAAAGCCGTAATAATTAAGCGGCGCAGGAATAGCCCCCGCATCTGCGGTCATTTTTGCAACTAGCGCATCTATCTCGTTTGTGGTAACTCCCTCTTTGATAAAGTCCTGCAAAGCATCCATAATTGCTATCGACACCTTTGCGCTTTCCTTTACGCCCTCTATCTGCTCGGGGCTTAATATAAGCGAGCGGTCGGGTATGGGATAACCGTTTGATAAATATTTTGATAAATTTGCCTCGTCACTTTTTTCGTGGCACGATTTGTATTTTTTGCCGCTGCCGCACCAGCAGCGGTCGTTTCTGCCTATTTTAAACATTTTCCGCCTTGTCTCCTTTTGAAATATTATCAATATTTTTTTGAATTTCCTGTCTGTAAAAATCTATAAGCTCCTTAAACTCCCCGTTTGGGTCATCAAGCGCCTCTATGCCCTTTACCGACAGTCCGTAATCAAATTTTCCGTATTTTTCAAACCACCCGAATACATTTGAGCGAAGAGCATTTTTCATTTTTTCGGGATAGTCGAATACCTTTATATCTTTTATTTTTATTTTATCGTAGACCTCTATATGACAAAGCGCCAGTACGGATGCCTCTTTATAAGCGGTAACTATTTTTTTGCCCGTGCTGCCGCCCGTGTTCCTGTCCTCGGTACGCTGGTCAAACTCCTTTTTAACGTAGCCCTTTCGCTTGCTGTTCACCCTTTTAACGGGGTTTGGCTCTATCCATATATCCACATTTTTAAGTGAATTGTTGCCTACCGTAATAAGCCCTATGCCAAGCTCCTGCAAAAGCCGCATCATCATACGGGTGTTTTTTTCGCGCAGGCTTGACGGCCGCGGGATAGCAACATAAACATTCGGGGTTATGCTGCGCCTGTCCATAGCCTGATATACAACGGTGATATTAAAGGATTTTTTCATCTCCACCACCGCCATTTCATCGCCCTTTACCGCAACTATATCGCAGTCCTTTACCTCGGCGCGCACGGTATAGCCCAGCTTTTCAAGCATTTTTTTAACGGGCTCGTACATATCGGTCTCTTTTTGTATTTTTGCCATTTTAATCTGCTCCGCCCATTATCCGCTCGATATCCTCAACGGTTTTGGGAATGTTATCATAAATGACCTTGCAGCCGTCCCAGGTCACGACCACATCGTCCTCTATCCTTATGCCGATATTCTCATCGGCGATATAAAGCCCCGGCTCGACTGTCAGGACCATACCCTCTTCAAGCATACCCTCGTTATGTCTGCCCGCATCGTGCGTTTCAAGCCCCAAAAGATGACTTACGCCGTGCCAGTAATATTTTTTGACATCCTCGGGTTTTTCGATAAGGCCTATATCCGAAAGCGCCTTTTCGTAGTATTTGATAAGGGTCTCGTTAAGGCTTTTAAAGGGTACTCCCGGCTTAATTGTATCGATAATCAGCTTTTGTCCCTCTAAAACAATGTTGTAAAGCTGTTTTTGACGCTCGGTAAATTTGCCGTTTGCGGGGAAGGTCCTTGTAATGTCGCCGCTGTAGTACTGCCATTTTGCCCCGACATCGCAAAGCACAAGGCTGTTATCCTTTATAACGCAGTTGTTGTCGCTGTAATGCAAAACTGCCGCATTTTTACCCGACGCCACTATGGACTTAAACGCAAGATCCTTTACGCCGTTTGTTTTAAGCGCAAAATCAAAATAAGCCTCCAGCTGATACTCGTACATATCGGGATGTACGTTTTTAAGCATATTTTCTATGCCTTTTCCCGTTATCTCGACCGCTTTTTCAATGCTGTCAAGCTCGGGGCGGGATTTAATGCGCCGAAGCTCGGCTATGTCGTTGTAAATATTGTTTACGCTTATATACGGGTATTTCTCCGCAATTTTCTTTGCAAAGCCCAGCTCCGTGGTATCTAAATCAAAATATCTGTTTTCAAGGTCAAGATAAATATTTTCTATACGCTTGTTAAAAATTACGCCCGCAATATAGGGGTAAAAATCGGGGATATATTTTACATCCTCTATGCCGCTTATTTGGGCGGCCTCGTCCTTTTTTATGACCTCGCCCACCCATTTTGCCTTTTCCTCGTCCGAGTGCTCTATAAAAAGCGCCGCCGTTTTCTCCGTGCCTGTTTTTACAAGGAAAAGTATCTGGTTAGGCCTGTCAAGACCCGTAAGATAGAAAAAATTGCTGTTTGGCGTAAAGGGATAGTTTTCGTCCCCCATTTTACGCACCTCGCTGCCCGAAAAAAATACGGCCGCCGAGTTATCCTCCAGTCTTTCAAAAAGACGTTCCCTGTTTGAGATATAAAAATGCTGCATTGTTTATCGCCTCTGTTTCAATTTATCTCAGACTTCTAAGTAAACACTGATTTAATGTAAAAAAAATAAAATTCACAAAAATTATGGTCGCTCAAGTCGCCTAGTAGCCGCTTTTGAGCGTCTATACGGCTGATTCGCTATAATTTTTGCCGCTAAAGCTAAATTTTATTTTTTTATTTTGAATTAATCAGTATTTCCTTAACTATACTATTATACTCCATATTTTCGTATCTGTAAACAGTAAAATTGCCGTCTTTCACCATAAAACTTACCAAACCGTCATACGTTTTGTACAAAGGGATATTGTATTTTCGCATTTTATCCCTTATTTCCTTTGACGGGTGGCCGTAGCGGTTATTAAGGCCCGACGAAGCGACCGCCGCCCTTGGCGAAACGGCCTTTAAAAAGCTTACCCTGCCCGAGGTCGAGCTGCCGTGATGCGGCAGTTCAAGTATATCCGTTTTAAGGTCTGCGCCGCTTTCGACTATCGTCTTTTCGCAATCCTTGTCCATATCGCCCGTAAACAGCACGGTCATATTATCAAAGCTTGCCTTTAATACCATTGAATTTTTGTTGTTTTTCTTTTCGTCGTATTTAAAGGGATACAGACATTTAAAGCTGCCTATGCCGTTTACGGCGTTTTCGCCCGCATTCAGTTCATTTACGGATATGCCGTTTATTTTTGCATAATGCACAAGCCTTGAATAATTCTCGTTTTTATCCACATAACGCGATATATAAATATTTTTTATATCAATATTTCCCATAAGGTCAAAGAGCCCCTTTATATGGTCGGTATCGGTATGAGAAATAAAAACAGCTTCTATCGTATCCACCCCGCTGTAATTTAAAAACGGAAGCACCTTGTATGTACCGTTGTCGCTGCCTATATCCGACAGCTCATTTCCGCCGCAGTCCATTATACAGGCAGACTTGTTCTTTGTGATAACACAGCAGTTTGCCTGCCCTACATAAAGAAAATTTACCCTTGTTATATCATCCCTTTGCAGCACAAGCAAAGCCGCAATAAGCGGAACAAAGGCCATAGCCGCCGCAAGCCTGTTTTTACGCGGTTTAAGCAAAAACAGCATGACCGCAAGCGCCATTGCAAGCAGGGCGAAAAACATTTCGTAAGTCGGGCAGCCCGTTTTTATAACGCAAAATCCACTCAATTTTCCGGCGATCATTGTAAGAATATCCAGCATAAGCCCGAGCGGATATGCCAAAACGCTCATATCAAGCCCGATAAGACCCAAAACGCCAAATCCCATAGCGTAAACAACAATTATGCTCATAAACGGTATTAAAACCAGATTTATCAGTATTTCATACACATTCAGCATATAATAGCTTACCAGCGTTATAAGCCGGGTAAACAAGGCCGCGCCAAAGGATGCCGCTGCCGAAAGCACAAGCTTTCTGCCCCTTTTGCTGTAGTTTTTAAACGGCATAAATGCAATGCCTATCCCGAACACCGCCAAAAACGAGTATAAAAATCCCGTATCAAAAAGAAAAAGCGGGTCATATAAAAGCAGTATAAACGCTGCCACAGCAGCGGAATTTATAATGTCCGCCCGTCTTTTTATCAGCTTGCCCGAAAGATAAATATATATCATTAAGACAGCACGGGTGACTGAAACGCTGCCGCCCGTCAAAAACCAATAAGCCGCAAGAAACAGCATAGTCACGATATAGGCAGCACGCTTTGACGCTTTTTTAAGTATATACACAATAAAAGCCGCTATGACCGAAATATGCAGCCCCGAGATAGAAAGAAAATGATATATTCCCGCGCCCTTGAAGCTATCCTTTATATCGTTGTCCAAAAAGCTTTTATCGCCTGTTGTTATCGCCTTTAAAACAGCGGCATTATCGTAGGCAAAGTATTTATCGTATACCGCACATATACGCTCCCGCACGGAATACATAGTATTTTTTAAGGTATAAACGGGCGAAAAGGACCTGCCCGTGATTTTTATTGTTGTCTCCTCGCCGCAGTATATGCTGTAATCACAGCCATGTATGCGCAGATACAGCCTGTTGTCAAAATCCGAGGGATTTAATTTGCCGGCATGGGCATATAAACGCTCGGTCAAAACTATTTTATCGCCAATTAAAAAGCTTTTATCGGTAAATACCCTCACGCCCGTTTTATCGGTTATCTTTCTGCCGTCCGCGGTAACGATATCAAAGGACTTTACCTTATAAATATTTCTTTCTTTGTTTTTGCCGGCATCCGTTATTATGCCGCTTACGGTCACTCTGCCCTTTTGCGCCGCAATTTCGTTTAATATCGCATCACGGCTGTATGTATCTGTTTTGGCCTTAAAGACAAAAAGCCCCGCAAGCGCCATAAGCGCAAACAGGGCCGTAAAAATACGCTTTGTGTTTAAAACGCATACGAAAGCAGCAATAAATATCAAACCTGCTGCCGCCAATAATTTATGTATGCTGTCGATACTGTCGGAAAAATAAATACCAAAGCAAAAAAATGTCAGCATATAAGGTAAAGGCCTTTTCATATTCCCGCCTCCTATAACAGATCCATACTTGCATTTAGGTTTTTTCCGCAGCCGAACACTCCTATTCGATTTTTTCATATTTTATAGGAATGCTTTTTGTATCGACACAAACGGTTTTATGCTTATATTATACAATTTTTGGCAATAATTGTCAATATAATGTATATCATTTGAGTTTCCCCATTTTTCGGCATACCCGCAAATAATATCGGCTTACAGCGGTAAGTCCTATTTTTATTTGCCTGCACACGCTTATGTGTGTTTTCGCCTATGTATGCCGTTAATTCATAAGGCAAGTGTATATAAGCACCAAAATATCAAAGTTTATTGTTAACCTTTATTATAATAATAGGTTGACAATCGTCCGGAAATATGCTATTATATCATAAACGAAGGAGTTGAAACTTAATGAAAACAAAGACACTTACCTATACCGCCCTTATGACGGCGGTCATCTGCATACTTGCGCCCCTTACCGTGCCTATCGGGCCTATACCCATAACGCTTGGGAACCTTGCGGTTTGCCTTTGCGTATACCTGCTTGGTGTAAAACAGGGCACATTAAGCTATTTTATATATTATCTGCTTGGCTGCTTTGGGCTGCCCGTATTTTCGGGCTATCAGGGCGGGCTTGGCAAGGCGCTTGGCCCAACGGGCGGCTTTCTTATCGGTTTTTTTGCCCTTGCTGTAATAGGCGGCATATTTATTGAAAAATTTAAAACCAAATATATGCATTTTTTGGGGCTGCTGCTTGGCGATGCCGCGGTTTATGCCATAGGCGTGCCGTGGTATGCCTTTGTCGCCCACACCGATATGCGCTCGGCATTTATGGCAGCCTGCGCCCCCTTTATTTTGATAGATATTATAAAAATGCTTTTTGTTTCGCTTATTGCAGGCGAAATAAAAAAAAGAATAAACCCTGTGTCCTGATCGACGGCACAGGGTTTTTTAAAGTTATAAAGCAGCCATCTTTAGGAGGAACGGCTGCTTTATAAGGGGGGGATATTATTAAAAAATAAAGGAGAGTGAGTGTAACCAACAGTCCTAAAACCACCTGAAACATAAACAAAAAAAGCTGCTGACTCACAGTCGGCAACTAAAACAAACAAATGCAACCGGCTGTCATAGTGTAAACACTTTAGACCCTTGGCTTTGCGTCCTTATCTTTCAATAAGTTTGCCAACTATTGATTAACTCTGTATATATAATACACCTATTTTTCTAATTTGTCAACAAAAAATATAAATAAATTTTGACTATTTTTTATTGATTTTTAACTATTTTTTTATTTACAATATATAAATATTAATTATTTTTTTATTTTTAGGCATCATCAATGCGTTCCTTGCAGTAGGGGCAGTAAACATTATACCATATTTTAAGGGACAAAAGGCGGCCGCAATACGGGCAGCGCACCTTTTTTATGCCCCAGATAAGCGAAACGACACAAAGAAATATGCCAAATCCGGCAAGCGGCCACCTTATAAATGCCGTATCGGCAAAATAATTATAGCCCACAGCAAACACGCCAAGTCCGGTAAACAAAATAATAAACATTATAAGTCTGTTGATATTTGGATTATACATAATTAAACCTTAAGACAAAGCATTTATAATAAACGGTATTCCATAGCCCAAAATGCTCATTATCATCAGCGCAAGCATTATACCCAAAAATATCGCGGGTACGGCTTTTTTAAGCTTTATATCCATAAGCGCCGCAATAAGTGCGCCCGTCCATGCGCCTGTGCCGGGCAGGGGTATGCCCACAAAAAGCAAAAGGCCGAGAAATTCGTACTTTTGTATCTGCTCGCTTTTGCCCATAGCCTTTGCCTCCAGCTTTTCCACCATAGGTCTGAAGAGCTTTGTTTTTTTCAGCCTGTCAAATATGGGTGTTATAAAAAGCAGTATAAAGGGTATGGGGATAATATTTCCCAAAAGACAGATAAGCGCCGCCCTTATATAATCTACCTGCAAAAATGATGCCGCAAGTATGCCGCCCCTAAGCTCCAAAAGCGGCAGCATAGATATAAAAAACACCACGCCCTCGGGCGAAAGACCCAAGCTATTCAAAAAACCAATTGTACTTTGTACCAAATGTTCCATAATTTTAATTCTCCATTTAATTTTAAAAGGCGCTTACTATTGCCGCCATTATGCAGCCCGAAAGCAGCATACCGCAAACCACCGCAGTAATTGCCCGTTTTACAGTCATATTTGATATAGAGGCGATAAATGTACCCATATATGCCCCCGTTCCCGGCAGAGGAAGCGCAATAAACAGCACTATCCCGACAAAGCCGTATTTTTTTATAAGCGCATCACGGCTCCCCGCCTTTTGTTCAAGCGCGTTAATGGCGTTTTCAAAAATATGCTTTCTTTTAAAAACGTCCTTTAAATGCCGCCCGAATGTAAAAATAAAGGGCACGGGTATAAAGTTGCCGAGTACGCAGTAAAAGACCGCCTTAAATACGGGTATCCGCAAAAAATAGCTCGCAGTCATACCGCCCCTTATGCCAAACATAGGCAGTATTGATATTATTATCAGCGTCAGGCCGTCGGGCAGACCGCGCAGCCGCTCTATGATCTGCAAAATGCTTTCTTTCATAGCAACATCCCTTATTGTAAGTGAACTACAAGAAAATATTATAACACACCAAAATTATATTGTCCACACTTTTTTATTCATCCTTATATCATTCCTATATGTCTGAAAAGGGCTATCGTAAAAAACATGGTAAAAATAGAAAGCAAACTTGTCCACACAACCAGCTGTCTTGCCAGCTCACCGTGGCTGTTCATCTCCTCCGCCATGATTGCCGAGGCCACCGCAACGGGCGAGCAGTAAAGCGCAATAAGCGCGGGCATTTCAACACTTGAAACGCTAAGGCCTATGCCCGTTTTGGACAGCAGTATAAGCCCGCCTATGCAGATAAGCGGCGTAAGCACCAATCTCCACGCCGTCCCGAATGCAATATCCCTTGCAAGCGAGCGCACCGCCGAAAACTTGAACTGTCCGCCCAGAACCAGCAGCGCCAGCGGAGATGCCATACTGCCTATGCTTTTTATCGCTTTGTACAAAAACGGCAGCTGATTTTGTATGGTAAACACATATTCGCCGTTTTTAACGGGCATTTTGCTTCTTATCAAAAGCGTTATTATACCCAGCAAAACACCGATAATAAGCGGATTTTTAGCTATCCCCTTTAAAATTTTCTTTATATCTATGCCCTTTTTGCTGTCATCGCCGAAAACGGTAAGGCAAACAACGGCAAGTATATTAAAAATAGGGATACTGAACGCGGATATCACCGCCGCCGCGGCCACCGACTCCACCCCGCCCATGGCATCGGCAAGGGTAACGCCTATTATTGCAAAGTTGCTGCGAAAGCTGCATTGCAGCAAAGCGCCGCGCTTTTTATTGTCCCTTGTATAAAGGCAAACACAGACCAGCGCCACAGCAAAAACCGCCAGTATAAGCACCATAGCATAAAAAACAAGCGGCCAGTTCACCGACCCGAAGCCCTCCACGGAATAGATATTATAAAACAAATATACCGGCAGCGCCACTCTGAACACGGTCTTGTTTGCCGTTTTTAAAAACTGTGCATCAAAAAAGCCCGTCTGTCCCAGCACATAGCCCAAAATTATGGTAATAATTACGGGCAGTACCGAATTTGCCGCAAAAACAAAAGTATTCATACCAATTCTCCTTTTATATGCATTTTCACAAACCATTATATCTCATATTTTTTTATAATACAAGTATATTTTACAAATATCCGCATCAAGCTTAAACAGCGGATATTGGCGCTTTTTGTTATATAAAAACAGTTGATTTTCAATACAAAGGGGCGTATCATTATAAATGGAAATATTTGGTAAAACGAAAGGAGAAGTATTATGGATATAAACTGCAAAAAAGACGGCACCACCCTGCTTGTATCTCTTTCGGGGGATATTGACCACCACACCGCGCAGGAAATAAGTGACGGCATAGCAAGAAGCTTCAGACACTCACATTGTAAAAATATAGTAATTGATTTTACAGATGTAAATTTTATGGACAGCTCGGGCATAGGTATGCTTATAGGGCGCTACAAGGAAACGGAGATATTCGGCGGCTCGCTTGCGGCGGTTTCCGTAAGCGGCGAGCTTATGAAGATATTCAGGCTTTCGGGGCTGAATAAAATAATAGACTGCTACGACAATGCAAGGCTTGCGCTGTCGGCGCTGAAAGGAGATATCTATGAAAAACAAATTTGAGATAGAATTTTCGGCGCTTTCCCAAAACGAGGCCTTTGCAAGAATGTGTATAGTTTCGTTTCTTTTGCCCCGCGACCCCACCGTGGGCGAGATAAACGATATAAAAACCGCCGTTTCCGAGGCTGTAACAAACTGTATAATACACGGCTATTGCGGGCGCAGCGACGGCACGGTAAAAATGTGTGCTTCGCTTGACGAAAACGACCTTTACATAGAGATAAGCGACAGCGGCTGCGGCATAGAGGATATAGAGGCCGCAAGAAAGCCGCTTTTTACCACCAAGCCCGAATGTGAGCGCTCGGGCATGGGGTTTACGGTAATGGAGGCCTTTATGGACACCCTTGCCGTGCGCTCCGAGAAAAATATCGGCACAAAGGTCATTATGACAAAAAAATTGAGGGGATAAAATGCGCGAGTTGATAATAAAGGCACAAAACGGCGACAAAGCGGCGCAGGAACAGCTTGTTGCCGATAACGCCCGCTTGGTTTGGAGCATTGTAATACGCTTTTTAAACCGCGGCTGCGAAAAGGACGATCTGTTTCAAATAGGTAATATCGGGCTTATCAAGGCTATAATGCGCTTTGATGTAAATTTTGGCGTAAAGTTTTCTACCTATGCCGTACCGATGATAATAGGCGAAATAAGACGTTTTTTGCGCGATGACGGTATTATAAAAGTATCACGCTCGTTAAAGGAGACCTCTGCAAAAATACTGTCTGCAAGCGAGGTTTTTGAAAAAGACAACGGCCGCTCTCCCACCATAGGCGAGCTTTCAAAAATACTCGATATCAGCCCGGAGCAGGTAACGCAGGCAAGCGACATTCCAAACAGCGTATTATCTCTTAACGAATTGATAGGCAGCGACAGCACGACCGAGCGCGGCGAATTACACCGCGACGAAAAAAACGATGCGCAGTCCATTGCGGAAAGCCTTGAACTTAAGCTTGCCATAGCCGCCCTTGACGAGCGCGAGCAAAAAATAGTCAAGCTGCGCTATTATATGGATAAAACACAGGTGCAAACCGCAAAAATACTGGGTATCTCACAGGTACAGGTATCAAGGCTCGAAAAAAAGCTTTTGGCAAAAATAAGGCGGGAAATATCTTAAACGATGCAAAAAGGAACCTTGACATTTATCCTTTGATATTCCTTAAGTTGATGACATTGGGGGATTATATGAAATCAACATATTTAGTGTGGGACAGATGTCTGACCCCCGGCCCCTTGAAAAATCAGCGGCATTTTGCGCCGCAAGGATAATGACGATCCTTGCGGCGCCTTTTTATTTGTATATCATACACATTTCCGAAAATTTCAGGAACCTCAAAACACGGAATTATTGACACAGACAGTATTTAATTATATAATCGATATATAGCCTTTAAAGGACAGAAAACTGTTTGCAGCCGAGCTTGATTTGCTGACGGAACGGTTAAAAACCGATATTTCGGACACGGCATTATTGGATTATTTTTAATCCGACAAATGTTGCAGATTTTGAGCGGACGGACACATAGGTCCGTCCCTACAACAAATGATTTAACATATCACCGTTTTGTAGGGAACGACCTGTGTGTCGTTCCGTTGCCTCTTAATTATGAAAATAATAATATCCCGGAAAGCAGAAGAAAAGAAGATATACAGGAATTGATCTCAATCATAAATAAATTAAAGTTAATAAAAATTAAAAAGGAGGAAAACACAAGAGATAATGATTATATTGATATTACTTTTTGTTGTGATGAAAAAGGTGTTTTCTATCATGTTAATATAATAGGCAGGTACTTATATTTTCATCCAAAAGGCTATGATAGTCAGTATACTTCATTTTATATAACAGATAAAACGCAGTATGAAGAATTAATAAGTTATCTAAACCATACAGGAAATGAATAGGTGCATACAAAGGACGTTTTATGTATGGGGCGCCCCTGTTCCTTTATATGTGATTAAAAACAAGGAGATAAGTACATGAGAAAAAATTTTGCATTATTGCTGTCTATTATGATGCTTACAGGCTGCGGAGGGCCTGTTTCGGATGCAGACAGCGAAAATGTATCCATTACCGAAAACACGGATACTCAAAAAAACATTTATGCAGAGGATGCGCAGCAGTTGGTTTACGCCGTTGAAGCCGCTCACCCTGCCTTTATTATGGACGGTATGCTGCCCGAGGGGTACGAAGATGCCAAGGCAAAGTTTTTGGAAACATCAAAAACCGTTGAAAAGCTTGACGATTTTGAGATCTTCGCAAACATTTATCTGAATTCTTTAAAAGATATACATACATCCCTTTTAAAACTTGCTACACCCGAGGAAGAAAGCACTCTGATGAATTTAAGGCGTTACCAGCTTGACATAAAATACATTGAGCAAGACGGCAAACTTCTGCTGACAGACGAAAAACATATACCCGTCGGAGGCGAAATAATTTCCGTTGGCGGCATTGACTGCGAAACCATATTTAAAACCGTGGAAGAAATGTTCCCGATAGAAAACAGCGCCGCAGAAAGTTTCTACCGCAGAAACCACTCTCTTTCCCGCGAAATACTGCGTCTCAGCGGCTGTGATGTAAGCGGTGATACTGTTGAGATAGCGTGTACCGACGGAACAAAACAAGTTGCTTTTTACGACTGCTACGAAAATTCGGATATCCCCGAAGAGGAGACCAAAACCGCAGATATAAGAATGATAAATGACATAATGTATGTCAATATAAATACTTTCCGTACAAAGGATGATGATTATATCAAGGCTCTTGAGCAAGTGCGGGATTTTGCCAATAACGGCGGTGGAAAAGTAATTGTTGATGTAAGAGACAACCGCGGCGGAAAGGGAGATTTCCTAAAAGATATGGTAAGGGCTTTTAATATGAATATGCCCACAGGAAGATATATTTGCAGGCACAGCAAAGACGAATGGGAAAGCGAAAAAAAAGATTTAAAAGCTGCTTTGGAGGATAAAACCTTTACGGATAATCCCGGAACATTAAGTACGGCAAAAGCAAACCCCAATGTAGATATGGTCGTATTATGCAATGCAAATTCCGCAAGTGCTTCGGTAATGATGTGTGCGGGTATACAAGACGGCAAGCTGGGTAAGGTCATTGGCATACCCCCGTACAATTCCCCCTCATTTTTTATGGACAGCGTAGAATACGAGCTTCCCAATACCGGAATAATTGCCCGAATTTCAAGCGGTTATGTATTCAGGGCGGACGAAACCGCAGACCAAAGGCTAATGACCCCGGATATTGTGCTTGACCTTAAATACAGTCGGGGCGAAGAAATGATAAAATATGCAGTTGAAGAATATTTTCACGAGGAATACACACAATGAGCGGTAAAAGAGAAACAAACCTGACAAATGTTGCAGCAAACTACAGCTTCAACAACACCTTGACTCATCACTCGGAAAGGCCGCAGGGACCCGAATACCTAAACACGGATTACGAAAAAAGTTCGTCGGCAACGCGGGATTTCTGCGGAGCAATAATGCTGTTTGCGGTGCGTTTTGCTATTGTGATGATAACGGAAAAATGTCTTGAAATAAAATCAAGGCTGTTTCCTGACATTTTTACCGCCTTTTGTCTTGCTTGCGTGCTTTATTTATTTTGCTTTAAAAAACACAAAGCCGTTTTTGCAGCATTGACATTTTCTGTAAGCTTTATTGTGATGTATCTGTTTAACTGGGCTTTTGACAGGCTTCAAGAAATGACAAATGTATTTTATTGGGAGATAGAATCACTGCAAATACACGAAGTCCCCTACCGTATAGGACGGCTGCTGTTGGGCTTTGTTTTTGTATTATTATTTACAAAAAAATACAACAGGATGAACGACAATTCAAATAAAAATGTTTACACTCCCGAAGAAACAGCAGCCTATAGGCTTACCTGCGCAATTTTTATGCTTGCACCGTTTTGTACGCTTTTGGGGCTGTTTGTAAAACTGACAAATATTGGGATATTTGTTTTTGTTTACAGCTTTATTTGTATTATTGCAATACTTTTGATACTGACTAAAATATTGCTTGGTTTAAAAAGTTCATTCAGACTTGATGACCGCTATGGCATTGCTGCATTTGTGTTTGCCCTGCTTTCCGTGTATGAGATAATTTACACGGCACTTTTATAATTTTGCGCCAAGTCATACAAGGCAAGTTTTTTTTGTATGCGTTGATATAATTTAAAACTATTGCAAAAAACAGCAGTCACCCCTGCTGTTTTTTTATACGAAAAAAATAATATAATTTAATAAAAATTTTACAAAACTTTGTATGGTAATTTGTCGAAAATAATGTTATAATGTATTCAGTTAAAATTTGCTTAATCAGGAGGATCATTAAAAATGCCAAAAAGAACAGACATTCACAAGGTTATGATAATCGGTTCGGGTCCTATTATTATCGGTCAGGCCTGTGAGTTTGACTATTCGGGTACTCAGGCGTGCAAGGCGCTCAAAAGCCTTGGCTACGAGATAGTGCTTGTAAACTCAAACCCCGCTACCATTATGACCGACCCCGAAATGGCCGATGTTACATACATAGAGCCGCTTAATGTAAAGCGTCTGGAGCAGATAATCGCAAAGGAGCGCCCCGATGCGCTTTTGCCTAACCTCGGCGGTCAGTCGGGTCTTAACCTCTGCTCGGAACTTTACAAGGAGGGCGTACTTGACAAATACAATGTTCAGGTTATTGGCGTGCAGGTAGATGCTATCGAGCGCGGCGAGGACCGTATAGAATTTAAAAAGGCCATGAACGCGCTTGGCATAGAAATGGCGCGCAGCGATGTTGCCTACACAGTTGACGAGGCACTTGCCATTGCCGACGAGCTGGGCTATCCCGTTGTACTTCGTCCTGCCTACACTATGGGCGGCGCGGGCGGCGGCCTTGTATACAACAAGGACGAGCTTAAAACCGTTTGTGCAAGAGGTCTCCAGGCCAGTCTTGTAGGTCAGGTGCTTGTTGAGGAATCAATTTTAGGCTGGGAAGAGCTTGAGCTTGAGGTGGTTCGTGACAAGGACGGCAATATGATAACCGTTTGCTTTATCGAAAACGTAGACCCCCTTGGCGTACACACGGGCGACTCATTCTGTACCGCGCCTATGCTTACCATTTCCGAGGAGCTTCAGGCACGTTTACAGGAGCAGGCTTATAAAATAGTTGATTCCATCGAGGTAATCGGCGGTACAAACGTGCAGTTTGCACACGACCCCGTTTCCGACCGTATAATCGTTATCGAGATAAATCCGCGTACTTCGCGTTCCTCCGCACTTGCATCAAAGGCAACGGGCTTTCCTATCGCTTTGGTTTCAGCAAAGCTTGCATCGGGTCTTACCCTTGCGGACATCCCTTGCGGCAAGTACGGCACGCTTGACAAGTACGTTCCCGACGGAGATTATGTTGTAGTTAAATTTGCGCGCTGGGCTTTTGAAAAGTTCAAGGGCGTTGAGGATAAGTTAGGTACACAGATGCGCGCCGTAGGCGAGGTAATGAGCATCGGCAAAAACTACAAAGAGGCTTTCCAAAAGGCCGTTCGTTCACTTGAAAAGGGACGCTACGGTTTGGGACACGTTAAAAACTTCTACGATCTAAGCAAGGAAGAGCTTTTAAAGCTGCTTATCACTCCCTCCAGCGAGCGCCACTTTATAATGTACGAGGCACTCAGAAAGGGCGCTACCGTTGACGAGATATTCCGCATTACAAAGGTAAAGGCATATTTTATCGAGCAGATGAAGGAGCTTGTCGAGGAAGAGGAAGAGCTTGTAAAGACAAAGGGCAGCATATCCGATGAGGCGCTTATCAAGGCTAAAAAGGACGGCTTCTCCGACAAATATTTAAGCGAGATACTTGATATGTCCGAACAGACTATCCGCGAGCAGCGCGAAAAGCTTGGCATAGTTGAGACCTGGGATGCGGTACACGTCAGCGGCACGGAAAACAGCAGCTACTTCTATTCAACATACAATGCACCCGACAACAACCCCGTAAACACAGACAAGCCCAAGGTAATGATACTTGGCGGCGGCCCCAACAGGATCGGTCAGGGTATCGAATTTGACTACTGCTGTGTACACGCGGCGCAGTCGCTTAAGAAATTAGGCTTTGAAACAATAATAGTAAACTGCAACCCCGAAACGGTATCCACAGACTACGATACCTCCGACAAGCTTTACTTCGAGCCCCTTACGCTTGAGGACGTTTTAAGCATTTACAAAAAGGAAAAGCCCGTCGGCGTTATTGCGCAGTTTGGCGGTCAGACACCGCTTAATCTTGCGGCAGACCTTGAAAAGAACGGCGTTAAGATACTCGGTACATCTCCCGCAGTTATCGACCTTGCGGAGGATCGCGACCAGTTCAGAATTATAATGGACAAGCTTGGCATACCTATGCCCGAGTCGGGTATGGCTACCACAGTTGACGAGGCACAGGCTATCGCAAACAAGATAGGCTACCCCGTTATGGTGCGCCCCTCTTACGTTTTGGGCGGCCGCGGTATGGAGGTCGTTTATGATGACGAGAGTATGGCGGACTATATGAAAGCCGCTGTCGGCGTAACTCCCGACAGACCCATACTTATTGACCGTTTCTTACATCAGGCTATGGAGTGCGAGGCGGATGCAATCAGCGACGGCACACACGCTTATGTCCCCGCTGTTATGGAGCATATCGAGCTTGCGGGCGTTCATTCGGGCGACTCTGCTTGTATCATACCCTCACAGCATATATCCGATGAAAACCTTAAAACAATTAAGGAATATACAAGAAAAATCGCCGAGGAAATGCACGTTGTAGGTCTTATGAATATGCAGTACGCTATCGAGGACGGAAAGGTATTTGTGCTTGAAGCCAATCCCAGAGCATCCCGTACAGTGCCCCTTGTTTCCAAGGTTTGCGGCATAAGAATGGTACCGCTTGCAACAGACATCATCACCTCCGAGCTTACGGGCAGACCGTCTCCCGTACCCACATTAAAGGACAGGGATATCCCCTACTACGGTGTAAAGGAAAGTGTATTCCCGTTCAATATGTTCCAGGAGGTAGACCCCATCCTCGGACCCGAAATGCGTTCCACGGGCGAGGTACTCGGTCTTGCGCGTACCAGCGGCGAGGCGTTCTACAAGGCAGAGGAGGCCGCACAGGCTACTCTTCCCACCGAGGGTACGGTGCTTATTTCCGTAAATACGCAGGATAAGCCCGAGGCACCTGCGCTTGCAAAGAGCTTCCACGAGGACGGCTTTAAGATACTTGCAACAGGCAAGACCTGCGACCTTATTGAGGCTGCCGGCGTACCTGTCGAGAAGATAAACAAAATTTACGAGGGACGTCCCAATATCCTTGACTTTATTTCAAACGGCAAGATACAGCTTATAATCAACAGCCCCGTCGGCAAGGACAGCATCCACGACGACAGCTATTTAAGAAAGGCCGCTATCAAGTCCAAGATACCGTATATGACCACTATGGCCGCTGCAAAGGCTACCGCAGAGGGTATCAAGGTGATAAAGGCAAGCAAGGACAACGAGCTTAAGTCGCTCCAGGAGTGGCACGAAGAGATAAAGGATAAAAACTGATCTCCCGGGGGCTATGCGCCCCCGAACCCCGCACTTACTTTGAGCCAAAGTAAGCAAAGCATTGCCGCGGATAAGGGTTATTTATATTTTAGCCTTATATCCGCGGCGATATGTTTTTATAAAAGAGGATAAAAAATAGAAAGGACAATTTAATGAAGGCCCGGAAAAGACGCAAGGTCGTCATTTTTATAATAATATTCTTTATTTTGCTTTCAATTTGTTCGGTATATGCAATTTACAAGCTTATAAACCGCAGCGGCAAGGAATTGCACCCAAAGACCGAGATACCACCTCAAAATGTCACCTATTACTGTCAATATGACGAAAATTGGGCAGACGACAATTTAGGCGGTTCACGGTTTAAAATGTCGGATTCGGGCTGTCTTGTCAGCTGTATCGCCTCGGCATTAAAAATGCAGGGACAAGGCGGCAAGACTCCCGGAGAGCTGAACAAGCTTTTCTCGGACAACAGCTGCTACGACAGCGAGGGCAATATGCAGTGGGAACAGGCCGAAGAAACTCTCGGCGTAAAGGTTACAAAGCAAAATGCCGCACAAATAAGCGCCAATAGCCTTGACGAGCTCCTTAAAAGCGGTATTTACCCTATAGCCCGTGTAAATCTGCCCTACGGCGTCGGGCACTTTGTCCTTATAACAGGCAGTAAAAACGGCGAATATCTATGTATGGATCCGCTGAACGAAAAATCCCAGCCCACCGAATTGTCACATTTCGGCGATAGGATATTTTTTGTAAGATATATAAAATAATATAAAGGCCGCCTTTCCATAACGGATCGGCGGCTGTTGCTTTTTATTATTCATCCGAATATTCCAAAATATCCCCGGGCTGGCATTTAAGCACCTCACATATCTTATTTAATGTGGAAAATCTTATCGCCTTTGCCTTACCCGTTTTTAAAATGGACAGGTTTGTGGGGGTAATGCCTATTTTTTCCGAAAGGTCATTGGAGGATATTTTTCGTTTTGCCATCATAACGTCAAGATTTACTATTATAGCCACAATATCTCCCCCTTTCAGACGGTCAGGTCGTTCTCGTTTTTGATAGACACGGCCTTTTCAAAAACATTTTTCAGCACACGCATAATAAGGCCCATAAAAAAGGCGAAAAATGCGCCCAAAAAGAACGACAGTCGCCAAAGCCCGAAAACCGTAAATGTCAGACCCACAAAAATGCAGCACCACGAAATAATGCGCAGGCTTTTGGAATTATCCTCTATAAAGACCTCGCTTTTGCCGATATTGGCTATCAGCTTTCTAAGCGCATTAGCCGCCGCCAGTCCGAAAATATCGCAAATAACCAGCATAACACACACGGGGATAAAGGCATCCGATTTTATAAAGCTGTTGCTTACCGAAATACTTATATACCACCTTGAAATAAAGGGTATGCACACAAAAGCCACAACAAGCATGGCAATCAAGCTGTATGTCAGCAATTTAGAAAGCTTAAGCGAGCGCATATCCGACCAGTTAAGTTTTTCACGCATAATTATTCTCCTTTTGCAAAGTATTGTTATATAATTAAAGTATATTCCTTTTCAATACGTTTGTCAAATATTTTTTTACGCAAAACATAAAATTTAACTTTTTTAAAAAATATACTTGCAATTATGTTAAAGCTGTGATATAATAATTAATGTTGTGAAACCCCGGGATGCCAAAATGTATCCCAATATATAAGAAAGAGGTGCTAATAAATGAAGGAAGGAATACATCCTCAGTATTTTCAGGCAAAGGTAAAGTGCAACTGCGGTAACGAGTTTGTTACAGGCTCAACTCAGGAAGAGATAAGAGTCGAAGTTTGCTCCAAGTGCCATCCGTTCTACACAGGCAGCCAGAAGCTTCTTCTTGATGCAGGCGGTCGTGTTGATAAGTTCAACAAAAAGTACGGCAGAAAATAATGTTAAAATAATTAAGAGATTGCTTTTGCAGTCTCTTTTTTATTTGCCCGCTTATAAAAAAAGCCCGCCAAAAGCGGCGGGCTAAATAAACTGTGTAATTACTCGGAGATCTTTGCAGCGTTTACCTTAACGCTGGGACCCATTGTTGTTGAAAGAGCAACACTCTTAAGATAAGTACCCTTTGCAGCAGCGGGCTTTGCCTTGATAATCGCACTCATAAGTGTCTGGAAGTTATCCTGAAGCTTTTCAGCACCGAAGGAAACCTTGCCAACGGGAACATGGATAATGTTTGTCTTGTCAAGACGGTATTCAATTTTACCTGCCTTGATCTCTTCGATAGCCTTTGCAACGTCCATTGTTACAGTACCTGCCTTGGGGTTAGGCATTAAGCCCTTGGGACCAAGTACACGACCGATACGGCCTACAACGCCCATCATATCGGGTGTTGCAACAACAACGTCAAAGTCAAACCAGTTCTCGCCCTGGATCTTTGCTACAAGATCCTCTGCACCTACAAAATCTGCGCCTGCTGCCTGTGCCTCGTCAGCCTTGGGACCCTTTGCAAATACAAGTACACGAACAGTCTTACCTGTACCGTGGGGAAGTACAACAGCACCTCTTACCTGCTGGTCTGCGTGACGGCTGTCAACACCAAGACGGATATGCGCCTCAACAGTTTCATCAAACTTTGCTGTGCTTGTCTGCGGGATAAGTGCACAAGCGTCTGCTACATCATATAAAGCTGCCTTATCTACAAGCTTTGATTTTTCGAGATATTTCTTTCCTCTTTTCACGAATTGTTCCTCCTTATGTGGTAATATCGGGAGATTTTCCCTCCCACTTATGTTTAAGGGCGTGTCCCCCTAAACAAAAACGTCAATTATAAATTTAAACCGGACCGAATTAGTCCTCTACAACGATACCCATGCTTCTTGCAGTACCGCTGATCATACTGATAGCTGCATCAAGTGTAGCTGCCGATAAGTCGGGCATCTTCTGCTCTGCGATCTTAGCGACCTCTGCTCTTGAAATTTTAGCAACCTTTGTCTTGTTGGGTACACCCGAAGCCTTATCAAGGCCGCAAGCCTTCTTTAAAAGAACAGCTGCGGGAGGAGTTTTTGTAATAAATGTAAAACTCTTGTCCTGATATACTGTTATAACAACGGGGATAATAAGGCCTGCATCCTTCTTCGTTCTTTCGTTGAACTCCTTGCAAAAGCCCATAATGTTTACACCGTGCTGACCTAAAGCAGGACCAACAGGGGGTGCAGGTGTTGCCTTGCCTGCAGCGATCTGTAATTTAATATAACCTTGTACTTTCTTTGCCATTTTACGGCACCTCCTATAATGTGGTAATTAGCGGGATCTTCCCTCCCACGAGAGCCTATGCCCTCTGTCTGCGTTTAACATTAAGAAAAAATATTTCTTATAAAGGCTGGACTTCGTTAAAATCCAGTTCCATCGGGGTCTCGCGACCAAAAACCGAAATTCCGACAACAACACTGCGCTTGCCGATATTTACTTCCTTTACAATACCGGAAGATTCTGCAAACGGGCCCGATTTAACAACAACGGTATCACCCACCGCATAATCCATATCCGCAAGTGTAAAGGTTTCGATGCCCATATCGTAAATTTCCTGCTCCGTAAGCGGAACAGGCTTGGAGCCGGGGCCAACAAAACTTGTAACGCCGCGCGTATTACGCACCACATACCAAGTATCATCGTTCATAACCATTTTAACCAGCACATAACCCGGAAAAATTTTATGCTGAACGAGCTTTTTCTTGCCGTTTTTAACCTCGACCTCGTCCATCATGGGAACGGATACTTCCTGGATAACATCCTGCATACCCCTGTTTTCCACCAATTTTTCGATATTTGCCTTTACCTTGTTTTCATAACCCGAATAGGTATGAACAACGTACCATTTTGCTTGATTTTCGTGTTCAGACATATAATCGACCTCTTATTACTGTTCTGCGCCTTCGTTTTCGGATGGTTCGGCATTTTCTGCCTGTGCATTTTCTGCCTGTGCGCCTTCATTTTCGGGCTGTGCTTTGTTTTCTGCTGCGCCTTCATTTTCGGGCTGTGCGGCATTTTCTTCTGCACCTTCGTTAACAGGCTGCTCTGCGTTTTCTGCCTGTGCATTTTCATTTGCTTCGGCTGCGGGGGCATCTTCATTGCCCGGTTCTTCAACCTCTACGCTGACGGGTGAATTTTCGTCACCGCCGTTTACGCTTATAAGATCGGCAGGATCTATCTGGTTTGCAGACTCGCTCGTTGAAGAGCTTGTTTTGCCGATACTCATAAACTTATCATAGCTGAAAGAAAGAACCTGATCCATACAGAAGATAATTGCGCCAACCAACAGCGAAACAACAAGCACAGTTACAGTTTCCTTCATAAGCTCCTGACGGTTGGGCCAAGTGACCTTTCTCATTTCCGCCCTATGCTCCGCAAGGAAACTGCCGCCTTTTTTCTCGGGCTTTTTATCGGACTTTTTAGTCTTTTCAGCCGTAGAAGCAGCTGCCGTGTTTTTTGTTTCTTCCATTGCACTACTCCCTTTCAATATGCTGCAAAAAAATTACTTTGTTTCTCTGTGTAACGTATGTTTGTTACAGAATCTGCAGTATTTTTTTGTTTCCATACGATCGGGATGAACCTTCTTGTCCTTCATAGTGTCGTAGTTTCTCTGCTTGCATTCCGTACATGCCAAGGTAATGCGTGTCCTCAAGATTTCCACCTCATTTCATAGTAAAGTAATTACACAAGTTGATTTTTTCTTTTCCTGCCGCAAAAATTGCAGCACAAAAAAAAGACGTTTTCCGTCTGTATAATAATAACATATAACCCCCCGTAATGTCAAGGGCTTTTTAATATATAATTATAATTTTCCGTATTTCCCGCTGTAAGCCGAAATTATTTGCGGGGCTTGCCGTCATTTACCGCATTTCAAGCAAAAATCATACAAAAAACAGGAAAAAACAAAGTAAACGTAAAGATTGACCTTGAACGCAAAATAAGTTATAATAAGGGTATACAGATACAATAGGCAGCGAAAACAAGGGAGTGCATCATATGGACGCTAAAAAATGCAGCATTTGCGGCGGCGACCTTATACGCGATTATGCTACATGGACATGCCGCTGCGGTCACTGCGGCAGCAGCCGGCCTTTAAGCGATTCGGAGCCCGAGTGCAGGGAGTTTTCTCATATTGCCGAAAAGCTTGCAAAAGCCGACAGCATTATAAATACAGCAAATATCGAAATAAAGCAGGCAGAAGAGGCCGTACTTTTATATAAAAGCGCAGCCGCCGCCTGCACATCGCGCGATCATGCCGATATTGCAGCCGAGCTGCGGCAGTTTTGCAAGGACCGTGCAGAAAAGGCCGAAACACTTAAAAACTACATACGGGCTAAAAGCTATTTTGAAAAAAAGGCTTATGCCAAGGCGTTAAAAGGTTTTGAACCGCTGAAAAATTACCGTGACAGCGAGGCTTTGGCACAAAGCTGCCGCACCGAGCTTGCCGCCGCGCAAAAGCGCCGTATCCCCTACGCAATTATAATAGGTATGATATTGCCTGCAATACTGTTTTTCTTTTTAAAAGAAAAAACGGATATCTCAATACCGCTTTGTGCGCTGATATTTTTTTCGGCCTCTGCCTGCCTTGCCTATGCCGTGTACTTAAACGGCATAATGTCCGTAATTGTGGAGGTCACTTCGTTTATAATGCTTGTACCTCTTTTGATTTTTACGGTACTTATATATATTTTCCATATAAAAGCCGGTCCAGCGGCGGCGATAGCAATTGGTGTCCCGCTTATTTTTGCGGTTGGCGCGGTGCTCCTATCGGAAAGACAATAAAAAAGGGCTCTGTCTCGTTAAGCTTTTGAAAAGCCTTAATGCAGCAGCCTTTTTTTATTTTATTGTCACAGTCACCCTGTTTAAATATTCCCCGTCTGTTTTTTCGTATACAACAGACTCCGCTATTCCTTTAAGCAGCGCATATGAAATATCGTTTTTTGTATCGGCAGGGTCAAAAAAGCCTCCGTTATATTCGGCTGTAACGACCGTTTTGTTTGTCTGAAGAGAATACTCGACCGTCACCAGAATATCCGATTCCTTAAGCACAAAAAACAGTATTTGTCGGCAAAGCTCCTCAAAAACCGCTTGTATATAGCCGCTCATTCTGGCAGTCATACGGTTTTTCTCGCAATAACGCTCTATCCTTGCACCCGATTCAAGAAAATCATGTTTTTGATTTTTAATACATATCTCAAGTACCTTAAGCTTATGTATAAACCGCCTTGTCTTTTCATCCTGCGGTTTATCAAATATCTGTTCGGGCGTCCCGTCATCGCATATCACGCCGTCCTCCATATAGATCACACGGTTGCATATATCGCGAACAAGATCCAGCTCGTGAGTAACTATCAGCATTGTTTTGCCCGTTTTGGCAAGCTCGCGTATAACCGCCTGCACCTCGCTTACCATATTGTGATCGAGTGCGCTGGTCGGCTCGTCAAACAATATTATATCGGGGTCAGTTGCAAGGGTCCTGGCTATAGCTATACGCTGTTTCTGTCCGCCCGAAAGCTCATCGGGATAAGACAGCGCTTTTTCCGAAAGCCCTACTGTATCCAGCAACTCCATACTCCTGTCATAGGCCTGCTGTCTTGTTTTACCCATCAGCTCCGTCTGCGCAAGCATCACATTTTCTATTGCTGTAAGATGCCCGAACAAATTAAAATTTTGAAACACCATGCCCATTTTTTGCCTTATTTTATTAATATTGCATTCCGGCGAAGTTATCAGCGTATCGTTTACGGTTATCCTGCCCTTTGTAGGATAAATAAGCAGGTTTATACATTGCAGAAGCGTTGATTTGCCGCTGCCCGACGGCCCTATTATGGCCGCAACATCTCCGTCGTTTATGGTAAGGTCAACATCCTTTATGCGGGTCTCACCGTCAAAATCCATTTGCAGATGTTCAAGTATTATCATTGAGCTTTATTCCTTTCAATATCTGCTCCTTTGTCCTGTGTTTAAATTCCAGCCTGAATTTTATCTTATTTATAAAAACCATAATTATCGAAGTAAGCAAAAAATATATTATCGCTACCGCAATAAGCGGGAAAAACGCCTCATATGTACGGCTGCGCACTATATCGCCCATTTTTGTAAGGTCCTGAACGGCTATATATCCCACTATCGCGGTATTTTTAATATGTGCGGCAAGCTCATCACAGTACGAGGGCATGATATGCTGTGCAGCCTGCGGCAGTATAATTTTAAAAAATGTCTGATTATCGGAAAAGCCCAGCGCACGCGCAGCCTTGGCCTGCCCCTCGCTTACGGCGGCAATGCCCATATGCAGCATGGAATAGACCGAGGAGCCAAAGGTAAGCGTAAAGCACAAAACAGCCACCCATATACCGTCCATATCAATATTGCCAAAAACAATATAATAAAGCACCATCAGCAGCACTACCGTAGGTATGCCCTGTATTATACGGTTAAACAGATCCGCAAGCACTTTTGCGGCTTTATTTCCTTTTAAATAAAGCATATAAACGGCAAAGCCCAGTATATTGCCAAATATAAGCGACAGTACGGTTATGGCCATTGTAATGTTTATACCCCGGCCAAACAGCTTGTACCGCTGTTCGCGGATAAATGTTTTTTCAAAGCTTTCCTTTACGGATGCAAAAAATCCCGTTTTTATGCTGTTTGTTTTCCTTATCACCATAACAGCACGCGAAACATGTACGGGCTCGCTGAAATACAGGCTTTCGCTTCTTTCGTCGGTAACGGTGATACCCGCGCCGCCAAAATCACATTTATCCGTGCTTACCGATTGCATTATGGCATTGAATTCCATATCCATTATTTTAAGCGCGTATCCGTTTTCCCTGCAAAACATATAAGCAAGCTCTATATCATAGCCTGCGGGCTTACCGTCTTTTATATATGAATACGGTGCGCAGTCATAAGATGTTGACATAGTCAGCATCTCTTTTCCGTCTGCAAGGGCGCTTATATCCGGAGGATCTTTTTTGTCTTCGTCTGCACCAAGCCATTTTTCGGCAAGTGCGGAAAGCTCTCCGCTTTCGCGTTTTTGTTTTATAAACTCGTCAAATTTTCCGCATAATATTGCGCCTTTAGGCGTTCTTGCAAAAACAAAAGCCAGATCAAATTCAGCAAAATCCAAGGGCTTATAAGTCAGCAGCTCCTCACCTTGGATAAACTGTCCCACTACCGGCTCGTTCACCGGGAAAGCATCTATTTTATCATTTTTCAGCGCTGCTATAATATCGGATAAGCTATTATAATAGCTTATGGAGGCATCGGGATAATGCGTTTTGATATCATCGTCATAGACATCGTCCGTCAGCACTCCTATACGCTTGCTTGTCTGTTCATCGATCCCATTGTCCGATATATTGCCGGACAATTCATTTTGCCCGTCATTGCCATTTTTTGAGCAGGCCGTCAAAACGGCGGCCATGCAAATTATCAGAAAAACAAATATATATCTTTTTGTTTTACGCATATTATACACCTTGTTTTTTAAATGATCCGGCACCTAATTTCTTAATTTATTTGCACATTCCGCAATTTTATCATAATCATAATCAAATGATGCAAGACGCATTTCCTCCAGGATCTTCATAACGCCGTCGGGATAGATATTTCTGCTTATTTTATCGTATACCGATTCTATTTTTATCATATCCATATCACGGCAGGCCTGTAATATCTCATAAAGGTAATGATGATCTACCACCGGACGATAAGCCTTGCTTTTATTCTTTTCGCCCTTGTATTCCTTTATATAGTTTTTTGCCTCCTGTATGGTAAGATTAAGCAGCTGCAGGAACTGTTCAAGCTTAATTTCCACCTCAAGGCTTTTGCCGCCCTTTCCCAGCGCCTCCATCTCGGCCGCCATTTCATTAAGCTGATATGCGCCCACATTTGCGCTGCTTCCTTTTATGGCATGGAAATTTATGGTATTCTTTTTTATATCGGTCTCGCTTATAAGCTGCTCGTAGCGCTTTTCCATATCCTGAATATAAATTGTAAGTATATCGTAATAGGACTCCTTGTTGCCGCCAAGCTGACGTATACCCGCCTCGGTATCTATTATAAGGTTGTCCTGAACAGATGCCATTTTTTCATCCGTTTTTGATATATTGTAAATATCCTTTATCTTGTTTTGCAGGAACTTATGCAAAAGCACATCCATTTTATTAAGGTCGATAGGCTTTGAAAGAAATTCGTCAAATCCAAGGCTTTGGAAACGTTCTCTGTCGCCGCGTCCCGCAAGAGCGGTAAGTGCAATAATGGGCAGATTTTTGTAATAGTCGCCCTCCATTGCCCTTATGCGGGCGGTCGCCTCTATACCGTCCATGACCGGCATCATATTATCCATAAAAATAATATCATAGTGGTTGTTTTTGACCATTTCAACGGCCTGTGCGCCGTCAACCGCAGTATCTATGGTTATATTGTATTCGGCCAGAATACCCTTTGCCACCGCCATATTAGTGATATTATCATCCACAATAAGCGCCCTTGCATCGGGTATGGTAACGATTTCCCCCGTATCAAAGCCCGAATAGCGGTCGAAATATTTTATTTCGCCGTTCAAAGCATCGGCTATCTGTAAACCGTAAAGGTTTATCATCAATTTTTTGATATTGGAGTTATCGTCTATTTCCTCGTTCATTTCGGTAAGCATTATGCAAATGGGATTTAGGTCAAGACCTCCCAATATCCTTCCCACCTCATTTTTATATTTGCTGCGGAAGAAAACATGCGTAAGCTGTCTGAACGTCGCTTTTGTATTATGGTTTGACACTATATCGTATCTGACATGCAGCATTTCCAGCATGACCCCAAGGTGCTGTGCAAGCGTTATATCCTGCTCGTAAATGCCTATATATATATCCTCGTTGGGCACAGCCGCAACAGGCACATAATTGTCAACGGCATTTTTTATCTTTACGGTAAAGGTAGAGCCCTTGCCCTTTGTGCTTTCAACGCTTATACCGCCATCCATTTGTTTTGCAAGGTTTTTACTGATATACAGTCCAAGACCCGTTCCGTGGTGTTTTGCAAGGTTGGAGCCTGCCTGTGAAAATTCCTCAAACAGTTTTTTCATTTCCTCTTCTTCGATACCGACTCCGGTATCCATAACACGGAAGGTAAGGTTTGTTTTGCCGTCGCTGATAAAATCCCAGTCTATCGACAAAACTATGTAGCCTCTTTCGGTAAATTTTACCGCATTGCCCAAAAGGTTTACAAGTATCTGCTTAATACGCACCTCATCGCCTATAAGGCGCCGCGGCACGGCAGGATTTATATTGACCAGCAAACGCACCTCCTTGCTTTTTATACGAAAGCTTACAAGGCTGACTACCTCTGCCACAAGTCCGGGAAGGTCATATTCATCATTGATTATGCGAAAGCTGCCCGACTCCATTTTTGAATAATCCAGTATATCGTTTATTATGGCAAGCAGACCCGTGCCCGCATTATGTATGGAAACAACGTCGTTTCTTGCGGCGCCGTGTACATCGCGGCGCAAAAGTATTTCGCTCATACCGATTATAGCGTTAAGGGGTGTCCTTATCTCATGGCTCATATTTGTAAGGAAGGCACTTCTTGTTTTAAGCGCACGCTCTAACGCAAGGCTGTTGCGGTAGCTTCGCATAAAAAAGTACACAAACAAAACAAAAATAAACAATATAACGCCGTACTGTATGGTATTAAACATATAAAGGCTTTTATAAAGCCGTCCCCTGTTGGCATATAATACAACATCCCAGCTGCCGACAAAGCTGCGGTAATAGCCAAGACATTTTTTGCCGTTTATATGTAGCGCCATTTTACCGCTTGTGCGCGTTTTAAGGTCTTCAAAAAGCTTTTTCCCGTCATCGGAGAATTTAAAAACGTCATAATTGATATCGGGCGTTGTGGAATACACAAGATTGCCCTCGGCATCTATTATAAATGCTTCAAACGCACCGTTTAAGCTATCCATGCCGTTTACATAGCGTATAACAAGGTCTGCATCAAGCATAAGCGCAACAAAAGAGTCCTTTTCGCTGTCATAAAGCGATATCACGATATAGCTTTCGGAAAGCTCGCTGTTGGACTCAATGGTAGTATTTATTATGTCGGGATTGTTATGCGCCGTTTCATAAGCGCTTGCCGCCTTTACCGACTTTATTGCGCTGTTTTTATATACTTTGTCGCCGTATTCAACATATATCCCCTCATAGTACCCCGAAAAGATAGTAGCCATTTTCTGCGAGTAATACTCTATATCGTTGTATTTTGCCTCGTCATTTTTATTTGTGGCTATCCTGTCGCACATGATACGCACATACAGCTGACATTCGGTTATTTTGTCCTGTACGTTCTGTCCCGTTTTATCAAGGACAGCCTCGGCCGTACCGTCGATATTTTCATTAAGGATATTTGATGTACCTATATAACTGAAAATAATTATAACGTTAAGCACCACAATGACCAGCAGCGTTGAAATATACAGGCTTTTGTTTTCCTTAAGCGCAGCAATAGTTTCTTTTAGGCTGAATTTATCGCGCAGCACGGCTGTCACCTCCGTTAATTAAGTCCCTTTGCATCCTTTGCCTTGTAGATGATGACCTTTCCGTCATCCGCTGCCTTTGTATAGCCGCGTGCGGTCAGATCTTCCACAAGCTCATCGTAATCCTCCACATAACTTTGCAGTACATAATAATCGGTATAACCGTCGTCATATTTATACTGGTATACCTCTTTATAGTTGTACAAATGCGGCGAAAGAAAGGTTTCTGACGTTATTGAAACATCCTTGGGTATACGCTGTAAAAGCTCATGATTTTTATTGTAATCCTGTGCATTTTTACTGTAATTTTTATAATAATAGGTAAGGTCCCCCTTATAGGTATATGTGCCGCTTATGCAGGCAATTGCCGCAACAACCGCCGCTATTGTGCGGGCCTTGTCTTTTTGCATATCATAAATATTCATTATAAACATAAACAAAAGCAATGCGCCTGTACCAAACACATATTGATAGCCTATATCATGCTGATAACTGTATTTTGTAATAAGGTTTACAAGCAGATAAGGCACGGCAAGCCAGAGTTTCGAGAGTCTTTTCCCGATAAACGGTAAAAACAGCAAAACTCCCGACGAAAACAGGATAAACTCCGTAGTGTCCTTATTAAAGCAGGTATTTACCACCAGACCCGGCGTATAGAACATATTTTTAAACATAGTTACAACGCCCTTTTCGCCCGGCAAATAGTACATACCGTAATGCGAGTCCATAAGACCCTTTCCGTAATGGGCAATACCCGCCATAACAATGCCGAAATACGCCATTGCGACCGCAAACAATATTGTGCCGTACTTATACTCCTTATTTGAGAACACCGCATAAAGCGCTATGCTTAATACATATATTGCGGCATCCTCCTTTATCATAAGGCTTAAAACCGCAAATACATACATAAACTTATAATTTTTCGTTTCAAGAAAATAAAGCGTTGAAAGCAGCATAAGCGGCAGGAATGAATTTTCGTGAAAATCATAATAAAGCGGCGCAATAAAGCACGGCATACACAAGTAGACAGCGCATATGATAAGCGCATAGAAATAATTTTTATTCTTATGCCCGCACAGGAAGAAAACAGGGAATACACCCGCACCTACCAGCGCAGACTGGCATACCAGCAGCGTTTCCGGCGAGCGGAAAATAAAGTATACGGGCACCAGCAAATATAATATAGGCGAAAAATGAATGTAAAAATGGCTTAATAATTCATTTCGCTCCATAGTGGTAACAGGCAGGCCTGTCCTTAATATGCCCTCAAACATCTGTGCAAATATGCCAAAATCAAAATTAGAAGCATTAAACGATTTATATCTGCTTACCGTCTGCACGCTAAAAAAGGCGGTAAAAAGCAAAAATCCGATAATAACGGTAACAAGCGCAGGCTCCTTTTTAATTTTAATTTTTGAAAAATCAATATCCCTTAAAAGTATACAGCTGACACCCGCAAAAACAAATATTACACCTGTTGTAAAAAATATGGAACGTGTCGTGCCGCTTATCATGGCAACAGTAAGCACGGCCGCGGAGATCTCCGCTATAAAGCGCAGAATAAAGCGCTTGTTTATTATAAGCCTTAATGCTATAAACAAATCAAACAATGCCGCTGTACACAGCATAAACATTGGTCTGTTTACATTTTTTAAATAATTTATGGTATCAATTTTTTCGGCATTTTGGTGTATTGCCATTGCATTTGTAAAGAAATATGCTGCCGCAAAAGCAATGATCAACTCAACAAGCATTTCCGACGGTTTAAGTCTGCCAAAGCCGTCCGAATAGCAGTAGCTTACAATAACGGCAAATACTATGGCACAGGCCGCAAACATAAACGCACCGATAACGCTGACCGTAAGCGCCGAATACATAATAATTGCGGACACGCCCGTATATGCAGCAACGACCGCACCCATAAGGCCGCGTTTTTTAAACAGATACAGGCAAAACAAGGCGCTTACCGCATAGGCGATAATATACGGTATTTCCGCGCTGCCTGCTGTGCCGCCGCTTATAGTTACCCTTTCAAGCGTAAAAGTACCCTTTCCGTCGTAAAATGTACGCATTTCAAGCGATTTATCCGTAACATCGCTGCCTATAAATACATCAAAGGTATAACTTGTCTTATCCTTTGGCAGGGTCACGGTAGAAATATCCTTCACGCCGTAATCGCTGCTTACCTGAAATCTTATATCCGTATCTGTGCGGTAATCGACCGTTATTTTATAATTTCCCTTTTTTATATCGATATACGGGCCGTAAGTAAACACGCCGCTAAAATTATCGGCCTCGGACACCGTCATTTCCTGTCCGGTTTCCAAGGATGTGCTGAATTGCTTGCCTATATAGCTTATCGGCGAAAATTTATTTGAGTAAATAAACAAAAGCCCCAGCAAAAAAGCGACCGCAACAGCCACACTTACCGCAAACGCATTACGCTTTATCACTTTTATTAAGTATATATGCGGCGGTAAAGTATCGTTTTGTAACGCTTCGTTCAATTTCTCGGGTGCGTTGACTGCTTCACGCTGCTGCTTGGTCTTTTCCGTAGTTGATCTTCTTTTTTTACTGCTCATTTATTAAATGCTCCTTTGATTCGATTAGTTTAGCAACACAAAATTTTTTTAATTATATCACAAAATCCCGATATTTACAAGACCAAAAAAAATTTGAGTTTTCCCATTTTGGGTATGATTTTTGCTTGAAATGCGGCAAACAACGGCATAACGGTAAATATTTTTTTGTGATTCCTACCGGAATTTAAGCGGCAGTTGTTGAGCCTGTACGCGCTTGCGCGCGCTTTGGCTACGCTTGCCGAAAAAAAAGGGAGCGCAGCCTAAACCGCGCCCCCGGAACATTCCGTCAATAAATTACTTTACAGTAGCCTTTATGTCGGAATACTTAACTTTGTCGATATCGCCTACGCTAACAGCGCCTAAGCTGCTTAACATAATGCAATCTTCGTTTTTAACAGCAACAATGCTGATTTCGGGTTTATTATATTTTTTCATAATCTAAACCTCCTATATCAAACTAATTCTTCTGACTTAGCTTCGTCAGCAACTTCCTCAACAACACCAAACTCTGCCGAGAAACCGTCAAGGTTGTTCTCACGAGCTGTGTTGCCCTCAGCTGTCATGTAAGCACTTCTTACACCAACAACCTTTACAGCGTAGATGTAACCGCCGTCAAGGCCAAGATCCTTCGCGGTGATAGTTGTGCCGTCATCAAGCTCGATAGCATCGTATACATACTTGGAGGAACCGATAACCGTACCTTCTGCTGTCTTGAATGTGATGCCTTCGCCGTTAAGGTCTGCTACAGCTGCAACAAGGATAGTGTCATTACCGATCTCGTACTTAGCTGTACGGATATCGCTTGCGGAATCGATCATTTCAAGACCCTTTGACTCTGCATATTCGCCGCCGTCGGTAACTGTTGTTGTCTGTGACATAAAGTCAACAGGTGTGAATGTAAGGATATCAATGATACCTGCATCTGTTGTGTACTGCTCAAGAAGGTCATCGGAGATAGCAGTTGCAAACTTGGTTGCAGGTGCTGCATCGTCGTCGCCGTTGAAGTTGCAGTAGTCATAGAATGTAGCGGATGCGCCGTCGCCTGAGGTCATTTCGCCCCAACCGTCTTCGCCGATAGTGCCGTTTGTCTGTGTGAACAGGAACGCTGCATTTGAGTTCTTGCCCCATGTTCTACCAAACTGACCTGTTACAGCCTTATCGCTGTCCTTGGTTATTACACAGTTTCTGAATACATAAGGTGATGTCTTAGCTGCTGTTACATAACCGATCTTGTTGTTGTTCTTGTCATCTGTGTATGTCTTCCACTGAAGCTCGCAGTTATCAAATACAGCTGTGAACTCACCGCAGATATAGTCAACATTACCGCCGATAACGGAATCCTTAACGTATACGTGGTAACCGTTGTTAGCGGAGCCGTTACGTCCGAATGTATCCTGAGATGAAAGGATCTGGCAGTTGTAAACCTGGATGTCATCAGCATCAATGTAGAATGCGTTTGAACGCTCCTTAGTTGAGTAGATACCTACATCTGTTGTACCTGCAACTCTCTCTGTTACAAGGCCGCCTGCCGAGCGAACAAAGTCGCTTGCATCCATTTCGGTTACTTCGTAGTTATATGTGTTCTTGAATGTAGTATCCTCTGCTATGAAGTGGTCGCCTCTGATGATCGCAACGCCGCCCCAAAGGTTACCGTCACCCTCGTTGCAGTTGTATGCATCATAGTAAAGCTCCTCATCGAAAAGGCCTGTGCCCTTGTCGATCGAGTAGTAGAAGGAACCTACGCCATAGTACCAGGAAATTGTATGTCCATTACCCTTTACAGTGATGTAAGGCTCTGTGAATACTATCTGCTCTTCGATATCATCGGTAAGCTCGATGGTCATACGGCCCTCTTCACCGTCGGGTCTGTTGTTTAATGTTGCAATATAAGCGTTTGCATCCTTAAGTGTCGGGAACTTCTCGCTGGGAACCTGAATAACGGTGTTGCTTGCATCAAAATCTGCTACATCGTCAAGTTTAACCCAGTAAAGGTAGTTAGCACCCTCACCTGTTGTTGTAATAGTTACGGATGTTTCGCTTCCGTTTGTAAAGTATGTTGCAACTGTCGGGTTGCCTGCGCCTGCGCTGCTGCTTGTTGTAACCTCGCCCTGGCCGTTGATGTTCCAAGTACCGGAATACCAACCTGCAACGCTGACTTTCTGCTTGCCGCTTACGGGGATAGTAATGCTGTCGCCCTGGCTCATTCTGATAGATGTAGAGTTGTTGAATTTAATAGGAGCTGTTTCTGCATTAACACTGTTGTAAGTTGCCTGACGTTCACCCTCTGCCTTCTGGATATCAGCAGGAAGGCTGATGAGCGAAGGATCGTTAGCCTTAAGGTAAATAAGGTTTTCTGTGTCGCCCTCTACGTGTACCTTATCGATAGTTGTAAAGCCGTCGGACTCGATAACTGTGTTGTATTCGCCGGGCTTGATATCGGTAGAATACTTGTCGCCGTCAATTACAGCCTCTGTTACGTTGCCGCTTACCATATTTACGAACTTAATGCTCTTAAGGTCGTGAGCTGCGCCGTTGCTTGTCATGATCGAGCCGCTTAACTTAACATCGGGGATCTCAACAAGTGAAAGCTGGATCTCCTTTGTATCCTCTGCAACCTTGATCTTGTCGCTGTCTGTGCTTACAAACTTAACGCCAACGCCTGCGTCTGCGCTCTTTATCTCGTAAGTATGACCAACATTAAGCTTGATGCTTGTAGTGTTCTTGTCTATCTTTCCAACTGTTGTACCCAAGAAAGAGTCAACAAGTGTGAAAGAAGAACCATCAAAGTTATAATTGCTTCCTTCAGGAGTTAACCAAGACTTAACATCAATGTCAACTTCCTCATCTTTTGCAAATTCAGCCGAGCAGAAACCACAGTTGTTTGTCTTGCCTGTTGTGGAAAGAACATAAGTGTGACCTGCCTGTGCCTGGAATGCTACAAATTCTGCACCAACTTCCGTATCAAGCAGCCAGTTGTTGCCGTCGTGAGCGATTCTTTCGCCCGTAGCTGTATCAAAGTCCCAAACTCTTACGAAAGAGCCTGTGTAAACCTGGCTTACGAATGTACCGTTGCCAACACACTCGAATACAAGTGCTGTACCGTCACCAAACTGAGGTATAGCTGTAATATCGTTAGCCGTAGCATTTCTGTTACCTGCCTTGTATGCATTAACGCCTGTTCTTCCGTCCCTTGTAAGGTTCATAAAGTTGGCATTGTTGTTGTTAGGTGTAAATCTTTCAAGACCATCCTCATAAGCAGTGTTCTTGTTACCAACAAGACGAAGTGAAGAATCACCGTACTTAAGCTCCTGCTGCTCAAATGTCATCATTGTTGAGGGGTTGCCGTCTGCATCAACGCCGTTGTCAACGGGTGTTGCAAGGTCGTCAAACCATACCGAGAAACTTTCTGCAACGCCTGTATCCTTAGCTGCATTTTCAACAGAAAGTGCGTGAACATAAGTTTCGCCGGATGCATCGGGATCGTATGTAAGTGTAAGGGTATCAGCCTCGCCCTTATAGTCGATAACCTGAGGTGTCTCCGACTTATCTGCCTCATTCTCGTGACCGGGAGCTTCCTTGTTGCAGCCGTTGAACGAACCGAGAACATCACCCTGAGAGTTTGTAAGTGTCCAGGTATTATGACCGTATACACAAGCTGTGAACTTGATCTTTGCATCGCCCGCTACATTAAATACGAACTTGTCGCCGGGCTTTGATGTTGTACCGTGACCATCGTTTACGCCTCTGAGGTTGGAGTTGGGGCCTGCCACGATCATAATCGTGTCGCTGCCGAATTTCAAACCGTTCGAAGCTCCGTTTTCTGTCTTTTCTGCACTTGCAAAATCAGCTGTGTAGGTCTCGCCTGCCTTAGCTTCTGCAAGATCGTATTCCGGAGTTTCTTCGCCTGCGGCCTGAACGTCTATACCAAATAAGAATGCATCTGTACCAACGCCTGCGAAGTAAAGAACGTCGCCTGCCTTAGCTTCAACTTCCTGTGTATAGTATTCATCGGGAGTCTTTGTTACGCCGTCATCAAGGAACTCGGGAACCGATGCAAAGGGATCATCTGCAGATGCGGGATTACCTGCAACTACCTGAACATTGTTGTTTGCCTCGTCAACTATCTTGTAGACAACGTTTGACTTTTTGCCTGTAACTCTTGTATCAAACTTGATAACAGAGTCCTTCTTAACCTCTATCCTGCAGAAAGGACGTGCGCTGAGCTTTCTGTCCTTGTCGCTTCCATCCTTATATCTGTTGCCGTCTGCATCAACGGGGTAAACCGTTTCGTTGCTGCCTACGGAAAGGCCGTAAGCGTTGCCTTCTTCATAGGTCTTGCTTGTTCTTACAATCTTGTCATAGCCATTGCCGTTGATGGAAAGAACACCCTCATTAAGTGTTACATTTGTGCCATCAATGCCGCTGAACTCTTTAGGTGAACCATCTCTGTTAGTCTCATCGCCATAGCCGATAAGACCGTTTTCATGAGAAGCATCACCAACGATATCACATCTAAGGTCTGCAAAAGCAGTAACGGTAGCAGCATCGTTATCTACCATTTTTGTGCCCTGAGTTACGTTGCCGTCGGCAACCCAAGCATATGAGCTGTTTGCATAAGCAACAACGGGAGCGTCTTCCTCAACGGGAGCCTCCTCGGAAACCTCAATGGCTGCAGCACTTTCAACTGCATCATCAGCGCTATCTTCAGCCGCAAAGGTTGCCATAGCGCTTAAACCGGGAATACCCGTACTTGTGGCGGTCATAACACCAACCATAAAAGAACTTACAAATACTCTTAAATTCTTTTTCATTTTTCGTCCTCCTTAATTTTTTTCGCCGCCGATGAGATCATATCCCGCCGCAGGCGATTGTGATTTTTTGGGGAAGCACTGATAAATAGGATACCAAAAATAATTTTGCACATATAGCCGAAACGCGCGACAAGCGCGTACAGGCTCAACATCTACCGCCGAAATTCCGGTAGGGATTTCGGCATAATGCTTAACGGCTCTGATTGCTATTTTCCGCTTTCGGAGCGGAAAAATACGCATGGTCGCCTACAAATGTGCCGCCTCCGGCTAAAATTATTTTTGCTTTCGGGATTTAATCAGTATTTCCTTAGCCGTAACCAGCCCTCAAAACACAGGACCGCAGTCTATTTTGCACAATATATATGCAGCATTTCCGCCGACTGCGGTTTAGCGGGTACCGATATATGGTAATGTTTAATAATTACCCTACCGACTACCCCGCCTGTTTGGTATAATTATAACTCAAATCCAAAATAAAATCAAGAGAAAATATAGTTTTTTTACAAATTGATTATAATTATATTACAGTAAAATTACAGAAATTTGCAAAAGACCGCAAAAAAAGGGCTTTGCAGAAACAAAGCCCTTGTAAAAAAATTTTAACAAAATCGTGTATTTTTGGTAATATTGCTGAAAAGTTGTGATATTTTTTATCAAAGTCTGAAATACTTGGCAGCGTTATTGTAGCAAATATCCTTTACTATCTGACCCGCAAACTCGATATCGTTGTCGTATTCGCCGTCCTCGATCCACTGGCCGATGATATTGCAGAGTATTCTTCTGAAATATTCGTGGCGGGGATATGAAAGGAAGCTGCGGCTGTCGGTAAGCATACCTACAAACTTGCCAAGCACGCCAAGGTTACCGAGAGCCTTTATCTGAAGCTCCATACCGTCCTTATTGTCATTGAACCACCAAGCTGTACCAAACTGTATCTTGCTTGCGGCCTCGCTTGACTGGAAGCAGCCAAGGATAGTACCGATAACCTGATTGTCGGCGGGGTTGCCGGCAAACAGCAGTGTCTTGGGCAGGCTGTCGTTATAGTTAAGAAGGTCCATAAGGTTTGTAAGACCCTCGCAGCTTGACCAGTCGGAGATACAGTCAAAGCCTGTATCGGGACCCATTTTCTCAAACATCTTTGTATTGTTGTCACGCTTGATATTCATATGGATCTCCATTGCCCAGTCGCGCTTTGTATACTCGCCGCCAAGGAAAAGCATAAGCTGTGTGCGGTACTTGTCTATCTCTATCTTTTCGGGCTTTGTGCCGGAAAGTGCCTTTGCAAGGATAGCGTCAAGCTCGGCATCGGATGCCTTTACGCAGGGAACGTATGTAAATGCATGGTCGGATGCACGGCAGCCCATTTCCTGGAAGAGATCCATTCTCTTTTTAAGAACAGCCTTAAGGTCTGCGAATGTCTTTATCTCGGTGTTTTCTGTTGCGCCGAGTGTCTTGATATAGTCGGCAAATGTAGGTGCGTCGATATTGAGCGCCTTATCGGGGCGGAAAGCGGGATATACCTTAAATGCCGTCTCGTCTGCCGCTATTTTCTTGTGCCATTCAAGTGAATCTGCGGGATCGTCTGTTGTGTTGATAGCCGCAACATTACTCTTTTTGATAAGCTCGCGTACCTTAAACTCTGGCTTTGCAAGCATTTCGTTTATCTGATCGTAAATTTTTCTTGCGCTCTTCTTTGTCAAAGGCTCGTAGATACCGAAAAATCTCTGTAATTCAAGGTGTGTCCAATGGTAAAGAGGGTTGCCGATAGCGTACTGGATAGTTTCTGCCCATTTTTCAAATTTCTCGAAGCTGTCAACATCCTTGCCGGTTATCTTTTCCTCGGGGATACCAAGGGAACGCATAGCACGCCACTTATAGTGGTCGCCGCCAAGCCATACCTCGGTGATATCGGAGAAGTTTTTATTCTCGTAGATCTCCTGTGGATTTAAGTGACAATGAAAGTCATAGATAGGTTCGCTTTTTGCGTATTCGTGAAAAAGCTTTTGTGCTGTTTTGGTTTTTAATAAAAAGTTTTCATCAATAAAGCCCATTTTTATTCTCCTTTTTGAATGATTTTACGGTTTTAAGACCGCATCGTTTAATACATAGTTGACAAGTGATTTTTCGTCAACATAAACACAGCCGTTTATTACCTGATTGGGAAGCCCCGAATAGGCCGTTGTTTCGTTTTTCCCCGTGCGTATTAAAAAGTTTTCGACAAAAACGCCGCTGTAATCAACATAGCTTGATCCAACCTTAACGCGCATATGTCCGCCGACGCCGTTGCCGTTATCGTAATAAAAATCAACGGTTTTTGTTTCGGCGTTCCACAGCGTATTTGCGCCGTATTTATACTTCATATACGAGGCGATCTTTACCATCCTGACATTGTTTACATATACGCAGTCGGGCTCGGTAACAACGGTTTTCAGCTCGCCGCTGCCCAAAGCGCTTTCATATATATCCGCATATACGCCGCAGACATTTGCCGCACACGCGGCAGCGCACAGCAGCGCAGCAACAAGTTTTTTCATCGTATTTCCCCTTTATATGGTTTTTACAGAGTTACGCCGTTTTTGAAAATAGCTATTTCTCTGTAGCCGTTTATCTCGTTTTTGGTCTTTACACGGTCGGATGCAACATCAAGGATATATTTGAAAAATTCCTCTGCGTAGCTGTCCATTTCCTTGTCAATGATAAGTCTGCCCGCATTCCAGTCTATCCAGTTGGGCTTTCTTGTGGCAAGGTCGTCGTTTGTAGCAATTTTGACCGTAGGAACGGGTGAACCCACGGGTGTACCGCGGCCCGTTGTAAACAGAATAAGGTGACAGCCGCTGGCCATCATACCGCTGATAGCAACAATGTCGTTACCGGGGCCCTGAAGCAGGCTCAAGCCGTCGGCAGTTGCCTTTTCGCCGTAAAGAAGCACGCCCTTAACATCGGATGTACCGCCCTTTTGCGTACAGCCGAGGGACTTATCCTCGAGTGTGGTTATTCCGCCCTTTTTGTTGCCGGGTGAGGGATTTTCGCCCACGGGCTCGCCGTGAGAGATAAAGTATTCTTTAAAATTATTTACAAGGCTTACCGTCTTGTCAAAAAGCTCTCTGTTTTCGCAGCGGTCCATAAGTATGGTCTCTGCGCCGAACATTTCGGGAACCTCGGAAAGAACGGTCTTGCCGCCGTTTGCTACCATAATATCGGAGATACGGCCTACAAGCGGGTTTGCGGTGATACCGCTCAGGCCGTCGCTGCCGCCGCATTTAAGGCCGATAACAAGCTTGCTTGCGGGAACCTCCTCCTGCTTGAACTGCTGTGCATATTCAACAAGCTCGCCGATAACATCGACTGCCTCCTCTACCTCATCGCCGTGCTCCTGACAAATAAAGAATTTTACTCTGTCATCGTCCCATTCGCCGAGGACCTTCTTAAACTCGTTCATATTGTTGTTTTCACAGCCAAGGCTTAAAACCAGCACGCCTGCCGCATTGGGATGTCTTACCATACCTGCAAGGAGCTTTTGTGTATTTTCGTGGTCCTCGCCAAGCTGTGAACAGCCGTAGGGATGAACAAAATTATAAATGCCGTCTACCTTGTCGCCGTATTTTTTTCTTGCCTTTTCAACAATGGCATTTGAAACGCCGTTTACACAGCCAACGGTATTTACCACCCATATTTCATTTCTGATGCCGACATCGCCGTTTTTACGCACATAGCCCATAAAGGTCTCCTTGCGTGTTGCGGGAATGGGATTGAGCTTGGGATCATATGTATATTCAAGCGTAGAGCTTAAATTTGTTTTTACATTGTGGGAATGTACCCACTCGCCGGGCTTGATAGTTGTTGTAGCGTGACCAATGGGATAGCCGTACTTGATAACATTTTCGTTTTCGGGTATCTCGACAACAGCCATTTTATGACCTCTGGGGATATCCTCGGCAGCGGTCACGCCCATAACGCTTTCGCCCTTTTTAATGCCGTCGTCGTGGATAGCAACAACAACATTGTCATTGGGATGAATCTTAATAAATTTTTCCATAGATAAACCTCCGTAATTAGGGGTAAGCCCCTGTTTATAAGCAGGGGCAGAATTTATTTATCCTATTGACAGACTATTTTAAAATTATTTGATAACGTCTGCAACAACGCTCTTAACGTCCTTGTTAAGCAGGTTGTAAAGATGCTCGGTAACAACAGCGGGGAAGTCGCCAAGCTCTGTGTTAAGGTCGGCGCCAAGCCAGAAGTCCTTATTGCCGCAGGCCTTCTTAACAAGCTCCGCAACCTGTGCCTTATCAGAAACGTCAACGCCGCTCCAAGCCTTTGCATAGAAGTCAAGCACCTCTGCGCTGTCCTTGATGAAGTATTCCTCGTCGCCTCTGTGGCCAACAAGTACGGGAACCTTCATAGCATCGCCGATCTCGCGGATCTCTGTGCCGCGGTAGAAAGCAAGGTAAGCGGCAAACGAGAATGTAAGGATCTTGGGAAGAGCCTTATTCTGTGCATAGTATTCCTGAATTGTGTGAAGAACACGAGCCTCAAACTTTGATGTCGAGTTAAGAGAGATATCAAGAAGCTTGTGGTCGATGAACGGGTTTTTAAATCTGTCAAATACAGCGTCCGCAAAGCCCTTTAAGTCGTCATGTGTAAGCTCGGGGCTTGTGATAGCGGGGATTATCTCGTTATCAAGTGCGGATGCAAGGTAGTTGTAGAATACATCATCGTTCATAACATCACGAACGATATCATAGCCTGCAAGGTAAGCGCCTAAAACAGAGCAGGTATGTGCGCCGTTAAGGATACGAACCTTTCTCTTCTTGTAGGGCTTAACATCGGGTGTGTAAATAACCTTAAGGCCTGCCTTGGGGAAGGGAAGCTCTTTTTCAAGCTCTGCGGGACCCTCGATAACCCATGTATGGAAGATCTCTGATGTGTCGATAGCGTTGTCCTCGTAGCCGAATTCCTTGCAAAGGTCAGCTGCCTCGTTTCTGGGGTAGCCCGTAACGATACGGTCAACAAGTGTGCTTGTAAATACGCAGGCATCGTTGATCCAAGCGATAAAGTCTGCACCGAGACCCCACTTTTCTGCGTGCTGAAGAACATACTTCTTAAGCATCTTGCCGTTGTCGTCGATAAGCTCGCAGGGGATAAATACAAGACCCTTGCTCTTGTCGCCGTTAAATGCCTTAAATCTTACATATAAGAAATTACAAACCTTTGCGGGGAAGGAATCCTGGGGCTTGTCCTCTACAAAGTCCTCGTCCTTCCAGGTGATGCCCGCCTCTGTTGTGTTTGAAACCACAAAGCGAAGCTCGGGGTTCTTTGCACAGGCATTGTAAACATCAAGGTCAACATAGGGGTTAATACATCTGTTTACGCAAGTGATAAGGCGCTTTGCGGCAACCTTCTTGCCGTCCTCGCGGCCGCGTGCGATAAGGGTGTAAAGACCCTCCTGCTCGTTAAGTACGTTTCTTAAAAAGTCACCGCCGGGGATGGGCTGGATAAGTGTGATGCCGCCCTCGAAAAGGCCCTGCTCGTTTATTTCATCGAACATATAATCAACGAAAGCACGCAGGAAGTTACCCTCGCCAAACTGAATGACTTTCTCACCAAGTTTTTTCTTGGTACCGATCTTTAAATCGTCATTGAATTTAAAGCCGTTTGTAAGTAATGATCTGTTAAGTTTTTCCATTTCTTTACCTCCGTAAATTAATATTTTAACTATTAAGAATAATAGTTTAGTATACCTATTTACATTGTACTATAAAATCTTTTCAAAAGCAAATGTTTTTTGTTATATTTGAAATATTTTTGAAATATTGGTGTAATATAGTAAAAAAAAGGGAGTTCGCCGCAGCGTGACCCCCTTATACAGCCGATATCCAAAACATTTATTTGCCGTTTTTGTATTTTTCCCTTATTATTTCGTATAATTTTTGTGTGGCCGCCGCGTCAAAATATGCACGGTGAGCATTTTTAAGCTCTATGCCGAAAAAATCCGTAAGGTAGCCAAGATTATGGCGTTTACACTCTTTATTGTATTTTCGGCTTAAGGCAAGCGTATCTATAACGCTATTATTTACCTCTATCCCAAGTCTGCGCGCATTGGCAAGCAAAAACGACATATCAAACGGCGCATTATGTGCAACTATCGGCAGCTCACCGATAAATTCCATAAGCTGCGGCAGCACCTGCTCTATTTTGGGTTTTCCGTAAACCATAGTGTTTGTGATATGTATTTTTGTACTTATATAGGATGGAATAAATTGCTCCGGATCCACCAAAGTGGTAAACTTATCCGTCGGGCAGCCGTCCCTGACCTTTACCGCGCCTACCTCCACTATGCGGTTTATATTGGCATCAAGCCCCGTTGTTTCAAAATCCAGCACAACATAATCGCCCGCACTCGGCTCCTCTGTTTTGCGGTAAAGTGCAGCTGCGTTTTTTTCCGGCTTATACCTGTATAGCTTTTCCTTTTCTTCCCTTTGACGATACGCAAAATATTCATTATTTTCTATATCCGACCTTTTAACAAGATATTTTAAAAAATCATCCATACTTAAAACGACCTGAACAGGCCTATCACCTTTCCGAGTATTTTTACATCCCTGACGATTATGGGCTCATAATCATCGTTTTCGGGCTGGAGCCTTACATGGCCCTTTTCGCGGAAAAAGCGTTTACAGGTGGCGGAATCATCCAAAAGAGCAATTATAATATCGCCGTTGTCGGCGCTGTTTTGCTGATTTACCAAAACAAGGTCGTTGTTTAATATGCCGCAGTTTATCATGCTGCTGCCCCTTACACGCAGCATAAACGTGTCGTTGTTTTTAAGATAGCCGACCGGCACCGGAAAATACCCCTCCAAATTTTCCTCGGCAAGGATGGGCAGGCCCGCAGTTACCGTGCCTATTATAGGAACATTTGAATACTCCGTTTCCATGGTTTCCCTGTCGTTGTAAAAATCGTCCTCCAATATTTCTATACAGCGGTTTTTGGACCTTGAACGCTGTATATAGCCCTTTCTTTCAAGCGTTTCAAGCTGTGCGTGTACGCTTGATGTGGATGAAAGCCCCGCCGCATTGCCTATTTCGCGTATACTTGGCGTAATGCCGCGGCTGCGTATCTCGTTTTTTATAAAATCATATATCTGCTGCTGTTTAAGTGTCAGACTTTCCATAAAACCATTCCTCCAAACAATTATCGAAAATTAGTTCTTATATTATTTTACCATAAAACCGTAAAAAGTAAAGACTTTTTTTATTTTTTTATTTTTGGGGTAAAAAAAACGCATTTTTGTTCGATTACCGCACGGGTTTTCATATGTATACATAAAACTGCTAAAATATTTTAAATTTATATTGAAATTTTTCAATATTTATTGTAAAATTATTATGTATAATTGTATTTGTAATTCAATCGGCAGGTGAACGCTTATGAATAAAAGAAAATTGATATTAATTATAGACGATTCGGCCACAACGCTTAAAAGCGCCGGCGATGTCCTTAAGAGCCACTATGAGCTTGCAATGGCAAACAGCGGCGAAAAGGGTATAGAATACCTTTCCGGACACGACCCCGACCTTATTTTGCTGGATGTTATAATGCCGGGTATGGACGGTTTTGAAACGATACGCAAAATAAAATCAATGAAGGGCAAAAGCGGTATCCCCGTTATTTTTCTTACCGGCGATCTTGCCATTGAAAGCGAGAGCCTTGGCTTTAAGCTTGGCGCCGTGGACTATATCACAAAGCCCTTTGACGGCGATGCTATGCTTTACCGCATAGAAAAAATACTTGAATTTGAAACACTGAAAAAAAATCTTGAAGCGCAGGTAAAGGCAAAAACCGAGCAGCTTGAAAAAATGACTATCCACGTTTTTAAAACCTTGTCAAAAATAGTGGATAACAAAAGCGTATATACGCTTGGACATTCGCAGCGTGTTGCCGCATATGCCAGCAAAATTGCGGAGTCGCTTAAATGGAACGAGCGTGACAGGACAAACCTTTACTACATTGCCTTGCTGCATGACATAGGCAAAATAGGCATATCCGAAAACCTTTTAAGCAAGAGCGCGCCCCTTACCGCCGAGGAGCAGGCCATCCTTGATACGCATGCAGAAATAGGCGGCGAGCTTTTACAGGATTTTACACTTATAAAAAACCTTTCGGAGGGCGTAAGATATCATCATATACGCTACGATTCCGACACGGACCCCTGCGGCCCCAATATTCCGATAGAGGCGCGCATAATCGCTGTTGCGGACTATGTCGATCTTTCCCGCACCCCGCGTGAAAACGGCAGTGTCTTTACAGATGAAGAGATAATCGAAAAATTAAAAAACGAGCGCGGCGGACGCTTTGACCCGATAATTGTCGATGTTGCGATAGATATGATACAATCGGGCTTTGTGGCAAGCAAAATAAACGAAATAACCGACGATAATATGGATGTTGTCAATTTCAGCAACGCCATACTGGAGCGCGTTTTAAACGAATATACGGAGGAAATGAAAAACAAGGCGCAAAAGGATGCCCTTACAGGCCTTTGGAACCGTCAATTCATGGCGCAGTCCGTAAACAGCTATCTTTCCGTACACGGTACACGCGGCGCCCTTTTAATGATAGACCTTGATAATTTTAAGGCTATAAACGACACCTTCGGCCATATTGCCGGCGATGACGTTATCCTTGCCATAAGTGATGTGCTTACTGACTGCGTGCGCGGCGACGATATCGTATGCCGTCTTGGCGGCGACGAGTTTATCGCATTTATTGTCAGCGCAAAAAGCAAGGAGGATATCGAAAAGATATGCAAGCGCATATCGGAAGAGTTTTTAAATAAAATAGATGACATCAATCCGCGTATACAGACCTCTGTATCCATAGGTATTGCAGTCAGCCATTCCGACGGCAATAACTTTGAAACGCTTTACAGCAACGCGGACAAGGCGCTTTATTTTGTAAAGCAAAACCAAAAGGGTGCATACCATTTTTATACCGAGACCGGCAGAAGGGCCGCATCGGACAGCAGCACTTCGGGCGACAGCTTCCTTTATAAGATACTCAATGCCCACGGAGAAACGCCAAATCTCGGTTCGCAGGGCATAGCAAGAATGATAAGCTTTGTGGAGCAGTACACCCTGCATAACCAGCAAAAAGTACAGGTAGTTCTGTTTACGCTTGAAGATAAAATTCAAGAGAAGCTCCAATCCGATTTTGACACGCTTCACAGCGCGGTATGCAGCAATCTGCGCCGCGGCGATGTTTTTGCACGCTATTCGGACAGCCAATACATAGTTATACTAATGAATGTTGCGGCAGAAATAGGCGATAAGGTCGCAAAAAGAATAGAAAACCGCTTTAACAGCGAGATAAGAATGAATGAATCCTCATCCGTAAAATTAAGCTATGAGGTTTTCAGCATAAACGACGACAACGTATAACAGCTATACCGTATTTTGTGGCGCAAAAACCATTGTTTCGCACCTTTAATATCCATCTGTGATATGCTTGAGTGCAATTTTTAAAGGCGCCCTATTGATTTTATCGTCAGATTATGATATAGTATGTTAGGAAAATATGTTTTTGGCGTATTTTTCAAAACAAAAAAAGGAATGATAACTATGGATATAATGTTTAAAAGTACCCGCGGCGACAAAAAGCTTGTTACCGCAAGTCAGGCTATTGTAAAGGGCATTGCCGATGACGGCGGATTATTTGTGCCCGATTCGATACCGAAAATAGATTTTGATCTTGGAAAAATAACTTCTTTTTCCTATCGTGAGCTTGCATACCGCATACTTCGTCTTATTCTTACGGATTTTACCGAGGACGAGCTGCGCTACTGCATTGATTCCGCTTATGACCAAAAATTTGACACTCCGGATATAGCTCCGCTTGCAAAGGCAGGAAGCTTCCGTTTTCTTGAGCTTTTTCACGGCAGGACCATCGCATTTAAGGATATGGCACTTTCTATACTGCCCTACCTTTTAAAAACCGCCGCAAAGAAAAACGGCGTTTCGGAGGAAATAGTTATACTTACCGCGACCAGCGGCGATACCGGAAAAGCGGCACTTGAAGGCTTTGCCGATGTAGAGGGCACAAGAATAATCGTTTTTTATCCCGAGGACGGTGTAAGCGACGTGCAAAAGGCACAGATGGTGACACAAAAAGGCGCCAACACCTGTGTTGCAGCAATAAAAGGAAACTTTGACGATGCACAGACCGCAGTCAAAAAAATATTTACCGATAACGAGCTTAAGGCAGAGTTAAAGCAAAAGGGCTTTGTTTTCTCTTCCGCAAATTCCATCAATATCGGACGTCTTGCGCCGCAGATAGTATACTATTTCTACGCTTATGCGCTTATGGCCAAAAACGGCGATATCACAATGGGCGATAAAATAAACTTTACCGTTCCCACGGGCAATTTTGGCAATATACTTGCGGGCTATTATGCAAAGCTTATGGGTCTTCCCGTAAATAAGCTTATCTGCGCTTCAAACGACAACAAAGTGCTGTTTGATTTTATTACGACAGGCAGCTATGATATTAACCGCGAGTTTATAGTTACCGTAAGCCCGTCTATGGATATTCTTATCTCCAGCAACCTTGAACGTCTGCTTTACCATTTAAGCGGCTCCGAGGAAAAGACGGCAGAGCTTATGTCAAGCCTTGCAAACGGCGGAAAATATACCTTTAAAATAAGTGATGATTTTGCGGGCGAATATGCTTCCATACAGGATACATTTGATGCGATATATTCTCTTTACAGCGAAACGGGCTATGTAATGGACACACACACGGCCGTAGCCTACAGTGCTTACGAAAAATATGTCCGCTCGTCGCAGGATACTACGCCAAATGTAATAGTTTCCACCGCAAGTCCGTATAAATTTGCAAAGGATGTTTTAAGAGCGATCGACAGCAAATACGACGGCATCGACCCGTTTGAGGCGCTTGAGGTATTAAGCGATGTAAGCGAGACAGATATCCCCGCTGCAATAAAGGATATAGACAAACGCGAAGTAATACACAAAACGGTCATTGACAGGACCGATATCAAAGATTTTGTAAGAGGAAAATTAAAATAAAGAGGTAGTAAAATGGCAGAAAACGAAAAACTTGTAAAAGCTATGCGGGATATGAAAAACGACCCGCAAAATAAATCGGGAGCATTTGTGGACGAGCTTTTTAACATCTCACTCATAACCCCCGTTTCCATTAATCCGCAGCCAAAAAACGGCGTAGTCGCACCCGGCTCGGTAATAAGCTATATCACCCTTCATGATGGAGAAAAGGATAAAAACTTTATTATGGCATTTACCGACAGAGACGAATACCTTAAGTATTTTAAGGCAGGTTCTACGCAGATAATGCGCCACACCTATAAAGAGCTTGTGTCTATCACGATGAACCATAACCGCTTTGACGGCTTTATTATAGACGCAAAGGGCGAAAACGTAGCTGTTACGCGCGAATTTATGCGTAGAATAGCAAAGGCGACAGTCGGAGTGGATGTCCAAAACGAAAAGCTTGACCTTAGCACCGCAAATGCCTACAACGCTGCCGATACCGTAAAAGAAGAGCTTAAGGACACACTTACGGACTATTTTGCGCACACCGAAAATATTAAAGCCTGCTGGCTTTTATTTTCAAAGCGTCAAAACGAGCCCGAGCCCGTTTTGGTATGCGTGCTTGATTTTGACGGCGATATGCGCGATACTTTTTCCGGTGTTATCAACGCCGTAAAAGCAAAGCTTGATGTAGGTCAGACCATAGGCATGATAAGCGCAGACGACAAGATCGCTGCCGAAGCAATTAAAAATATAAAACCCATATACCAAAAATAACGGTATATGGGCTTTATCACAACAGTGAATTTTCCGCGGCATAGTTATAAAGTGTTTCGTTGCCTTTGTTCATTGCACCAAAGGTATCGGCACAGCATATAACTTTGCCGCATTTTTTTATTATCTGCCTGGCCTTTTCTATATTTTCCTCCGATATCGGCTCAAAAGCCCTTTCGGCTATCACAGCTGCCGCAAGCGCCTTTGCCGCCGGATATTCGATATCGTTTTCATGTATCACGCCCGCGGCAAAGGGTATGCCCTGTCTTTGAAGTCTGCGGTAAACCGATATCCCCTTTCCGCCGCCGCCAATAACAAACACCTGCGGGTCGCCCTTTACGGCAGGCATTTCGGCGCTTGCGTAATAAGTATCATAGCTGCCGTCCTTAATGCCATACAGCTTTAAAATATAGCTTCCCTCAAAAATCTCCTCCGGTGTCCCTATACGGTCGGCCTTTCCGTCCTTTATACATAAGACCCTGTCCGAGAATTTCTGTGCCATGTCAAGCTCGTGCAGCGATTGTATCACCGCAATGTTTCTTTTTGTAACAAGCTTTCTTATTACCGTTAAAATTTGCAGCTTATGCCCGACATCCAGATAAGACGTGGGCTCGTCCAAAAGCAGCACCTCCGGCTCCTGCGCTATCGCCCTTGCAAGCATAACGCATTGCCGCTGTCCGTCGCTTATTTGTCCGAAATCCCTGTCATAAAGCTCGGATACGGCAGTAAGCTCCATTGCCTCTTTTACCTTTTTTATATCATCCTTGTCCAATACGCCAAACATTCCGGTATATGGGTACCTGCCCGCACATACTACATCTCCGCAGGTCATTCTTTCCGCCGTCAGCTTTTCGGTAAGAAGCACCGACATTTTTTTCGATATTTCCTTTTCGTTCATTGCCTTAAGGTCTTTTTGGCAAAGCATCAGTTCTCCCGACACTAACGGCAAATGCCCGGTTATGGTTTTCAGCACCGTAGATTTTCCGGCGCCGTTCGGCCCTATAAGCGTTAAGATCTGCCCCGGCTTTAATTCAAACGAAAGTCCGTCAACGACGATTTTTTTTGAATATCCCGCTGCCAGACCCTTTGCGCAAAGCACACAGCCGTTGTCCATCATACTTCCCTCTTTTCGCGTTTAAGCATTATCCATATTACTATCGGTGCGCCAAAAAAAGCGGTCACCGTACTGACATTCAATTCTCTCGGCGCAAACAGCATCCTTGCCATAAGGTCGCAGCACATACAAAAACAGCCGCCGCCCAGAAATGACGCGGGGATGATTATTATAGGCTTTGCAGTATTAAAAAGGGACTTTATAAGATGCGGCACCGCCACGCCCACAAACGAAACAGGCCCGGCAAATGCCGTAACACAGGCCGAAAGAAAGCTTGAGATAAAAATAAGCGCCACACGAAAAAAGCGAATATTAACACCCATATTTTCGGCATATGCTTCTCCGAGTCTGTACGCATCTATTGGCTTTGACATAAAAAACGCACATAAGGCCGCAATAAATACCATTGCCGCGATTATTTTTATGTCATCCCGCTTTATGCCCGAAAAACTGCCCATTGACCAGTTATGAAGGTTTACGATATTTGCATCGTCCGCAAAGTTAGCCGCAAGGTCGGTAACGGCATTGCATATATAGCCTATCATAACGCCCGTAATAATAAGCTGCGCCATATTTTTTACCCTGCCCGACACCAGCAGTATAACACCCATTGACGAGAGCGCACCGACAAAGGCCGCCGTTATCATACAAGCGGAATTAAGTAAAAAACCGCCCTGCATTGCCGCTATCATAACAATTGCAACCGTCATTTTTGCACCCGATGAAATGCCGAGCACAAACGGTCCCGCTATGGGATTGCGGAAAAAGCTTTGCAGCAAAAAGCCCGCAACCGAAAGGGCGCCGCCCAAAAGCAGGGCCGCAGTCGCACGCGGCAAACGTATATCAAAAATTATCCTCCGCGCCGCAGCATCGCAATTTTTCCCAAAAAGCACCGCCAGGGATCCGCTCGGGTCCATGCTGCTGCTTCCCATGCCCAAATTAAGCACAAATAACACCGCGGATAAAAATAAAAGCAGTAAAAAGCCGCACAAGTATAATTTTTTTCTTTTTGTTTCCATATTTCTTCCTTTTTAAGACAACATCACGGGGCTTTCCCGACACGGTGCATATATGTCAATTTATCGATATTGTCGGCCTTTCCCGAAAATATCATATTCATATCGGTCACCATATCGGCCGCGCCTGTAGTCTGCTGAAACATATTTTTTCCGGTACACCAGACGTTCCCGTTTTTTACCGCGCGAAAATCCTCAAAAACAGGGCTTAACGCAAAAAGGTCGTTAATATCCTTCAGCTCGCCCTCAATGGTAGAGTTATAAATAAGCACGTCGGCATCCCTGGCCGTTTTGTAAAATTCCTCAAGCTGAATATTCATTGTGGACAAGGCGTTTTGCTCGATATTAAGCTTGTCTGCCGTAAATATATATCTGCCGCCCGCAAGTTCTATCATCCTTGATATATAATCGCCGGGTTTTCTTATATTGACATATCCATGCGGACTTAAATAGAAAAATGCAGCGGTTTTTCTTTCGCCCTCGGGTTTGTTATCCACAGCCGCTTTTTTAAACGCGGCATCTTTTTGGTTAAAATATTCCTCTGCCTCTTTTTCCCTGCCCACCAAAAGTCCGTAAAGCTTTATCCACTCCAGCCTTGCCATAGGATGTGACTCATAGCTTGACTGCTCCGTTAAAACAGGGATACCGAGCATTTCTATCTGCTCCTTTGTTTCGGGGCTGTGGTTTATCATGGTAGACTCTATTGCGGCGCCGCAGTCGGCCCCCGCCAAAAACTCATAATCGGGCGCATTATATTTGCCTATATAATCCATTTTCCCGGCTTCTATCGCTTTTTTTACATTTGGCAGGCTCCAGCCGTCAACATCCGTAGATGTCATGGTAACGCTGTCAAGCGCGCCCAGCGCATCAAAAAGGTCCATTGCCGCCGTAGCCGAAAGATATATATTTTCGACAGGCTGTCTTAAGACCTTGATATTGTCCGAATGCTCCGGCACCTGCATATCCTTTGGCACCAGCAAAAAATCATCCTGTGCAATATGTATCAAAGCACAGCCGTTTTCGCAGTAGTCTGCCGAAAACCTGTCCGCATACATAAGCTGCATATGCCCCGTTATTTTGGGCGCCGCACTTTCTTGTGTCTTTTCACCGCAGGCAGTTAATGCCGCACAAAAAATCAAAACACAAACAAGCAAAATAAAAATTCTTTTTATCATTGTACCGTATTTTCCTTTACGGACGACGAGTCAAAGCAAAGACCGTAATCTATCTCGTATGGTTGGCTCATAGCCGTTGTATCTGCCTTTACAGACATCACGCGGTCAAATACGGACACGGGTATTTCAAATACCGAAAACTCCTGTGTACTTGATGGCAGATATTTTTCTCCGTCAACTATCATATAATCGTATTTGTTGCTGCTCCATACTATTTCGGCATATGCTTTGCCGCCGTCAATTTTAAGCCTTGTCGGTGACTGCACGCTTGCCTTGCCCGAGCCGCCGGACAGCGTAACCTCCGCTGTATACTCCCCGTCCGAAAGGCCAAGCGTTTCTGTCGTGACCGTATTTTTAAATGCATCTGCGGGCAGCGAGTCCGCACGGAAAACAAGCGTTCTGTCATACCACAGCTGCTTTTTTATGCTGAACGCAGCACAGGCTATCTCCTTGTCAAGCGCCTCGACAGGCACCTCAAATATATGCACCCCGTTTTCCTCAATAAAGGATATGTCCTCGCTTTCGGGCGCAGCGGCAGCCTCCTCGGCAGTACCCATATAAAGGGCGCCGTAGCCCGAGCCGCTCATCGTCATTTTAGCCGTCATTTCGCCGTTTGCGGCGGTCAGCTTGCACTCTGTTATCTTAAACATTGACGAGCTTGAATCCACATTTATATCATAAACGCCATCCTTTATGCCCTCTGCCGTAAGCGCCTGCATACCCTCATAGCCGACCGATTCAGGCGTGACCATATCATCCTTTGATGCCACAGCAAGCTCCGTCACCTGCTCTGCCGTGCCTTGCTGTGGGGCTTCGGTGTTTCCGCCCGAACAACCGCATAAAAGAATTGCCGATATCACGGCTGCAAAAAATATTTTTCTTTTCATTATTTTTACCTCACATATCAAAAACGGGCAGTTATGAACAAAACTGCCCGCAGTATATCTATTTAAGCCTTTATTACCTGCGTATATCATTTAATAGAGTTTATAGCGGCACGCGCATGCTCAACATATATTTGCTGTATATCCTCGTTTTCGCCAAGTCCGCGAAGAATGCACTCGACCTTAAAGCCTTCCTTTTCAAAAACAGACTTCCAGCTGTCCTCTTCATCGCCCGCCATATCATTATTGGCGTGGTCGCCCGCAACTACCATAAGTGGCTCAAGCACTACGCGCTCATAGCCGCCCTCTTTCACCTTTGCAAGCACATCGTCAAGCGAGGGTGATGCCTCTACCGTACCTATAAAATAATTTGTGCGGCCGTCTGCCGTAAGCATGTCCTGCATTTTCTGATAAACGCCGTTAGACTCTGCCTCGGTGCCGTGACCCATAAAGCAGATAGCTGTTTTGCCATCGTCATATTCGGCTGTCCAGTTTACAATGGCATTTTCCACGCGCTTAAAATCGTCGTCACTTGTCAAAAGCGGCTCACCTATGGCAACCTTGTCAAATGCATCCGATACAGCGCCTATCTGATTAACTATATCGTTATATTCAAGTCCGTTCATAAGATGTGTGGGCTGAACGACCAAATTTTTAACGCCGTTGTCCTGTGCACGCTTAAGCGCAGCATCAACATCATCAATAAGTATGCCGTCACGCTTATTTACATGGTCAATAACAATGTTTGCCGTAAAGCCGCGGCGTACCGAATAATCGGGGATAGCTGCCTCAAGTGCATTTTCAATGGCGCCTATGGTAAGACGTCTGCTGTCGTTAAAGCTTGTACCAAAGCTTAAAACAAGCAGCTCGTTTTCGCCTATCTCATCCTGATTGCGGATATTATCCAAAGATGCGTCCCCCGTTTCGTAGTTTTCCTCGTCCTCTTCCTCGGGCTCTGCTTCGGTCTGCGCTTCGCCGCTTTGCACCGACGTTTCCTCTGCCGTACTTTCACCGCCCTGCTGTGCCGTAGGCGCGGTTTCCGTGCTGCCGCAGGCTGTCATTGCCAGCATAGCCGCAAGAGTTAAAATAACCGATAATTTTCTTTTCATTTTTTAAATCCATCCTTTCATTTGTATGAATGATATGGATCGCAGTTGGTGCGATCAATACCTCGTGATCACGGGGCTTTGCCCCTTTACCAAACAAACGGCAGGTTTCCTGACTGATGCGTTTACACATTATGCGGCCTTCCCAATAAACATTAGTGACTTTGTCCGAGCACCGGACAACTGCATAATGCCACACAAACACAGTGACGAGATCGTACGGGATTTTGACCCGTTTCCCTTTTGACCCCCGGCCTTGCGGAGGCACCGTATGTTTTTGCTTTGGAAACCATCAAAAAACCAAGTCAAAGCCGTAGGCAGACAAAATTTTCAAAGGTTCCCTTTACAGCGTTTAAAGTATAACACATTTTTTTTGCAATTGCAAGCAAAACACCAATTTAATGTCAAAAAATTAAATATTTTGCTTAACTTTTTTGTGTTTGTATGTTATACTGTAAAGCATAAAACAAATTTATCAAGGAGCGTACCCATGAAAGAACTTTGGAGACCCGGCACCATACTCTACCCCGTACCCGCGGTAATGGTAAGCTGCGGCACTATGGAAAACAGCAATATAATAACCGTTGCCTGGACGGGCACCATAAACAGCGACCCCGCTATGGCATATATATCCGTGCGCCCGTCGCGCTATTCCTACGATATAATAAAGCAAACGGGAGAATTTGTCATAAACGTCACCACCGAGGAGCTTGTGCGCGCTACGGACTGGTGCGGCGTTAAAAGCGGCCGCGATTTTGATAAATTCAAGGAGATGCACCTTACCAAGGAAAAGGCGGCGCACCTTGACTGCCCAGTCATAGCCGAAAGCCCGATAAATATCGAATGTAAGGTTAAGCAGATAATCCCGCTCGGCACCCACGATATGTTTTTGGGCGAGATAGTCGGCTGTATGGCGGATACAAAATATATGGACGAAAACGGTAAATTTGATTTTGCCGCATCAAAACCCATTTGCTACTCCCACGGCGAGTATTACGGCCTTGGGGAGTATTTCGGAAAATTCGGCTATTCGGTGCAGAAAAAGAAACCACGAACGAAAAAAAAGAAAGACAGATGATATTATGGATTTTTTACCCGTAAACAAGGAAGATATGGCAAAACGTGGCTGGGAACAGCTTGATTTTATATACATAACGGGTGATGCCTATGTAGACCACCCGTCCTTTGGGTGCGCGATAATATCGCGTGTTTTGGAGAGCCACGGCTACAAGGTGGGTATTATCGCCCAGCCCGACTGGAAAAGTGACGAAGATTTTAAAAGGCTTGGAGTGCCGCGGCTGGCGTTTTTGGTAACGGGCGGCAACATAGATTCTATGGTAAACCATTATTCGGTAGCAAAAAAGCGCCGTTCGCGCGATTTTTATTCCCCGGGCGGGGAAATGGGTCTGCGCCCCGACCGCGCCACTATAGTTTATTGTCAAAAATTAAGGCAACTTTTTAAGGATACCCCGATAATGATAGGCGGTCTGGAGGCAAGTCTGCGCCGTTTATCTCACTACGACTACTGGGACAACAGGGTGCGCCGCTCCATTCTTCTGGACTCGCAGGCCGACCTTTTAATGTACGGTATGGGCGAGCATCAGATAGTTGAAATTGCGGATGCCCTTGACAGCGGCCTTGATATACACGATATTACCTATATAAAGGGCACGGTTTACAAAACCAAGACCCTTGACCGCATTTATGACGAATATATCACCCTGCCCTCGTATAAAGAGGTTTCGGCCGACAAGCTTGCCTATGCAAAGGGATTTTTGACTCAATACCAAAACAGCGATGCAATAACGGCAAAAATGCTTGTCGAGCCGTACAACGACTGCTTTGTGGTGCAGAACACCCCGTCGCTGCCGATAGAACGAGCGGAGTTTGACCGCGCCTACAGTCTGCCCTATATGCGCGATTTTCACCCCATGTACAAGGACAAGGGCGGCATACCCGCTATAGAAGAGGTAAAATTCAGCATAATTTCAAATCGCGGCTGCTACGGCAACTGTAATTTCTGCGCCCTCGCCTTTCATCAGGGGCGTGTTATTTCCTCGCGCAGCCACAAATCAATTTTGATAGAGGCTGAAAAAATAATAAACGACCCCGATTTTAAGGGATATATACACGATGTCGGCGGCCCGACGGCCAATTTCCGAAATCCCGCCTGCGACAAACAGCTTACAAAGGGCGCCTGCCGCGACAGGCAATGCCTTTTCCCGACCCCGTGCAAAAATCTTAAGGTTGACCACACCGATTATTTACAGCTCTTACGCAAGCTTCGGGATCTGCCGAGGGTGAAAAAGGTCTTTGTACGTTCGGGCATACGCTACGATTATCTTATTTACGACAATGATACCACGTTTTTCCGTGAGCTTTGCGAGCATCACATAAGCGGACAGCTTAAGGTGGCGCCCGAGCATATCTCCCCGCGCGTGCTTGCGAAAATGGGCAAGCCGGGGCGTGACGTATACGACCGTTTTGTAAAAAAATATTACGAGATAAACAAAAAGCTTGGCAAAAATCAATTTCTGGTGCCCTATCTTATGAGCTCGCACCCCGGCAGCGACCTTAAGGCCGCAGTCGAGCTGGCGGAATACCTGCGGGATATAGGCTATATGCCCGAGCAGGTGCAGGATTTCTACCCCACCCCCGGCACGCTGTCTACCTGTATGTTTTATACCGAGATAGACCCGCGTACCATGGAAAAGGTGTATGTACCTAAAAATCCGCACGAAAAGGCCATGCAGCGCGCCCTTATGCAGTACCGCAACCCCAAAAACTACGACCTTGTGGAGGAGGCACTGAAAAAAGCGGGCCGCACCGACCTGATAGGCTTTGACAAGCATTGTCTTATAAAACCACGGAAAAATATCGGGCAAAATAATTTTAAGAAAAACAAGCCCGATGCAAAGCCGAAAAAGAAAAAGACGATAAGAAATATACATAAAAAAAAGGTATAACAAAAACGGGGCTGCCGCACTAAACATAAAGTGCCGCAGCCCTTATTCTACATCAACTATAACAAACTCCGACTTTGTAGCCGTTTTAAATTTTACCGCCCAGTCGGATATGCCCGAGGTCACGATAAAATCGGTATTATTGCGCTTTTCGTGCCCGTAGGTCCTGTCGTTTATTTTAAACCACTCACCCACATAAGTTATCGGGAAAAGCTGCCCGCCGTGGGTATGTCCCGACAGCACAAGGTCTGCGGGGGATGCCGCCTCATTTTCGTAATCGTTGGGCTCGTGGTCTATAACTATGATATATTTGCTTGTATCAATGCCGCTTAAAAGGGCATTGATATCCTTGCGCCCCTCAAAGGGGTCGTCCTTTCTGCCGACAACATAAAAGCTGTCGTCAACAAGCTCATATTCGTCCTCAAGGATATGCACGCCGTTGTCCTTTAACGCCGTTTCAAGCTCGTCCGCGGTAAAATCCCTTTTATTGTAATAGCCCTTATCGTGGTTTCCGTAGGCAAACCAGACGCCGTATTTTGTCTTTATTTCGCCCAGCGCCCTGCACGCCCTTACCATATCCTCTTTTTTTGAGGAATCGTCTGCAAAATCCCCCGCTATTATCAATATATCGGGGTTTTGAGCCTCTATTGTCTTTATATGCCTTGCAAAGCCCTCGCCGTCAAAGGTAGTGCCTATATGGCTGTCGGCAAGCATGGCAATTTTCAGCCTTATATTTTTTTCCGTATCTAATTTATAATTCGTCCGCCAAACATTATGGCAAAGATAATATCCCGCCAAAAGGTAGACCGCCGTCAGCAAAAGGGCGCACGACCCCTTGAAGCTGCCCGAAAGACTTTTGCCCTTTTGCCGCTTATATACCGCACCTATGATATCCATAAGCACAAAAAACATTACCGCGGACAAGCAGACAACTATCGCATTCACGCCCGACATTGTGAGCATAAATATAACGTATACAGCCGCAAGTACAGCAAAAGACAAGAGATATTTCACCCGCTTTTTAAATTTTGTTACGGTATTGAATCTGCTTATACAAACGGTAAGATATACCGCGCCCGCAGCTGCCATAGCCAAAACCACGGCCAATATCACGATCCACATCATATAATGCTTTTATTTTCCTTTCTTATCCGTCAAAAGCGGCTTTATTGCCTTATATATCTCGCCCGAGCGCTGATTGTTCTGGCTTGGGAACTGCTTCATAAGGGCGTTGTTTATGCCCTGCTTTGTCTTGTACTGCTTAATTATTTTAACAATAACGGGTATCTCGCTTTTGTCGGGCAAAACTCCCTCAAGCTTTGATTCCAGCTCGGGATCGTGTATTTCTTTATCCTTTGACTTTGTCTGATTTTTTGCCTTTGGTGCGTTTTTTTTCTTTGCGGGCTTTGGCTCGTCCACAAGTGTTACCTCGGCAATTTTGACTATTTCCTCGGCAGGATCCTCACCAATGGATAATTCGGGCGCTTCATAAGCCTCTTTTTCGGCTTCGGTCGCTTTTTCCTCCGCTGCCCTATCGCTTAACGCTTCAACGGCTTCGGTTGCTGCGGCGATTTCCTCTGCGGCGGTATTTACAATATTTTCATCCGCTGATACCGTTTCCGCAATTTCCGTTTTTTCGTCCTTTTCCCCGGGCAGCACCTTAAATACTTCCTCTATTTTTACCATCGGAACGGCACTCTGCGGCTTAACAACATTTTTCTTTGCGTTTTTGGGCAAGGCCGGCATGACCGTGCTGTTATCCGTAACATCGGATATTTTTTCAACTACGGAGCAATGTTTGCCCTTTCTTGACCAAAATCTGCCTATCACCGAAAAGGCCGCATCATTTGTAACAAGGTAATAATTTGCCTCGTACTCCTCGGTCTTGCCCATTATGTAGCCAACATAGCTTGAAAGCTGAAAATCAAGCGCATTTTTAAGGCCCACATTCACCCTTTCAAATATAATATTCGCCTTTGCCGCACACAGCTTTTTGTGTGTTTCAAAGGTTATGGTATTTGCATTCTGGCTGTAAAAAATAATTACCGTATCGTCCTCGGACAGCGTTTCTATGCCCTCAAGCCCAAGATTTTTCACATTTTCATAGTCAACAAAAAAATAGTTCATAATTTACCTCTCTTTTAATGTAATTTTACGCACACAACCTCTATGATATCATTATAATACAGAAAACGCGGTAATTCAAGAAAAAAAATTTTTCAATACTTTAACAAACTAAGGAAGTCCCCCGCTTCTAAAGCGGGGGTGCTTACTTAAAATTCAGTGGGAGTCCAAGCTCCCACTGAATTTGGAATTGCTTGCAATTCCGTTGGTTATGAGTATGTAGCAGAAATTTATTTCTGCGGAATACGAATATCATTGACAATATTTGCGGGGCTTGCCGTTATTTACCGCATTTCAAGCAAAAATCACAAAAAAAATCAAAAGTTTTTGTAATATTAAAAAATGGTATTGTAATATTTTTGAAACAGTAGTATAATAGATTCATAGGTATGTCAAAAAAAGGATATACACAAAAGAAAGGAGCATTTTTAAATGAACTTTTTAGAAACGATCAAAGCTAAGGCAAAAAGCAACAAAAAGACCATTGTTCTTCCCGAGTCTATGGACAAGAGAACTTATGCTGCCGCAGAGCAGATATTAAAGGAAGACTTTGCAAACATCGTTATTATCGGTACACCCAAGGAAATTGAGGAATTCGGTGCAGGCTACGACATCAGCGGCGCAACCGTTATCGACCCCTTCAATGACCCCAACAAGCAGAAATATGTTGACAAATTTGTTGAGTTAAGGGCAAAGGCTTACGAAAGAAAGGGTCAGACCCTTACACCCGAAATTGCACAAAAGCAGCTTGAGGACGACTATATGTTCTACGCTTGTATGATGTGCAAGTGCGGCGATGCAGACGGTGCTGTTTCCGGTGCATGCCACTCTACCGCAAACACTATCCGTCCCGCACTTCAGATACTTAAGTGCAAACCGGGCATCAGCTCCGCATCGGGCTTCTTTGTAATGGAGGTCCCCAACTGTGAGCTTGGCGCAAACGGACTTTTCGTATTTGCAGACTGTGCAGTACAGATCCATCCCGACAGCGAGCATCTTGCAGAGATAGCAAAGCTTTCCGCAGAGAGCTTTGAGTCCTTCACGGGTGAAAAGGCAAAGGTAGCTATGCTTTCCTTCTCCACAAAGGGCAGCGCAAAGGATGACGATGTAACAAAGGTAGCTGATGCTGTTAAGATAGCACAGGAGAAATACCCCGAAATAGAGGTTGACGGCGAGCTTCAGCTTGATGCAGCACTTGACGAAACAGTTGCAAAATTAAAGGCTCCCGACAGCAAGGTAGCAGGTCACGCAAACACACTTGTATTCCCCGGCCTTGAGGCAGGCAATATCGGCTACAAGCTTGTACAGCGTCTTGCAAAGGCAGAGGCTTACGGCCCCGTTCTTCAGGGTCTTGCAATGCCCGTTAACGACCTTTCACGCGGCTGCTATGCCGAGGATATCGTAGGCGTTGTTGCTATCACGGCAGTTCAGGCACAGTTAGCTGAATAATAATATTTAAAAAAGGAGAAACTCTTAATGAAAATTCTTGTAATCAACTGCGGCAGCTCATCACTTAAGTATCAGCTGTACAACATGGACACAAACGAAGTTCTTGCAAAGGGTCTTGTAGAGAGAATAGGCATCGAGGGCTCAAACCTTCAGCACACACCCACGGGCAAGGACAAGGTTGTTTTCGAGCAGCCTCTTCCCGACCACGGCGCTGCTATCAAGCTTGTTATGGACAAGCTTACCGACAGCGAGGTAGGCGTTATTTCATCACTTGACGAAATTGACGGTATCGGTCATCGCGTACTCCACGGCGGCAAATACTTCAGCGACTCTATGCTGGTAACACCCGAGAAAATGGAAACAATGAAAAAGTGTATCCCTCTCGGACCTCTTCACATGCCCGCTAACCTTATGGGTATCGAGGCTTGCGAAAAGCTTATGCCCGGCAAGCCCAATGTTGCTGTATTTGATACTGCTTTCCACGCTACAATGCCTCCCAAGGCTTATATGTATGCTCTTCCCTACGAGTATTACGAGAAGTACGATATCCGTCGTTACGGCTTCCACGGCACAAGCCACAAGTTTGTAACAAAGCGCGCTATCGCTATGCTTGGCGGCAAGGCAGAGGGTACAAAGATAATCACCTGCCACCTTGGCAACGGCTCATCACTTGCGGCTGTTAAGGACGGCAAGGTAATCGACACATCAATGGGTCTTACACCTCTTGCAGGCTTTGAAATGGGCACACGCTGCGGCGATATCGACCCCGCTATCGTACCTTTCATTATGGAAAAGGAAAACCTTACACCTGCAGAAATGGACACCATTATGAACAAAAAGTCGGGTATCCTTGGTGTTACGGGTCGTTCAAGCGACTTCCGCGATGTTGAGCAGGGTATGAACGACGGTGACGAGCGCTGCAAGCTTGCACTTGAAATGTTCAGATATCAGATAGCTAAATACATCGGCTCCTACGTTGTTGCACTTGGCGGCGTTGACGCTATTGTATTTACAGCAGGTATCGGCGAGAACAACTCCGGCCACAGAGCTGCTATTTGCGAGTATCTTTCATTCCTTGGCCTTAAGATAGACCCCGAGAAGAACGCACAGCGCGGCAAGGAGCTTGACTTTGCAACAGCAGATTCAAAGATCCGCGCACTTCTTATCCCCACAAACGAGGAGCTTATGATAGCACAGGATACAATGGATCTTATTGGCTGATAACATTAAAAAATAACCGCAAAAAAGGATGTGCATTTCGCACATCCTTTTTTATTGGTAAATAAAAACATCGGCGGGGTCTCCCTCGCCGATGTCGGTTTACGCATATCTGCGTCTTCTTATTAAAAGAATAATTATGCCAAGTATCATAAACACGCCTGCAGCAGCTGCTGCTATCGGGTGTTCGGTGATACCTGTAGGCAACATAGCATTTCTGGAGTTTATAAACTCTATGCTATGCTCTTTATCTGCGCCTTCAAGCACTACATATGCGCTGTAGACTCCTTCCTCCGCAGTGCCGCTATCGACCTTGCACTTTGTGGTATATTCCACATCGCGCACCTCGGTAACGGTGACCTTGGTACCTTCGGGCAGACCCTTTATAGTCAGCGCCTCACCCGACGAAAGGATGAAATCGTCAGTATGGCCGAAGTTTATTGCTATCTGGCGTACATATACGCCGCTGTCCCATACCTCGTAGATGCCGTCAACATCCTTCGCAGTATTTTCAAAGCGCAGAGAGAATACAAATTTCTTTTCCCTGTTGCCCATGTTACCCGTAACGGTCTTTTTAAGTGTAAAATCGTATGTGTTGACCTTGCGGTTTGTTATTTCAACGACGTTGTCCTTTACGGTCTCGCCGCTTATCTCAATGCCGTTTTCAAGGTCTACATCCGCGCCGTTAAGTTTCATGGATTTCAGTTCAAAGCCCGGCATATCACTTTCTTCAAGCTTATACACATAAAGGTTTCCCTTGCTTGAATACTTCAGGATATTATCCAGTTTAACTATCCAATCGTTGTCCTTAAGGATATGTGCAAATATCGAGAAGTTTTTGGACTGCAAATAATACTGTTCGGGAACGATTATATTGCCCTCTCCGTCTTTTACAGCCTCTGTCTCAACGATTTTCTCATACTGGCTAAGCTTGATGTTTACGGAGTTTGGCTGACTTGCCGCATCCGATAATCCATCCCATATTTTGCGTACTTTCAGCGTTATGTAGCTTCGCACAGACTCCTCAACAAGCTTGGTGTTTGTATAGGCCACCGTCTTGTTTTCATCAAGAGTGATCTCCGATGTGGCAAGCGCGGTGTTTAATGCGGGTGAAGCAGGTGTTTCCGCCCCGTCGCCTATTTTATATACCGCCTTGTAGCCCGAAGCCGCAGCCTCGGTAACGGTTGCCCTTGCATTCTTCGGCAAGTTCTCAAACACAGCCGTTTGCCCGTGTTTAATGGTGAAGTGTACTCCGCCGTTACCTTCTGTATTTGATGTAAAGCTGCTGTATTTTTCGCCGTCTATATATACATCATAACTTGCACTTCTGTCAAGCTGCGTAAACTCGGCTTCATAACTGAACTCAGCATTGCTTTCGGTATCGGTCAACGGTATTTCTACATCCGGATTTCCATCCCATACCCCGTCAACATATACTTTCTTATAAAGCTTTACACTTTTGGTTACCGACAGATCAACTCTGTCTCGGATATCGACCTTGTTCTCCCATGTTTCGGATGTTATACCTTCATTTTCCGTTCCCGGATTCACGGTTGAACTTATCGTTCCCGTTACGTCGGTCAAATCGGTATGGTAGCCATAATATTTGTCTGCATCGTTAAGTACGGTGCCATTAGGGCCAAGCTCCTCTATTTTATATTGGACACCCTCGGGTATATCCTCGATTGCAAAGGTCTGTCCTGCTTTAAGCTCCGTTTCCACAACGCCGCCCGTTATTTTTAATGTTCCCCAATACTGTGTATCGGTAAACTGCACACCACTGCTGTCATAGAATGTAATACGGAATTTAAACTTTGTTATTGTGTCGTCATCATAATCCGCATCATCCTTGGTTATTTTCTTTGTAAGCTTTAACGCCCCTGTAGGGGGAATAATAACCGACTCGCCAACTTTGGTATTTACCAAAGTTTGTGTGCCCGTAGCGGCTGTACCCGCTTCATTCATGACCTTTGGTGTAGAAATGGTATCTATGCTGTATCCTGTGTATTCATCCTCCCATACATAAAATTGACTTTCGCTGTTGTAAACGGGTATTTCACATATCCATGTATCGGCGCTTATTTTTGACCATGTTGCAGTTTCATCCGCCAAATCGCCATTTATGGTTTCGGAAACCGTATATGCGGTATCGGGGTCACTTGGATCGACCGCCGTACCTGCCTGCCCTGTAACGTAGCTTTCCGTCAAATCTCCGTCATTGCTGTCGGCAAATGCGGCTATCGGCGAATTTTCTGCATTCGCAGCTAAAGCGGCAAAATAGGATGTTTTGCTTTCTTCCACTGCAGCACTGCTCGTAACGGGTGTATAGGTCGCCGTTGCCCATGCGGTATAATAATCCGAATCGGCATTCATAAAGATCCCGTATCTCAACCTTTTAGAATCGGCAGCCTGTCCATTTTCCGCAACTTGTGTATCATAATTTCCGTTTTCGCCTTTATATTCCTGTACAGTAAAATACCGTCTTGCCGCCTCTATAGACCAACCTTTTTCAAATACATTGCTGTTTTTGAACAAGTTTCCATACATATTGACTCTCAGCCAGTCTATGGAAGTATATTTTGTCATTAGTTTATTTTCGCCGGTAGTTGCCGTTGAAAAATTAAAGTAACCCTCTCTTGAGAAGATCTTTACACCTTTATCTTTTCTTTTGTTTCCATAGTCAGAATCCGAAATGCTTTGTTGCTGTCCACCATAGTAGAACAAGCCCTCTATGTTAACCAAATTTTCAGATGTTTGAAAATTACTCCAATCAATATATGTAATCCGTTTGCATTTGTAAAAAATATTTTCGAGCGTAGTTAAATTTGGGCATTCTCCAAAGCCTCTCAAATCAATGCCGCTCAGATATTCACACCCATTAAACATGGATGCCGCCGTTGTCAGCTTATCGGCAGCCGTAAATCTGGTATGATCCAAATCTATTTTTGTTAATTCCTTACAACCCTCAAACATAGAGGACATATCCGTTACGTTTGCGGTATTTAAGCCCCTTATATCCAAGGCGGTATTCTTTGTGCTGTTTGTGCCTTTAAGCTTTTCACAGTCCTTAAACATTGACGATGTATTGTTAAGGTTAGGTGTATTTGTCAAGCCGGAAATATCCACATATTCGAGAGTTTTACATCCGTTGAACATAGAACTTGTTGTTTCCAGCTTTTCACCCGTGCAATTTTTCATATTAACGGATTTCAAATTTGTACAATCTTGGAACATAGACGACATATCATTTACACGCTCGGAATTAAACAGTGAAAGGTCAACATCGCCCTTCACACGTCCTTTAAACATTTCGTTGCAGTTCTGCGGCAGATATATGATCTCTGCATCCGACCAAAAATACATCTTTGGATTGGCATTGGAATTGTCCGCCGCCATATATATCTTGCCGTGCTCATTTGGGTCATCCGTTTGTACCTCGGTAAATGTTAGAGCGGGATAGTCACTCCGTACATCATCAATGCTGCCGTAATTCTTTACGGTATCCAGATCCAGTCTGACAAAATCGTACACCTTATTGCTGGTGAATTTATTATTAAACGAAGCACGGTTGATGGTCGCAACCTTTTTAAGCTTGGGCACAGCCGCACTAAGGTTGATAACAGGGAAAGCATCTTCACCGAAGGTCGGCGCACCGCCCTGCCACTTTTTAATTACATAAACCTTTTCGTTATACTGACGTTCATTTTTAACGCCGTAATTTCCCTCATCATCGACATTTTCAACAACTATCAGGTTTGACCCGTTGCCCGTGACCGTTACTTCCCCGTCCACGTCAAGGGTAAGTGTCAGGGTATCAGTAAGCAGATCATGGTTTGCAGGTGCCTCTATCTCTGTAAGGGTATATGTACCCGGTACAAGGTGGGTAAAGGTTACCAGACCGCGTACATTAGATACCTTTTCCTGTGTTGCATCATACGCCGAGGCAAGGTCAACACCAATAGATGAAGATACAAGTCTGAATTTTGCACCGTATAACGACTCTGTCGTATTGAATGCATCGACCTTTTTGATGGTAACATCTTTAAAGCCCTGATTATACAGGTAAGTTCTGCCACCCAATTCATCAATATAATACTTGGCCTTTTCGGTACCGGTCAATGTACTTCCCGTACCGTCTGTTGTGTAATTTTTGATAAGTATCTGTCCATCATTATTGCAGACAACGGTATATTTTGTAACAACGGGGATAATGCCGCTTGGGTACGTTGTCTCCTCAAGGGTATAGGTACCGAGCTCTATATCGTCGATAACTACCTCGCCCGAGGCTCCTGTGCTTGTGCCCTCTTTATTTATGGCATTACCGTATGCCGAAGTACCGTAAAGGCGGAATTTTGCGCCCGTCAGTGCTTCGGGGTTATCCTTGTTGTATTTGTATTTATAAAATTTCAGATCGCCGTGTATACGGTCCTTATCCGTCACGAGATATTCCGCACGTCTGGTGCCCTCGGTGGTAACGCCGTTTTCATCATCCTTTGCGGCAAAGTCCTCATCCTTGTTCCTTACAGAAACATGGCCTTGGTCATCGACATCAATTATACGGACTGTATTGTTTACACGGTAATCCACGGGAGCATAGATCTCCGTCAGTTTATAGGTACCTCTTTCAAGGCCGTTGATAAATGCACGGCCGTTGATATCGGTGGTAAGTATACGGCTGTACTCATTGCCGTAATACGTTGTACCCATATTTTCGCCGTCACCGACGGACTCCAGCCGGAAACGCACGCCCTCTATCGGGTCGCCGTCAACGGAGACCTTTTCTATGGAAAGATTACCGTTGATACGGTAGGATACCGTCGTATAGTCGTTATTGGTACCCTCTTTTGTCCAGTTGGTGTCGTCGCTTTCGTGCGCATCGTGATCCGAGCTGGCGATACCGCTGAAGGATATCGTCCTGCCCGAGAAATAAATATTGTTATAGGTGTTACAAGTTTTATTATCCTTCACCTCGTCGGGAAGGTTGTCGGGCGAGTGCATATAAACATCTATACTAAGGCTCATGCCCTTGTCAAGCTTATACGGTTCGCCGTTTTTGTCCTTGGTAATATCAAAGCAAATACCCCTGACACTTGCAAGGTCATATTCAACATGGCCGTCAACGGTATATGCCTTGTAGGTGCCGTCCGACTGCTTTTCAAACTCTACCTTTGTCCATGTACACGGATTGGTGGTAGATGTGGAAAGGTTTGCAATATCGCTGATATAGCCGTACTGCTCCTGACCCTTTTCCTTGTTCTGGTCGCCCTTTACCGCACCGGGGTCGGTATTGGTAACATAGATAACGGGCTTTGCGCCCTTGCGCTCCAGTCTGGATATATCTATATGGTCAAGCGTACCGCGCCAATCCTGTCTGGTCAGCTGATAATACTTGCCGTCCTCCGTCATCCTGTCGGCCTCCGCCAGCGCATTATACTCCGCCTCGGTAACCTCCGTTTTAACAACGTAGTTTTCCATGGGGTCGATAATGATGATCTCTTTTGCCTTTGTGTCGGTATGGTTTACAAGCGTTATTCTGTAAATATACTGACTGTCGGGATTAACGACCGTTTCCTCGGTAAACTCCGAGTCAAGGTCAACGGCAACACGCTTCATAATACCCGTATGTGTAAATATAAGGACATTAAGGTTTGTGCTTGCCTGCGCATATATAAACTTTTTGTCGTTTGTTTCGGGGTCAAGGTCAACAAAGTTTGCGATACCGCTGTTACCGCCGTTGTCGGGATAACCGTTTGCAATGTTGGCATTACCCGTTTCGTATGCGGCATAGTTTATCGCATATTTACCAAACTCCATAATATCAGCCCAAGGATGGACTGTGTTATACTTTAATGTATAGGTGCCGTTTGACGGCTCCGTAATATCGACAACAAGCAGCTCTCTGCCGCTGTTTTTGTAATCCTGCGTTACCGATGCGGTGTACATATACTCGTCAAGCTTTCTGCCGTCCGCATAGACCTCTATCGTATCGAGATCCGCACGACCGCTGTCGGGGATAAGGTCGTAAAACCTGCCGTTTACCTGATGTACGCCCTCTTCACCGCCGGAAAAGCCTATCTGTGTTTCCGATGCGGTAACTGTCCACGGAACGATACAGTTTCTGTAAAGCGGTTGGTTGGTAACGCTCGCGCAGGTCTTGGTTATCTTTGAGGATTTGCTGACAGTCGATAAGTAATCCGTAGCTGTCTTATCCTCGACTCTTACTGTCTTGGGCTCTGCGCCCTCTATACGCCATACCTCGGCTTCGTCCTTTACAATATTTTTACCGCCTGTATCATCGTTATACACTATGGTATCAAAATGTGCATCGTTCTTGAGCATAGACCTGTACTTACCCTTAAGGTTGGTGTCCGTAAGGGCATCGGCCTCCGCTTTGAGTGCCGCTACCTGTGTCTTTACAGTCGGCGATGCATACAGCGTTACCTTGGGGAAAATATTGTACTTTGTAAGGTAATGCGTGTTTTTGGTTGTGACCTTCCAGCCCGTGATATGGTCTGTATCCGTTTTAAAGGAAACAGATGTGCCGTATATGGCCGAAATATGTTCTGTATCAATTATATTGTATGTATTTTTTTCAAGATTTATTGTGGCCGCAAGTACATAGGTGCCGCTGCCGTTTATCTCCAGATAAAGCTCCACGGTCTCATCGGGGTCGTAGGTGGTCACAGCCTCCTTGATATATACAAGCTTTGTCGAGTCGAAAACGTACTCCGTAGGCACTATGCCGATATTAAGGCTTTCAAAGGAATAGTCAGCCGCCCCGAGCTTTGTTTCCTCGCCGTTAAAATAAAGTGCGTTATCGGATATATCCTGCTGAACAGGTATCTTGCCGTAATTTGCATTATACGCGATAAGCTGTTCGGAGGTCATGCTCTTTAAATCTGCATCCGATCTACGAAGGCTTTCGGGGATAGTGTATCTGTAGGGCATTACATCGGCCGTCACCTCATAGGTAAGACCCGATATCTTGCCGCCATCATTTGCAAGGTTTTCCAACTCATACGAGGAAATGTTACCCGAATTGTTTACATGTCTGTTTGAAGCATAGATACCGTATTTGCGCGATTCCACACTAAAGCTGGGCTTTTCGTAGTGCGGCGGCGGTGTGGGAATAAACTCCAGTACGCCGACAGCAGTCTTTGTAACATCGGGATCATTATCTTCATTATGCTTTCTTGGGTTAAGTGTACAGCGTGCCTGATTGTAAAGCTCATACGCTTTTTCCTGTCCGGATGACTCATCCTTTTCAAGCTCACTTTTGGGATAGCGCGTGATTATACGGTCATTTCTGATGCCCTCTTTATCAAGGTTGTTATCAATACCCGTTGTTGCCGAGGTCGTAAGCTTGTATGCCGAGCTTGCGCTTGTGCATATAGCCACTACGCTGCCATGTCCGTCGCCGCCCGTTACACCCTCGCCGTTGGGGTCGTTCTTGCCATAAAAGGCATCCGATATTGAAAAGCTGTACTGCTTGGTTACATTTTTTATTTCTGTCTTTACATCCCAGATATAGTAGTAATAATCGTCCTTATTTGTATCATCGGGCAGGATGTTGCTCTCAAACTTACACTTGCTTACCATCTCATCATATGAAAGCTGTGTATTTTCGGAAAGAATGGTCTTTTCGGGCTCGCCCATTATTACCCTTGTATTCATACCGACAGGGATCTCGTCCTTGTTGGTGAGATAATACTGACTGGGAGTTTTGTATGTTGTGCCACCGTCCTCCGATATTTGTGCCGTGAATGCACCTATACGGTTGCCGGAGGTCAGGACAACATCATCAAGTGTTTTGTTTTCATCATTGCTGTCGTTAAAGCAGTCGTTATACCTGGTGGTCTTTTGCGTTGTGCTGTATGCAACAGCGATATGTCCCACGGTACCGTTCGGTATTGTCTTGATATTTGTGATTATTACATCATTTCCAACTATCTTGTAACACAAAACAGAGCCGCTGTTGTCTGCGGCCTCTGCCTCGCTGGGACACGACAGTTCGATACTGTCGGCATTCTTGCCGTTAAAATCCTTTAAAATGTGCAGCGGTATTTTTATTTTAAGTCTGCCCGGCTCAACATTGCCCGTACCGCCCATGGTATAGCTTATATCAAACTGATAAGCATGACCTGCATTAGCATTGTTTTCACCTGCTGCATCCCAAATGCCGTTTTCGTGGTTGGTGCAGCTGATGGAAAACTGTGACAGGCTCTCCGCATCCGCATATAAGCGAATGCCGTTTTCTTCAAGCGCGCCGCCTGATAAGACTGCATCAACTGCGCCGCCGCTTAAAACATCATCGTTAAATCTGCCGCTTTGCGTTATATCCGCTGCGGAATACGCCGGAATTATCAGCGACATTATAATAGAAAAAGCCAAAAGAAGGCTTACTGTACTTTTTAATTTTTTATTTGAAAATATTTTATTTAAAAACATACATCCGCCCCCTTTCATTAAAATTTAAGCTTTAGACGCTTTCTCGGCCGCCGCGCTCATCACTATCACTGCAAGCGACGCACACATCAGCGCTATCCACAAGCCCTGATCGTTGCTGTCTCCTGTATTGACCGCGGTCTCCTCGGTTATCGTCCGGTTTTCTTCGTCGGTTCGTATGTTGGTATTAATTATTTCCACCTCACCGCCGCCGATATTATCGCGGCTGTCGTTGTGGATATCCTCGTCGTTTTCATCCTCTGTACCGATATTGGGGTTATCGGTTTGATCGTCCGTATTGTTTGGATCGTCTGTATTATCGGTGTTATCGGTATTGTCGGTATTGTCCGTATTGTCCGTATTGTCCGTATTGTCGGTGTTTTCCGTTTTATCGGTTTTCTTCCTGCCGTTGTCATCGGGAGGATTGACAACACTTGATCGGCCGCCGCCCATGTTCTTGCCGTTTTTGCTGTCCTCGTCGGTGCCGCCGCCTTTGTTGCCTCCGCCTCCGCCGCTGTCGTCTCCGCCGGAATCATCGTTGCCCCCGCTTTTTTTGGTGCGGTTGTCAAAGGATATGCTGTCGGGCTTGGCTTCCTTGCCCGAGGCCGCAGCGGTTATGGCATATTTCAGGCCGCCCTCGCGGCTTTTATCCTCTGTTACAAAAACTATCACCGTGTACACCGTCTCATCATACACCGTGTCGCTGCTTTCGGGCGGCAGCTGGTATACCTTGTATCGGTATGTACCCGGATCCTGTATCTTAATTTCAAACTTGCCGTCCCCTGTGCCATGCATTTTAAGGGTATCACTTTCGGGTGACGGTGACGAATTAATCGTTTCCATTACGGCCGTAAAGTTTTTGTCTGCGTCCTTGTCTGCAAAGAAGCTGACCGGTATCTCTGCCGTCATCACCGTATAAACGGCCGCGTATACGCTGCACGGCAGCATGGCAAGGAGCATAAGCATTATCGGTATATATTTTTTCATCTGCATATTTAAGCTCCCTCCCATTCTTGATCTATTCATCCAGAATATAGGCAAATACCACCACTCTTGTTACCGAGTCAGCCTCGGTGCAGGTGGACATGGCTATTATTCTGTTGTTTCTTTCCTCGTTAAATATCAAAGCTTTACTTTTGATGTATTGATATATCTTCCCGCCCGATGCGGGATCAAATATCGTGTCGTCCCTTGCGCTTGCCGTCATCGCGGCAAACACCTTTATATTGTATATCGTGTGCGCATCGCGGCCTATCATCAGCGTACCCTTTGAGTGTGAGTTGAGGTACCCCGGATCAAGGTATTCGTCCAATGCGCCGAACATCTTACCGTATTCCATATGATGTCCGTAAAGGATATTGTATTTATCCTTAAATTCGTTATTGTTGCGGCAGTCCAGATAAATACTGCCCGACAGTGAATACTGACCGTATGGGTCGGTATTAAGGTATTTTGTGTTGTTAAGTCCCTGCATTATGGGATAGTCTATATTTGTGTTGTCAAGCGTTATCCACGCTATCATGTCCTCCCCAATAGGAGAAGCCGCCGCATCGTAGCCCGGTGCGGTCGGCTTGTATTTTAAAATATCCTTATTGCCCGCATGCTCAAAAACATAGTACATATCGTACATACAGTAGATAACGACAAGCAGTATAAGCACAAACACCGTCAGCAGACAGCGCTCGTATACTATATTCATCGTTTTCAGGAATTTTCGCATACACGGGTCCCTTTCAAATTAAAACTTTCTTATTCTTCCTCGGCTGCTCTTTTCTTGCCTGCCACTACCATAGCGATTATAGCTGCAAGTACGCCAAGACCTACGATTGCTGCGGGAGCTACCGACATGATGATACCGGTGGGAAGTACGCCTGAACGCTCGTTTTGGAAAGCGTACTGCATATCTTTAGACTCTACAACACTACTGCCGGTATCTCTAACAACTGTTTGTGCACCGGTTGTTTTGCTTGAAGCTGTCCTTTTAGCAACAACATTAGTATTTACACCCGTTTTAAGGAAGTCCTCAAAATCATCTGATGTAGTAGTTGTAGCATCAACATCGGCTTCTGCCAAATCACCATACCATGCTGTTGTATAATCATTAGCTGTTTCTGTTATGGTGTAGCTTGCTCCGATAGGAAGACCCTGCAAAGTAATGTACTGGTTATTTCTTAAATAACACTTGTAAGTTATTTTTGCAGCCGAGCCGCCGTCAGGTATAGCAGCCGTAAGAACATATCCTCCGCCTGAAGTGTTATCAGCAGTATTATATTTTTCTCCGAAACTTGCAGATGCACCGGCATTTGCATCGGTAATATCAGTAATATGTTCCTCTGCTTTTGATGCATCAATTGTTAATTGTGTTCCCGCGGGGATACCGGTTACTTCAACAGTAAATTCAAAGTATTTATCCTTTGAGCCTTGATTTCCATCAACTCTCTTACCTATGGAAAGATTTTTTGTATCATAGAAATTTATGTATCTGTCTGTCTTAGTATCTGCATTTGCTGTTGCAGAGTTTCCGGTACCTGCTGCCACAACTGCACCATCCGTTGAAATTTGACTTGTTCCAGTTAATGCAGTACCCGAAGCAGCGCTTGCAGCTTCTGCTTTTGGTGCAGCTGTTGTAATTTTACCGTTATACAAAACATAATTTGTAATTTTCAGTGCATATTCAGATGTTGTGCTAACGTCTTCAACATATACATCAAGTGTACGATATCTGCTTGTTCCGTTATCTACAAACTTACTGTTTGTTGAATCCCACTTAACATCATAAGTTGCCGCTGTATCACCAAGTGTTTCTTCCTCAAGAATATAATACCTATAAACACCGGGTTCGGTAAATGTAACACCCGTAAGATCAACAATTACATCTTGCTGTGCAACATCATATGTCGTATTACTTGCTACACCAAAAATAGGTGTTTCATCCGCTAATTTGCTAACCGACGGACTAAATGATACCCTTGCAATGCTCGGGGCAGTAACAGCAGCCGGTGTTCCCGAAGTAACAACCGGACCGGCAAGAACAGCCAATTTGTCATTCGTCGGGTCAGCAGCAATAGGTGTACCAGCTTCAACACTATAATCAAATGTAGCAGTAGGAACACTCGCTTCTGCATCAAAAGCTAAATACTTGTTGAATTTTACACTTGTTCCTGCTTTCGCTGTATATGATGTAGGATCAACCGCCCAAGTCAAACTCGGGAAAGAGCCGGCAAGAACAGTTACAGCTGCGAAAGCCGCAGCTAATTTTTTAAACTTTCCTTTCATAATAACTCCTCCTTTTTCTATATTTTGAAATCAAGTTTAAATACTAAAACATATCTCCTCCCCAATTTTTGCAAAAGCAAAAAACCAAGAGAGGTAAACAATTTTATATGCCCCTTCTGCGGAGCACAAACACCACCTTTCCCTCAACATCGGAAAGGCTGACCGCGCCAAAAGAGCGGCTGTCGGTCAAATCGTTTCTGAAATCATTCAGAACAAAAACACAATTGTCCGGGACGGTATAAGGATACTCTATCAAAGAGCCCTCCCCGGTAGTCTCATACACGACATCCTCCAGTACGCCGTAGCCGTCTACGCTGACATAGCCGTTTTTTATATCCACGCTGTCGCCCGACTGCGCAACTATGCGCCCAAAGCATACCTTGCCGTCATGCAGATAAGACACCTCTTCGCCGTCCTTTAACTCACCCAAGCGGTATGTGATACACAGGTCACCGTCCTTTATCATAGGGTAGGCCGCATTGCTGTGATTTACATGTATCGCTATCACAAAGGTACAGAGTACCCAAACCGCCGCCGCAGTCAAAACTAACTTGACAAGCAGTTCTATGGCATATGACGCCGCAGAGCGTTTTTTTCGCTTTGGCTTTACGCTTTTATCCTCCGGCGCAGCCGCCGTATTTTCGGATAAATTTTGCGTATTTGGTGCCTCTGCATCTTTTTGTTTTGTTTCAGGCCTGCCCACCTGTGTTCATCACCTCGCTGTACTGTAGTTTAAACCTATAGCAACGTAATAATAAAATTTCGTTTACTATATATATGTCCGACACGTTTGTTACTTTTTTAACACAGCCCGTGTCATATATATAGGCCACAATGCCCCGTTTAAACGCCATACACGGTAGTATATGACATAAAAAGGGTACAAAATGCCCTAATTATTCAATTAGATTGTACCATAGTCAAACCGTAAAAACAAGTTATAAACAAAAAAAGCCTTAATTTCATTACATTTATGTAATAGTTTTACAATTGAACAATGCTGTTTTGTTTACTTCTTACAATTATCTGTGCTGTATTTAAGATTTTTTGTTTAATTTTCGGCTTTTACATATTATCCTTTATATCCTATCGTCTTATTCCCGTTACCACTATCCTTTTTTCATCATTTCTGACATCACAGGTGACCAGGGAAACGAATTTGTCCTGCGTTGTCGGTTCCTCCCCGACGGTATAAAGCGACTTTTCCTTTAGCTGCGAAATAAATTGTGCTTTTTGCTCCTCATCGGGCACGCCTATTGCAGTAACAAGCTCCCGTGCATCAATATCGCAAACGGAATATATTTCATAGCGCTGTCTTTCGGAGCCGCTGTAAATATAAAAATATGGATATTTCCGAACCATATCACGGTTGGTATAATCCGCTATAAGACGAAACATCGTGCGGTCTTTCATGCTGTGGCCGTAAATAATTGTAAAAAAGTCCTCCACATAGCATCTGTGATCTATAAAAATACTGCCCACAAAGCTGTTGTCGCCAAAAAATGTACGGTGAAGATATTCATTGTTATCCCTGCCCCTTACGACCGGATAGCTTATATTATTGCCGCAGGCAGACAGCCAGCAAATATAATCGTGGTTTACATCCAGCAGCTGCTCTCTGTCTATATCCAGCATGGGATCGTCGGGTACAGCCTGCACGGCCTCGCCGTTTTCCGCGGTCTCGGGCTCGGGCTGCTGCTGTGAAACGGTCACAGCCTTTTTTGCAAGGTCCTTATACGTCACATCCGCATCAAGATATAACAGCTTGGTATATCCCCAGCAGCAAAACGATATTGCAAAAACCACACCCGCAATAATGCGTATTATTTTGTATTTATTTATCTTTTTCATATTTTTGTCTTCTCCGGGATGCTTATTTTTAGTTATATGTTACCACACAGGCGCTGCCTCGTCAACCCAAAAAAACGCAATAAACATATGCCGCGGCTTTATGTAATATACTTATAAAAAACATTTTTTTGGAGGAAATATGTTTAAAAAAATTTTAAAGCGAAAATATTTAATTCTTACCGCACTCGGTATTGCCGCAGCATTTTCATTTGCCTGCAAAACGCTGCGGCCGGCGCTTATATCGCAGTTTTATCCCGATGCATCGGCTGCGGCGGCAAAAAAAATGCTTCCTATATACTGCGTTGATACCCGCGGCGAGAAAAAGGTCGCAGTAAGCTTTGATGCCGCCTGGGGCGCGGGCATATCGGGAAGCAAAAAGGAGCTTTCCGTATCAGGAAAAGCCCCTGTTGTTTAAGTATCGACCTCGCTGTAGTATTTTTCAAGCTTTGGCCTTGCCGCTACATAGTACGGCTTCAGCTTTGCATCAAAATGCTTGCCCATACCGTCCATAATAATTTTATTTGCCTCCTCAAAGGACATTTTTTCTTTATACACGCGCTTGCTGACAAGGGCATCGTAAACATCGGCAACAGCCATTATTCTTGCCTCAAGCGGTATTTTACCGCCCTTTAGCCCCTCGGGATAGCCCGAGCCGTCCCAGCGCTCGTGGTGATAATGGGCAACATTTTCGGCTATAATGCGAAATTCCTCGTCATCCGTATTTTTAAGTATCTCGTGTACTATCCTTGCGCCCTCTGCGGCGTGAGTTTTCATTATTTCAAACTCCTCGTCGGTAAAACGTCCCGGCTTTCTTAAAATCCTGTCGTCTACGGCAATTTTGCCCAGATCGTGCATGGGCGCGGCCTTTATGATATTGCGGCAAAAGCCTTCGTCCAGCTTAAACTCCGTACCGCGTTTTATTTCCTCCACCAATATTCTTACGCCGTCGCTTGTTCTTCTGATATGGCCGCCCGTTGAATTGTCGCGGCTTTCTACCATGGTCGCCATACCCAGCAAAAGATTGTCGTGCATTTCCACTATATGCGCGGTCTTTTGTGCAACCTCTTCCTTAAGTTCGGTATTAAAGCGGTCAAGCAGGGCTATATACTGCTGATTTTTGGTATCATCGGTTATAAACATCTGGTAGCCGCGGTTATGCGCCCCGTCCGACAGATAGCCCACGCTGACAAGATATACCCTGTCATCCTTTTTATAATAAGCCTTGTCGCAGGTATTGTCCCTTGCAAAATCCTTAAGCCATTTTAAAATACTGCCGCTCAGGCTCTTTATCAAAATAGGCTTGTCAACAGTCAGCTTGTTAAGCTCGGGAAAAATGACCTTTGCGTTTTCGCTGCTTCCAAGGTATCTGAACTTAAAATCAAAGGATATAAAGCCCGTGTCCTCTCTTTGAGCCACCGAATTGATAACGGTATCGGGGATATTGTAAAGCACCAGATTTTCCATTATTATAAGGTAGACCATCAGCGCCATATCGTATACCAACGGCAATATCTCCACATTCGGGAAAAAGCTGAATGTTCTTGCAAGCCCCTTGCCGGCAAAAAAACCGATAAACGCCAGTATTTCGGGCAAAGCCAGCAAAAACACAAAATGCCTTGACACCTGATTTTTCTTTAAATAGCTGTAGGCAATAGCACCCATACCCATTAAAAAGAACACGACCGCCATTATATAATAAAATGTATGCAGTATACCGTATTCCTTAACTATTGTACACACACCGTTGACATTTGAAAACGAAACGCTTTTGTAGTAAAGCTTGTTTTTGCCTATTTGCTGACTAAACGCAAAGGCCGCGGTGGTTATAATATACAGTAACAGCCTTGTATACCTGTTTAAATTAATATCACAAAGACTGAACACCGCAAGCGTTGTCATAAGTATAAGATAGGTACTGCCCAGATATGTGATTTTCTGTGCCAGAAGTGCCTCTCCAAGGCCTTGGGAGGTATACATATAATACTGTGCAAGATTGCTTATTGGCACAAGCACAAACATAAGCGATATATGTACATCATAATGCCTGTGATACGCAAAAACATATACAAGCATCAGCACAACAGACAAAATAAATAATAGAACGTAATATATTTCAGCCACACTATCCCCCTGCATTCAAAAAATAGTCATTACATACAGTATATACTCTTTGGCGTATTTTTACAATAGTTATTTCGTTTGAATCGCTTCATTTTTTAGGTTGCTTTATTTCCGAAAGCCTTATCGGAATTTCGGCGGCAGAGGTTGAACCTGTACGCACTAAAGCAGAATTAATAAAATACGCCTCCTTTCAAAAATAAAAAAGCCGACAATTTTTGCACAAAAATAAGGCGTGCAGAAGTCATCAGCTTAAAAAGCGGTTCAGGCATATGCCTCGGGAGAACATCATTCCCGTTTTCTTATTATCTTATTTTGGATTATAGCATAAAAATAAGCCTGTGTAAAGATATTTTTTTAGCCTTTGGCATAGTATAAAAGGGGGTGAAGCTATGCAAAAAAAATTTAAGGTAAAAACAGTTTACGGCGAAAAAGCCTTTGCCGACTGTCTTTTAAATGCCGCAGGCACAGGCATTCGTCGTTTGGAGGATAAAAATGGAAAGACTTAAAACAGCGGCTTACTGCCGTTTATCGCGCGACGATGAGCAGTCCGAAAGCATTGCAAACCAGCGTTTGTTAATAGAAAGCTACATAAACTCACACAGCGAATTTGAGCTTACGGATGTATACGAGGACGACGGAGTAACGGGTATGACCTACGACCGCGCGGCTTTTCTGCGTATGATGCGGGATATTGATGCGGGCAGGATAAATGCGATAATCGTCAAGGATCTTTCAAGAATAGGCCGTGAACAGATAGAAACGCTTAATCTTATCAAGCGCGAATTTATTTTAAAAAATATACGTTTTATCGCCATTACGGACGATTACGACAGCTTTGACCGCGCAAGCGACTCTCTTTCCACATCGGTAAAACTGCTTTTAAACGACTACTACTGCGCAGATATCTCAAAAAAAGTCAGAAGTGCACAAAAGGCAAAACGCGAACGCGGAGATTTTATCGGCTCTCACGCGCCCTACGGCTATATAAAGGACCCCGAAAACAAAAACCGCCTTATAATAGACAAGACGGCGGCAAGGGTCGTAAAAAAAATTTTCTCGCTGTATATCTCGGGGTACGGCAAGCAGGCTATTGCCCGTATTTTAAACGCCGAGGGCATCCCAAACCCCACCGTTTACAAGCAAAACATTCTGGGGCAGAATTACAAAAACTCAAACCGCCTTTTCAAAACAAGCGGCTGGACCTATACAACAATACATAAAATGCTGCAAAGCCGTGTATATATCGGCGATACGGTTCAGCACCGCAGCGAGATAAAGGCCTACAACATACATAAAAAAACAGCTTTGCCGCAAGCAAAGTGGTGCATTGTCGAAAACACCCACAAACCCATAATAGACAAAGCGGATTTTGAAAATGTGCAAAGGCTGCTTAAAACAAAGGCCTCGACACCCGATATGACCCGAAATATATCCAAATATACGGGGCTTTTTTTCTGCAAAGACTGCGGCAGGGCTATGAATAAATATTTAAGCCGCAAAAAAAAGGACGGCACAAGATATATCGCCTTTAAATGTGCGACCTATTCTCATTACGGCAAAAGCGCCTGCACTATCCACTCGATAAGGGAGGACGAGCTGGATAGCATAATACTTGATAGGATAAATAAAATTTTAAAAGACGCAATTGACAAAAACATCAGCGAATATATAAGAAAAAACACAAAAAACAATATAGCGACCGATAACCGTGAGGATATCCGTCGCCTTAAATCAAGCCTTGAAGCCTGCGAGACCCGCCGAAAGACTATGCTTGCCTATCTTTCCGAGGGAATAATAACCGCAGAGGATTTTGCCTTTTTTGACAGCGAGAACAAAAGCCGTGCCGATATTATCAAGCAAAGCATAATATCCGCGGAAAACCCGCTTTTAAGCAAACAAAGCCGTACATCGGAACACACGGCTGAAATAGAAGATATACTTGTAAACAAAAGTATACAGACAGTCACAAGAGAGCTTCTTGTGGGGCTTGTGGATAAAATTTGCATATCCGAAAACGAAAACCTTAAGGAAATAGAAATATTTTTTAAATTTAAGGCAGCCCCGTTTTTTACTTAACGTAATTTGTATACCACGCAATATTCCCTCGTTCATCATAATAATTAAAGTCGCAGAGATAATATTCTTTGCCGTCCGAGGCCTTGAAATAATAAAAAGTCACAGGAGAGCTTGCATCCGTGGGAATGTCCGAGCCAAGCGCATTTATCACCCCATCAAGGCTTGCACCCGTATCGGCAAAGATACCTTTTTCGCTGCGGACAAATACCGCATTGGGGTCGGTCTGCATATGCGCCATTTTGGTGTAATATTCCACCTTCTCGTCTTCCTTTGTTCTCCATATGATATTTGGAAGCTTTACGCTGCCGAACACGTCGCGGTCCGACTTATATGCGCATATTTCAAGGCCATCAAGGCGTTGAGCTGCATTTTCGCTTTGTATGACCTTTGCACACTCAACAGCGGCTTTTTGCGCAGTTTCCTCATTACTTGGATATATAGACAAAAATAAAGAAATACTTTCGTGCTTGCAAAATTCGTAGGTGATGCCGTAGCTTTCGCAAATTTCCTTTATGCTCTTCTCCGTATCGGAAATCACCTTTTCGCGCAGCCTTGACCCGAAATGATCGGTCGTTCCCGGCAGACTGCCAAAGCTTGAGCCGTCAATGTTGATATCATTCATCGAGCTTACTACCTCATAATTGAAATCTTGCAGGGTATCGTGCAGCACGACCTCCGACCTGTCCGAGGTCTTTGACTTTGATACCACCGTGCAGTCCCCGTGCACCTTTTTTGCCTGCGCATACATAGAATTGGGGCTTTTTACCCAGCCGCACCCCGTAAGCGCCGCAATACCCAAGACTGCCACAATAAGACTTAATTTTTTATAAAACACCGTCCTTCCCCCTTATATATCTGTAGAGATCTTCCCTATCCTGTGCAGTACAAGGTACACACCAAAAACATATATCACCGTCACGGCGATATTAAGCTGCATATAGTCCTTTAAAACAAGCATTACCGCGGCAAAGCTTACCGCCGCCAATATCAGCTTTATGCAAAAGCCGACCGTAGGCCTGCATTTAAGCTTTGCATATCTTTCCGTCAAAAACAGGAAAAGATAATATATCAAAAACGACACGATAAGAAAAACTATTTTAGGCACAAGCTCAATTTCCTCGCTGTGCATAAATTCAAGCGCCGCGGTTATATTATTAAGCGCAAAAATAAGAAAAACGTGTATCAGCATATAGCCAAGGCCGCTTGTTTTCATTTCGCGGTCAATAATTTTGTCATAAAGCGTACCGTAGCTTAAAAACAGCCCCACTACTATCAAAAACGCCATAAGCGAAAAATATATCGTACCGAAATTTATATCGCCCTTAAAATATGACGATATCGCAATTATCATTTCTCCGAAGGTAAATACCACATACAGCATGGCCCTTTCGGAAAGGTGGGCAAAATCAATGCTTTCAGACCTTTTCCCCCGTCCCATAAGCATAGTTGTTATTATGCCAAAGGCTATGGCCACAGGCGAAAGCATCGCCCCCGTCAGCTTATAAACGGGTATAGAGATAAGCACTATCGCCGCCTCACCAAGCAGCACCGCCGACATACGTTTTATTATAGCCCTGTTGTACGGACTTTGCCCGTGATTTCTTAATTCTATAAGATACTGTGCACCGATATTTATAAGTATCGCCGCCCATGCGGTATGATACACGGTAAAATACGCCTGCCAATGTTCCCTTGTACCCTCGGCCACAAAATAAAGCATATACATATTAAAAAACATAAATATATGGTCTCTGGCGCCGTTCCTGCCATACATATTTATATAAAAGGCAGTAAAATTCCATATCTGTATTGCCGCAAGCGTGCATAAAACATACACCAAAAACTGGCCTGCGCTTACAAAGCCGCCCTCTGCCGTATGCAAAAGGGAATTGTTTCTGCCTATAATATAAACAAAAATAAGGTCATATATCAGCTCGGAATATTCTACCTTTCGTTCTTTTTCCATAATGCTCACTTCCCAAAGGTATTTTATCTGTATTTCTATTTTATCAGCAATCCTTTGATATTTCCACACATATTAATAAAAAATATATACTTTTTTAAAACAGGCCTTATATTTCCGCCGAGATCTGCTTCTCTTTCTGCCCGCCCCCTGGGGCGCCGACGACACCGACACCCTGCTTGATATCTTAAATAAAAACGATGTAAAGGCCACGTTTTTCCTTTGTGGCTACTGGGTAGACAAATATCCCGAGGAGGTGAAAAAAATTTATAACGCAGGCCACGATATCGGCAACCACAGCAATACTCACCCCCATAGCTCACAGCTTTCACTTGAAGAAAACAAGAAAAATATTATGGAATGTCATGATAAAATAAAAAATCTTTTGGGCTTTGACGCTTTTTTGTACCGCCCGCCCTTTGGCGAATATAATAATACGGTGCTTGATGCCGCAAAAGAATGCGGTTATTATCCTATACAATGGGATGTGGATACATCCCAAACAGATGCACAAAGGCTTATTCGTCGGGATGTATGGGTGTTTCGTTCCAAATCGCAAAAACACCCATCTTTTGGTTATTCATATCATAAGTTTTATATTTTATAGTAAACGACAAAAGTCTTTGGACTTTGGGCGTTTACTTGCGCCGACTGCGAGCCGCAAAGCGGCTTTATTCCTTGTACGCAGTCGTGTGCATGCCCCGCAGGGTTATAGTAAAGGACATTTTTAAATGTCGTTTACTATACTTTTATTCTCGTCAAGATCATCCTTATTTTTTATCTTATAGTATTCATTCACAAGGCTCCTAAAGCCAAGCCTTTTAATTTCATCGTACTTGAACTTATAATTACCCTTATAATGCCTGCCGCTGTACAAATATCTTATATATTCTATCAAATATTCATCAATTTCCTTTAATCCGTTTGATGTGGTAAGAGCCGGGAAGAACCATCTGCTCCAAGAGAAATCGCCCTCGCGCATATCATCGTAAAATTTATAATTAAAATGCTTAATAAGTGCCTTTGCGGCCTTATCGTAAGAGAGATTTTTCTTCATTCTCCATCTGTACAAGGCTTTTGCTTTGCGTTTTATCTTTCCTTTGATTTTCTGCTTAGTCACCCTTGATAAGTCGATTTTTCCGTTCACATAACCAAAACCGAGAAACTCCCAACTTTCGCCCGGATCGGTTACACTGCATTTTTTAGGATTTATCTCAAGCCCTCGCTTTGTTATTATCTCCGTCAGCTTATTTTTGTAAAATTCGGCATCTTCTGCTGTATCTGCAAAAAACACCATATCGTCCGAGTATCTGTAATATGGGATATTCTGATCTTCAAAATACTCGTCCAGTTCCATTAAATATATATTGGCAAAAAACGGAGACAGCGGACAACCCGCCATTGCCCCTCGGTTCTCTTTGATCAAAACACCGTTTTCCATAGCCTCATTTGATAAAAGCAAGTCCTTTAAAAACTCAAGCAAACGGGGATCATCATCTATTATTTTGCCGAGTTCGTCAACAAGTCTCTCTGCGGGAATAGAATTGAAATAATTATGTATATCGACCTTAACGCAGTATTTTTTGCGCAGACCTTTTACAGACATAATGCTTTTTACTGCCTTTTGTGCCGTATTGGCCTTTCTGAACGAATAACAGTTTTTATTTATCTTATCATCATATTTATACAAAAGACTGCATAACAGTTTCAGCACCCACACTTCATTGGCTGCAAATTGGTATACCACACGTTTTTTCCCTGTTTCTATCTTGTTGACCAATTTCTTTTGGGGCGGCGAAAATTTCAGGCCGCCTTCTATTAACGAAATATATCCTTCGTTTTCGATATACTTTTCTATTTTTTTCTGTTCAAACCTTCTAAAATGACCGTTTTCCGTCTTTTCTTCCAAAAATTCCTGCCAATTTTTCTTTTTTGATAATTCATCAAGCAAACTGTACATAAAACACCTCAAAAAAACGGAACCGGCACTTGACCGATCCCGTAATACAAAAGAGAAATCGCTTTGAAGCAGGCTTTAGCCTTAGCACGGGGCTGAACGGATATAAGGTGTCTGCAAACCTATCGTAAAATATCCGCTTCGTCCATCGCAGACGTATAAAATACATTCTCTTTTATAATTTGATTATATCATAAAACATTAATTATGTAAACCCACTATAATATAATTTTACAATAATTTTTTGTCAATGATATTCGTATTCCGCAGAAATAAATTTCTGCTACATAAGCCGA
>CAMVJD010000003.1 GCA_947167715.1 uncultured Eubacteriaceae bacterium
TTGCAAAAAAAATTTGGTGTAGCCTATCGACCACACCAAATATTATAGAACCATATTAAGGAGGCTGTCGTTTCAGGCGAGCGGCCTCCTTTTTTTATTTACAAATTTGTTACAGTTTGTCACATAAATTTAATTTGTATTTGCCCCCGGAAGATGATATAATAAACATAGAGAAAAGGAGTAACATAAATGTGTTTGTGAGGAGAAGCGACCGTGTACAAAAATTATTCTATTGCGGAAACAACAAGGGTAGAGCGTGAAAAAATTGTGAACGATGCGTTGGCGCTGTCAACACTTGATGCGGCAGAGCCGACTACGCAGACCAAAGAGCTTATAGATTGCTATATAATGGGGAAAATGGAAATTTCCGACATACTGAAAAAAACGATAGAAAGATATAAGGTCGTATAAGACTAACGGGAGAAAGTCCGTATGAAGGATATATATCTTTATGATGATGCCGAAGTGCTTAAAAATAATCTGGGCATCAAAGACGAGGATGAGCTGAATAAGGCGGAAGCCGATATAACGTGTATAAGACTGCTTGACATAGACGAAAAGTTTTCGGGCAGTCTTTTTGATTATGCGCGTTTAAAGGCAATACATAAGTATATTTTCGGCGATATTTACAGCTGGGCGGGCAAGGAACGCGAGGTGCCCATAGTAAAGGGCGAAAGAGTGCTGGGCGGCGATACCGTGCGCTATTCTCTGCCGGGCTGTATAGAACGCGATGCCGAAAATGCCATTGCCGATCTTAACAATACAAACTGGGAGGAATTAAGCATTGACGAGACCGCTTCGATTTTTTCGGTAAAGCTTGCCGCACTTTGGCAGGTACATCCCTTCCGTGAGGGCAACACCAGGACGATAGTTACCTTTGCGACCCAGTTTGCGGAGTATCACGGCTTTAAAATGAATAAGGCGCTTTTAAAGGAAAATGCCGAGTATGTCAGGGATTCGCTGGTAAAGGCCTGCGACGGACAGTATTCGGATTATAAGTATTTAAGGCGCATTGTAAGGGATTCCATCGAAAAGGGATAAAATTTTGACCCTCCCTATTTTATCAGTGTTACATTTCATAAACCCGAAGAGTGTAGTTTTGTTATGTATGTTTATGGCGAGAACATACCGGAATACAAAAAAGGAGATTTTGAATGGATAGATGATGATTTGGCTGCTGCAATAAATATAGAGGATATTTCCGAGCGTGAAGAGACACTTATAAGATTATTGTATGAATACTTTAAATATTATCCCGATGATTATTTTGTTGATGAATTTGACCGGCATTATAATAAAAACAATATAGATGTAATATATAAAAACAAAAATCGGTCGGGATGGTGTTATAAAAAACCATAGCAATTGGCTCTATGGGGACGGGACTTACTTACAAAAGCAAAAAATTCAACGACAAAAACCTTGATTTATTTACAAGGTTGTTTTATAATAGAGTTTGAATATATTTACTGCGAAAGGAAAATAAAATAATGAAAATTGTATGTTTGGATCTCGAGGGTGTGTTGGTACCCGAAATATGGATCGCTTTTTCAAAGGAAAGCGGTATTGAGGTTTTAAAAAGAACCACCCGCGACGAGCCCGATTATGATAAATTAATGAAGTGGAGACTTGGCATATTAAAAGAGCATGGCCTGGGTCTTAAGGAAATACAAAGCACCATTGCAAAGATAGAACCGCTTGAGGGCGCAAAGGAGTTTTTGGACGAGCTTCGTTCGCTTACACAGGTTATTATTATAAGTGATACCTTTACGGAGTTTGCAAAGCCGCTGATGGAAAAATTAGGCTGGCCCACTATTTTCTGCAACAGCCTTGAGGTTGCGGAAAACGGCGAAATAACAGGCTATAAAATGCGCTGTGCGCAATCCAAGTTAAGTACGGTCAAGGCGCTTCAATCGGTTGGCTTTGAAACAATAGCAGGCGGTGACAGCTATAACGATCTGGCTATGATACAGGCGGGAGAGTCCGGCTTTCTTTTCAGAAGTACCGAGCAGATCAAAAAGGATCATCCCGACATACCCGCGTATGAGGATTATAGCGAACTTCTTGCCGCAATAAAAAAGGCTCTGTAATTGACTGCTCCGTGGACTGCGTGTCTGCGGAGCTTTTGTAATATATTGTCCGACGGACTGATTGCAGATAAATAAGGAAAAATATATGGAAGAAATAATAATACAAGAAGATAATCAAATTGATTCCGTAAAATTAAGGCGGTACAGCAACAGGCTTGTTTTAAGCGGTTGGGGCATTATTGTGCTTGGCATTTGGGGATCCATCCGCCTGATAATGGGCATCGTTTTTTACCGCAATACTATAATGAACAGCATATCGAGCGAATTAAATGTCCCCATAGTTGAATTGCAGAATATTATATTTGCCATTTTTGTTATAATTATACTTTTGGTGGGCTTAATATCGTTTATGATACACCTGTATATAGGCGGATGCGCTATGCTGGACGGCCGTGGGAAAAAAAGAAAAAATTTGTATTTGCTGTTTGCTGCAGGGTTAATAATGCTTTCGTTTTTATCGCAGGAAGCTACCGATAACACCGCGCAAAATACAACAACACAGGTGCAGCAGGATATGGATCTTGCTTTTGCGACCGATCTGCTTGATTTTACACTATGCATTAACTGTGCTGAAATGATATACTGTGCGGCAAGAACAAAAATTTTGCGCAGAAAACGCAAACGGCAAATAAAGGAGGCACGGTAAATATGCAAATGGATTTTCATTATTACGCGACCTACTGTGCGGCCTTTATAGCCGGATATTCACACAAGGAAAGCTGCAGCATAGCGTACAGCGCACAGTTTGTTGATGAATGCTCGCTTTTGCTTATAAATAAATTAAAGGCACCGCGGGCGGCGGCTACAACACAGCTGCAAACAGAGCTTATGGACGCCGATACGGATATTATGGGGCTTCAGGATATTACAAGGATATGGGCATCGTTTCATTTTCTGCCGCAGGATCTGTATGCGCAAAAAAAGTGGCGTACAAAGCGCTATTTAAGAAAATACCGCCTTTTGTGCGGCCCCAACGGCAGCCTGCTGCGCGAGACCGTGGATCTGGCAAAGGGCAGGGGTCTGCAGGCGGCGGGGCTTGCCATGCATATCCTGGCCGATACCTGGGCACACAGATATTTTGCGGGCACACCGTCGCTTGCTATCAATAATACGGATTACTACTTTTATGAGATATTTCCGGACGGCACGGAAAAACAAATCAAATTCAGGCATAGTACCATACAGCCCGATGACCTTGAAAACAGCATTTACACAAGCAGTTTATATCAGTCAAACGAAAACTCCATTATGAATTTAGGCCATGGCAGGGCGGGACACCTGCCGGATTATAGCTTTTGCAGGTATAAATACCTTCCCGCCTGGGGCGACTACCGAGAAATAATCAAGGATAACCCTTCGGATTATTTTAACGCCTTTTGTCAGATGATATATGCCATGAAATATCTTAAGGGCGATGTGGAGACGTTTGAGCTTGATACATACGATACAGAGGCGGTAAAGCCTTACAGGGATGAAATAAAGGCCATTATTTGCGAACGCAGACCAAATGCCTCCGACGGCTGGCGCGCCTTTGGCGAGCGGCTTTCGGGCGAGACTATACCCGTTTATGATATAAACAAATATCAAAAAGAATATATGGACTCGGACAATAAGGAGGATACCTTCCTCGGCGGCTTTTTCGGCGCCGCGGTAAGGCAAAAAAGCATGGTCACAAACCGCATATTTACCTCGCACAGCCTTTTGGCGGGCTATTCCGTTACGCCCGGAAAAACGGGTCTTTTAGGGGCCCTGTTAAAGCTTATTAAAAAGGAGGAAGGCAAAGTTGAGTAAAAGCCAAAGAATAAAAAGCTTTCTGACAGGTATGTTAATGATACCCATAGCCGCTTGTATGGCTCTTTTGCCCGAGTACGGTTATCCGCTGATAATGACTGTTTTAAGCGTTGGCCTTATAATAAATGGCTTTGGCTCTCTGTTTTATTTTTTTACAATGGCAAGATTTATGGTGGGCGGCAAAAGGTCGTTGTATATAGGCATTATCGTTCTTGATCTGGGACTTTTTACGGTAAGTATTGCGGATATCCCGCGGTTTTATATAATGCTGTATCTGATAGGCATACACGCCTTTTCGGGCTTTGTTGAGATAATGGCGGCAAGAAACGCCAAAAAACTTGGGGATGATCATTGGAAGCTCAAATTCAGCCAAGGCCTTGTAAATGTTATCATAGCCATAATATGCCTTACTTTTATCAGAACAAAAAATACGGCGGTTTATATCTATTGCGCAGGTATGGCATATAGCGGCATAACAAAAATGCTGGCTGCGTTCAGAAAAACCGCTATGGTTTATATACAGTAATTGTTTTATTTATTATTAATAAATAGTGAAAGTAGTTTTTGTTTATTATTCATAAACCTAAATTTGTAATTTTGTTACCTTTCTATCTTATGTTGCCTTTGCTTTTTTTTTGCTGTATAATAATATCCGTATATTTTACAGGAGGGATATTATTATATGAAACTAAAGAAAATAATTGCGGGATTTATGTCTGCCGTAATGACATTTTGCGCGGTACCGCTTACAAGCGTCGGTGCCGCCGACGCGATACCCGAGGAATTTGCGGCAATACAGGCCTACGGCGCCGATGTCTGCCCCGCAGACGGTATAATTCGCCGCCCGCTTTCAAACGAGCAGCCAATGTGGATAGTACACATAGATGCGTGGAACTACCCCGACCCCGAAAAAATAATCGACCTTGTACCCGAGGATGTTTTGCCCTATGTGGTATTCAACCTTTCGCTTTCGATAAACTGGGACAGCAAAGAGCATCGCTGGAAAATGGTGCATAACGGCTACGAAACAGCCAAATCCTGGCTGCGCAGCTGTGCCGACAAGGGCGTTTGGACAACCATCCAGCCCGCAAGCGGCGGTCAATGCCACTTTCCCGATTATTACGAGGGCTCGCCCGCGGGCAACAGCCTTGACGGCACCCTTTTCGAGGAATTTTTCAAGGAATACCCAAACTTTTTGGGTTATAACTACTGCGAGCAGTTCTGGGGCTTTGAGTCGCAGGATTTCCCCATTAGCTGCCCCAACCGCTACCGTCATTTTGCAAACCTTTTGGAGCTTTGCAACCGCTACGGCGGCTACCTTAATATAAGCTGGTGCGGTAACCAATGGAGCCCCGCTATAAATCCGCTTGCCATGCTTAAGCAGGTACCCGAGTGGAGAGAGGCCTGTGCAAATTATCATCAAAACCTTATTATGGAAGAAAAATACACGCAGCTCAGCTATATCCACGACAAGGAAAGCCTTGTATACGGCTATTTTATAGGCGGCTGGTGCGACAACTACGGCGTAAGATACGACGATACGGGCTGGTCGGACTACGGCTATACGGGCTCGGGCGAGGAGACCAAGGAGCAGTACAGACTGACCACATCCATACCCATTCATTTTGAACGTATGGCTATGAACGGCGCCACGGTAATTGACGGCCCCGAGCTTATCTGGCGGGATGATATACAGACGCTTTACGAGGGTACGGACAGCGAGGGCTACAGATACAGGCGCTTCGCCTTTTTCCCACAGTACGAAAACGTAATGCTGGAGACCTTTCGCAAGGTGCTTGATAAGACGATACGCATACCCGACCGAAAAGAGACGGTAGAGCGCACAAAAATTGCCGTTATACAGGATGTGAGCGGCAATAAATACGGTTTCGGCGACAACCTTTACAGCAGCTACGAAACTCTGTTTGAAGGCCTTTACCGTATGCCGAATGACGGCAATTTAAAGGATAATTTTGACCTTTACAAAAGCACGGGACGTTATCAGACCATACCCACGGTATACGCATTGCGCGATGATCTGGCAAAAACCATACCCGTACAGATAAAGCAGTCACAGATACCGTCAAGGTGGGCTTCCATAGCCGCAAAGCAGGCGGAATTTAACCAATACTACCCCGACGATACCGAGGGCGGCAATTCTTTCTGGGCAAGAAACGAAAACACCTGGTTCACATACAACCCCAACAAAACGGGTACGGCGGCAGGCAGCATATTAAAGCTTAAATACAATACCTGCAAGACACTTGATATAAGCCACTCCGCAGCCTACGGCACGGCGCTTGTAAACGAATATACCGACCATATCGACATATATCTTAATAATTACGACCAGAAAAGCAGCGGCGCCACCACCGATACGCTCACAATTAAGGGCGCATCCTCAAAGCCGAGCTATACGGCAAAGGACCGCGCAACTCCCAAGCTTGCAAGCAAGATAACCGAAAGCTGGGAGGACGGAGTTTATAAGCTGACCGTCGAGCATAACGGCGCGCTTGACCTTACAATAAACTGCCAAGGCAACGAAACGGGCAAGGAAACGGCATATAAGACCGCAGTTTACACCGCACCTCAATTCCCTACATTTTACTCGGGTACACGCCAGTATGAGGCGGAAAACTTTGACTGCAAGAATGTTGAGGGCAATGTAACAAACGGCTGTAATACAGATACCGTAAATTTTCAGGGTATGGGCTTTATGCGCTTTGGCACAAACGCGAATGCAGCGGTAAAGGACACGGTAAAAACAAGCAAGGCGGGCGATTTTAAGCTTACATTAAGATACTCTGCAACCACCGCAAACAAGGGCGTGGATGTATATGTAAACGGTGAAAAGACGGGTACGCTTTCACTTGAGGCGGGCTCGTCCTTAAGCGACTGGAAGAGCGTATCGCAAACCGTCACCCTTAAGGAGGGCGAAAATAAAATTGAGTTTAAGGCAAACTCTACGCTCCCAAGCACCGTTTATTTTGACAATTTCACCCTTGACGGCGTATTCGGCGATGCCGAGGGCGCAGTTGAGATAGGCAGCGGCGATATAGTTGGTTCGCTTAAGGTAAACGACAGCACAAACGCGGCAGGCTGGTCAGTACAAAGCAGCTTTGAGGAAAGCTCCAGGCTTTACGGCGACCGCGATTTTACCTGTGCCGAGCTGCCCAAAACACTTTCGGGCGCGGAGTATATCCAAACCTCGTGTGAATCCAAGATGTATACTCAGCCCCTCGGCTCGTTCAAGGCGGCCAAGGACTGCGATATTTACGTTTTATCGGACGAGCGTGTGGCGGCAGACTTTCCCGATTGGCTTAAGAGCTACGAAAAAACGGGTATGACCGTTACCACCTCGGGCGGACATACGCTTGATGTTTACTATAATGCCTTTAAAAAGGACAGCACCGTAATACTCGGTGCAAACAGCGCCTCGGGCTTTGGAAACTGCGTTAATTACATTATGCTTATTGTAAAGGACAGGGGCGATGTAAACAACGACGGCATTATCGACGATGCGGATGCAAAATCGGCGCTTGACTGCATTGCAAACGGCGGTGAGCTTTCGGGCAATTACGATTTTAAGGCCGCCGATGCCTCTACGGACAATACAATAGATATTTTGGATGTTATAAAAATACTTAATAAAAAGACCAAAAAGGGACAAAAGCTTGACCTTTCAACGGCAGGCACGGGTACCTATTCGGACGGCGCCTTAAATATAAAGGATACCCTCGCATTCCAGCTGGCATTGCCAAAAACGGTAAAGGCCGGCGAGGAACTAAAGGTATACATTACCGCAAAGGATAACGGCGGCACGGGCTTCAGAGCCTACCTCACAGGCGGCGTTGACAGCGCCCTTTCCGATATACAAGCAGTATCGGAAATAGGCTCTTACTCAAAGAATATCGAGTTTACACTTACCGCAAACAGCGATGCAAGCCATATCCTGTTTAAGGGTCCCAATTACAGCACAAATATGGGCGATATAACCTTTGAATATATCGCCGTGGAATAAAAAGGTCGCTTGTCAACCGTATGTGGCTGACAATTAACACAAGCTTAACTTGAATAACCTATACTGCGGCAGGGTACGATCGACCCTGCCGTTTTTGTGTATTTAGGACAATAATGTTCACCGAAAATTTACGGGCAGGAGTATTGTTTGGGGGCGTATATTGTGATATACTGTAAATTAATATGGTGTATCTGTATGAAAATATAATAATATGCGAAAATCTGCTGACGAAAAAGGGGGAAAACAAAAATGAGAAGCACTAAAAAGATATTTGCCGTATTATTGGCGGTCATGGCGGTACTGCTGCTGTGTACGGCGGTGTTTGCCGATACACCCGCATTTACCGTGCGCTATATTTTTGTACGCGATCATACTTGAAAGTATAGCTGCCTTTTGCGGGTCTTTTTCCGCCTTGGCAACAGCTTCATCAAATACCTTGTCTTCGACAAATTTTATGTCTATACCCGCTTTGTTCATTTCGGTTATGATATCACCCAGCGGAATAATATGATTGTTGGTACAGTTAAACAGACAGCATTCCTTTGGAACGGAGGCAATGGCAAAAAAGGCTCTGACACTCTCGTCAATGGGTCCCATACATATGGGAGAATTTATCATTGAGTACGGGAAACAGCCGAGTATTCCGTATGACCTAAGCCTTCCCGAAAAATTGTTGGTAAGGAAATTCATCTGAAATTCCCCGTCACTTTTGCGCGCAGACAAGGTGCCTACACGAATGACCTTTGCATCAAGTCCCTGCTCCGCTATGGCCTCAAGCACCACACGCTCGGAAAGAAGCTTTGAAATAGTAGAAATATACATTTTTCAAACGAATAAGAGGCTCGTCAAATCGGCCTTTCCTTAAAAGACAGTAGGCCTTGCCCTTTTCGTGCTTAAGGAAATGCGCCAATACATGAATACCCATAAATCCCGTTGCTCCCGTCAGCATAATATTCCCGACAGGCCGTGTTTTGCCCTCCATAAGACTTAAAACAACAGTTTTTACCGACTCCGCAAGTGTACGCATATAAGATTCTGTGTAAATGGCATTGTTGTAGCGTATGGTAACCGCGATTTGGCCGTTTTTATCTTCAATGGCGATCGTCACCTTAAATTTGGGCGCTTCAAGCTTAAGATACTCTGTTTTGTATGCGGCTTCACCTATGCTGTTTTTTGAACCGCTTACACCAAGCTGACACTCATACATTATTTCCGTGCGATAGCCGTATTTGTCTGCAAGCTGAATAAACGGATAGGTCTCGTTTTCCATACCGCCGAGCATTGAGGCATTTGCCGCCTTTAAAAGCTCGTCCGAGGTCATTTTTTTGTTAAAATTGATATGGAGCGGCAGTGTATGTACAAACATACCTACGGTATGGCGTGTCCGGCTGCTGACTCTTCCACTTGAAATGGTGGAGATATACACATTTTTGTTGTTTGCAAAGCGCGATACGGTATAAAATGCCGCAGCAAGAAACAGGCTTGCGGGAGTGATTGCTTTTTCTTGGCAAAAACTCTTTACACGCCCTTTTTCAAGCATTACGTCAACTATGCCTATCCGTCCCTCTTCAATTCTTCCGCTTTTATCCGCAGGTATCTCCGCCGCGGTCTCAAATTCGCTCATCATATCCGTGAAGTATTGCTCGGAAATTTGATATTCATTGCTTTCTTTGTACTCGCTTTCGCCGAGTGCATAATCAAAATAATTTAATTCCTCAACCTCCGTATTCTCTCCGCTGTATGCCTTGGAAACAGTATCCATAAACAAACCTCGCGAAAGACCGTCAAATATGATATGGTGAAGATCCGAAAGAAGATAGGTCTTTTTGTCCGTTATTATTATTTCAAAACGATACAGTATATCCTTATGCAGATCAAACGGTCTTACAAATTTCTTCTTTCGCTCTTCAAATTCGGTTTCCGTCATTTCGCTTACGGGTATTTCGCAGCCGTATTTTTCTTCAACAAAGGTTGCAAACGAAATTGCCGTAAGTGACGTCATTCCGAGATTCATAAGATTTATCCCAATCTCGTCGATAGGCGAGCCTATTGCCTTTTCCGCGAGCTGACAGATATCACGTTCAAACGCCGTTAATTGATGCGGCGTTGACGGGCCCTCGGCCTTTTCGGCAATAATAGGGTCGGGCAGATTTTTCATATCTTTTTTTCCGTTGAATGTATGCGGCATTTCTTCAAGCTGCATATACGCGGTCGGCACCATATAATGTGTAAGCTTTGATGCGGCGTGGTTTTTAACAAACTAAATAAGTCCCCCGCTTTTAAAGCGGGGGTGCTTACTTAAAATTCAGTGGGAGTCCAAGCTCCCACTGAATTTGGAATTGCTTGCAATTCCGTTGGTTATGAGTTATGGCGTAACACGCCAAAGGCGTGTATAGCCTACAGAGGATGAGCCTGTACGCGCTTGTCGCGCGTTTCGGCTTATGAAGCAGAAATTTATTTCTGCGGAATACGAATATCATTGACGCTTTTCGATATCTATTTGCTTATCGGCCGTAAAATATGCCGCTATATGCTCTGTATTATTTATTGTTTTAACGGCGACGGCAGCCTCCTTGATACCGTCAAAGCTTCCAATAACGTTTTCTATCTCGCCAAGCTCTATACGCAGTCCTCGCAGCTTTATCTGGCTGTCAAGTCTGCCGATTATCAAAACACGGCCCTCATTATCCCATTTGGCCAGATCCCCTGTGCGATACATTCGTTCGCCGTTATAGGTGACAAACAGTTCCGCCGTCTTTTTCTCCGGATTTCTGTATCCCTTTCCGACAACTATTCCGCCGACATACAACTCATCCGCAACTCCAAAGGGCGCTATATCTCCGAATTTATCGACTATATACTCCTTGTAATTAAGAAGCGGCCTGCCTACCGTTACATATTCCGCACTTGTAAGATCCCCTACGTTGCAGGAGACGGTTATTTCGGTAGGACCGTAAGTGTTGAGCAGCCGTGCATTCGGGGCTATTTCTTTTATTTTGTCACGAAGAGAAATAGGGTATAACTCGCCGCCCGCCATTATACATTTGCAATATTTCAATCTTTCGCAAAATGCAGCGTTATATAAATACTGCTGAAGCCTTGACGGGGTGGCATTTATGCAATCAACATTATACTTTTCCATCAAACGCGCCAATGCTCTTGGGTCGTTCATATCGCTGTCGGAGGAAAAAACCAGCGTTTTACCGTTGCAAAGCGACGCTGTGTGTTCCCTGAACGACATATCAAACGATACTGTGGTTATCGACAGATATGTATTGACAAGGTCGTGAACGGACTTCATATGTATATTGGCGGGATGAGGCCGGAGATAATTACATATACCCTCGTGTTTAAGCATTACACCCTTCGGCACACCGGTCGAACCCGATGTGTATATCATATACGCAAGAGAATCGCCCGTTATCTCCACATTGTTTGCATCCGACGGACGCATATTGGTGGGAACGCCTATAACGACCTCCTCCGATGATGTATATTTTCCGAGAACCATTGAAATTGCCGAAAAAAACAGTTCAAATTTGGTGATATCGAGCTTTTTTGCGGTATCTTCCGGCTTTTTCAGCTCCGAAGCATCGTATTTATCGGTTATTATGCTGTCTGATACGGGGTGTATCTCCGGTCGCTTGCCTTTTATCGGCATTTCGCAAACAGGCACTCCGTTTTCAAATAACTTGCGATAATATGCAAGCCCGTTTTCTTTGTCGATTTTTCTATCCCAAATATCCGAAAGATCGTATTTTGGCGGCTCTATTGCTTCATTGCATAAAGCCTTGTTAAATTCAACGAAAAATGTCCTTGCGGGAGCCCCCGTCAAATGTAATATGATGTGTTGCCAAGTGCAGTATAACAAAGCCGTCTGCCGCGGTATATACCGTCGGGCGTACGGGTATATCCTTTTCAAGGTCAAAGGGTATCGCATATTTCTCGGCGATAGCTATTGCTTTTGCACGGTCTGCCGCGGTCTTTTCGTCTATTGCGGGCAAATTTTCCGAAATTATACGCACGGGTCTCCCGTCCCGCTCACCGTAATACGAATGAAAGACCTCGTGTGCGGCAAAAACTTTGGTTATTGCTGCCTTAACTTCTTCTGAAGATGCGCCCTCAATAATAAGCAAAATATTCAAATTATACTCCGTTGACTGCGGATCCAGCTTTTGCGATATATACATTCCTCTCTCATATGCCGTAAGCGGATATACTTTATCGGATCTTTGAATGTTCGTTTCCATTTTTGATTTGTATGACAAAGGATATGATCTTTGCACATACTCTCATTTCCCTCATATTTTATACTCCAACTTTTGTCGTTTCAAGGTTATATTTTATCCTCCGAATACAGCTTTAATTTACCTTACAGGATACCATAATATACACCGTCAAACAATATCCCGTGATGTAGAATTTATGCGAATAAGATTGGATATATTTACCTATATTCCACTTTCTCCCTTTGCAAACAATAGCATGGATCTTGCACCGTTTACAAAACCAAAAATCGGTAACGAAAATTTTGCCCCGATCAAATTGCACAAAAATTGTTGAAAATGTATAAAATCCCGCAATAAACTAATAATACAAGTAAAGCATCAACAGCTTTGCTTGTATTTTTTTTATTTAAGGAGGACACGCTTGTGAAAGCAACAGGAATAGTAAGACGAATAGACGATCTCGGACGAATAGTCATCCCCAAGGAAATAAGACGTACCCTGCGTATACGCGAGGGCGACCCGCTGCTGATAACATTGACACAGTCCTCAAATGACGATAATAAGCGGGATAGAGAGGTGCTGTTTGCTGAAATTCTAAATAAATTGGGGGATAAATGGAAATTATAAATATAAAATTTGCGATTACATATAAATTTTAATTAAATTTGGCACATATATCTTTCTTGTTTGTGCACATAAAAAACGCAATACTGCAAATAGATAAGGGAGCAAAAAGCATTTGTTTTTGCTATTTGCTCCCTCCGTCTTGAACGTAAATTTTGAATGTATACTTGACTGAATATGTGCAATGAGGTTCAATGCAGTACATCCACATATTTCCCATCAATTACATCTTTCAAATACTGTCCGTACTGGTTTTTCATCATATCCTTGCAGTTTTCAAGTACCTCATCTGCACTAATCCAGCCGTTAAGATACGCTATCTCCTCAAGACAAGCCAATTTTCTATGCTGATGCTGTTCTATTGTCTTTACAAAGTTAGATGCATCAACAAGGCTTTCGTGTGTACCTGTATCAAGCCATGTAAAGCCCTGACCTAATAATTCGACATTCAACTCACCTTTTTCAAGATAGAGTCTATTGAGGTCGGTTATTTCAAGTTCTCCTCTTGCTGATGGCTTTAAGTTCTTTGCAAGGTTAACAACTCTATTGTCATAGAAATATAAGCCGGTTACACAATAGTTGCTCTTCGGCTTTTCGGGTTTCTCCTCTATACTTATAGCTTTGCCGTTTTCGTCAAACTCAACGATACCGAATCGTTCTGGATCATCAACATAGTAACCGAATACGGTTGCACCCTTGCCTGATTCGGCATTTTCAACGGCTGTTTTAAGTCTCATTTTAAGACCATGACCCGAAAAAATATTGTCTCCAAGCACCATTGCTGCTGTATCGTCGCCAATAAATTCTTCACCAATAATAAATGCCTGCGCAAGTCCATCTGGACTAGGCTGAACAGCATAACTAAGGCTTATTCCAAACTGCGAGCCGTTACCTAAAAGAGCCTCAAATCTCGGCGTATCCTGTGGAGTTGAAATAATAAGTATGTCCTTTATTCCTGCCATCATAAGAACAGACAAAGGATAATAGATCATCGGTTTGTCATATATAGGCAGAAGCTGCTTTGATGTTACCTTTGTAAGTGGATAAAGACGTGTGCCCGAACCGCCTGCTAAAACTATGCCTTTCATATGCCAGCCCCCCTTAAAACTTAAATGTTTCTTTAATGCCTTTCCAAAGCTTGTCCTTCTCGGAAAGGATAGGTTCCATGCCATCGGGTATAGGCCAATCAATACCTATATCGGGGTCATTCCAAAGAACACCGCCCTCATCACCGGGATGATAGAAGTCGGTACACTTGTAAACAAACTCTGCTTCATCGCTTAACACTACAAAACCGTGCGCGAATCCTTCGGAAATGTAAAATTGCTTTTTGTTTTCGGCACTTAATTCAACACCGAACCACTTGCCGTATGTCTTTGAGTTAGCTCTCAAATCCACAGCCACATCAAAAACCGCACCTCTTACAACACGAACAAGCTTGCCCTGCGGAAATTCTTTCTGAAAATGAAGTCCTCGCAAAACACCCTTAGTACTCATGGACTGGTTGTCCTGTACAAAAACCATATCAAGACCTTCCTCATGAAAATCATTCTGGTTGTAAGTTTCCATAAAATAGCCCCTGTTATCACCAAAAACAGACGGTTCTATAACATAAAGTCCCTCTATATCACATTTTGTAACTTTTATCTTGCTCATTGATTTATCTCCTTTAAATATCTGCCAATTACATTTTGACATATTTGAAAAACTCTCTACTATAAAATCAAGCGTATTAATCAATATTCATACTTAACTAATTATATCCCAAATTTTGCCACATATTTTTCAGTATACTGCAAAATCTTTATAATATTATTATCATTTAAGACATACTTCCGCACAATTAGTACTATAAAATCTTTTACAAAATGCCATAGAAAGCTATCTCTCCACCAAGTTCGTTTTCGGCAAAAGTATTAATAACATTCAACTACTTATCTTGCGAATCATTTCTCAACTACAACTTGTCAAATAATTAATACAATCACGAATTGCGCCCTCTCCTGCTTTAAAACTAGAAATGTAGTCAGCAAGACAAAAAACCTCAGAAATTGCATCAGATGGACATAAAACCAAGCCACCTGATTTCTTTACCGCCTCCATACAAGGAATATCAGGTAAATCATCTCCTGCATAAGCTACCGAACTAAAATCGTCTCCAACAACTTCCCTTAGCATTTTAAGTTTGTCTTTAACCCCTTGGTACAATTCAGTTATTCCAATTTCTTTACACCTATTTTCAACAATCTTACTACTGCGTGCAGTAATAATTATAGGAGTTATCTCATACTTAGGAAGTATGAGGAGTATGCCGCAACCATCTTTAATATTAAAGGCTTTTGCTATTTCACCATTTTCTCCCATATAGATTTTGCCATCGGTTAATGTTCCATCAACATCCATGACAAGATATTTTATTTTACCCATATCTACACCTCACCCCATTCTTTGATAAATTCAAATCATTTTTCAAGATAAGATTGTTTTTGCCTTTTCCATAACTTCATCATCTAAAAGAGGCTTCATTTCTCGCTCGTTCCAATTCATTTTAGGCTGAAGAATTGTTGCTTCCGGCAACATAATGTTAATAAGGCATGGTTCATCATCTGTAAGCCACTTCATACAGCTATCAAGTTCTTCGTATCCGTCAAGCGTTTTTGACTTTATTCCGTACGCCTTGGCAACCTTTTCGAAATCTGGAACTGTATATCCGCCGCTTTCATCCGTAATAAGCATACGATTAGCATACGAACCAACTTGAATTTCAACAATTTTTCCGAGTGCTTTGTTGTTTATTACAAATATCTTAATTGGCAACTTTTCACTAGCAATAGTTTGAAGTTCTTGAATATTCATCTGTAAGCCGCCGTCTCCGGTTATACAGTAAACAATTTTTTTTCCTTCAGCTAATGTCGCACCTATAGCATATGGAAGCCCGCACCCCATGGAACCATAACTACCACCTATCAGTATTCGTCCTTTTCTTCCTTTTAATGTCAGACTTTGAGCCGACCAGCACTGAGCTTGACCAATATCAATAGCAACAATCGGATTTTCCGGCAAAAGTGATGAAATCTTCTCAATGCACAAATTACCGAGATCTTTATCATATGGTTCTAAAAGATTCCGTGCTTCAAAGCAAGCTTTATTCCAATCTGTATATTCAGGAATATCTTCATCAATAAGTTTCTGAATAAATTCATTCGCATCAATAAGATGCTTTTCTTCATTTTCTTTAACATTTCGGCTTAACTCATACTGGTCTATATCTGCACGTATAAGAAATGCATTGGGTGCAAAAAATTCTTTCTTGTTTCCAATTTGGCGAAGCCCTAAACGCGCACCTATGCTAATAACAAGATCACACTGTTCTACTATCATATTAGCAACTCGATTGCCATAAACGCCAATGAACCCCAATTTATTTTTATCCTGTACCAAGTCCACAGCATTCATTGTTGTTAAAATAGGGATTTTAGTTTTTTCATAGAAGGCATGAAGTTTTTCCGCACCTCCAGCTTCACGGCATCCGTTACCTACAATTACAATCGGCTTTTTGGATGTTAAACGGAAAATCAATTATAACACCCCCCTTTCTTCCTATCATTGCTAAATTGTATGCTCTACTTATTATTTCCGGAAATTTTTCAGGATCTGATGGTGTTACCGATAGTTTTGTGATACTCCTCGTCATCGAAACAATATCCATCTCTTGAAATCCATTTTGTCGAATTCCTGAATACCCCTTCTGTTCATTAGTAGGAACATTTCCACAAACTCCCATAATAGGAATTCCATCGAACCATGCATCAGCTAATCCGCCAAGTGCATTAACCGCACCGGGACCAGAAGTTGTAAAATAAACTCCAAGTTTTCCACTTACCCTTGCATAACCATTTGCCGCAAACGCGCAACCCTGCTCGTTATAACAAACGTGGGTAGTAATTTCATCTTTTCTTTTGTAAAGTGCATCTATAAAAGGAACTATATATCCACCGGAAAAGCCGAAAACATCAGTAATACCTTTTTTTATAAGATAGTCTACTAAATAGTCTGCACAATTCATTATTTACTCTCTCTTTCTTTCGTATAAGTATCATATGCTGCCTGCAAATTAGTAAAATCAGTTTTGCTATATCCCGTTCCATACCTTGTCCTTTGCGAAACAGGCATAGACTTAATCACTTCATACATTCCTCTTGCTGTACAATCAGTATTATTTTGTAAATAATATACGTTATCTACATGAGCATGCTCAGTGCCACAAACAAACATAGGTAAATCATATCCCCAGCAAATATTCTTTCTTAAGGGCTCTATAAATGCTTGAATGGTATCAAGAAGAATCTGTATATTGTAATTTGCACCATGATGTTTATTTAAATAACTTGCAAGAAGCTCTGTGCTTGCATTACCTGCGCCGCGTCCCATTCCCAAAAGTGAGCCGTCAACAATAACATCTCGACCAGTATTTTCTGCCAACATAATCATAGTCTCAGCAAGAGCCGTTGATAATCCAAGATTATCATGACTATGCAGGCCTATTGCAATATTCGGGTCAAGCAAAGCATCCATTTGTTTAAAAATATGGCGGAGATCCTCTAAATACATAGCACCAAATGTATCAACAATTGACATAGACCCAGGTTTTACTTTATTTACTTTTTCAATAAGTCCAGCTCTTTCCTTATCTGTATAACTAACTGCATCCATAGGGTTGAACTGAACTATATAGCCCTTATCTTGTGCCTTACGACAAAAATCTATGGATTCATCAATTTCATGTTTAGCAAAAGATATACGCAACCATTTAAAGCTATTACCATCATAACTATCTAAATTATGCGGACTATACCTACTATTGTCACAAAATCCCAAGAACTGCGTACGTCCTTTATTCTCAGGAAGGTATTTCCTTGCATCTACAGAGTTTGCGTATACCAATGTCTCACCTGTTGTTTTCGTTTGTAAGAAACCAGTCTCCACAAAATCAATGCCTGCATCGGCAAGTCCTTTCATAATTCCTCTTACAAATTCGGGATCTGAATTTTTATTGAGGAGGTATCCTCCATCCCTAATAGTACAATCAGTTATTCGAACCGCCATCTTTTTTTATGACCTCCTTGTATACTGCATTTGCAATATCAAAATCCTCCGGATAATCAATGTCCATTGCTTCGATTTTACCAACTTCTTTTATAAATGGATGCGAACCTAATCGACGGTTATGTTTAAGAAAACTCTCTTTTGTAAATACATATGCAATGGAAGTTTCACCATAGATTAGCGGTAAATCCTGCGTCCTGGGGAAATGATCAGGATCAAAGTTTATAGGTTTCCCATCTTCCCACATGAATGTGCGCAACGACTCTGCACAAAACGCACTATCATATTCACCACTTGCAACCTTGTCAACCAACTCTGCAATAGTTGAAGGTTTTGCAAATGGGGATGTTGTATGCGCATTAACATAAATATCCGCATCAACAGTTTTCATAAACTCACGAATAAAATCATTGGCGTTGATGTTGTCTCCGTCGAGATAATCTGGTCGTTTGAGATATTTTACCCCCGGAATAACATATGGTATTACTGCGTCATCCGAACAATAGATGTAAATCTCATCAATATTGCCTGCATTTATACATGCTTTCTGAATGAATGACATCAAAGGCTTTCCGTCAAAAAAAGGTTTTATGTTTTTACCTGGAACGCGTTTTGAGCCTAATTTAATTGGTATTAAAGCAACAGTTTTCATAAATTTACTCCTTAAAAAAATTTACTATAATATCTTTTTTAGTTTTAAAAAAATTAATACTATCTAGAAACATAAGCCTATGCTTTACTTTTTATGCTATTCATTTTATTGACATATATTTTATTATAATAAAGATTATTCAGCATTGTTTATACTATTTCGCTTTTAATATAAGCATTGCTTCGTGTAATAATTCTTTATGTCTTTTTATCAACTTATATATAATACGATATATATAACCAATTGGCATTAGCCATTTATGCTTATAAAAAAAAGGGTAGTGATATTTAAAAACATTGATTGAAGGAAATAATCTCTTAAAACAATACCTAATCTTCCCAATTGTTTTAGAATTCGATTTATCCACTTCATCACTTATTACATTATCAAGATTACCATATGTACCAGATAGTACAAAGCGTTTTAGAAAAAGCAATGAATCTTCATCCATTGACTCCAATTGAATAACGTTTTCAGTTAGAAAATACCTTTCACAAAATTCTCTACACTTTTTTTCATAGTCTAGTAATTCAAGTTCGCACAAAATATTTTCCACGTAATCCCAATCAAGAGTAGGTTTGTTTTTCAAAAAAACAAACCTATCAATAAGTGAACGTAATCCTGTTCCTCCTTCAACATAATGCTTGTATTCATGAGTTGTTATATAAATATAAAAATCTTCATCTGTGAAGTGATATCCATATTTATTATTATCATCTTTCACTAAAATTTGCTTCACATTTCTAAAATATAATTCCCATTTAGGATTTGCATAATAAGACGCAAAAAGCGACATATGCATTTCAAAATTATAAAACGGTTTTTTTATAAACGCATCATCCTTGCCGTCATGGTTTGCCTTATATCCTCGTGAAATCATATAATCCCATATAATTTTCTGAAACCTATCATCAAACAAAATATCATTATCTGACATTTCTCTCATAACTGGGTCTGGATACATATCTTTTAGCAATACGCCTTTTAAGGGCAAATACCAGATTTTATTATCTTCTAAAAAAGATATGATTTTGTTTCGCTCAACGTCCATTGCGACACTTTTTGAAGCAATAAGGAGCAAATCATGTTCCCATTTTTTATATAAATCATTTGGTAATATAATATTTTGTTTTTTTAAGCACAGCAAGGTAATCGCAGTTAGGCTGTGTGCCTTACTTAATTCATACAAGTCATATAAATTTATTTCTTTTTCACTAATTTGAATAGCTTTGTTATTCAAACCACATAATATAACATATAGCAAATTTATAGCTGATTCGAGATTATTATGCATACAGTACTCTCCACTTAATTTTATAAATTAAAACATTTCCATATTTTGTATTTTTAATACACTATAGAGAATTGTTTTCCAGTTTTTACATATTCAATAGAACAGCCTAAATACTCGCTTGTGCAAATTTAAAAATCCCCACAACTGATATATGATTAATGCTTTAATTTACAAAAGCGATTTTAAAACTTCTTTCAACTTTTTATAACTTTCAGGAATAAAAACTTTTCTATCTTTTGTAATACTAAGATATTTTTTTATATAATTCCCTAATAACTTATCACTCGTTTTCAGTTTATGCTTCATGCATTCATACAAAAAAACTTTATAGCAGTCATCACCAAAAAAAATATCGGACGAGAACAAAGCTCCTGAACCTATTGAAACAAATATTTTTCCGTTCATGTTATTATTTAGTTGAATAATTTCCCAAGGAACGGATGAAACCTCCGAAACATGAACTCCTAGATTTTGATAGCGGTTTCCCTTCCTTCTCGGATGCATTTTTATCAATATGTCTTTAGGTTCAAAAACATTACATAGTTGCTCCACAAGATCAACTTCTTCGTTATTATTTTCGAAATAGGCTGCACCCGATTCAAAAAAAATAATCTTTTCATCTATTTTATCTGCCGTATAATCAAATGCCTGATTCAAAAACTCTCTTAATTCATCATTATCCCTACTTATTTGAGGACTTTTAATCAGCTTATATTTAGGCCTTATTACAGATATTTCCGTGTTTGATAGATAATACCCCTTAACAGCATCCTCTATACAGTAATTTTGAAACATCTTTTGTGTAAAACGTTCTAAAAAAACACGAAATTTGCCTTTTTCCTTTCCATATTCATACATACCACTACTAACACCATCTTCGATCCTAAAAACTTGCATTCGTGGATTATTATTTTTACATGTGTTAAATATAGCCTCCGGTAAAGCTCCTGCGCCATTGAAGAAAAAAATATCATATTTTTTATCAAAGTTCGTTTGCAATATTTCATCTACTACAACTTTAGGCTTAACCAATGACCTAAGATAAAGTATATATTTGGGTAATTTTTTTATTATACTCCATGTTTTCCCGGTTCTGCACAAAACAGTATCTGCCAAATATACATTTTCATACACTGTTTTGTTATTCAAATTATTATATATTTGTTTAGCACTTTTAAAAGAATTATATATAATAATATCTGCTTTTTCATCTTTATATAATGTCATTTTTAAATTTGTTGCTATTATGAATTGGAATGCCGAATCCACACAAAATAACAAATTTTTTTCCATAGTTTTTTCTCCTTAATTAACATACGATTTTAGCAGTAGATAAAATTTTAATATGCTATTCTTTTTTAAGCACAAATAAATTAAATAGAATATTAAATACAAAATCAGTCCCAATATACCTCCAATATTCCAACTCATGACAATAAACAAAATTGACAAAAGGTTTTCTCCCATCATATTTTGATATAAATTTACACCTTCTATCAATTTTGTCAACAACATCTCGGATACTGTGCATCTAAAAGCAAGCAATATAACTATCGAAATAATCGCAGCATCCAAATTCTGCAATACAAATACACTTATATAAGAAAGCACGGCACTAAGCAAAACTGTTGCAACATTTACCGCAAAGAGCCATTTTTCTTTTCTCAATGCCTTTAAATATGTATTTATCAAAAGAGTAACCTTGCTTTCATAAATGCACATTGGAAATAAGATTGCCATATATTTAAGGCTATCTGCATAGTTTGGTAACCATATAGACAAAATTGTTTTTATTGGATAGTAGAAAACCAACATTCCTAACAATGGTATCATCATACCATCACGAAGAACAGAATACACTTCAGAATATTTATCTTGACTCATCCGTTTTAACAACGGAAAAATAACATTCGCCACCGCTTTTATCACGACCAGCAAAAGATTTGAAATTGATATTGTCAAAGATATTTTTCCAAATGTTGCTATATCCCATTTTTTCTCTATTGCCATTCTAACCAACCCTATTATAAGAAAACTGGCTATATTGGCCAACATCAAGTTAATACCAACTTTTGTATTGATAATTGCTTCAGCTACAGATGATTTAAATTTATAAGGTTTTTCCAATACGATATCACTACAACAAAACATTGAATAACATAATGAAAATAATTTACCAATAAGATCAGCTATTATTACTGCTTTATAACTTGCGTACTTCAAAACAAATAATAGCAATATCCCGATAACCACAACTATTTTCTCTATCATAGTTATGATGGCATATTCTTTAATTCTGTTTGTTCCTTGCAGCAAATATTGCAAAAGACACTTTGGCATTATCAAAACTGTGGAAATCCCCGTACATACTATAACAAACCACTTAGTATTCTCAGGAACAAAAATATATCCATAAAACATTATGCATACGCCAATTAACATCTCGAAAAGTAATAGCAACCAAAATTGTCCACTAAATAGTTTTCTGTCTAATTTATCGTAGTATGCACCTGCATATCTTAAAAATATACCATCACACCAACCAAAATGAAAAAAACCTATATAACTCACATAAAAAAGATATAATTGGAAATATCCATAACTTTCAACATTAAGGAATTTAGGTACTATAAACGTAATGATAGACGAAATTATTAATGATATTACATTACTTAAAAGTGTATACGAAAAATTTTTAAAAAACTCCTTCATGAAAATTCTCCATTATAGCTATTTCTTCAGACAATCAAGCCAGTCAGATTGGATGTCCAAATCTTGAAGTAATTTGTCTTTGTTCTCTTTTATAAAATCTTCATCCATTTTTGCAAGATCGAGCTGCATAAGATACTTGATGGTTTCTTCGTTAAATCTGTATTTAATTATCTTTGCCGGAACTCCTCCTACTATAGCGTAAGGTGGCACATTTTTTGTCACGACACTACCTGCGGTAATTATAGCCCCCTGCGAGATGTGTATACCGGATAAAATCACAGACTTTTCAGCAATCCATACATCATCATCTACAATAATGTCACCCTTAGATTGCAAATCTTCTTCACTAAAAAAAACTCTGCTAATGGGATATGTTGTAAGACAATTGTATTGATGATTGCCAGCCAAAAGGAAAACCGCTGTTTTTGCTATGGAACAAAAGTCACCGATTTTTATTTTACCTGCTTTGCTATCATTATATGAGTAAAGATTTAAATATCCGTAAGTATTCTTTCCTATGGAAATAATACTGTTTATATTAAAACGATTACCCGGAATCATTTTCGTCTTAATGTTTCTACTAAACCTTATTCTAAAAAGCAAAAGTCTAAATGGTTCCCACAAAAAAGCAACATATTTTCTCATAATAAACCCTTTTTTCTAAATAAAAAAACTAAAGCCATTTCAACAACTTACTCGTCCATTTGTGTAATAGTTCTCCATTTGTATAATAAAGCACCAAAAGAAATAAAGAAAAGAGTTGTTACAGGATAGTGCACAAATGGTTCATAAAAAAAGAATACACAAAAAAAGGATATAAGAACCGCTTCTAACATTAATTCCAGTTCATCCATTTTGTTGTTTATAAATTTCTTTATAGTTTTTGCAAAATAATAAAGAATAATAGCAATATATATTAACCCATAATTATATAAATCACTTATATATAAGTTATCCGTGGTATTAAAATTATCCCATTCAAATTTAACTTTTAACATCATTTCGGCTGCAGCGTGACTTCCATTTCCTATCAAGATGTTATCTATAGATCCGTTAAAAAAATTCCTTACAATATAGAATATTGTTGCAGTCCTTTGGTAATCGCGATTATAGCTCAAGGCCACCTCTGTTCTATCAAAAACATATGATATCAATCCTAATTTATAAAAAATCCATAAACCAATTGGTATCAAAATCAAATATAATATAAAAGTTGTTTTTTTAATTTTTAATTTTTTACTTCTATATATCCTATACATTGTTATTAAGCACAAAAATAAAAGTCCTATCCAAGATGATCTTGAGCCCGTTAGAATAATATTACATATAATTAATAAAATCATAAATGTTTGAAACATAGATTTTTTAAACAAGCACACCCATCCGATTAACGCAAATAACATACAGTTTGCGTAAATTATAGGATGTCTAAATGGGCCATAAATCCTTTCATTTTTATATCCCACTAAATCGCCCACAGTAATCTTGTCAAAATAATTAACTTTTGTCATATATTCAATTATTCCAAAAATACATACAACAGATAATAGAATACATATAATTCTTATTCCTGCTTTTAAATAACGATCCCCAAAAGCATACTCCATATAATACCCCAACAATACTAACATAATATTTATAGATATCTCAGCAATATACTTAAAGTTCCATTGATATAATAAAGTGCTTAAAACAGCAATGCCAAATCCACAAAAAAAAAGAAATTCTTTAGATAGTACTCCTATAAATATTGGTTTCGATGATTTAAAAAGCATAAAATATAAAAAGCAACAAATAATAGTTACTATCCATATCGTCGGATTCAATAATAACTTTGAAATCATACTAGCCAATAATAACACAACAAAAATATTTATTTCGTATTTCTTCAAAACAATTTTCATAACACTCTACCAATTTCTTATATCTTTCAAGAGATTTACGGGAGAAAACTCACCCTCATATTTGTAGTCGACCGCAACATCTTTCTTTACCCAATCCCAATCAATTTTTTTAACATCGCTGAACACTTGAATATAATTTGGATCGTAGTATTTACTATGTATTACAGATTCATTATTTGTCAGTAGCTTTTTGTTGTAACAAATCGCTTCCTTAAACCGTAAAGTATTACCCTTTTGTCCGGTATTAATAATTTCCAATATACATTTCGTTTTCTTTGTATAGGCAACTATTTCGTTATAATTCATAGGTTGATTCACTTCTATACATTCACATTCATTTATTTGTTCTTTAGGTACACTATTTAACCGGATTTTGTAATTTATGCTTTCTTGGACCGTCTTAATTATTGCTTTTATTATTTCCAACCTTTCGTTGTTTCTGTAATTTCCTATGTATAGCAAATCACTTTTTTCAGCCGTTATTTCATCAGTTTCTATCATTGAGTAAAAATCAAAAAACTGCATACCGTATTTTTCGCAATCCGATTGGTCAAAAGAATAGCATTGATCTATTTGATAATACGCTTTATATTTTTCAAATGATCCCCTATCCGTAGCTATACCTATATTTTCAATTGTATCAGGCATATATAAAATAATTTTTGTATTATATTTCTTTTTTAGCATTTTAATATATGACGGGGAATATTTAATACCTGTTTGAAAAATAATATAATTTGTTCCATCACATAATTCTTCTGGCTGAATTGAAAAATATTTATTCCAAATCCCTTTATAAGGCAAGCATACAATACTGTTAAGTTTATTTGAAAAATGCGCCTTTATTAATTTTTTTAATATTCCATTAGAGAATGTACTAATTTCTTTTTTTATTGTAACTATGTCTGCTATATCATTCCAAACATATAATCCAAAATTTATATTAGCATTTATACCATTTATAACAATAAACCATTTTTCATTATCACTCATATAAATTCTTCACTTTCAATAAATTATTGACATATTTTTTTTGCCGCCTCTTTTAAAGATAATACATACTCAATCTTTTGCCTTTTATCCGAATCCAGTGCTAATAGTAGATTTTTGTTTGATATTCCTCCCACAAGAAACCCTCTACAATTCGTATTAAAACAAATCTCTAAATCTCTTATTTTATCACCAATTGCAAAGCTTCTATCTATATCTATATCTAGCTCCTGTATTGCCTGTGTAAATAATCCTAGTTTGGGTTTTCTGCACTCGCAGTCAATTCTATATTTCTCCACGCTCGCGTCTTTTAGATGTGGACAGTAGTATGATCCCGCAATGTTAATACCGTTTTTTTTCAATTCTATGCACATGTAATCCATGAGTTTATAATACTCTTGTTCTGTATAATATCCTCTGCCTATACCCGATTGGTTAGTTATTATCACAAGTAGGAAACCGGCATCTTGAAGCATTTTTAACCCATCTATTACACCTGGAATAAATTCAAAATCCTCTATTTTGTAAAGATAATGTTTTTCAACATTTATAGTCCCATCTCTATCTAAAAATACTGCCTTATTTAAGCTCATTTTCAACTATCTCACATATACTATGAATTATTGTTATATGACTTTCCTGGACTCTTGCCGTAGTATTACATTTGACAATTACCGGATAATCAACTTTTCTGCTGATCTTTCCTCCGTCTTTACCTAACAGTGCGGCAGTTTTAGCACCGCTTTCTTTTGCTGCGTCAACAGCTCTGAGCACATTTTCAGAATTCCCGCTGGTGCTTATACCTATAAACACATCTTTATCTGTAAGATGAGCCTTAGCTTGTCTTGCAAAAGCATCATCATACCCATAATCATTGGCAATAGCAGTAAGCGTAGCAACATCCGCATTTAGAACAACAGCAGGCCAAGGATTTCTTTCTTTTTGAAACCTGCCAACTATCTCACCCGCAAAATGCAATGCATCAGATGCCGAACCACCATTGCCGCATAAAACAAGTTTTCCTCCTCTTTTTATGCACTCAACAATCTCATCCGCAAGTTCCTCAATAACATTTATTAAGGCTTCATCAGCAATTATGCTTTTTTTAACTTCTATACTATCCTGCAATCTTTCTATAACAATACTGCCCATCTTTTACTCCTTAATCTTATTAATGATATTTGTCGTAGATTTACCATCGACAAAAGATATCAATTCTAACTTTCCACCTCTTGCTTCAACTATATCTTTTCCAACAACATTATCGGGGTTATAATCTCCGCCTTTTACCAGTATGTCCGGTTGGATGATCTTTATAAGTTCATAAGGTGTATCTTCATCAAATATAGTTACATAATCCACGTATTCAAGTGCACACAATAACTCCGCACGGTCAAGTTCAGAATTAATCGGTCTGTCTTCACCTTTTAAACGCTTTACAGAAGTATCACTATTAAGACCAATAATAAGTATATCACCAAGTTTGGCCGCCTCCTGTAAATATCTTATATGGCCTACATGAAGAATATCGAAACAGCCGTTTGTAAATACAATTTTCTTCTTTTCATTATCTTTTCTGAATGACTTGACTGTCTCGTTATCAATCAACTTATGTATAACACCGCGCTTACCTCTAAGCAAGAATTCTTTGACTTCGTTAAGGTATACAGATGACGTGCCAACTTTAGCCACCTGTAATCCTGCTGCATAATTTGCTATCTCGACCGCTTTTTTTATATCCATCTTATTTGCGAGACAAGCAGCAAGATATGCAATAGTAGTATCACCCGCACCAGTAACATCAAATACTTCTTTGCCATATGCATCAACTATGTAATGTTCCTTTTCTCCAACAAGAATCATTCCTCTTGCACCACATGTTGTAAGTACATATTCGCACGAACACAAGCCTCGAAGTTCTCTTGAAACTTTAATTATTTCTTCATCAGTCTTCGGCTGTTTTCCCGTCAGCATACTTAATTCATTAAGATTAGGTTTTATCAGAAAAGCATTTCTATACTTTTCTATTCTCGTATCTTTAACATCAACAAGGGTAGGAATATTTAACTTTTTTGCAAGTCTTAAAACACCTTGAGTAAAATCATAACTCAATAAACCTTTCAAATAATCGGATAAAATTATCAAATCAAACTTTTCTATTTTATCCCTAAGGTCTTCCAGTAATTGAATCGATTCCGCTTTTGATATTTCATATGTATCCTCCATATCAAGCCTTAAAATCTGCTGATTATTGGATGCCATAAAACGTACTTTCTCGGTAGTACTTCTGTCACAATATGTCATAAGTTCCGTGTCTATTTCGTCTTTTTCAAGAAAACCAACTAATTTATGACCATTTATATCATCACCAACAACCGACATCATGGCTGCTTTTTGATTTGCCGCTATAAGATTTGCTGCAACATTCGCAGCACCACCAAGCACACAACGTTCCGATTTTTTGTGAAACACTGGTACGGGGGCTTCTGGAGAAATACGCTTTACATCGCCTTTATAGTAGGTGTCAAGCATGACATCTCCAATAACCAGTATTCTTTTTGATGAAACCAAACTTTTTCCCATATTCTATTACTCCGTGCAACTTATTGTTTTTTTTACTTCCTCATAAACATCATTGACCCTTATTGATTTTAGACATTGGCGATCCAAGCAATTTTTATACCTTTCAGTACCAAAACAATACTGACATTCTTGATACGATTGAACAAAATGACCTTTTTCAGAATAAGCACCATGTGTTTTAGGATTAGTGGGTCCAAATATGGATACAGTAGAAACGCCCACAGCATCTGCAACGTGTTGCATGCCTGTGTCAACACCAACCATAACATTGCACATCGATGCAATTGCAATTGATTCAGCAATAGACGTTTCCCCGACAGTATTTATCAGTTTTCCCTTCGATTTAATTCGATCCAAAATCATCGTAGATATCTTTTCTTCCTGTTTTCCGCCTACCATAACAACATTCCAGCCTGTATTAATGAATTTTTGTATTAATTCGGTCATATTGTCAACATGCTGTTCGAAATCGCCCCAACCTCTTGTGTATACATAATTTTTTCTTTTTTTATCTGTATACGTAATATCTCCTCTTCCTACGCATATGCCAATTGTTATTCCATCGAAATCTCCATATCTATTTTTTATTATTTTAACGCTTTTCTCACTTGCATATAATGTTGGTAAATAGTCATGTTTTACAAGTCCTAATGATTCTATAGCCATATAGTGCGCTTCCACAAAATGGTATTTATCTTCCAAAATCTCATAGTATTTTTCTGAGGAATACTGTATGCCAACTGTTTTTTTTGCATGTATTATATTCATCATCAATTTTGATTTTTTCACCGGTGTATTTGCTGAAACAATAGCTAAATCAAACCGTTCTTTTCGCAATTTCATACACTGCATAAGCGCATCAAGCTTTTTTTTGTGAGCATCGATAATTCGAATCGACTTAAATTTTATTCTGGAACATTTCAAAACATCCTTAGTAAAATTTCTATTGATCAATATGGTTAATTCCGCATTTGCATAATTCTCTTGCACGTCTTTTATCATCGGAAGCATACAAACCACATCTCCCATACCGTGCATAGCTTCTATCAAAATTTTCATATCTATTTCCCTTTTATTTTTATCGAAACCATCTACATTTTATAATTTGACGGATTTACCCGTACATTTCAAGCATACGCTCGCAAACAACTTTTCCCAAAGTGCAATTATCAGCAAGGACTGTGCGCTTTGCAAAGTTTTATAAAAATCAATATATTTTCCTTTTTTCCATCTTTCGTAACCGTATTATCTAAAAAACAACTATCCCATTGCAAGGGGTATTTATTCTAAATTCTTCTCCTATTGTGTTAAATACTTTCCCGTGAAATAATCCTTTATAAAAAACATAACCAACAGCATCATTTTCAAATTTATATCCTTCTCTCATGAAGAATTCCTTGATTCTTTTAGCCGCTTCAGGCTTTATTAATATATCAAAGTCGCCCATAGTTCGTATTTCTGGAATCGGGTATATACTTTTGATTATACTGCCTTTCAACGCAACTAAACACAGGTCTTGCTCTAATGCCGTTTTAGTTATTCGTTCAAACTCATAAGCCTGTTTTACTCCCACCGTCACTGTCTCCAAGGTTTTTTCATTCCATTTCTTTAACAGCTCTTTCGGTGGTTTTATGTTCAATTTTTCAATTGATGTATAAATCAATTCCACAATATTTTGTTCTACAGATTTTTTAAGAATATTTGTTGTTATAGTCCATATCTCACTTTAAAATAAAATTCTTAACAGGTCTCAATACCGTTTGTGCAAAACTTGCTGCAGGTAAAACCAAGATTTTTTTTATTTTATCTTTTTTATTTAATTTCTCATTCTCCCATAACGGCATATCTGCCCAACAAGACATGTATTTATATTTAAACCATAAATGTACATATCTATGCTTACATCCCTTTACCCAAGGTCTTAAGCTTAAAAAGCTTGTTGTATAGTGTATAAGATAAGGATCATTCACAACTTTTTTTCTGTTTCTTCTTTAGTGCAAAACTTAGGAGGTCTTCTGTAAAAAAAGAAGATCTGCATAGCTGAAATCGAAATAAATCGTTGCCGCATTAAACCTCTCTTTAAAGTAACAAGTTTCTTTACTTAAAACTGCATCTTTTATCATCGGAAGCATACAAACTACATCTCCGATACCGTGCATAGCCTCTATCAAAATTTTCATATCAAATATCTTTTTTATATCAAAATCATCTACATTTTCATGATTTGACGAATTTGGACTTATTCATGCATTTTTATATCTACACACATACAACTTACTTTTTTAAACATAATTATCAATGCAGGTAGGATGCTTCACAGAGATTTATAAAAGCCTATATATTTTTCTTTCATAATATCTGTATTATAAATTTTCATCACATCTTGATAAGCCTTTTCTGGTAATTCAAAAGGAAATTTATTCATTGCGGCCTTTATTCTATCTGCATATTCCCGTGCCATTGTACATACATATCCATTAACACCATCTTGGATAACACTCTTATTTCCCATTGTATTACTTACAAGAACAAGTTTTTTTATGTACATATTTTCTATCAAGCTCATTGCAATAGCTTCACCAAGTGAACACAAAATAAAAGCGTCAGCCCCTTTTGCCATTGCAAGTGCTTCCTTTCGAGGCTTCCAACCCGTAACTTCCAAGTTTGGCGCATCAAGTAAATTTTCCAATTCACCGTTTCCTATCCAAACAAATCTTGCTTCTGGAACCAATTTTGCTATTTCATTAAAGAGTTGCGGCTGCTTTTGAACACATGCACGACCCAAAGTAAATACTGTAAATTTATCATTTTTAATCGGTTCAATCCCATCAAGAGAAACGGACAAATCCTTGAGATTTACTCCTGTTTCTATATACGCGGTACGTTTAGAAAATTTTTTAGCCTCTTCATCTTCGCTTTCGCAGCATGTTAAAGTCATCGAATTGGTTTTACCCAATATTTTCTCCGCAGTTTTATAAATAAAACTTTTTAATCCAGGACCCATCAAAATATGGGCATAGCCATGCGGAGTATATATGACAGTATTATTTTTGCCCTTATATGCCAATCGACCTAATCCTCCGGCAACTGAAGAATGTAAATGAATTATATCAGGGTGTACATCTTCTTCTATTTTGCGAAGTTCTTTTATTGCTGCTCTATTATTACTTAAACTTGTCAGCCCCTTTACACCCACACACTTCATTTCTATAAGATGAACCCTAGGGTCTAAAAACTCTTTATAGTTGTCTGGTGTTTGAGGTCTTAATGAATATGCCAAATAAATATCAAAATCATCGACCATATCATTACAAAGCTGTGAAACATATGTAAATACGCCACCGCCAAAAGCTTCACATACCATTAAGATTTTCTTTTTCATTTTCAATGTATCTCCTGTTTTTATAAGCATTCATCCGCACATTTTAAAGCAGCATCAATAACTTGATCCATATCATAGTATTTATATTCTCCTAGTCGACCACCAAAAATCATTTTCTTTTCTTGTCCTGCAAGAATACGATATTCGTTATATAGTTCTTCATTTTTTTTGTCATTTACAGGGTAATATGGCTCATCACCTATTTTCCACTCTGCTGAAAACTCTTTACTTATAACGGTTTTATGTAATTCATTTCCGTTCTCATCTTTTCCGAACGTAAACCATTTATGCTCAATTATTCTTGTCCATGGCGTTTCTGCGTCAGTATAATTAACTGCAGCATTACCTTGAAAATTATCAACATCTAAAAGTTCTGTTTCAAATCTTACGGATCTGTATTCCAAATGTCCTAATTTGTATCCAAAATACGCATCTATCGGTCCTGTATATATAATTTTCTTAGCTAAATCATCGAATTTATTCTTATTTTCTAAATAATCTGTATTGACCTTTACTTCAACACCATCAAACATTCTCTCAACCATTTTAGTATATCCGCAAACAGGAATCCCCTGATAAAGAGCATTAAAATAGTTGTTATCAAAAGTTAGTCTTACCGGCAATCTCTTTATTATAAATGCGGGTAGTTCTTTACAACTTCTTCCCCATTGCTTTTCGGTATATCCCTTAATTAGCTTTTCAAAAATATCTCTACCCACCAAAGATATAGCTTGCTCTTCTAAATTTTGTGGAATACCTTTTATTTCTTGTCTTTGTTGGTCGATTATTTTTTTTGCTTCTTCTGGTTTACTTACTCCCCACATTTGGTTAAATGTATACATGTTAAAAGGTAGAGAATACAATTCGTTTTTATAATTTGCAACCGGAGAATTAGTAAATCTGTTAAACTCTGCGAAACTGTTTACAAAATCCCAAACTTGCTTATTATTCGTATGGAAAATATGTGCGCCATATTTATGCACATCTATGCCCTCAATTTTTTCGCTGTATACATTGCCAGCGATATGAGGCCTTTTTTCTATCACAAGCACACTTTTGCCTCTTTTTTTAGCCATGTTTGCAAATACTGCACCAAACAATCCGGCGCCAACAATCAAATAATCAAACACAAAGCAAACCTCCAATATTTTCCAAAAGTATTTCAGTTTAGGTAATCTACCTAATATTTTGCACTATATCCAACAGCACAATCTATATCAGAATGTAGTATATCACAAAACAAAATCCTCTGTCAATAGCACATAATGACAAAATTTCGGGATTTATTATCCATATTATAAAATAATTAGTACAGGGTATTTATGCAACTGCCCTGAATTTACAAAATCATACAAAATTGACGGGAAAACGGTCTGTATTTTTGCAGATTATAGCAAATATGCCTATTAAACTGCCTAAAATTTGAAAAATTTTTTATGCCGTCATTTCCCGTCAGCAAGGAGGAAGCTATTATGGCAAGAAATGGAAAGAATATTTACAGAAGGAAAGACGGAAGATGCGAGGGACGCATCTATTACGAGGGACGAAAATACAAGTCTGTTTACGGGCGCACCTACAAAGAAGTTTATGAAAAGATGATAAAACTGCGCTGCAAAATGGGATTTAAAGACGCCAAAGACTACTGCTTCAACACCCTCGCAGAGCTGTGGCTCGAAGAAAAAGAAAATACCGTCAAAAGAAGTTCGGTCGTTGCATATCGTACAAAGCTGAAAAATCACATTCTACCGTATTTTACCGATGTATTCATGTCAAAAGTTACCAATACAACATTATCGGCTTTTGTTGCTGCAAAACGGGCAGATGGGCTGTCGGATAAATACATATCGGATATGGTAATCATAATTAAATCTATCGGTGTTTGGGCAGAAGAAAATTACTCCGTGAAGAATAATATTAAAAAATTCAAAACTATCCATCAAATCCCAAAAGTGCCAAAACTTTTGAGCAAAGATGAACAAACCAAGCTGCACAAGCACCTTTCAGAGAAACTTGACGGCACATCCATTTCCCTGCTTACGGAAATGTACACAGGGCTGAGAATAGGTGAATTATGCGCTTTAAGGTGGGGAGATATTGATTTTGAGAATGATGTTATCAGAGTCAATAAAAGTATTCAGCGCTTACCCGACGGCACAACAGGCAGGACAAAAGTAATGGTCACTTCTACAAAAACTTCTACTTCCGATAGGGTTATACCCATTTCCTCATTTCTAAAAGACAAGCTGAAAGAGGCTCGAAAAGCCGATAATTTCTATCTCCTGTCGGGCAACGAGAAGATCATAGAACCCCGAACCTTAACAAATCGGTTCAAGGCCATACTTTCAGCAGCAGGCGTTAGTGATGTCAATTTTCACTCATTGCGTCACGGGTTTGCCACTCGGTGTATTCAAAAAAACGTGGACATCAAGACTGTAAGCGAACTGCTGGGGCACTCAAGTATGAACATAACGATGAAAACATACATCCATTCCGATATGCAGCGAAAGCGCGAGTGCGTTGAACAACTGAAATGGGCATAGTTTATGCCGTCATGTGTCCCGTCATAGATTTTGCGAACCCCTGTAAGAATGCACGATAGCGAAGGACTTCTAAAAGTGAAATACTTTCGGAAAATTTTTTGCGATGATGAGGGGGTATTATGGAAAGACAGAAACAAAATTTTTTGAACATTCTTAATGCCTATGTAAATGAAAAGGCTATTAATCTTGATATGCCAGATTATAACGAAATATTTCATTTGGCAAAAATTAACAGCCTTGAAGCTGTCGTTTACTCAACTTTGAAGCAAAATGAAATTGTTCCTGAAGATGTTGATGTTGCATGCCTTGAAAACATATTCAATACAACAGTTATGTACTCGGTTAAACAGGAATATGTCACAAATGAAGTTGTTAAGATATTGACTGCAAATGAAGTCGAGCACTTGTTGTTTAAAGGTGCTATTATCAAGAGATTTTACCCAAGTCCTGAATTAAGGACTATGGGTGATATTGATATATATGTGAATTTTGATAATCGAGATAAAGTCAAGACTATTCTTCTGGGAAATGGATACAAATTAGATGAGGTTAATTCTCATACCAACGTTTGGAATTATACAAAAAACAATATTGTCATCGAAATGCATACCGTTTTATTTGAAAGGAATTTGTACCAAGATATATCTTTAGATGATTATTATAAAACCCCTTTTTTACTTGCAATAAAAGACGATGAATACAGTTATGTATTTACTATCGAAAACCATCTTGTATATATGCTTCTGCATATGGCAAAACATTTTGTAAATGGTGGTTGTGGCATAAGAATGTTGTTGGATATTGTTTTTGTGCTAAAAACCAGTAACGATTTGGATTGGCAATATATTAAGAGTGAATTACAGGATAATAACATATATCAATTTGCGTTAAATATTTTTAGTTTGTCTACAGATTTGTTTGGTGTGAAATATCCATTTGAGAAAAACGAAAACAATCTTGATTATATACTGGAATATATGATTAATGGTGGCGTTTTTGGCTATGAAGGCAAGAATATTGATGCAATTAGAACTTCAAAAAAGACAACAGGTAAAGGAAACATCTTGAGATTGATTTTTCCGTCATATAAGGATATAACCACAAGATATGTATGGGCAAATAAATACCCTCGTTTTTTATTACCAATATGCTGGATAAAAATGTGGTTTTATAGATTGTTTGTTGTAAAAGAGAATAGTTTCAAGCGAGTGATTGATATGGCAAAAAGTGGCAATGACGCAATCGCTCATAGAAAAATCCTTGAATCAATAGGATTAAGTAAGGATTAGTTATATACATAATGATATAAAATTTCCGTTAAGTACAGGATATGTATTTTTATTTATGATGCACCCATGGTAATCAAACCTCGAACAATGTCAATTATAATCGAGGAGATTATGATTGAGGAATATGGTTCTATAGTTTAATAATTTACAACAACTATGAGAGAAAAGAAATTGCCGATTTTGTAACTAATAAAGCTAAAGCAGTGAACATAGTAGGTGACTTTTCGGTAGTATTTGCAGTTACGATGTTCATCATATAAGCGTTAATAGAGAGGCCTTGATGTTTAGAAAAAAATAAAGCAGAAAGTGCTATACAAAGTAACTGCAAGACCCATTTGAGATTTGGCAAAAGTATATTTTGAATCTACTAAAAGCAAAAATCTGTTAGGATTGAAAGGTGAAAACGGGCTAAAAGAAATGTATTTGAGATAAATTGTGTATTTTGTTTTTTAATAGCGTTATAAAAGCTAAAGTCGATAATTATTTTTGATATATATGATATATATTTTATTACTTCGGCAACTAAATATCGACAGCCTTTGTCTGCACATAAAAAAGATAACACTGTATAGATACTTATGTGGAAGCTTGTTATTATCGATAAATCATTGCCGAAGTAATAATATTATTTTTGAAAAAATGAAATCTCATTGTTTAAACGAGAGTTAACATTTGAGAATTAAAAGGAAACTAGCAACATTAAAATGAGGCGTCATAACAATGAAAAAAAAACTTTTAATATATGCACATTATTATGCTCCTGATGTAGCATCTACGGGGCAAATCCTTCAGGATCAAGCCGAAGGAATGAAGGATAAGTTTGATGTGACGGTCATTTGTACTGTTCCGAGCTATACGGGAACTATTGATCAGAAATATCGAGAGAAGAAGTTTTATAAGGAACAGATTAACGGTGTAAATGTTATTCGTGTTCCAGTGCCGGAGTTTAGTAAGAACAGTAAAGTCAGTCGCATTAAAAACCTCTTGGCATATTTTTTTAATGCTCGTAAAGTTACAAAGAAACTTGGACATTATGATTATGTATTCACTATCTCGCAACCACCTATTATGGGCGGAATGCTTGGGGTATATGGAAAAAAGAAACTCGGAGCTAAACTAATATACTGTATACAGGACTTTAATCCTGAACAGATAGAAGCAACGGGTTATATAAAGCTGAAACCGCTTATGAGTATAGCTAGAATGCTCGATAACAGAAGCTGTAGGGAATCGGATCTTGTTATTACGGTTGGACGTGATCTTGTAGAAACATTGAAAACACGATTCGCAGGTAAGCCTATACCTAACCATACGGTAATTAACAACTGGATTGATGAAAAAAATATATATCCATTGGAAATAGATAATCCCGGTGTGATTGAGTTCAAAGAAAAATACGGATTAAAAAACAAGTTTATAATTATGTACAGTGGAAACATCGGTTTGTATTATGATCTTGAAGGAATTATCAAAGTTATTGAAAAATTCAAGGACGTAAAGACGTCAGATGGTAGAGATGTGATATTCGCCTTTGTGGGTGCTGGAAGCGTTTTAGACAAACTTGTCAAGTATAAGAATGAACATAAAATGGATAATACGGTTTTTATTCCGTATCAAGAAAAGAATAAGTTGATATATAGTTTGAATGCGGCGGATGTTCATTGGTGTGTGAACGCTAAGGGGATAAAAGGAGTCAGTTGTCCGAGCAAATTTTATGGAATTGCCGGTGTGGGTAAACCAACTATAGGAGTGTTAGAGAAAGGCTCGGAGATAGAAATGCTTATTGACGAGATTGGCTGTGGCTTAGTGTCTGAACCGGGGGATTACGAGAAAGTTGAAGAAAACATAAAATGGTTTTTAAATAAAGCCGGTAATAGTGAATCTGCTGAAATGGGTAAGCGGGGTCATAGGTACCTTATCGAATATTTGACCAAGGATATAAGTATAAAAAAATACATAAATAGTATAGAGCATTTGTGAGGATATATAATGAAATCAGATATTACTGCAATTATTCTGACACGAAACGAGGAAATAAATATTAAAGATTGCATCAATTCCATAAGGCAAATAGTTAAGAGAATTGTTGTTATAGATAGCTTTAGCGATGACAAGACTGTAGAAATTGCTAGGGGACTTGGAGCGGAAGTGTATCAAAATCCATTTGAGAATTATGCAAAACAGTATATGTATGGAGTAAAAAAAGCTAATGCAGATACTGTATGGACTTTGAGAATTGATGCTGACGAAAGGCTAACTCCAGAATCAGCCAAGGAGTTGTCAACGTTGTGCGATAAGCATATGACAACTGAAGTTGCAGGGATAGTTCTTCGCTTTAAGAAAAATTTTTTAGGGAAAGACCTTTACCATGGGGGTGTATATCCTTGGAAAAAAATGAATTGCTACAAAACAAATCTTGGAACAATAGAGGATAGAATGATGGATGAACACATTGTTCTGAGTTCAGGATCTATTGTTGAGATGAAATCTGATTGCCTGCACTTTGATTTCAAAACCTTAGAATACTGGATTAATAAACATAATTGGTATTCAAGTCGCGAAACGGTAGATTTTTTTCAGAATCTTGATAAGCCCAAATCCAAGAAAGATTTGGATTCGAAAACGTGGTTTAAAATGAATGTGTATTACAAACTTCCTCTTGGTATGAGAGCGTATATTTATTATATATATAGATATTATTTCAAGCTTGGTTTTTTGGATGGGAAGGAAGGAAAGATATATGCATTTCTTCATGCATATTGGTACAGATATCTTGTTGATGCAAAGATTTATGAATGTAAGACGATGGGTGTTAGGTATGTTGGAAAGGGCGAACTTAAATAGGAGAATAATATATGAGTAATCTTTTCACTTTTGTAAAAAACTATATCCAAAGAAGAAAAACTAAGATATCTCCGTTGGCAATTCTCCATAATGTAAAGTGTGACAAATCAACGGGAATAAAAGCATTTGCAAGGCTTGAACGAGCTGAGGTAGGTAGTGGCACTTATATCGGTTCTATGGCTGCGGCTTATGATTGTAAGATTGGAAAGTTTTGCTCTATCGCACGCGATGTGTATATCGGGGGGATACACCCGGTTGATTGGGTGAGTACGTCTCCGTGCTTTCATATAAGAGATAATGCTACTGGTGTGTATTATGGAGATAAAACTTTTAGTTGGTCGAAAGAAACGGTAATTGGCAATGATGTTTGGATTGGCATAAGGGCAATCGTTCTTCCGGGAGTGAGTGTGGGAGACGGTGCAGTAATCGGGGCAGGCAGTATTGTAACAAAAGACATTGGCCCATATGAGATTTGGGCAGGAAATCCAGCGAGGCTTATTAGAAAAAGATTTGATGATGAGACTATTAAGAAACTGCTTGAAATGAAATGGCGGGATTGGGATGATGAGAAACTGTTACAAAAATCCGATTTATTTGATAATACAAGGCTCTTTATCCAGAATGAATAGTAAGGGAATAAATTGACTTGCAGCTGCACTTTATTAGACAGATAGGATGGGATACATAATGAAAATTGTTTTTACTACAACAGTATATCTTCCTCATATAGGAGGAATAGAAGTATATATCCATACCATAGCACAATATTTGATTGAACATGGGCACAAAATAGTGATTATTGTGGCAGATAAGTATTGTGATGTGGTGAAGACAGAAATACTAGAGGGAGAAAAAATAGTTAGATTACCAGCTAGAGAAATCTCAGGTTTTTTCTTATTAAAAGATAAAAACAATTGTCAAATAGTGCAGAAAGAAATTGGGGATGCAGATGTTGTTCATATTAACGTTTGCAAATTTTTGTTTGGATTTTTGGCAAAAGAAAAGAAAAATAATCATTATAGATTAATAGTTACATCACACGGTTGGTTGTATCATACTCAAAAGTATAAATTAATAAAAAATTTTTATTTTCGACATGTTATATCCAAATATGCCCCTTTATATGATGCAATTATAAATGTTTCCGCTCAAGATAAGAAGATTGCTGAAAGTTTTGGAATATATAATTCATGTGTGATTGAAAATGGTGTAAATATTTATAAATATTCGAAATTGAAACCCAAAGATAAGTACGATGCAAGATTCTTGTATTGGGGAAGAATAGCACAGAATAAGGGTATTCTTGAATGTCTTGTAAAACTAAGTGCGTATGATCGAGACTTTATGTTTGACATAATAGGAAGTTGCGAAGATAAAGTCTATGAAAGAAAACTGAATGATTATATAAGTGAAAATAATCTTATGAATAAGGTGATCTTTAGAGGGCGATTAAATGATAACGAAATAAAAGAGTATATTGAAAAGTGTGATTTTATATTAATGCCTTCTTTGCATGAAGGATTTGGAATGACTCTTACAGAGTGCCTTCTTTCAGAAAGGCCGATAATTGCTAACACGAATGAAGCGTTTATTTCCATATTGAAGAATGTTAATGCGGAAGAATACTTATTTGATTATGAAGATGTTGCTTTACCAATAAGTAGAAAAATAGATGAACTTCTCTGTTTAAAAGTTACTCCTCAAAATGTTGAACAATATTCTTTCCAAACGATGATTCAAAAAACATTAAATGTGTATCAGAATAAATAGTTTTAATTAAAGAATAAATAGTTTTGATTAATAGGATATAGATATGATAACGTTATTCGGGGTATTATGGATAGTATTAATTATCTTATGTTTGCCTAAAATAGAAAATATGATTGTAATAACTACCGTTGCTGCTACTATTCAGTGTTCAAATGTAGTCGTGCTTGGAGGAGTAGGAATTGGTCCGCAAATTATTACATCTATCTTTTTTATCATTAGGACATTAACAACAAAAAAGATAAAAATCAAAAAGAATAAGCAAGATTGGAACATAGGGAAGCTTTCATTACTGTTGTTTGGTGTCGTATTTGTATCATCAGCATATAACGGCGTGGTTGAGAACATAATTGCTAGACTTTTGCAATTGCTTATATATATTTTGTGTGCGATCATGATGTATGTGGTTTCATATTCTGTGGAAGAGGAGGATATATATCAAATCATCCGGAAAATAATTATATTTATGATTGTTTTTGGCTTCGTACAGATTTTATCGACTTCTGGTGTTTTACCAAGAGTATGGCTGTTGGAACAAATTTTTTTCAATGAAACAGGAAAGCATATTTATTACTATACAAAAGGTGGATACTCTCGTGTTCTAGGAACATTTATGGAGCCATCGTATTTTGCAGGATTTGCTGTTGGAGCGTTTTATTATTTTTTGTCATTGAAGGAAAAAAGAAAAAATAATTGGTTAATAATGGGTTTATTAAGTTTAGAAATTATATTAACATTCGCTTCGACTGCATATGGGGCGATAGTAATTGTGGGAATCATATACATATTATTATCAAATGAAAAAAAGTTTAAGCTTAGAATGCTTTTTTTTGCAGCCATTGCTTTTATAGCGTTTTATGTTTTGTTTTATGATGTTTTAGACCGTGTAATTTTTTCAAAAATAAATATTGCAAACGATTCATATAAAATAAGACATTGGGCTAATTTGGCTGCATATGATTTATTTAAAAAATCACCAATAATTGGAAATGGATATAAACAATCAAGAGCTAGTAGTGTAATTTATACTATATTGGCAGAAAATGGAATTGTAGGGCTTGCAGCTTATATCCTACTTAATGGAAGTATTATAATTAACGGTTTTATGTTAAAGCTAAAAAAACATATGAGCAGTTACCATTTAGGTCTTCTTTTGGCGTTAATGGCTACAGTTGTTACACAGGTTTTAGCAGTTCCTGACCTTGATATATGCACATATTGGATGTGGATGAACTTATTAATGATACAACTTGGAAAGGAATCAAGAAATAGCCTAGTTAGTATAGATAGAGGTAAGGTGAAAATATAGATGCAAAAGAATACTTTTTCGCTGATTCTTGCAACAATAGATAGACCAGAAGCTCTTTCTATTTGTTTAGAATCTCTTCAAAATCAAAAATATAAGAATTTTGAAATAATAATTGTTGATCAAAGTAGTAGCCGTAAAACAGAAGAAGTAGTAAAATTATACGACAATATGTCCATCAGCTATCACCACGTTTCGTTTCGCGGTCTATCAAAAGCGAGAAATTATGCGTTAAAAAAATGTAATGGAGAATATTTTGCTCTTATAGATGATGATGCAAGCTACCCTCCCGAATATTTTTATAATGCAAGTCGAATTGTTGAAAAAAAAACAATTTTATCAGGAAATATTATTGATTTAAATGGAATAACGCCTATTAACGAATACCATAGTGTTAAAGATAATACATTACTTTCTATAAGGAAAATAAGACGAATGGCTCCTTCAGCTGCGCTGATTATACCATATGAGATTTATAAAGCGGGAATACAATTTGATAATAATATGGGGGCTGGAACTTATTTTGGCTCTGGTGAAGAGACAGATTTTATTTTGCAAGCTATAGATATAGGATATCAAGTTAAATATACCAAAAATCTGACGATTGTACATCCAACAATAAAAGTAAACTGTACAAAAAGCGAAGAATTAAAAAAAGTTGAAGCATATTCAAGAGGGCTTGCTGCACTAATTCAAAAAGATAGAATTATCAGGGGGAATAATCGGTTATTACTGATTAAAATAGAAACCTACATAAAAATTTTTATAAAGATAACAGGCATACTTGGAACTGAAAAAAAAGAAATGGGGTGTGCAGAGTATCGAGGATTATCAACTGGTACAAAAGCGTATAATGAACAATATGGAATAAAAAAACAAAATACATAAATTCAGATTTTTTTAAAGAAACATAATGACATTATATTAGTAATATGTGAGAAAATGATAGTTACAGGCGGAGGAATAAATAGTATGAAGAAAGCATTGATTACAGGAGTAACTGGGCAAGATGGTTCTTATCTGTCCGAGTTTTTGATTGAAAAGGGATATGATGTACACGGTATAATTAGGAGAAGCAGTGTAGATTTTCGTGAACGAATTGTTCATTTAGAAGAAAATCCTCATTTTCATCTGCATTATGGAGACCTTTCTGATACAAGTTCTTTAGTAAAAGTTATAGGATTAGTAAGACCAAATGAGATTTATAATCTTGCAGCGCAATCTCATGTACAGGTCAGTTTTGATTCTCCTGAATTTACCGCAGATATTGATGCAACTGGGGTTCTGCGTATACTTGAGGCGGTTAGAATTACCGGATTGGCTGATATATGTAGAATATACCAAGCATCAACATCTGAACTATATGGAAAAGTTGAAGAGGTTCCGCAGAATGAAAGAACACCATTTCATCCATATTCCCCTTATGCTGTGGCCAAGCAGTACGGTTTTTGGATCACGAAAGAATATAGAGAAGCATATAATATGTTCTGTTGCTCTGGTATTCTGTTCAACCACGAATCAGAACGTCGTGGTGAGACCTTCGTGACGAGAAAAATCACTTTAGCAGCCGCTCGTATTGCACAGGACAAGCAGGACAAATTATATCTCGGAAATCTTGATTCTCTTCGTGATTGGGGATACGCCAAGGATTATGTGGAGTGTATGTGGATGATTCTTCAGAACGATAAGCCAGAAGATTTTGTTATTGCCACAGGAGTACAACATAGTGTTCGTGAATTTGCTGCGCTGGCGTTTCATTATGCAGGTATTGAACTTGAGTGGAAAGGAGAAGGACTTAATGAAGTTGGCATAAATAAGGCTAACGGAAAAGAAGTTATTGCAGTTTCTCCTGACTTCTATCGCCCTACAGACGTAGTCAACCTTTGGGGTGACCCAAGTAAGGCAAAGAATAAACTTGGCTGGAATCCTACGAAAACATCTTTTGAAGAACTTGTTGAACTTATGGTTAAGCATGATATGGAAAAGGTTGCTGTGGAAAGAGCGGAGGAGCATATTAAGATGAATCTTGCAGAGTATCTTGAGAAAGGTGTAGTGAAATAAAAATGAGCAAAGTCGGACTTATGAATAAGAGTGCGAAAATTTATGTTGCTGGACATTGCGGTATGGTTGGTTCTGCAATCGTAAGAGAACTTGAAAGACAGGGCTACACAAATATAATTACAAGGACACATAAAGAACTTGATCTTACGCGTCAGGATGAGGTCGAAAAGTTTTTTGCGGCAGAAAAGCCTGAATATGTCTTTCTTGCGGCAGCAAAAGTGGGTGGCATTGTAGCTAACGAAAGTGCTTTGGCTGACTTTATGTATGAAAACATGATACTTGAAATGAATGTTATAAATTCAGCTTGGAAAAATGGCTGCAAAAAGCTTGAATTTCTTGGTTCGTCATGCATATATCCGCGTATGGCACCTCAGCCTATGAAAGAAAGTTGTCTTTTGACGAGTGAACTTGAAAAGACAAACGAGGCTTATGCACTTGCTAAGATAAGCGGTTTAAAGTATTGTGAGTTTTTGAACAGACAGTACGGAACAGATTATATTTCCGTAATGCCCACAAATCTTTACGGTCCAAATGACAACTACCATCCAACTCACAGTCATGTTCTTCCGGCTCTTATTCGTCGTTTTCATGAGGCAAAGGAAACAGGGGCAAAGTCTGTTACCTGTTGGGGTGACGGCAGTCCTCTTCGTGAGTTTCTTTATGTAGATGACCTGGCGAACCTTTGTGTTTTCTTAATGAACAACTACAGTGGCAACGAGACTGTTAATGCGGGAACGGGTAAGGAACTGACTATCAAAGAACTTACCGAACTTGTTGCAAAAGTTATAGGTTATACAGGAAACATTGAATGGGATACGACAAAACCGAACGGAACACCAAGAAAGTTGTTGGATGTTAGCAAGGCAACAGCTCTTGGTTGGACATATAAAACAGAACTTGAAGATGGTATAAGACTCAGCTATAAGGATTTCCTTGATAATCCGGTGAGAGCAGAGAGGTAAAGATACATAGAAAGAAAAGGTATTGAGTATGAACATTATCCTTTTATCCGGCGGTTCAGGCAAGCGTTTGTGGCCGTTAAGTAATGATATACGAAGTAAGCAATTTATAAAGATATTCAGACGCCCCGAACACGATATCTCAATGGGAACAGAAGATGGAAATGGCTATGAGTCAATGGTACAGAGAATCTATCGACAGATCAAGACTGTAGATGAAGAGGCAACTGTGACTATTGCAACCAGCAAGTCTCAGGTATCGGCTATCTATAATCAATTAGGTACTGATGTTGGAATCTCGGTCGAACCGTGCAGAAGAGATACTTTTGCTGCAATTGCTCTTGCTACTGCCTATCTTCACGATGTACAAGGAGTTTCCGAATCGGAGGCGGTTGTAGTTTGCCCTGTAGACCCTTATGTTGAGGAAAGCTACTTCAAAACTCTTGAGGCTATGTGTAAAGCCGCACAAAATGGTTCTGAAAATCTTGTACTTATGGGTATTGAGCCGACATATCCATCTGAAAAGTATGGATATATAAAGCCGATACAATGTGGTGACGGAAAGTCTTCTTGGGGTTTTACCGAAAAACCGACCAAGGATAAGGCAGAGGAATACATAAAAGACGGTGCGCTTTGGAACGGCGGAGTGTTTGCATACAAACTTTCGTATGTTTTAAACAAGAGTAAGGAATTGCAGGGTACATCCGATTATTCAGAACTATTTACAAACTATGCAAATCTTAAGAAAATCTCTTTTGACTATGCTGTGGTTGAACAGGAAACCAGTATTGAAGTTATCAGTTACTCGGGTACATGGAAAGACCTCGGTACATGGAATACTCTATCCGAAGCAATGGAGGAAAATATAATCGGGGATGGCAGGATGAATGAAAACTGTTTTAATACACATATTATCAATGAACTTGGCATTCCGATCCTTGTGATGGGTGCAAAGGATATGGTAATAAGTGCAAGTCCGGAGGGGATTTTGGTTTCTGACAAGGAACAGAGTTCCTATATAAAACCGTTTGTGGATGTAATTGATCAGCAAATTATGTTTGCCGAGAAAAGCTGGGGCAGTTACCGCGTTCTTGATGTTGAGGAAGATTCTATGACCGTAAAAGTTACACTCAATCCGAGACATAGTATGAACTATCACAGCCACGAAAAACGTGATGAGGTTTGGACTGTATTGAGCGGTACAGGCAAAACTATTGTTGATGGTATGGAACAGCCGATAAAACCCGGTGATGTGGTTACTATGTCGGCAGGATGTAGGCACACAGTTGTTGCCGGTGATGAAGGACTCCAGCTAATGGAAGTTCAGCTTGGTACAGAAATCAGTGTGGATGATAAAAAGAAATATGAGTGGCCGTTATGAGCAAATCACACAAGAACAGACCGTTTTTGCTGACCCCTGTTGCTAAAGATTATCTTTGGGGCGGTAGCAGACTGAATGATGATTTCAATTTTAATATGGAATGCGATCCATTTGCAGAAGCATGGGTTTGCAGTTGCCATCCGGATGGAGAAAGTATTGTTGCAGAATTGAATTGCAGTTTATCGGCTTTGTTGAAGGCACACCCCGAGTATTTGGGTACTCATGCAGTTGCTGTGGCAAATGGAGAATTTCCGATTCTGATTAAGTTGATTGATGCAAAGAAAAATCTGAGTGTGCAGGTTCACCCTGATGATGAGTATGCTAATGTTTATGAGAATGGCTCTCTCGGCAAGACCGAAATGTGGTATATACTTGATGCAAAGAAGGATTCTGAATTGGTTTATGGGTTTAAACAAGATGTAACCGATGCTCAGGTAAGAAGTAGCATAGATAATGACACAATTGAGTCACTTTTGAATCATGTGCAAGTTCATAAAAATGACTTGTTTTTCATAGAATCAGGAACAGTTCATGCTATTGGTGCAGGCTGTTTGATTGCGGAGATACAAGAAAGCAGTAACCTTACCTATCGTCTTTATGACTATAACCGCATTGATAAGAACGGAAACAAAAGAGAACTGCATATAGATAAAGCAATGGACGTAACGAATCTGAAATCATCTGCTGCCCCGCATCAGCCAATGCGCGTGCTGAAGTATAAAAATGGCGCAGCAAGTGAATTGTTGACTCGCTGCAAGTACTTTCAGGTAGAACGCATGTTGCTAAACACAGAAGTCCAACGTAAACTGGCAACATTCCAGACTGGAGAAAATAGTTTTCATTGCTTGCTTTGTGTTGATGGCTGCGGAGTTCTGTTTGGGAATGAGGTAAACATACCATTTTTTAAAGGAGACTGTATCTTTGTCCCAGCGGAATCTATATCTCTGAAACTTCATGGAAAAGCACAGATGCTTAATGTAAGTTGCTAAAATTTAGATATCCCAATTAGAGTATTTTAATCTATAGAAAGTTAATAAATTGATTAAGGAGATGTAAAAATGCATAATAAAGTAGAGATTGCCAAATTATTCCAAAGGCTTTCTAGTGTAATTAAAAGGATATGCATATTGGGAGTTTATAGGTTTATGAAAACTAAGAATAATAAAGTGATTTTCAGCAGTTTTTATGGGAACCAATATAGTGCTCAACCAAAGAAAATATTTGAGGAAATATATAAAAAAAATAAGAATTTAGATTATGTTTGGATTCTTGTAGATGATGTAAATGCTCCTGAAGGAGTAAGAACGGTAAAACCTAATAGTTTAAGAGCGTTAATAGAACTTGCAACTGCTAAGGTTTGGGTAGATAATTGCAGAAAGCATTTTTTAATAAAAAAAAGAAAAGATCAAATATACATTCAAACATGGCATGGTCCAATATGCATAAAAGCAGTAGAAAAAGATGCACAAACAACATTGCCTCACGGATATATAAAAAGTGCGATTCAAGATTCAAAAAATGCCAACTATATTGTTGCTGAAACTAAATGGCGTGAAAAAAATATAAAAGAAGCCTTTTGGTTTGATAAGGAAATAATCAAGGCTGAATTTAAAATAAAAGAATTTGATGATTGTGAGAACTGTCGCTGTAATGTTAATAAATATTATCAGATAAATAATGATTGTGGCATTGTTTTATATGCACCTACATTTAGAAAAGATGGAAATTTAAAATGTTATAACATAAATTATGATGAGTTACTTATTAAATTAAAAGAAAAATATAAAAAGAACTACAAGTTTATTGTAAGGCTTCACCCTAATGTGGCTCACAATAACAAAATGTTGACATATACAGATAATGTTTTAAACGGCTCGGAATACCCATTAGTTTATGAACTAATTGCGGCAGCAGATATTATTATTAGTGATTATTCGGGAGTTATATTTGATGGCTACAGAGCTAATAAAGTCGTTTGGTTATACGCAAACGATTTAGAAAATTATGTAAATACAGACCGACCGCTATATTTTAATTTTTCCGAACTACCGTCACCATTAACTCAAAATAATGATGAACTTCTTTCTCTTGTAGACAAGTTTGACGAAAGTGAATACGAGGAGAAAAGAAAAGCGTTTGTGGATGAAATACATTATTTTGATAATGATGCGGCTAAATTAATATCAGATATTATATTAGCAAGTTTATAAAACAAAGATTAATCGTTTATATAAAGGAGTTTGAAATGATAATTGGATACACAACAGGTGTTTATGATTTATTTCATGTCGGTCATTTGAACCTGTTAAAAAACGCAAAAGGCATGTGTGACAAGTTAGTAGTTGGAGTTACGGTTGACGAACTTGTTGAATATAAAGGCAAGCGCTCTATGATACCGTTTGAAGACAGAATAGAGATTGTTCGCAGCTGCAAATATGTTGATGCGGCTGTACCTCAATATGACATGGACAAGCTTGAGGCTTGCAAGAAACTTGGCGCATCGATTCTTTTTGTAGGAGATGATTGGTATGGTACCGATAAATGGAAAGCCTATGAAAAAGAATTTGAAAATAATGGCATTAAGATTGTCTATTTCCCATACACAAAAGGTATATCATCTACAAAGATAACGCAAGCATTACATAACGCAAGAGGTTGGACGAGTGACGAAGCCAGCAAAGAACTAAAAGGAAAACAATAAATGGTTGTTCCAAATAAAGGGGAGAGTTAAATGGTAGATAAAGATTATTGCATGAGTTCGTATCTCGCTTTGAGGTATGTTGAAAAAGAAAATGTCGATTTTTTCGAAGGGATAAAGTATAAACGACCTCATCTAAAAGATGGGGAGAAAGTTTATGTAAGAACGGCATCTGATATTGATAAATCTATTGCTTTGCAAATTGAAAAACTTCGCGGGCGAAAAATAGGTATTCTTTTATCGGGAGGAATGGATTCCGCAATTTTGGCATCGTATTTAAAAGGCTGTGATGCATATACATTCAGGTTTCTCGGCGGGGATTTTCAAAGAGATGAAATGGAAAGAGCCGAGAAATTTGCGAAGCATAATGAAATGCGCCTTCACTATGTTGATATTGATTGGGATGTAATAAACACTTCGCTTCCAAAGATAATGAAGGAAAAAGGTGGTCCGGTACATTCTATAGAACCCCAGATCTATCAAGGTGCAATTCAAGCTAAAGCTGATGGAATAGATTTAATGATAATTGGTGACGGCAGTGATTATGTTTTCGGAGGAATGGATCAGTTACTTTCCAAAGAGTGGAAGTTTGATGAATTTATCAAAAGATACATATATATTGATCCCAAAGAAGTGCTTAATTCTCCAATAAGCATGGATTACTTGTTTGAAAGATACCGAAATGGAGAAAATATAGATTTTCTTAAATTCATGAGTATTGTTGCAACAGAAGAAAGTTATGGTTCTTACTCCAATGCATTTGAAACAGCCCAATTAAACTATTATGATCCGTATGAGATGCTCGAAATGGCTGAACCATTAGATTTGGAAAGGATAAGAAAAGGAGAGTCCAAATATCTTATTCGCGAACTATTTAAAATTAGGTATCCCGATTTTAACATACCTGAAAAAATACCCATGCCAAGACCGGTTGATAAATACTTTGAAAACTGGGGCGGGCCACGGCGAAAAGAATTTAAGAGCAACTTAAATATGAATAATTTTACAGGCAACCAAAAGTGGCTATTGTATTGTTTGGAACGTTTTTTAAATATCTACGATTAAAAGGAGATAAAATTATGATTGACAAGAATTTTTGTATGAGTTCATACATGGCTTTTCGTTATATCGAAAAAGAAAATATGGATTTTTATCCCGGAATGAAACATAAAAATTTTACGCCTGTACCAAATAACGAAAAGGCATTGGTTAGATCGGCCGATGAAATTGATAAAGCGATTGCCGTGCAGTTCAAACAATTTGAGAACAAAAAGAAAGGCATTATGCTTTCGGGTGGAATGGATTCCGCTATTGTGGCTTCATATATGTCAGGATGTGATGCGTACACATTCAGATTTCTCGGAGGAGATTTTCAAAGCGAGGAACTTAAAAGGGCAGAATACTATGCAAATTATTATAAATTGAACTTACATTATGTTGATATAAGTTGGGATACTGTAACAGAACATCTTAATGCTGTTATGGAGGCAAAGTGTGCACCTGTACATTCTATAGAGCCCCAAATTTTGCAGGCAGCGTTGCAAGCAAAAGCTGACGGGATCGAAATGATGTTTGTTGGTGAAAGCAGCGATCTTGTTTTTGGCGGAATGGATGGACTTTTGGCAAAAGATTGGACATTTGATGAATTTGTTGACAGATACACTTTCACAAATCCTGAAGATGTTTTAAATGAACCAGTCGATATGAGTTACTTATATGAGCGTTATCGTAAAGGTAATAATATTGATTTTTTGTCTTTTATGGACGATGTATTCTCAATAGAAAGCTCAAGTTCATATTATAATGCTTTTGGTGTTGCCAATATGCCGTATTATGATCCTTATGCTCGTTTAAAGATGGCTGATAAGTTAGATTTAAATCGCGTAAGAAACGGAGAACCAAAATATCTTATAAGAGAATTAATGGCAAAAAAATATCCTGAAATACCGGTGCCCAATAAAGTACCTATGCCAAGACCTGTTGATAAATACTTTGAAAGTTGGGAAGGCCCAACAAGAAAAGAATTTAAACAAGGTTTGGATATGAGCAAGTTTACAGGTAATCAAAAATGGCAGATATGGTGTTTAGAAAAATTTTTGAATATATATGATAAATAATTTTTTGAGAAAATACAAAAATTTACCAATACAATTAAAAGCATCTTTTTGGTTTATGATATGTGCCTTTATGCAAAAAGGCATTTCTACAATAACGACTCCTATATTTACAAGATTACTGACAGCAGAAGAATATGGTCAATATAATGTTTTTAATTCATGGTTGGGCATAATCACAATATTTGTTTCACTTAATTTAAGTTGGGGTGTTTATACACAAGGTCTCGTAAAATTTGAAGATGACCGCAAAATTTTTTCTTCATCCATGCAGGGATTGTCTTTGACTTTGTCGATTGTGTGGCTCATTATATATATATTATTTAAGGATTCTATAAATAATATATTGGGTTTAAGTACGGTACAAATGTTATTAATGATAATGATGATTTGGACAACGGCTATATTCAACCTCTGGGCTTCCGAACAACGTGTGTTGTATAACTACAAAATGCTTGTGTTTATTACAATAGCTGTTTCGTTGTTTAAACCCATTATAGGAATTATTCTTGTGGCAAATTTTACCGATAAAGTTACGGCGCGTATTTTTGGACTTGCAATCGTGGAATTAGTGGCGTATATAGGTCTATGCATAAGTCAATTTCTTAAAGGAAAAAGATTTTTTGTCTCAAAATATTGGAAATATGCTGTTTTGTATAATTTACCATTAGTTCCGCATTATCTATCACAAACAGTTCTTAATGGTGCTGACCGCATAATGATTAAAAATATGGATAGCGAAAAAACAGCAGGAGTATACAGTTTAGCATATTCTATTTCTCTTATTATGACGCTGTTTAATACTGCAATGTTACAAACTCTTAATCCTTGGATATATACAAAAATAAAACAGAAAAAATATACGGATATTTCTTCGATTGCATATATTTCACTTGTGGTGATTGCTTATGTAAACATTATATTGATTGCACTTGCTCCCGAAGTTGTTGCTATATTTGCGCCCAAAGAATACTATGATGCAATCTATGTTATTCCACCGGTAGCTATGAGTGTATATTTTATGTTTGCATATGATTTGTTTGCAAAATTTGCTTTTTATTACGAAAAGACGTTTTTTGTTATGTTGGCAAGCATAATTAGCGCATTATTAAATATAATTTTGAACTATATATTTATAAAAAAATTCGGATATATTGCGGCCGGATACACCACTTTGTTTTGTTTTGTTATTTATGCTATTGGTCATTATTGTTTTATGCTGCTCGTTTGTAATAAGTATTGTGATAAAGTTAGACCTTATAAAACACGATATATTTTATGGTTATCAATAATATTTATACTTGTTGGATTTCTGCTTTTAGCAACGTATAAATTTGTTGTTTTAAGATATTTAGTGTTTGTGTGTTTTTTGGCGATAGCAATAATATTACAAAAAAAGCTTGATTTTATAGATAAGATTAAAAATATACGAAAAGGAAGTTAAGAATGTCAGTTTTGGTAACCGGTGGTGCCGGATATATAGGAAGCCACACATGTATTGAGCTTTTAAACAATAATTATGATGTGATTGTAGTTGACAACTTGTGTAATTCATCGCCCAAATCATTAAAAAGAGTTGGGGATATAACCAAGAAAAAAATCAAATTTTATAAAGCCGATGTATGTGATAAAAACGCTTTAAGAAATATTTTTACTGAAAACAAAATAGATTGTGTGATTCATTTTGCAGGTTTGAAAGCTGTTGGAGAATCGGTGCAAAAGCCGTTGGAATACTATGACAACAATCTGTCATCAACACTTACACTTTTAAAGGTTATGAATGAATATAATGTCAAAAAAATTGTGTTTTCATCATCTGCTACGGTATATTCTTCCGATAATGAAATGCCTTTGACAGAAGACTGCAAAACAGGAAACTGCACAAATCCTTACGGCTGGACAAAATATATGGGGGAGCAAATTTTCAGAGACCTTGCAAAATCGGATTCTGAATGGGCTATTGCCTTGTTGAGATACTTTAATCCTATTGGTGCTCATAAAAGCGGTTTGATAGGCGAAAGTCCAAAGGATATTCCAAACAATCTTATGCCTTATGTTTCGCAGGTTGCCATCGGAAAATTAAAGGAATTGAGTGTTTTCGGTAATGACTATGATACTCTCGATGGAACGGGTGTAAGAGACTATATTCACGTTGTTGATCTTGCCAAAGGTCATGTTGCAGCGATTGATTATATAAACAAACATAAAGGTTTAGATGTGTTTAATTTAGGCACTGGTGTTGGATATAGCGTACTTGATATTGTCAATGCATTTGAAGATACAACAAATCAAAAAGTGCCTTATAAAATAACTGCAAGACGCGCTGGAGATTTGGCAACGGTATATTCTGATCCAACTAAAAGTAAGAAATTATTAGGTTGGAAGGCTGAAAACGGAATAAAAGAGATGTGTTTGGATGCGTGGAACTGGCAGAAAAATAATCCAAACGGATATGAATAAAATATGAAAATGCAAGGTGAAAAGCAGTGTTACGACTTCATGAGCATAACAAATAGACTTATGAATGGATGACACAGCTTTTGCTTATAATGACTGTTTATATCAGTTGATTCTTAAAATCGGCAATAATTATATTGTCTGATAGTCTTTCAGTGCATTACGCCTATCCTTATAATCCGGCGTGAATTTTGCTACCACATTCCAAAAATCTTTTGAATGATTTGGATGGAGGAGGTGGGCGAATTCGTGGACTGTTACATATTTGATACATTCGGGCGGGGTGGCGAGCAGCATCAGATTAAGAGTTATTTTAGCTTTATCGGGTCTGCAAGAGCCCCAGCGGCTTTTCATTGCGCGGACGGTTATTTCGGGATAGGGAATGTTATAGTGCTGTCTGAATTCCCGATAAGTTTCCTGTACATAATGTTTGAAAATCAATGCAGCCTGTGTATTGAGCCATTTAAGCAGGTGTCTTCTGACAGCCTCCCCGTTATTTGCGGGTATATAAAGAATATTATTATCGAGTTTGACTTCGCCATCCGAAACAGTTTTAATTACAGTCTGCCGACCGAGAAAATAAAACTCTGCCTTATCGCAAAAATCTGTGGGGATAAGGCATTTTTCTTTGTTTTCCGTGATATTTTCTTTGGCTTTGGTGATGAAATCTCTGTTGCTGTACACAAAATTATCTATATAATAAAGCGGTACACGGGGATTGGCAGAGACATGGATGCTTCCGTCCTTGTGCAGGCGAAGATTTATATTTTTTACCGATTTTCGTGTGAGTATATATTCAATTCCGTTTATATGCCTGATCGTTTGTTTTGTGTTCATAATTGACCTCCGATTACAGTATACAAAAAAATTGCGGATAACGCAAGCGTTACAATGCACTTTAATAATAATCGGAGCAAAATCTTGAAATAAGTATTTGGATATGTTAAAATAGATATAAGAGAGCAATGCAAAAGAGAGTAGTGTAAGTTTTTTGAATCGGAAAGCGGTCAATGATGAAGAATTTGTGTCGGAATTAAAATATCATAGCCCTCGGACTTGGTTAATTATTACTGTGTAAAATCTGACTGCCTGAATAATGCCCGACCCTTGTTTTTTGCTATTTTTTACGGGTATTTCATATTTTGGGGAATGTCAGCGCAACCCACTGAAATACAGCGTTTAAGCAATATTCGGGGCGCTATGGGATTTTACTCGTTCGGTCTTTTAATCAAGGGGTCCCGGGTTCGAGTCCCAGGTGTCTCAGCCTTTCAAAGAGGCTCAAACAGCAATGTTTGGGTCTTTTTTATTTTTGAAAAAACGTAAGCGATCAATAATCCTGCGTACCCATAATCAAAAAAACTCCAACCAACTCTAACGAAGTACCATTAAAGTTGATTGGAGTTTTTAAATTTGATGGAAGTTGATTGGAGTTCGTGGGAGTTCATTGGACTTCGTTGGAGTTCGTGGTGTGTATGCCGACAAGATTGCCACAGCTGCACGGAGTAATTGCCACACCTTGCCGCTGAGTGCCACGGGCACTGCCCTGAAAAGTACCACCAACCTCTATGCTGCACGGATATTCAGTTTAGACAGTGCATTTGCACCGAAAATTCAGAGCAGATCGTGACGAAAAATCAGAGCACCCTTTCCGATAATACAGCGCAGTAAATCCGGCTCTTCATTGCTTTGTAAATATGTTCTATGCACAGGCATTTAAGCAGCTGTTTGAATATGCAGAGAATCGCCCTGATGGTGTATTACCTATTCCAGTTCATGTGCTATGTGACGACTTCGCCACTGGCAACCGCGTATTGAACTTCCCGGAATATATCAGTATCTTCCGCGAGAAGGGCATCTCTGTTACGCTTTTTCTCCAGTCTGAAAGTCAGCTGGAGCAGATGTACAGATACTTATATGGGATTTGTTATTAGTAATAAATCATTGCCGAAGTAATAATTACAAATCCGAGTCAAGTGTTCCAAAGTTCCAAAAAATTTGATACTTCCGTTTTATTTATATATTTTTGCTGTAATGTTCCAAAGTTCCAAAATTTTATAGAAATTCAAAAATAATTTTTGTAATTATCTGATGGTACGATATGGATTAAAAAAGTATAATATGAACAAATTTTTATAACATAGTATTAAATAAAAAAATATAATCAAATCTACAACACAGTAACTGCAATTATAATTACAATAAATGTCAGGAGCGTGATAATATGTACAGCAACAATTATTCAAAGATACCCGATATATTGACCAGAAAAGAAGCACAATCTATTTTGAAGATAGGCAAGGGTACGATGTTCAGGCTGATACACAATGGGGAACTTCCTGCGATAAGGCTTGGAAACAACAGATTTAAAATTAAAAAGGAAGATCTTATAACTTACATTGAAAACAGCGTTTATGTCGGTTGAAAAATTGGGCAGAATTAATTTCTGTCCTTTTTTTATTGGCGGCATTGTGCCGGATCATACCGTTTTATACTTTATAGGGAGGAATACAAATGAATGGTAAACATAATAACAGCATAACTGTAAAATTAACAAAAAGACAAAATAATAAGCTGAAATTATTATCGTTTGAAGATGGCATAAGCAGGACTGAACTTATCAGAGAATGCATTACGCTTACGGAGTATAATTCTGTAAAGACCGCGGAATTGGCTGCGCTTGTAACCAAACTGTCGGCTGCTGTTTATGAAAATAATATTTATGATGATAATGCGAGTGTAAACATATACATTACAAAACTAAACGAGATAATGGATAGGGATTTGGAACAGTATATATCCAAAGACAAAAATTATGTAAAAAAGATAACCGTACCGCTTACGGATGCAGAGAAAACACTTATAAAGCAAAGAGCGGCTCAAAATGGTGTTTCCGAATCAAAATATGCAAGAATGATGATGTTTTGCAAAAACAAATATATCTCTAAAAGAAGGCTTTTGCCTGTCTTGGAGGAACTGAATTACTCTATCAGAAAAATGGATCTTAAAGGTTGGAACATATCGGAAGTGAAAGGATGGATAATTAAAATATGGAAGTTATTGTAAAAAATAAGCTAGTTTCAAGAAAAGTCGGATTTAAAAATGTAAAAATTTATCAAAATCCGGGTGATGTGGAAAGATTGATAAAATATGTTATGGATGAAAACAAGAGAAAAGAGCTGGATATATACGGCTGTATAAACTTAATAGAAACAGAGCCGCATGAAATGGCTATGGAAATGGAAAAGGTCAAGGAGATATTCGATAAACAAGAGAGCTATCAGATAAAACATCTATGTGTGGATGTGGGAAAAACTCCGTTTGAAAAGCTTAAAAAGCAAAGGTTCATATACCTGTTTGAACGTGCGCTGGGATATTTCAGAGGCGTGCAAATAGTATATGCCCTGCATGAGAATACGGATATTTTACATATTCACCTTATACTTAATACCGTGGATATATATGGCGCTCGTCTTGATCTGAGTGATAATAAGATCAATGGATTTAAGGAAAATTTTAAAAAGATATTTGAAAAATACTATGGTAATGAGACCGTTCTTATGCTTTTGTTTTACTGAATACTGTGCGTAAATCTGCGGTGCGCAGTAGTGCGGCGTTCGGTTGGTAAAAGCAGTAAATAAGCCTGTGGTAAGAATTGTCATATAATTTCGGTATCTTGCTATAAAATAATATAATACTATATTCTATTAATAACATATTAAATATTAAATATTAAATATATAAGTATATATATAATAATTATAGTATATTATTTAATATTAATTATTAATATAATTTATAAATTAACTATTATAGTTATTAAATAACTTACAGTTTGAGTATAAATTGAGATAAATATATCCTCCTGAAGACGATATTAACCAAACAGGAGGATATATGTTTTGAAATTTATTAAGATGATTTTACCATACAACGCTTTTGCCAAAATGCAATACCATAGCATAATATAGTTTCATATCCATCGGGAATGCCAAGTGCACATTCTTTTGCCTGTATCTGTTCAAGCGCATTATTGCAAATCGAAGGCATAGAATCTTTATCGGGCGAACGTTTTGCTTCGATTATCAATGCTCTGCGGTTATTTCTGTCCTTTAATACTATATCGGGGCGTCCAAGTCCATATTCCTTGTTTGAATCTACAGCATAGCCAAGTCCCGTAAATATACCCGCAAGAAATACATGGTAATAGTCTTCGTGATAATCGTTGTAGCTTATGGTTTCCCACAGAAATCCCGAAAGGAGTTCCGTGGCTTTTGCTTCGTCTCCGTTCCAAAGGGCTTGCATAAGTTCCGTTTGTTTCGCTTTTTCTATATTGTCATTAAACCATTTAACAACAGTATCTTCAAAAATGCCGAGTACCTCTTTGTTTGGTATTCTCAAAGTTAATTCATTGCCTTGCTTACTTGCATCGGCTTTTGTCAAATAACCTGTCATATACAGCATACTCCACAAATTTTCTTCTGTAGAATATAACTCATCATAAGTCAGATCATCGCAGATAACTTGTTCTATGGTGCCGCCGTTAAGAAGTGTTTCAAATTTGTCATTTACGGCAAATTCCGTTCTGTCCACAAAACTTCTGATTATAGCACTATTCATGTCCTTTTTCAATATTAAACATTGCAGATTTATTATGTGCGTTATTTAGTACCTTAAATATCATTTGATAGGAGTATATTTCAATCATAAAAAGATATATTATCCCTGTGTTTAGAAAGGTATACCATAACGAACACACCAAATCTGCCCGTAATTGTGTTCGTTAAACACCAACTTTCAAAAAACGAATATGTCCGTAAATGGTCAGACCTTTACGAACAGGAAAGGAGAACAATGAGCAGTCGTACTTACTACTATGCACGGGTATCATCCACCGAACAAAATCTTGACCGACAGCTGGAAGCGTTCAAAGCTATGGGAGCAGATGACCGAGCCGTAATAACCGACAAGGCAAGCGGTAAAGATTTGGAAAGAGCAGGTTATCAAGCGTTGAAGTCAACGATTTTGCGTTCCGGAGACACTCTTGTTATCAAAAGTCTGGACAGGTTGTCAAGGAACAAGTCGGACATCAAAGGTGAGCTGGAGTTCTTCAAACAGCAAGGCATACGGCTTAAGGTGCTTGATCTGCCTACAACACTTATCGATCTGCCTGAAGAACAAAGCTGGATCTTCGATATGATAAACAACATTCTTATCGAAGTTCTTGCAAGTATAGCTGAACAGGGGCGTATTACTATACGTCAACGACAGCGTGAAGGCATTGACGCAGCTAAAAAACAAGGCAAACATTTAGGTCGAAAGCCTATGTTATATCCTGCCGACTGGGGAGAAAATTATCTTTTATGGAAGGAAGGTGAGATAACCGCAAACGAATTTATGCGAAGGACAGGGCTGAAAAGAACTACGTTCTACAAGTTAGTAAAAAATTATGAAGAGGTGGACGATATGAGTGAGTGATGAATTGATCAAATGCGATTGCTGTGGGAGGAAGATAAGCAAAAGCAGTGTGATTTCAGGGGTGAATTACGACCTTTTTACAAGCTGTTTTGATAAACATTATACCCGCTGCGACAAGTGTAACTCGGTAATCGATGTAAATGATATTTATTGGCGTAAAGGCTGCAAGTATTGCAGTCATTGCTATTTTGAGGAAGGAGAATAAAAATGGAACATGACATTATTGTATGCTGCGAATGCGGCGAGCCTTTATCACATGATGAGGCACTTGAATTTGACGGGAATACCTACTGCCAACATTGCCTGGATGAGGTGACTTTCATCTGTGACTGCTGCGGGGAGAGGGAATATCTCGATGACGAGGTATGCGATGACAGGATAAGTCTGTGCAGGCGCTGTTATGAGCGGTATTACACCCGATGTGAGGCTTGCAATCGTTTGATTTATAATGACGATGCCTGCTATTTGAGCGATGACGACGATTATTCGTACTGCTATGACTGCTACAACGAACGTGTCGGGCGAAGTATTCGTGAGTACAGTTATAAGCCGACGCCCGTATTTTATGGCGAGGGTACACGTTTTATGGGTGTAGAACTTGAAGTTGACGAGGGCGGTCATTCAAACGACAATGCAGAGGAGGTGTTTAAGATAGCCAACAGCGAAAAAGAGCATCTTTACATCAAGAGTGACGGGTCGATAAACAGCGGTTTCGAGATAGTTACGCATCCTATGTCATTGGACTATCATAAAAATCAAATGCCATGGCAGGCGGTAATGGACAGGCTTATAGATATGGGCTATTTAAGTCACAAAACAAGCACCTGCGGACTGCACGTTCATGTCAACAGAAATTCTTTGGGAGAAAACTGTACGGAGCAGGAGAATGCCGTTGCAAGGATATTGTACTTTGTGGAGCATAACTGGGATGAGATGCTGAGGTTTTCAAGACGTACCGAGAGTGCCATGCAGCGTTGGGCAGCAAGGTACGGGACAAAAGGCGATCCCAAAGAACACATAGACAATGCCAAAAAGGATTATAGCCGTTACCGCTGTATCAACATTCAGAATTATTATACAATTGAGTTTCGCTTGTTCAGAGGAACTCTGAAGTATAACACATTTGTAGCCACGTTGGAACTCGTTAATGAGATTTGCAATGTGGCTGTTTCTTTGTCCGATGATGAAATGACGAAACTCACTTGGGAGAAATTCATTGACGGACTCGACAAGGAAAAGAATGTGGAACTTATCAACTACTTAGGCGAGAGAAATCTTTACAATGGAATGGAGGAATGAGCATGTGCTGTCTGTTTGGTTTAATTGATTACGCGCAATGTTTAAGCGTAAAACGAAAGGAAAAAATAATAAAGGTTCTATCAAGAGAAAGTGAAGTAAGAGGAACTCATGCAACGGGTGTTGCATATTTAACGGGAGATAAAATGACTGTTTACAAGCGTCCCAAAGCGGCTCACTCAATGCGCTTTAAATTTGACAGTAATCCACAGGTCATTATGGGTCATTGCCGTTTCACGACTCAAGGCACAGAGAAGAACAACGAGAACAATCATCCTTTTTACTCGGAAAAGTTAGGCTTTTCTCTTGCCCATAACGGCGTATTATACAATGATGTGCTTCTAAGACAGCAGGAGCATCTTCCAAAGCCCAAAATCGAGACCGACAGTTATGTTGCTGTCCAGCTTATAGAAAAGAAGAATACCCTCAGCTTCGACAGCCTGAAATATATGGCAGAGAAAGTTGAGGGTTCTTTTTGTTTTACCGTGCTTGACAGGAATAACAATATCTATCTTGTAAAGGGCGATAATCCGCTTGCTGTCGTGGATGCGGGAGGTTATTATTTATACGCTTCGACCGAGGCCATACTTGCTTCTGCACTTAAAAAGCTTGGCATATATCACTTTGAGCAGATAAAGCTCGGCGAGGGCGAGATAATGCGTATCGACCGCAACGGCAAGCGTGTGAAAGATACCTTTGAATTTTCCGAACGGTTCTATGGCTTGTGGGGCAGATACGGCGGTTATTATAACTATGGATATTGGAACAGCTCCAAAAGCAAGAAGAATGACGAGTATATAAAACAGTACACAAAAGACCTTATCGACTATGCCGCTTTGGTAGGTATCGACGAGGACACTATACTCAACCTTATTAAAGACGGGTTCAGTCTTGACGAGATCGAGAACATGATATACGACACAGAATATTATTACGAAATGGAGGCGATGTACGATGATGCACTTACTGAAATATGATGATTTCAAAACGGCTCTGCTTAATGGGATAAAAAATTCTCTTCCTGTTGAGTATGGAAATTACAGCGTTGAGCTGCACAGGATAACCAAGGACAATCAAACTTTTGACGGGATATGTATGCTTGACAAGAACGAGCATACCGCAGTTTCGCCCGTAGTTTACGCCGAAGAACTGTACAACAGCTACATTGACGGCACAAGTTTGGATAAAGTCATAAAAACAGCAACAAACCTGCTGTTCGGTAATTTTGAGACTGCAACCGATATGGACCTCGATAATATCAAAGAAAACGTAGTTCCTGTACTAACAGCACAAAAACCGAATGAAAATACGATCCACATACCATTCCTCGATATGGAGATACTGTTCAGGTGGATAATTAAAAGGGATGAAAACGGCGTTTTCGGTACTATGATAACAAATGAAGTGGCAAAGGCCTTTGCACTTGACACGGATAATATTCTCGAAAAAGCAAAAGATAATATGAGAAAAATAATGCCCGTTTCCGTTATGCCGCTTAAAACTGCTATTCCCGAATACAAGTTCAGTTCGGATGATATTCCCGTATTTGTGTTAAGCAATAAATACAGCATAGACGGGGCGGCGTATATCCTTGATGAAATCGTTTTGCAGCAGCTTCACGATATTTTCAAAAAGGATTTTTATATCCTGCTGCCTTGCGTCCATGAGGCACTTATAATCCTAAAAGGTGTTATGAGTGAAAACACACTTAAACAGGCCGCCGAAAACATAGCACAAAGTATAACAAACCCCGAAGAAAAACTTACATCCAGCTTATATAAATACAACGGCAGTATTTCATTGATCTGAAAAATGCCCCTTGCTAAAGTATTTTGACTTTAACAAGGGGCTAATATTACTATGGCAGCATATAGATTTTATTTATTCCTTTGCCCTGTTTCACTGTCGAGTGAAAATAATTTTGTTAATATATCTCAAATTAAAACCGCCATACCCGAATACAAGTTCAGCTCGGATGATATACCCGTATTTGTGTTAAGCAATAAATACAGCATAGACGGGGCGGCATATTACAGCTTTCTTTTTTGTTCGCCTATGTTATAAATCGGTTTTGATTGCCGTTTATCTGTTTTATGCGGTATATACCCATTTTCCGCCAACCATGGTGCCAAGCACGGGAGCATCCTGAATATGCTCGGGGTCGCATTTGGTGATGTCATCGCCAAGTACGACCAGGTCCGCCTCTTTGCCGACTGTAATACTGCCAAGACGGTCGTCACACAGAAGCTGATATGCCTCGTTTATTGTGGTCGCTTCGATCATTTGCTCAATGGTGACGCGCTCTCCTGCGTTATGCAGGGTATCGGGACGGCCGGGAAGCTGTCGTATCACACCTTTTTGTATGCCTATCAGCGGATATGCAGGGTTCGTGACGGGGTAATCGCTTGCGGAAGTCACTACGACACCCGCATCGAAAAAGGACTTCATGGGCAGCTGGTTCTCTGCGCGTTCTTCTCCTATAACAGCCGCTATCATGCCGAAGTAGTCGGGGTCCATATCGAACCAATGAGGATCTGTGGAAGCTACGACACCCAGTTTCGCCATGCGCGGGATGTCTGCCTTATCTACCACCTGCAAATGTGTAACGGCGTCACGATAATCGTGCTTCCCGTTTTCTGCCTGTACCTTCTCGATAGCATCCAATGTCATTGAAAGAGCGCCGTCGCCGATAGCGTGGACGTGTACCGTAAAACCGAGTTCGTGTGATCTCTTGAACACAGCCGTCAGAGTTTCCATGTCAAGACGAAGCTGTCCGCAGTGCTGATGTTCCTGAGACCATGGATCTGTGTAGGGCTCTTTCAGGTAGGCAGTCGAGGGATTGCCGGGCATTGTGCCGTCCAGCTGAAGTTTGATGTTGGTCAGTTCAAACATGGGTCCCTTGGTACGTTGTCTGAGTTCCGCTGCGTGTTCGATCTCTGCCAGCGTGTCATGGCCTTTTGCCTGAAATACCTGATAGGCGGCATAGACGTGCATATGCAGCTTACCCTCTGAATCAAGCTGATGACAAGCTTCTGCGGCGTTGTCTGTACTGTCCCAGTTGATAATGGGATCCAGGATCAGGGTCTCTCCGTGTGCCAGATATTCCTCCTGATAATACAGGAAGCCCTCCTTATACTGCTCAACCGAAAAAACTGTGAGAGGTTTCAGCAGATCCATTGCGCCCTCACGGAAAAAGCCTGTGGGATTGCCGTCTTTATCCCGCACGATAATGCCGTCCGAGACATCGGGCGTGTTTCTGTCGATGCCAAGACGATCCATAGCGGCATGGTTCACCCAGTAGGAATGATGACCGATGTCCGCAAGAACGATAGGTTTGTCCGTCAGAGGGTCAAGCAGATCTGCGGTAGGGCCGTCGGGTCCCATATCGGGGGTGGGAATAAAGCCTGCACCTTGAATAACATCAAGCTCGGGGTGATTTTCTGCAAAATCTTTGACTGCGGCAAGATGCTCCTCAAGAGTTCCGAAAGGACTAAGGTGTACCGTGAAAAGTGCTTCCGTTCCGCCCGGAGCAACATGACCGTGACCTTCTCCCAGTCCGGGCAATATGATGCCGTTCTCATACCGCAGTTCTTCCGTGCTTTCGCCGATATATGCCTTTGCGCCCGCTTCGCTGCCGACATAGACAAACTTTCCGTCCGCGATCGCCACAGCTTCGGCTTTGGGTAACTTCTTATCAACGGTGTATATGTTTCCGTAAATAACCTTGTCTGCATTCATAATTATTCCTCCTTTTATTTCATGATCCTATATTTTATAGTAAGCGAATTAAATAATCGGACTTAAGCTCGCTTAAGGCTGATTATTTATGAGCCACATCATATCGTGAACGTCGAAATATTTTTGACGTTCACGATAATTTTAACAAGAATTTACTAAATGTCAATGAATAAGTATATTTTTTGTTAAAAAAACGCTTTGTTTTTTAGCATTGCTCTTATATTTGTTAACATTCTTATAAAAACAATACGGAGGCGATATAAATGCTTGAAAACTATAATGAGGTATTAAAACCCAACGATGTATGTAAAATACTGTTAATTGGTAAAGGAACGCTTTACAAGCTGCTTGATTCGGGTGTGCTCAAAGGCTACAAGTCGGGCAAGAACTGGCGTATTACCAAACAAGCTGTTATCAACTACTTAAAATCCATGTCTGAGGGAGTCCTGTAAGGCTCCCTCTATTAAAAATCTCATTTTTGTTTTTAACGGCCACGATAACCCTTTTAGGAATTGTAGTTGAATGTGGCTTGTTTAGCGGGAAAACTTGAATATACATATACTGTATTATCATTATTCAAAAGTCTTGCACGGCCTATAGCCTGTTCCAGTTCGCTTACTATATGGTAGATATGTATTTCTTTAAGTAAATCATCCTCAAAAGTTGAGAAATAAAACTTGTATCTATCATATATGACCTCTCTGAAATTTATAGTATCTTTGTTTATTATATCAACATCATGATCCATTACAGCAGCCATAAGTCTGCAAACCCTGTCACTTGGGAATGGTGTACCCAGTATTAGCAGGTTTTTATCTGAATATCCGTCTTTACCCTGTGTATTGCCATAGTGCAGGTTAGTATTATCATCTTCATATTTTTTAAAGCATATTTCATAGCAGCCTTTGTACTGCTCTCTTATTTCTTTAAATTTATCCGCATTATCGGCTATCCATCTTCTGCTGAAGCTATGTTCAGTATTCTGTATAACCTTGCCCATATATAAAACGTCTTTTATTTTAAATTTTTCAATGTGCCTGTTTTTAAAGAACCCGGCGTAAACTTTATGATCTGCAGTAGCCGACAGTATAATTATTTTCTGCATTGGCAGTTGTTTTAGCCACGCATAATGTATTGTGTTTTCATCAGCTACAATGGATTTGGCGTTTAAAAAGCATTCAACATTAAAGTCGATGTTTTCATCTGCGGACAGCTGTTTATATATATCCCTTATATCCAAAGGTGGGATCCTGTTGTTGTTTTTATAAACATTAGGCTTGCTTTTTTTGAAATATTTCAATCTGTCTTTTATTTTTTTGTGTTTTTTTATATATGTACTCTGCCGAAGCAGGTAATCTATTTTGCTGATAGATACGCTGTCGGTATGGAATAAGGTCTGTATAATATCTTCATCTATGATAATGGTATGCTGCTGCAATATCCTGAACTGAAACTGATATATCAGTCTGAAATGCGTAGTTACTATATTGCCGCTGTAATTCATTGTTTGCCCAAGCTTTTTCTTGAATTCCCTAATGCTTTCATACTTTTTTTCAAGTTTCTTCATTATGTTCCTATATCTGAAAGGGTCTCCCTTGCGGTAACAGGCTTCAAGCTGTGCTTTTTCCTCTTCGCTTATATCATCTGGCAATGCGGGAGTAGATACTGCTTCGATACCAGCATCGTGTATGCGGCGAAGCACCTCATCCTTAAGGTCGTTGGTAGGTACTGCGATAATAAACTTTTGGTCCGATTCGCGCATACATTTTATGTAGGTCTCTGTTTTACCAAGCCCGTTATGGACACTATTAAGGCAAGTTTTGAAATATCAAAAGATAATATCGGCATAGGCAGTACGATTTATGCGGTAAAACCCGGTGACGGCTCCGCAAGAGAGCAGGCCGCAAGCTGTCAGAAAGTTCTCGGCGGCTGGGCTAATATTGCTAAGGAATACGCTACAAAGCGTTACCGCTCCAACCTTATCAACTGGGGTATGCTTCCCTTTACCTTTGACGGTGAGCTTCCCTTTGAAAACGGCGATTTTGTCTTTATCCCCGATGTTGCAAAGGGCGTAAAGGATAAAGCGGCCGAGTTTAAGGCTTATGTCGTAAAAGACGGCAGTATGAAGGAATTTACCCTTAAAATGGGCGAGTTGACCGATAACGAAAGAGAAATTATTTTAAACGGCTGCCTTATAAATTATAACAGAAATAAGAAATAATAATTAATGTTGCATTTTGCGAAAATTTGTGGTATAATCATACCAAAAACGGAAAGAAAAATATACGATCATATACAGAATTCCGTGGCGTTGAAAAGGGGGACAAAAATGGAAGACCTTGAATTATGCGGTAAAATTACCCGAAGTATTATAAAAAAGCTTACGGCAAAATATTTTTTTGATTTTGACAGAGACGACCTTTATCAGAGAGGAATGCTGGAGTTTATAAAGGAATCTAAAAGATACAAAGAAAGTGAAAATACAAAATTTACGACTTTTGCGTACAACTCGGTGTATTATGGGATAAATGAAGAAATGAAATTTCAGATGAACCGCGCGGGTGTTAAGGGTGCAGATTTTATAAAGCCCTCCGAGAGTGTTTCTCTTGACGAGGACAACGGCATTATCAATACTTTGGCGGCAGAAATTGAAACGGAGGGTGATACCGACGCCATACGCCATACAGTGTCCTCAAAAATGGAAATACTTACCGAAACGGAGCAAAAAGTCCTCTGCTGTTTTTTCGGCATAGACTGCGAACGCCAAACGGGCTTAAAGAAAATAGCAAAACAGCTTGGTATGCGTGAGATAGAAGTAAAGCTGGCTATGGAAAGCGGCAGAAGAAAACTTGGTATTGAACAATATAAAGCTGTAACGTTGATAGATATAATTGCGAAAATATCCGATGAACATCATCCTGTAACAAAAGATGATATAATGAATGCATTTAAAGAGTCGGGAAGTGCCATATCGGATAATCCCGTTACACTTTCAAATGCGGTCGATGAGCTGCTTAGTGTTGTCGATCCGCTTGAACACACAGACGATAACGACATAGATTACAGAATAAAATACAAGGGCTATGAAAATGATCTTATTGCACAAAAAGCACTTAAAGACAAAAAGTATAAAGCTCCCTCAATAACGGACCTGTATTATGTACACACTTTTACCGACAGCGAGATGGACAAGCTGATACAGTGTGTTTGTTTTTCGGATATGATAGGGAGTGCGGATAAAGAAAATCTTGTCAAAAAGATCGTAAACACCGCAAGTATGTATTACGAGACCTCGTTTTATGACCGTCTGCACAAAAAAATGTGCTTTAATCCAAAAGGGATATTCTCCCGCACGGCGCATCTGCCCGAAAACGGTGAAGAAACAAATATTATCGGGGAAAATATCGCCGCCATACAAAGCGCAATAAACGAGGGTAAGCAGATAGGCTTTTCTTTCGGCGGGTATAATGCAGACAAGAAACTTTGCAGGATAGACAGGGCATACACTTTAAGCCCGTATTATATTGTGGTATATCACGATATGTACTATCTGATAGGCAATAAGCTCAAAACCGACACTTTAAGCCACTACCGCATAGACCTTATGAGCGATATAACCATACTTTCGGACGACCGTGAGCCGCTGTCGAGGTTTGAGGAATTGAAAGCGACTAAAAACGCTTGGGACCCCGTGGAATATATGAGCGAGCATTTGTATATGGGCTATGATAAGCCAAGAACCATACTTTTAAAGATACCAAATGACAAATATACCGTGCTGCACGATTGGTTCGGGGATAATTATACGGTATTGGAACAGGGTAAAGACGGCGTTGATAAGGTTTCTGTATTCACATCGCCGTCAATGACAGTGCCGTGGGCGCTGCAGTATGCGGATATTGTTGATGTACTGGACGAAGATATAAGAAAAGAAATAAAAGAGAAAATTTCGGTATTGGAGAAAAAATATGGAAAAAATGATATTAAAACATTGTGCGGAATAAAAGAACAATATAAAATATCGCATGCTATTCCCGACAAAGAAGAAAGAGAGGCTGAAGCGAAAAAACAAAAGAGACTGCCTAAAAAAACAAAGGAAGAAATCAAAGAAATAATTGAGAAATTTTTTGAAAAAAACGATCAGATACAATATTGCGGAACAATAGTCACAAACAAAAGCGAATTACAGAACAGCGGAAAAAACGGCAGCATACTGTATAAAATTTACAAAGCGGAAAACGGAAGAGATGCAAGTTATTCCGTTTATGAGTTTTTTAAGGATAAGTTTGGGCTGACAAAGAAAGGCGATATAATATGGCTGAAGTTCACCAAAAGCGGTCGTGTTGGGGTTGTCGGTGCGGGATATGATGTGTCGAAAGAAAAACATTGGCAAAACAGCAACACAAGCGGGAAAATGCTGGCTGCCGCAAAGGAAGAATGGGATGATAAATATATAATCATAATTCCGATAAGCGGATTGGGAAATGATAGTGAAAGAGATATCGTTGAAACTGCATTGGGAGATCACCTTGCAGAAAATGAAGTTCCTGTAATTGATTTTTATTCACACAATATACATGGGAAGATGTTTTGGAAAAAAAATAATTAATTAAAAAATTTGACAAAGCTTATAATAATAACATAAAAACTATGCCGTCTTTAAAATTTTGAAGACGGCATTTTTCATAATATAGGTGTAACAAAAAATTTTACGAAAACTTATTTGTGAAAGGAGAACAACTGTATGAGATGTAATCAAGTGACTATCACTATTGACCGTTTCGGAAAATATGTTCCCAAGAATTACCCGTCGAATGTACAGCGTATACATGTATATTGTGACGATTTCAAATCGGTATACGCTGCGTTGTCAAAAGCTTATGCGATGGCAATAAATGAACTTGCCCAGTATGAAGATATAGGCGTAAGAACAGATGTGTATACAAATGAATTCTCAAACGGTGACAGAAAACTGCATGGGGTATTGCCCAATGACAGAACACGATTTGAAGAAGATATAAATTTGGAATATTATGATGATATGAATATGCAGGTGTGCAGTGATTTTTTATGGACGCATGAACACAGCGGAGAGATCATTAATACTATAAAAAAATGTAAAGATGAGCACGAAATGAAAGCTGTACTAAAGGAAAAATTCGGACTTGATGATTATCAGGTGAGAAAATTGTCACAAATTCGTTTGGGAATGTTTACGGAAGAAGAGTATAAATTCTTTAAAGATGAATCGGAACGTATAAAGGCGTGGGAAAACACCGGTTCAATATATTATAAAACAAATAAATGTATCACAGAAATAAAAAGGCTTGAAACATATTTTGCTGCAGCGGAACATTATGAGGAGATCCTTAAACTGATCTCCGATACGGAAGATAGTGACTTTTACCGCATAATGGAAGAAAAGTTTAATTTTTCGCCTGACGAAAGCAGCAAGATAAAATGTTTAAACATCAATGATTTCAGCAAAAAAGAACGGGAGCATAAGAGAGAACAACTTGACGATCTCAAAAAGAATCTTGATATATATATATCAGCAGGATCAATGAACTGCAAGATGATTTTGTTGATTCGATCCCGAAATATGTCAGAAGAGAAATTGACAATATTTTAAAAGAACTGGATGGCTCTTTGGAGACCATGTCGATGGACGAATTCAGGCAGAAATTTAATATATAATATTAATGCCGTCTTTAAAATTTTGAAGACGGTATTTTCCATAATATAGATGTAACCGAAAAACATTTTTACGGAGGTGCTTTTATGGCAACATATGTAATGAGTGATATACACGGTGAGTATGAAAAATTTATGGAGGTGTTGGAAAAGATAAATTTAAGTGACAGCGATACGCTCTATGTTCTGGGCGATATACTTGACAGAGGACCTCATCCCATACAGGTCATGCAAAAACTTATCTCAATGGAAAATGCAGTCTGCCTTGTCGGCAATCACGAACTTATGGCACTTGACTGTTTGGAATTTCTGCAAAAGGAAATAACAAATTTTTCCATTGAGAAATTAGACAAAGATATGCTTGAAAAACTGGTATCATGGCTGCATAACGGAGCAAAGACCACAATAGACGGTTTTCGGAAACTGGACAAGCACAAGCGCAGGGATATTACCGAATCTATCAAGGAATTTTCGGTGTATGAAGAAGTAAATGTAAACGGCAGCGAATATCTGCTTGTTCACGGCGGCATGGGCGATTTTTACCCGGGAAAAACAATTGAGGACTGCACCCTGCATGATGTTGTGTGGAGCAGAGTAGATTATTTCATAAAATACTTTGACGACAAATATCTGGTAACGGGGCACACGCCCACGCAGTATATAGAGGATAACCCTGATCCCGGGTTTATTTACAGGGCAAACAATCATATTGCAATAGACTGCGGCGCACATTTACGGGGCGGCAGGCTTGCGGCACTTTGCCTTGACACTGGTGAGGAATTTTATTCGGCGGCAAACAAGAAATAATATTCAATTTATAATACGGCGTAAAGCCAACAGGAGGATATAAATATGTGTAAAACAAAATTAACGGCTGAACTTGTGAAAAAGTACGAGGATACGGTGAAAATGCTGGAGGAAAAACTGGCAGAGAACAAAATAATTTTGGCGGCGTATATATGGAAACACGAAGCATACAGGAAATGCATAATGCCGGGAGATGAGGGGGTGCCGTTTGGTGCAAGTTTTATTTATGAGGAAGAAAATGATGTAATGCTTTGGGACGGAAGTACACGACCGGCAAGGGCGATAGTTGAGCTGCCGTATTGCGTGATAGAGGGCAGAATCGATCTGTCGTATAACGGGCTGGAGGATGATGGAATATTTGCTCTTCCGGACTACCCGGCCGATTTTATATGGCAGTTATTAACAGAAGATACGGTAAGTGAAGTTTTGGTGAGGGCGGATATGTTCGGCAGCTATCGTGAAAGTGAAGGTGCATGCTTGCAGGAGATCATGGCGGATATTGTGTGGGACGGCATTGAAGGCAGACCAAGCTGTGAAACGGCAAAAAAGCGCCTTATGAATATGAGCCTTGAAGAATTTGCTTCTTACGACCCGACAACAGACTGCATAAGCCCGCTTACAGGCAAAAAACTTGTCGATGATTTCGATACAACAATGGAAAGGTTTGAAAAGTTCAGAAACAATGAGATCGATTTTGATGCGGATATGTCTTTGGAAGCCTGCCTGATCGCCAAAAAAGTTTTCCCTTTTGTTTACAGTGATGGGATTTTTAAACACAACATACATACGGTATTATCTGTAAGGAAAGGAAGATTCAACCGTTATTGCCTTAAATATGAACTCGGCGGAAGAAGAACTCGTATTGCGTATGATAAAGAAGATGATTTTGACGCAGAGATCGGTTTTTCGGGCGATGTTATGAACTCCGTTTGGACAACGATAAGCGAGTACAAGAATATATTTAAGTGTGGGGAAGCTGAATTGCCAAAGGAGGCGCTTGACCTTATTGATGTTTACCATACCATGGGCAATTTTATGATGATCCCTTCAAAACTTCCGAGCGTAAATATGGCAAGGGGAACATTCAAGGGGAAAAGCCGTGATTATTTCGACCTGTACCTTCTTGCAATATACAATTTTTATCAAAAAAAATGCGGAAAGGAAACGGTCGGAAACTGGGATATTGAAGATGTGCTGGGCGAGTGCAGCAAGTTCGAGCATTTCATTGATTTTCTTGAAAGCTTTAAAAAAAATGAAACTCCTATACCCGACTGGAATACTTTTGTAAAAGAAAATTATTTTCAGGATTTTGTCGAAAGAAAAGAAAACGGTTACGGAATGCCGAAGGAACTGTGGACAGGGCATTTTAAATGCGTGCCCGGTGAAAATGTTAAACCGCTTACAAAAGAGCAGTTTACGGAATTTTTTGTGAATGCGGCACAGTGTATCAAATGCAGAAGCGTAAGGATATACGAGGCGATGAAAAAGGAAAAATAAGAAAGGAAGTATAAGTATGGAGATAAGCAAAATATATTTTGATATGGACGGCGTTCTTGCGGATTTTGACAGGGGAGTTACCGAACTTTGCAATTTCCCTTATATCCCGCAGAATAAAAAGACACCCGAACAGGACGACGAAATGTGGGCGGCTATCCGCAAGGTAGAACATTTTTATTTCAAGCTTGAACCTATGGAAGGCGCGCTTGAAATGTTTGCAAAATTTATGAAAAATACGGCAGCCGCTGCGAGATACTGACGGGCATACCAAAGCCTAAACGCGGTATTGCGACCGCAGGCGAGGATAAGACCGAATGGGTGCACAAATACCTTTCGCCCGATATAGTTGTAAATATCGTATATGCGCAGGATAAAAAGAATTTCTGCAAAGGAAAAGACTATGTTCTTATAGACGACCTTAAAAAGAATACAGACGTATGGATAAATAGCGGCGGGACAGGCATACTGCATAGATCTGTCGAAAACACAATGGAAATTTTGGGGATGTGATGTTTTCTGTCAGGCATAGATGTCATGAAGTGATTTTCGGGTCAGTGGTGAAAAGAAATGTTTGATAGGCATTTCTTTGTGATGGCTGAAGATTTGTAAGAGGGAGGTATCAGTATGAAAAAGGAAGATGTAAAAATGGAAAAGATGACACTTGAGATTATCGGGTTCTTGCAAAAGTGGGGATTATGGCGTGATACAACAATTCTTGCAAACGGTAACAGGTATTCATACTCAGCGGACAGGAACTTTAGGTATATGGGATGTGATAATACAGAATTTGAAGAGAATGTAAAACCGGAAGATTATACAACGGGTCTCATAGATGAAAGAGATTGCGAGGGGAATCCGGTATGGCGAAGTTTCTCAAATCCCGAACATATATTGGATATTGTTTATGAAGGCCCGCTTTATATGCTGCTTGTATGTGATACATACGAGATCGGGAAATCCGAAATATCAGAAATATCAGAAGAAGCGTTGGAATATATTTTTCATCATTCGGATATATTGGATGATTTCCTGTACGAAAAATATGAGTGTTATGATGCTTCTGATCTTTTGACGCAGATTTTGGAGGATAGATTTGACAACCCCGATTATACGCTATGGGATCCGCTTGTCTTTGATACTTGGGAAGAATATCAGGAGTTTGTAAATGGAGAATCGTACAAGAGTGGGGAAGAAAAACTTACACCTGCCTATCAAAGATACGGAACCTATGAAGAATACCTGACGGATATGGAAATATCTGCCTCATTGAGCAAAGAGGATATAGAACCGATCTGGGATAAAATGGTTTGGGATGCAAAATTGGAATTTATCAGGGAGTGCGCCTTGGATGAATCGGGAATCATCTCAATTCCGGAGGTTGCCGGGTATATAAAATCGGAGTTTAACAGAATTTTCGATCGCTATGGATTATGGTATGACTTTTGCTTTTCGTGGTCACTTACCTGTTACAAAAATGATGAATTTTAAGCACCTTCAAATTTTTTAAGATGTAAAACCCTGTAAATACTGTTTTTCTAAATCGCGGAAATAATAAAAGCCGCTTGTTCAGCGGCCCTTAGCTAAGCCAATAACGGGAGTCGAACCCGTGACCTCATCACTACCAATGACTGATAAGGGATTTTCCACACTTTTGCAAAAATATGGAAAACGGCTTATACAGCCTGTTACGCGCATAAAAGTTATTTTAATTTCCAAAAATTAATCCTTGTTTTTTGTATAAATAAATGCCAAATAAATGCCAAAAAATATGTGGCTTTTTTACAACAAACATTATAATAAAAACTATGCGGAGGCGATATAAATGCTTGAAAACTACAACGATGTATTAAAACCCAACGATGTCTGCAAGATACTGCTGGTAGGCAAGGGAACGCTTTACAAGCTGCTTGATTCTGGTCAGCTTAGGGGCTACAAGTCAGGCAAGAATTGGCATATTACCAAACAAGCTGTTATCAACTACTTAAATTCCATGTCCGAGGGAGACTAACAAGGTTAGGCTCCCTCTATTAAAAATCTCATTTTGTTTTTAATGGCCACGATAACCCTTTTAGGAATTGTAGTTGAATACAGCTTGCTTAGCAGGAAAGCTTGAATACACATACACGGTATTATCGTTATTTAGCAGTCTTGCACGACCTATAGCCTGTTCAAGTTCGCTTACTATATGGTAGATATGTATTTCTTTAAGTAAATCATCCTCAAAAGTTGAGAAATAAAACTTGTATCTATCATATATGACCTCTCTGAAATTTATAGTATCTTTGTTTATTATATCAACATCATGATCCATTACAGCAGCCATAAGTCTGCAAACCCTGTCGTTTGGGAATGGTGTTCCCAGTATTAGCAAATTTTTATCTGAATATCCGTCTTTACCCTGTGTATTTCCATAATGCAGGTCTGTATTATCATCTTCAAATTTTTTAAAACATATCTCATAGCAATCCTCGTGTCTGTTTCTTATTTCTTCATATTTATCCGTATTTTCTGCTATCCATTTTCTGCTGTAGCTCTGTTCTGTTTGTTGTATGACTTTGCCCTTATATAAAACCTCTTTAACATTATATTCTTCAACATGCCTGTTTTTAAAGAACGCGGCGTAAACTTTAGTGTTTGCTGTAGCCGAAAGTATTATTATTTTCTGCTGCGGCAGTTCTTTTAGCCACGAGTAGTACAAAGTGCAGTTATCGGCTACAATAGATTTAGCGTTTAAAAGGTTTTCAAGATTAAAATCCACAATACTGTCTTTTGACAGGTCAAATTTTATCGTGTCTATACACAAAGGATCAACTCTGTTTAAATTTTTATATACTTTGGAGGCACTTTTTCTATAGTATTTCAATCGATTCTTGATAATACCTGATATATAGCTGCGGCTTATCAAGGTGTTTATTTTATTTATGCTTACGCTGTCCGTATGGAAAACGGTCTGCAAAATATCCTCGTCTGCTATTATGGTATGTGTCCCCAGCACATCTGCATTGAATTGATATACCAGTCTGAAATGTGTTGTAACTATATTTCCCTCGTACTTCATCGTTTGTCTTAGGTTTTTGTTGAATTGGCGTATGCTCTCGTATTTTTTATTGAGCTTTTTCATAACCGCCCTATAACTGTAAAGGTCTCCCTTACGGTAACAAGCTTCCAATTCGGCTTTTTCGCAGTCTTCTATATCATCGGGAAGCGCAGGAGTGCTTACAGCATCAATACCCACAGCTTTAATGCGTTTTAAAACTTCATCTTTAAGGGCGTTGGTGGGGACTGCTATAATAAACTTTTTGTTTGTTTCCTGCATACATCTTATGTAGGTTTCCGTTTTGCCAAGCCCTGTTTGGGCATTGATAAGATATATGCTGTCATTATTGGCAGAAACAGCGTTTTTTATATAATGATATAATTCGTTCCTTGCTGTGGTGATATCCGTGTACTCGACAGCATTATCGAGCGTAATTATTTCTTTTTTTGTTGCTTTGACAGTAGCAATTATATTCTTCCCGTGTTTGCAATCATTGGCATAAGGGCAGAAATTATCACAGCATTCAGGTACATAAGGACATTTTGATATTTGGGTGCAATTCATATCCCATTTAGTGTAGTTATAGTCATAGGTGCAATTATCCTGCAAATTATTCATCATATTACGAAAATACTTAATACCGCCTGAGATATGCACCAGATTGGTCAACATACCCCATAACTCTGGGTAGTGCAGCCAATAAGTGCCGTTTTTGCAATCCCTTATCAATTTGCAGTTGTTATACAGATCATCACCCGTGATATGCTTTATCTGCTCCTGTGAATACCTGACTTTTTTATCGTTCCCAACGCTGTTTTTTGCATCTGCCAGGCGAATTACAAATATCTCTTCATTCGGAAAAAGTTTTTCATCTCTTTTATTATATAATATAGGCGCGTCCAAACTTTTTCCGTCATAAATAACAGTACAGGCATCAAAAGTTTTGTTTTTTGTACCAATGCGGTAGCGGATGCAAAATCCTTTATTCGTTCTACTTTTTCTTTATTATTTGAACCGTAATACTGCGATAACGCATTAAACAGTCTATCGGGTGTAACAACATTAGTAGATACCTCTGTTATAAGCCCTTTACCGCCATAAAATATCCTGCTTGGGTCTTTGGTGGCTTTATCGGCCTCAGGGAAAAGCTCAAGCAAAATTCCTATCATTATTTTGTAAAAATCCATATTTACAATAGGCTCATAATATCTGTAAACGATACGAAATTTGCTGCAGTTATTCGAGCTAAAGGTTTCGTATGCAAAGGCGACGGGCAGATCCAGTGATTCGGATCTTGCTATAGCCTCGTTTATAGATATTTTCTTATCTTTGTTGTCAAAGTCAAGACACAATAATTGTATCTCTAAAACTTCGTCCGATGTTCTTTTTTTACCAAATATTGCAGGGGCAAAAGTGCGACCTTTATTTCCTACCAAATCAGCTAACCTCTCTATAGAAATTTCAGCCTTACTTTTTATAAGTCTGTTGTTGATCAGCTTGATATCGTAGTCATTTGGCTTGTGTTGGTATGATATTGTATCTAATGATACTTTTACGATATTGTTCATTATTTTTCACACCTTTCAGTATTTTTATAATACTGTTAAGGTTTTATAAAAAATAATTGAAAGGATAAAAAAACAGCAGGATATTTGTATATGAAACATCCTGCTGTTAATAAGATATCATAAAAAGTTGGTGTATAAAGCGGTTTATAATTTTTTGATTCGATTTCGTATACCCGTGAATATCTCGTCATGAGAAAAACGCTCTGGATCTTGTGCGGCGGCTTTATCGGCTTCGTCAAGGGCACGTTCGATATCAACATCAAAAACTTTACTGTACGTTTCTTGGTTTCTTAAATCCGGATTTGATCGTATATCTGACATAGCAATCACCTCTTGGCACTATATTATCAAAATTTCATCAAAATATCAAGTGCAGAATGTTTATTGGTGCATATTATTCTTGCAAATCTGATTTTTGAAAAATATTTCCGCTTAATGCATAAACAACCTTATATGTATATTGGTGTACATACACGGTACTATTTTAAAACATTTTATTAAAATTGAAAATTTTTTAAAACGGAAGGATGTGCGTATATATGTACACTGAAAATTACAAAGATATCAAACCTGTTATGACATTGAAGGAGGCGAGGGAACTGCTTGGTATAGGCAGAACCAAAATGACGGAACTTGTGAAGAATGGTTTTATATCTGCTGTTAAAATCGGTAGGTGTTATAGGATAAGGCGTGAAGACCTGATTGAGTTTTTGGAAAATTCAATGATATGATTATATAAGTGAATTTTCGCTTGACATTGTATGAAAATTCATTTATAATGTGAACAAAGAGGTGAATAAAATGAATTTTGAAAGTGAAAATACCGAATACAAATCAGTGTTTACAGATGAAATATATAAGACTGTTATTGCCTTTGCAAATACAGGTGGAGGAATATTGTATATCGGTGTAAACGATAATGGCGAACCCATTGGCCTTGATGATTTGGATGACACTTATACGAGAGTTACAAACGGTATTCGTGATGCAATTTTACCCGATGTTACTGTTTTTGTGAAATATTCACTCGAAAGTGAAAAAGTTATAAAAATTGAAGTGAATGAAGGTGCATTCAAGCCATACTATCTTAAATCAAAAGGGTTAAAACCAAGCGGTGTGTATGTCAGACAAGGCGCATCAAGCGTACCGGCTTCATCCGATATGATAAGACAGATGATAAAGGATTCCGATGGGGATGTTTTTGAAAATATGCGTTCTCTTGAACAAAATCTGAGTTTTAATTCCGCAAAAGCAACATTTGAAAAATACGGCATCGAGTTTTCGGAAGAAAAATATCGTGCTTTGGGCGTAGTCAATGCTTCGGATATGCTCTATACAAACCTTGCACTGCTGCTGTCAGATCAGTGCGCACACACTGTAAAGGCGGCTGTTTTTGACGATGACAGCAATACAAGGTTCAAGGACAGCAAAGAGTTTACGGGTTCGATTTTTAAGCAGCTTGAAGATGCTTTCTCGTATCTTATGCTGTGCAACCGAGTTCCTGCCGAGATAAAGGGACTTACAAGGACCGAACATCCCGACTACCCTGAAGAAGCATTAAGAGAAGCGTTATTAAATGCGCTGGTACACCGTGATTACAGTTTCAGTGGCAGCATAATAATAAACATCAACGAAAAAGAAACGGAATTTATATCCTTGGGCGGACTTCTTCAAGGTCTGTCGGTCGAAGATATAAAGAACGGGATCTCACAACCAAGAAATAAAAATCTTGCGGAAGTTTTCCATAGGCTGCGCTTGATAGAATCATACGGAACAGGTATACGCCGAATATACAAGTTGTATGAAAACTGCTCTGCAAAACCGAGATTGGAAATCTCGCCTAATGTTTTTAAACTCATACTACCGAATATGAATTATAATGGTTTCTATAATGACACTCCTGCCCGTACCCTTACAAAGCAACAGTCGACTGTTATAGAATATATCAGACAACATGGCAGCATAAACGATGCCGAAATACAAAATTTGCTTGGCGTGAAAAAAACACGGGCATATATAATTGCGAAAAAAATGCTTGACGAAAAAATGATTTTGAAACAGGGAAAAGGGAACAATAAAAGCTATATATTGCCGTAATCATAATAATGTGAAAATATAGGTCGTAGAAATGCATTTGCAAATCCACGACCTATATTGATGCATTGGATAAATTCATTCAGAGACATCAAGCTTATTGAGTAATAGCTTATACCTATTGTAATTGCCGTCTTTTGCTATATCGAACAAATCGTTAAACTTGTTGGTTATATTAACAACATCATTTTTGGGTAAGGAACACATATCTGAAATTGTTTCTCTTGTAAGACCCGATTCCGAAACAGCACCGGAATCAAAAACAGTCGCTTTAAGTACAGCAAGCATAACAGATCGTTCTTCTGTATTGCCAAATCTGGTGCTTATCTTGTTTTCGTAATAAGCATACTGCTCCGATTTTTGGGAAATATCTTCACACAGTTCGTCAAAAAGTTTTTGTAAAACATCAAGGAAGTATATTACAAAAGGCGTAATATCCCCTTTGTTTTTCTCGTCATTTACGGTATTAAACATTTTATAGTAAGAATTAACGTTTTCGCCGATAATATTAGCCAGCCAATAGCCTGACAAACTGTTAAAATTTGCCGAAAGCAAGTGGCTGCTTATAAAACGGCTCGTTCTGCCGTTACCGTCATAGAACGGGTGAATATAACCAAATAAATAATGAAAAGCCGAGATACGTATCAATATGTCGATATTGTCGTCATTCAAAAAGTCTAACGCTGCGGTCATAGCTTCGTTAAGCTTTTCTTCGGGATAAATGCCGCTGTGAATGACTTTGCCGCTTTTGACATTAAGCACATTTACGGCATCTTTTCTGAAATACTGACCATCGGGCTTGTTTTGCTTATCGCTTGAAATAACTTCAGCGAGAGCGACTTGATCATATATTTCGCGTATATCACTACAAGTTTTTATACTGACGGATGCATTTTGCGCAAGTTCGTCATAAGATTTGACCATTCCGTGAAACTTTTTGGCAGCGCCCCTGAAAGTTTTGTTTTTCCTTACTTTTTCCAAAATTGAGATTATGTCTTTTCTTGTACTTGCCACGCCTTCGAGATCATTGGTCATAACAGCTTCATAGGATAACTGGCTGCTTCTATATATTTGCAGCGAATCCGACTGCATTTTTTCTGTCAAAAGTTCCAAATTGCGGTTGCTGCTTTGGATCGACGAGATTATATGCGAAACCTCATCTGTTATAAGTATAAACGCAGGCGAACCGTTAATTTCAATGTTTGGCTTTATTGTATTTGCGCTTTTCAGCCTGTTTAAATATTCGGTTTCATAAGCTTTTTTATTTGTATAATAAAGAGATGATAAAAGTTTGTACTCCATATAAACACCCTCTGTTGACTGCTTTAATTATATAATTATTATAACCGTTTATTGTTTTTTAGTCAATCTTTAAGTTTTAGCAGCTATGTTTATGATTATATAAGACCATAGAAATGCGTTTGCAGATCTATGGCCTTATTTTTACCGCCTGTCACGAAGTATTTCCCTGACGGCAATAACAACTATTCGGATTATAATATCCAGAACGGGCTTTGGATTTGTTATTTTAGCATTTGTAATACCTCCACAATATTTAGTTTAAACGGTTATAGGAGTCAGCCTTCGATTACATCATTTTCGGCAACTATCTCCGTCATATCAACGGAAAGCTCATGCTTAATGGTCTCATCGGAAGAAATAGCCCTTAAGGATTCTGTTTTCAAGGGTGCATATTTGAGCAGTTTTTTGATAGCTGTCTTTTTAGCCATAGACTCAAAATCTGTAGTCCATGGGGAATATTTGCTGTTGATTCCTTGTGAAAAGCGTTCGGCGTGTTGGATAACATCATCCCTCGACATTACCTCGAAACCATAGCCGCCGTTTTGGAGCTTGTAGACAGCATAAACAGCTATCATCTCACCACGATCAGCAAGAGAGGGTTTGTGATATAGCTTTGCATCAAGACCAAGAGTGTATTCAAACACGTCATTTTCATAGACGATCTGGGCTTGTATGGTCTGTACATTTTCGTTTCTGTAGACCAAATCAAGCATCCCTTTATAACCCAGGATGAATTTACATTCAGTTTTATCCTTGCTCTTGTAAGGAATAAGGTAGGCCTGTCCGAGTGGGGTATTGGGTTCAAGACCCAGTTGCGCAGCATTCATAAGTGCTGTTATAAATGACATTTTTGTACATTCAAGCAGCTGCTTGTTGGTGTTTAAAGCAGATAAAGCCATTCTTGTAAATCTTTCGGGCGATATTACAGAAGGTAAGGCTTTCTTTATTTCGGGCTGCATGGCTTTTATGGTATCTGCAATAGACATTTCCTTTGTGACCTTTACCTCTGTTGGTGGTGCTTCTGCTTTTTGCGCCAAAGTTTCTTTAAAATCAGCCATAAATCACACCTCCTAAACGGTTTTGACTGTGAAACGTCTTGAACTGCTGGGCTTTAGAAATTGCTTGTAGATATCGGGCATTTCGAGTTTTAGTTTAGCTGTATCTATCTTATTGGAAATAACATTTTTCCAACTTACAATAAAGCTTTGATTTTCTGAAATTTCCGCATCCTGCATATAGGTCTTTATCTGTTGGTCAATGGCATTTTTTTCTGTGTTCAGCTTATCAAGCAGTTCGTCTATCTCTTGCCTGCGTTTTAATTGAGAATCAAAACCGACCAAAGGCACAGACTTACCCTCGCAACTGTCTGCAAAGTGAGCCTTAATAAACTCTTCCGCTGACTTACTTCCATCAGGTATAGGCATTTCTTTGACAAGTACATTATTTTCCCAAAACTGCTGCTCTATACGAACGAGGTTTTCAATTATCTCCTCATCCCTTTCAAGTTTTATGTACTTGAACTCCTTGCCGTAGATAATAACAGCAAGATACCATGCATCCATGCCCATGACCGCCATGTAGTGATAACACTGGGCGAGATAGTGTGCAGGGATCTTCCCGTCCTGCCATTTGTCGAAAGAGTAGGGTGAAGCGGTTTTGCACTCAAGCCCTGCATTCTCCCCAATTATAAGCCTGTCAACATCAGCCAGCATAAAAGGATATTTTTCATTTACATACATGGCATTGCTGCGGCGAACTTTCAGCCCTGTTTCCTCACAAAACCTCTGCGCCACATAGTCCTCTAAATCTCGTCCTTGCCTCATGGCTTCGTTGTCAAAATCGGATATCTCTTCTGTGGCCTTGTCAACAAATACGTCCAAAGCGGAACGATAGGGATTAACACCGCAAACAGCACCTGCATCCGACCCGCCAATACCGTTCTTGCGAAGTTTCAGCCATTCTTCTTTGGGTAAGCCTTTTGTCTTTGCATAAACCTTGCACATAAACTCACCCCTTTCCCTTGTCGGTAACTACATCGTGCAAAATTTCGATCGTAGTCACAACTACAGCACCGATCACACGCCCAACGCCAATAAGCGTCCTTCCAACGACCTTGGCACCTGTTTTGACGGTTTCCTTGTCAATATTGAGTTTCTTGTTTGTTTCCATAGGTATACATCTCCTTTTTGATAAAATTTTTTTAATGGAACGCAGAGATAATATATCTATAAAAAACAGATAATTACGTTTGCAAACAATAATCACGAAAAAAGAGAAAAATTGGATATAAAAATAATTGATGTAACTTGGCAGAAAAGTATCCTTTCAGAATGTGACAGCGGAGTTTTATGACATAAAACCCAATATACCTTTCCGAACGGAATATTCCTGCGTGCAGACTAACAATGGCGGAATCGCAGATGGTTTTGCTTATGGCAAAATGTTAATCTCTTTTCGCCGTTTCATTCCATAGCTTTTTAGCACGGCGTGTATCATAAATGTACTAATGTTTTGCATGGCTTTTATGAGATCGTTAATAGTTCGAGAGAGTGTGAAGTGGCTATACGTTAAAAAAGATTTATCAGTGGTATTTTTGTTGACGGATACTGTGTTTTTAATAGAACTGCTCCCCGATAATCAAGTCGAACGGGGAGCAGATTTTCATATTTAAACATTAAAAGCATCAAAGTCGATTTTGTCGATTTGGACAGCTTTTAAATCGTACAATAGCCACAGTATCTGCGGAAGCTCCAAATGTATACAGCGCTTGATAAGTTCTGCGATTTGTGGCCGGATCTTAACCTTTTTATAAATTCTTTTTTCGTATTCGCCTATTGTTTTTAAAATCTCCGTGTTCCCGCAGCAGGTGGAACGGCATTTCAGCAATAAAGCATAGCTTAAGTAATAGGATGATACAGCATAAGCCGTAATGGCAATATATAACAGAGATAATGATACCTCTGTCAGATTGGTGTATTCTGCGCAGCTGCAAATATAGCCCTGTATCAGTAAATATAAAAATTTTGAATATGTAACGGCATCTTTCAGCTGTTCCCGATATGATTGCAGAAAATCATACTTATCGTAATTAAGTCCAAGGCCTGTGTTAAACTCGTTGAGTTGATAGGCTATAATGTCACGCCACTTATAAACTGTATCCCTAAAAGGCTCGTTGTTGTAAATATTTTTTCTGCAAGAGACAAATTCGACGTTACCTTTATAAAGATATTTCAAGCAAGAATATTTATAATCCAATGCCGCAGAAAAAACGGCATTGCCAAGAGGGCCGCTGTAAGCGAGGTAGCCCATACGCATATAGCTGTCATAAATAAAAGCGTCTTCTCCCTTGTGCGTGAATGATAAATATGTCCTGGCTGTTTCACGAAGGCTTTGTGAATCAGTATCTACATAAGAAATCGATTTGAGCGGAATACGAATGTTATCTTTTGAAAGTTCTCCCGTATTGATATATGTTATATCGGGGTCGCTGTGGCCGTACAAATGTTCTTCTGCCAGTCTTTTACCCATATTGTATCTTTCTGTAAACTGTGGTGGGATATATGTTGTTTTAAATAGCAGCCATTCAACTGTGTAAATTTTACCTTCAATATTAAGCACTTTAAATACGGATATAAGCTGACAGGGGTCGTTTGACAGGATATTTGTTTCCGGATCGTCGCTTTTCCAATCTTGAAACGCAATATGTCCCTGCAGTTTTATTTCCCCCAAACAGGCAGAAATAAAATACTGCTCCGAAGAATAATCCGGCTTGAAGTCAAAATCCGCGGATAACCTGTATACTATGTTGTTGGCGCTGCTATCGTTGAGCTTATGGGGCTCCGTGTTTAAGTTCACACATTTAAAAGGTGAAGGCAGTGCGGTCAAACAAACATAAGGAAAGGCAGCCGACGGGGCTTTGATATTTTGGATCATTGCCTCAAGAGAGTATTTCTTATATGTATGCCGGCTTATTGTCGTATTATCGGGTTTGTTTTGAGGATGTTCGTTTTGCTTCGGAAGTGCGGGTAATGTTTCGGGGGTATCACTTTTTTCTGTACTTGTCGAAACGGGACCATCATCGCTCGGAACATCGGCAGGGACGTCTTTGTAATTGCCGTTTATTGCGACATCTTCGGGCTTAAGCCTCTCAATAACAAATTTTTTTCGTGTACTTTTTTTGTTGGCTCGTTGACCAAAACTTCGATCAGGCTTCTGCCTTTTGTATTCTCGGGGTGTGTTTTGATGACGTAATGAAGTATTCCGAGGACGAATGGGTCAAATTCAATGGTTTTCATTTCTAATACTTCTTTTTTGCTTATAGGTACCCCATTTCTTTTAACGTAAAATTCAGAGCCTTTCTTTACTGATTTGTCCTTTCTTAATATTTCCATTACTTTTTTTATGAATTGCTCTTGTTTTGTATTATTGTCAGTAAGAAAATTATCGATAAAATATATTGTACGTAAGAGTGGCTCATTATAGTCAGTTTCTACTTCTTGTATCAATTTGTCAATGGCATCAGCATTTGCAAAAGGTAGCTTGCCTAATGGTTTGTCAACACAATTTTTTAATTTTGATACTTGTACAGAGAAGGAACTGTTAGAATTTGTGTCGAAATCGCCGATACTTGGTAGTTCACCATAAAATAATTCATAGAGACCAAGCATGAGTTCAATGTCACCCAATTTTTTTTTGGCATTAAAGTCTATTTTTGTTTTGTGTGATTCTCTTCTAATGTCATTTATTAATGTAAAAAATACTCCGCTCGAAAAATAATAATCATTTTTATTCTCCATTTTGTTCACTTCCTTTTCATTACGCATAAAAAAAACGGCTTAATCATCGGTTTTTTTAGAGCATTTAAAATTAAATAAAATTAAACGGAATTAAGTGAAATTAGGTAGACATATTTCACAATTAAGTTCAATATAGCTGTAGACCCGGAAAACATAGTGCTTATTTAGAGCATCTCGTGGTCAGTATAATCGCCCTTGTGTAAAATTTCTGATGTCTTCATTATATCACGAAAGCTACAACAGGGCAACCATTTAGCTACATATAAGGGAGAATGACGAGAGGAGTGGTCGCCTTGATTTGAGTGAGTGTACTGCCTTTTGCGGCAGAAAAAAACAGATACTATAATTATAAATGACTAATAATACTCAAAAAGGAGGAACATAACATGTTTAGTAAATTAAATGATTATATCGAAAGTATGAAAGCCGGTAATAAGAAAATCTATGCAATCCGTTCTCATTCAGACGGTCACCCCGTATTTATGAGCAGCAGTAAGGCCTTTGAATTTAAGCACCTTATGGCAGTCGGCTCCGACATCAACGGTGACACATTCTATTATGATGCAGCAGGCGATCAGAGCAGTAATGATTTTGGATTTGAACTTGTTATTAAGGATAATCAGAAAATTATTGTAACCCTTGATAACAGGACGGGTTATTATGGTAGTTTTAAGAGTTACGATCCTGAAGCTGAAGAACCTGAAGATATGTTTGAAACCGAAGTTCCGTTAGATAAACTTACTGTATACCTTAAGTACTCTAAGAAAAGCTGCATTTTGTTCTACAGTAAGGATGCAGAACAGATCTCGAGCATTAAATATGATAATACAAATGGCGATGCACTTGAGCCTATGATTCAGCTCTACCTTGACGGTTTGAAGATGATCGATATCCGTGATGAAAGAGGTGAGAGCAATGGCTAAACATCGTAGTTCAAATAACAGAGTGGTATCTCCCGGCATTTTTGCCGGGGGTAGCACTGCAAATACAGCTGTAAAGAAGCACGAAACTAATATGTCTTCTCTTATTTTCCTCGAAGATGAGGATGGTGAAGCCGAAGACTCAGATACTTTAGATGATGTTTTTGCATCGCTTGAAGATGAAGAGACAGAAATCGAAGAAGTAACATCATACCTTTCGTATCTCGAAGACTCAGATACTTTAGATTATGTTTTCGCATCGCTTGAAGAAGACGAGACCGAATCCGAAACGGTAACTTCTTCCCTTGCTTTCCTTGAAGATGAGGACGGCGAGGTCGAGGACTACAATACTTTAGATGAGGTTTTCGCATCACCAAAAGAAGACGAGACCGAAACCGAAACGGTAACTTCTTCCCTTGCTTTCCTTGAAGATGAGGACGGCGAGGTCGAGGACTACAATACTTTAGATGAGGTTTTCGCATCACCAAAAGAAGACGAGATCGAATCCGAAACGGTAACTTCTTCTCTTGCCTTCCTTGAAGATGAGAATGGCGAGGCAAGCAAAAGCCCTTCACTTGACGAGGTCCTTAATTCTCTTGATGATGCCGATGAATCAGCTGCACTTAAAGAATTATTAGACGCAGATGTCAAGAAAAGCGTTGGTGTCAATAAGCAACAGGTATCATCTGATAAAGAATCGGGAATTCCGCCGCTGTATAAATGTTCAACTCTTCTGACCAGCAGACACAAGTTTGCGTTTATTGAGGAAAACATTATGGCATACAACGGGATATGTTACGATTTAGTACAGGAGGATGACATAATAAGGATATATTGTGAAAAGGTCGATCCTACACTCGGTGGTTCCGCATCACTTACCCCTCTTTCTAACGTATTTAAGTTTATGAAAGCGGCAAGAATCGGAATCCCTACTGTGGATAACACGGAAAATCGACGCATTATTGTTATGAAAAATGGCGTATATGACTGTGAAAAAAGGCAGTTTCGTCCACACTCTCCGGATATTTATGCTACTTCATACATAAATGTGGATTATGTCGAAACAAGTAAGACACCAAAGGAATTTGACCGTTTTTTACGCTATACCTTTGATAACGACCCAATATTGATAGATCTTGCGTACTATGTAATGGGCTATTTTATTATGCAGTCAAATGAGCTGAAATCATTCTTCTACCTTGGCACTGCTGCAAACAGCGGCAAGTCATTATACGGTAATTTTCTGCAGAGTCTGTATCCCAGAAAGTATGTAAGTAATGTCCCTATCTATGATTTGAACAAAAACTTCGGCCTTCAGAACCTGCTTGGCTCTGCGGCAAATTTTTCACTGGAAATGCCGGGTAAAGTACTTAACGAAACGGCTGTATCCCGCTTGAAAAATTTATGCGGCGGCGGTGATCGTATACATATTGATGTAAAATTAAAGGCTCCTGTGGACTATTATTGCCATGCTAAGTTTATGTATGCATCTAACTTCAGCTTGAAGATAAAGGGTTCCGATCCGGCTTTCTGGGAACGAGTTGTATATTTGCCGTTTACTAAAACTGTTCCCGAAGAAGAACGTGATCTTTCTTTAGCCAAAAAGTTTGAAAAAGAGAAAGAGCTTATTATCCGCAAAGCGATCCGCTACGCTTGCGACTTTGTAGATGGCGGTATGCAGTTTCCGAAGCATCCGTTAGCTGAGGCAACTTTAGCTGAATGGTCTTCAAATGAGAATGCGACAGTAGATGCTTTTCTACAGGCTAAATGCAAGCTGGGTCCCGAATATAAGGGCGAACATCTTGAAAAGCTTTATGCTTGCTACTGCGTTTTCTGTGAGGAAAGAAATGCTGCACCTATCGGAAAAATTATATTCAGTCAATATTTACAGACTCATTATAAACTTAAGTATAAGAAAATTTACTATGCCGACAGGGATAAAAAGCGAGAGAATGGTTTGAGCAATATAGTTCTTTTGGCTTAAACAGCGGCATTGGATAGTATAGTTTGGTATTGGAGATATATACTATATAAGATGTAAAATGTAGAAACTTGCGTGTTTAAGCGTGCTTAACGGTGGTGACACTAATCTTAAGGGGGTGAGCCGAGTGCTTATCGAAAGTAACGAGCAATTCAAGTGCGTGAGCGTTTGGCTCACCAAGGCCGAGGGCAATGACGAGGCTGTTAAGGCTAAACTTGAAGAAATATTTGCCAAGTACAAGGGAACTAAGTGGAAGGTCGCGGTTATGTATTCGGGCAATGAAGACCTGTATGATATGGCCGAGGGGCTTGTAATGCACAACAAAGACCTTGCAGAACGCGATGATAAGGCTATAGGCTTTTAGCGGGCAAAAATTAAAGATTCTCAATAAACCCTGTTTTCAAACGAAGGCAGGGTTTACTTTTTGCAAAAACACCATTAAAGACATTACTCCAAAACGCCATTATGCTGAAAGTCAGTTTTGAATTTTATGTCCTATAAAAATTATATTGCTTTTATAACGGTATAGGTATATAATGTAATTAAAGAAACGAAAGTTGGTGATAAAGATGTGTTCAGCAGAACAAAGCCGCCGCAGGGCTGAGGAAGCGTTAAAGAAACTCCGCCCAATAGATGATAATTTTTTCAGAGAATTATTCAGAGATAATATTGAACTGACAGAGTTTGTCCTGCGCATTTTTATGGATAAACCCGACTTGAAAGTAACCGAGCAGGAGACACAGTATGATTTAAAAAGACTGTTGGGTGCAAGGTCAATTTGTCTTGATGTAAAGGCAACTGATGCGGACGGCCGAAAAATAAATATCGAAGTGCAAAGAAGCACGGCAGGCGCAGAACCGCACCGTGCGAGATACCACCTCTCCGCTCTTGATGTCGAACATCTTGACGCAAAGCAAAAATTTTCGGAGCTGCCTGAAACATACATAATTTTTATAACTGAAACGGATATTTTCGGCGCAAATGAAGCTATATACCCGGTAGAGCGCATAAACACCAAAACGAATAAACTTTTTAATGACGGGGAGCATATTATATACATAAATGCCTCGTACAAAGACGATACAACACCGCTTGGAAAATTACTTCACGATTTTCTGTGCAGCGACCCCAATGAAATGAAAACGCCCGAGTTGGCGGAACGAACACGCACCTTTAAAGAAACGCCGAAAGGAGTGAGCTATATGTGTGAAATTATTGAAAAATTACAGGAAGAAAGCGCACTTGAAAAGTCAAGAGAAATTGCATTAAATCTTTTAAAAGCCGGGCAAACCATAACTTTTGTTGCATCTATGACAAAATTATCATTTGATCTTGTAAAACAGCTTGCTGTAGATAACAACATTGCCTATACCGTTTAAACTAACAATGCCGCCTTTCCGTAACGGATCGGCGGCATTGTTAGTTTGTGATTTTTACTTTTCTCCCTTACACCGTCTATTCCTATCATCTACCAACATATCAAAGGCACTTATCTTTGCGGATATTCCCTCATAATTGCCGCTTGTTATTATTTGCCTTAATCCTTCAATACCCATTGTTATCTGTTATTCAATATCTTCAAGTGCGGGAGATGTGCGAGAGCAAAATTGTTAATTATAAAAATCAAAAATGACAAGCGGTTTATTTTTTTTATTATAAGTATTGAAATAGTATTTGATTTATGTTACAATGTTATCAACAAAAAATTTGAATGGGAGGTGTTATTATGGCGTTGAAAATTGCGGGGTACTGCCGTATATCGGTTGACGATGATCTCGATCAAGACAATACGAGCATAGAAAACCAAATTGCAATAATTGAGCGGTATGTGCGTGATAATTTTCCTGCGGCAAAGCTTGTTTTTTACACGGACAGAGACCGTTCGGGGTACACCTTTGAGCAGCGTGAGGGGTATCAGCAGATGCGTCCTCTGCTTATGAATGGCACCTATAATATTCTTATAATAAAGGATTTCAGCCGCTTTTCAAGACGTAACAGCAAGGGCCTTGTTGAGCTGGAGGATTTAAGAGATGCGGGGGTCAGGATAATATCTATAGGTGATAATATAGATTATCCCACGCATGACGAGTGGATGGCTATACAATTTCGCTTTCTTATTAATGAAATGCCAGTTACCGATACAAGCAAAAAGGTAAAAAACGTAATTCGGCGCAGGCAGACGGATGGGCAGTGGATATGCGCTGTGCCGTATGGCTACGTTATAACGGATTCAAAACGCATGACATTTGAAGTGGACGATGCGGCGGCAATGGTCGTAAGAGAAATTTACGATTTATACAGCAAGGGGATGGGCTACAAGCGGATTGCCAATTACCTTACAGAAAAGAAAATAATGACACCCCGTATGCTTGAAAAATCGCGAAAGGATGCTCTTGGCATTGAAAATAAGATAAAGGCCAAGCCCGAGTGGAGCATAATTACCGTTCAGGGAATATTGAGCAATGATTTTTATATCGGCACCCTGCGGCAGGCCAAGTACAAACGCGCTAAAATAAACGGAAAAGATGTAAAAAACGACGATTCCGAGCAGATCGTTTTCGAGAAGAACCATGAGCCGATAATCGATGAAAAGCTGTTTTCAACAGTACAAAACATGATAAGCCAAAGAAGCGAGGGCAAGACCCATTATCGCGGTGTAAAGAAGTATGATACCACATATTCGGGCTTTTTGTATTGCGGGGATTGCGGCAGCCCTATGTTTTCTATGAGCCGACCCGATCTTGCACCGGCATATACCTGCGGAACATATCACAAACGGGGCTTGAAAGGCTGTACTTCGCACCATACGCGGACGGCTGTGCTTGATATGCTGCTAAAGACCTATATCAAACGGGTCAAGGAGAACTCCGAGGATATGATACTGCGCTTGCAGGCGGAAATTAAAAACGAGCCTATCTATATCAACCACAATACGAACCTTGTGGATAAGCTTGAAACCGACCTTGAAGCGGCAAAGGCACAGTCAAAGGCTCTTGCAAGGCAGAAAATAAGGGAAATGCAGCGCAGACCCGAACATTCGGACACTATCGAGGAAATGTATGACGAGATGGAAAGGGAACAGCTGCAAATTATAGAGGGCTTGAAGTCGCAGATAAGCATAGCCATGAACAAGCGGAACAATCTTGTGAATCTCAACCGCAAGGCGAGGACTGTCATAGATATTTTCGATGATATTCTGGAAAAGGACAAACTGGATAAGACAGACCTTAACTTTATTATCGAAAAGATAGTTGTTTATACCGATCATATCGACATCAAGCTGCGTCCCGATATTGACGCTCTGCTGAAGATAGGCGGCAGCGATGCGGTAGCGGCAGCAAAGGAGAATGCCGTAAATTTTGAGTTAGGCACCGATGGTGACGATCCGTCACATTCTATACTTAGCTGTAAGGTAAGGAACCAAAAAGCTAAAGCTATCGGTGTCAATGTTATCAGTGACGGGGACCCGCTGGAGATCTATACCGACCGCGAGGGAGAGATAATTTTAAAAAAGTATTCACCCATAGGTGAGCTGGGAAGTTTTGCCAAGGAGTATGCGGAGAGTCTTGCGCAGAGTGCGGGACATATTACCTGCATAGTTGACAAGGACCAGATAATCGCCGTAAGCGGCGGCAGCAAGAAGGAATTTATGGAAAAGCATATTTCCGACGAGCTTGAAAGGGTGATAAATAACAGAAATACGCATATTGCCACACGCAGCGACAGCGATTTTGTACCTATCGTGGACGACGATCGCTCCGATGTTTACTCGGCGGAGCTGATAGTTCCCATAATAAGCGAGGGCGATGTCCTCGGCGCTATAATCATGCTTGGCAATAAATCCATGGGCGAGGTAGAGGGCAAGCTTGCCCAAACGGCGGCCGGCTTTATCGGCAGACAAATGGAAAATTGATACTTTAAGGGGCTGCAGCTTTGCGGCCCTTTTTTGTATATAAAAACTTAAATTTTTTTTTGATTGAATACCTTGTATAAATGTGGTAGAATAGAAAAAAGTAATAATTTAAGGGGAAAGAAAATGCTTGATTTTCTGTATCCAAAGGAATATCTTCCTTCGGTATTTGAAATAACGCCCGAAAAATTAAAAAAACTGGGCATAAACACAATTATTTTTGATATAGACAACACGCTTGTGCCGTACTGGATAAAGGTGCCGACCCGCGAGCTTGAAAACTATTTTATAAATTTGCGCGAAAACGGCATTGTTCCCGCTGTGCTGTCCAACAGCCGCGAGGAACGCAGCAAGGTGTTTTGCCGGGGTTTGAGCATACCTTATGTTTACAGGGCGGGCAAACCGCTTATAGGCGGCATGATGAAGCTGCTTGAAAAATTGGGCAAAAAACCGTCGGAGTGCGCTATAGCGGGCGATCAGATATTTACGGATGTATGGGCGGGCAACCGCAGCGGAGTTTATTCTTTTCTGATAAAACAGGTAAGCCCCAAAGACGAGCTGGTGACGGCGCCGAAGCGCCCGCTGGAGCGGCTTATTGTGCGGCATTACTGCAAAAAATATAACAAAGAGGTATTATAAATGGAAATATCGGCAAAAACAAAGGTGTTTGCTGTTCTCGGCGACCCTATAGAACATACTTTAAGCCCTATGATACAAAATTATGCGGCGGGGCTTCGCAGGCTGGATATGTCGTATCATGCATTCCATGTTTTGCGGGATGGCCTTGAAAATGCGGTAAAAGGCGGCTTTTCGCTTGGGATAAGCGGCTTTAATATTACCGTGCCGCATAAAAAAGATGTTATGAAATACCTTTGCGGGCTTGATAAAAATGCAGAGGCTATAGGCGCGGTAAATACGCTGAAGCTTACCCCAAACGGATATGTGGGTCATAATACGGATATTATAGGGGCTTATTATGCGCTTGAAACAAACGGTGTTGAAATAAAGGATAAAAATGTAGTTGTATTCGGCGCGGGAGGTGCGGGAAATGCGTGCGCAGCCATGGCGGCCTCACGCGGGGCAAAAAAGGTCATTATAGCAAACCGCACATTAAATACCGCTAAAGAGCTGGCTGCCCATCTTTTAAAATTTTACGCTTCGGATATCAGAGCAGTCGGTATGGATGAAATATACGATATTGATGCGGATGTGGCAATAAACTGCACAACGCTTGGCTTTGGGACCAAGGCGGATATGACCCCCGTGGGGGATGTGTCATGGTACAAAAAAGCCGGCGTTTCAACAGCCTTCGATGCCGTGTATTCTCCGTGGGAGACACGCTTTTTGCGCGAGGCAAAGCAGGAGGGGGTAAAAACGGTAAACGGCTTCCCCATGCTTGTTTATCAGGCACTTGCGGCGCAGGAAATATGGTTTGATATTGAATATACGGCGCAGGAACGCCAAAAAATATGCGATGAGCTTACCCAAAAGTATCTTTCGCAAAAACAGTAAAAAGGGGTTTGTATATGAAAAAAAATATTGTGCTGGTCGGTTTTATGGGCAGCGGAAAGACAAGTGTCGGGAAAAGGCTTTCAATGACGATAAGACGCGAGTTTATCGATATGGACGACTTTATTGAAAAGCGTGAGGGAATGACCGTAAATGAAATATTCTCGCAAAAGGGCGAGCCTTACTTCAGGGGGCTTGAAAGAGAGTTGTGTACACGTTTTGCCGCGGGCGGTGGAAAGGTCATAGCCACGGGCGGCGGCGTTATAAAGGATAGCGGCAATGTTGAAAATTTAAAAAAGGGCGGCATTATTTTCTATCTTAAATGCACGCCGGAAAAAATTGCCGATAATTTAAAGTATGACAATACAAGGCCGCTTTTGGCGGTAGAGGACAAGACGGCTAAAATAATAGAAATGATGAGGGAAAGAGAGCCGTTTTACAATGCGTGCAGGGATGTTGAAATTGATGTTTCAAATAAAGAGATAGACCAAACCGTGTCGGAAATACTTGAATATATGAAAAATATAAATACGGAGGAAGAAAAATGAAAATAGCGGTCATCAACGGAGTAAATTTAAATTTTACAGGCATAAGGGAAAAGGGTGTTTACGGCAGCCAAAGCCTTGATGAAATAAATGCCCTGATAGCCGATCATGCAAAGGAAAACGGCATAGAAGTGCTGTTTTTTCAGTCAAATTATGAGGGCGGTATAGTAGATTTTATGCAAAAGTGCTATTATGACGGCGTGGACGGTATGGTAATTAATCCGGGCGCATTCACACATTACAGCTATGCGCTGCGCGATGCCATAGCTTCCGTCAATATCCCTACGGTCGAGGTACATATGTCAAATATACATAAACGCGAGGAATTTCGTCACACAAGCGTTACAGCGCCCGTGTGCGTGGGTCAGATATGCGGTATGGGCTGGTATGGCTATATTTTGGGCATAAAAGCCCTTGTGCATAAGCTCCAAAACGATTGCAATGCAATTAAATAGCGGTTTTGGCGGTTATTTTTTGTTTAAAAATTTTAACATTTTGTGAACAATTTATATTGCAACTGCCGCTCACCTGTGATATAATTGATATAATTATAATGATATATAGTCTTTTGTGTTTATGGGAGTTTTCATATGGTAAAAAAGAAGAAGGATTGGACTATAAAGCAGTTTATAGTTTATTTTATGGTGTTTATTATTATTTTCCAGGCGCTGTTGTTTACGCTGATAATGGCAATAGGCGGCGGCCTTAAAAACCTTGAGGAAAACAGCTTCAAGCCGTTTGGCGATACTGCGCTGCTGCGAGTCAAGGACCTGGAAACACAGCTTACGCAGGCTGCGGATATACTTATTGAGTATAGCCCTACCATTAAAAACAATTTGCAGGATGTTGCAAACAAATACGGACATCCGCTTTCCGAGCTTGCCGAAAATCAAACGGCCAAGATGGAAATGTACAAAAACAATATGGACATACTGCGCACAATAACCGCAAAAGAGAACATTTCGGGCGCTTTCCTTATAATGGATACAAGGATGAATAATTACACTCCGGTCAGCTCTGTCGTTCTCAGAAAAACGGATACGGGTACGGAGAATGTAAATGCACCCACCACCTTGCTTATCGGCGGCGATTATCTTGTGCAGGAGGGCGTTACGCATAAAAGCATATACTGGTCTCAATGCCTTAATATGGATTATCCCGAGGATTATGATTTTTATGCAAAAACCATCGAGATAGCCAATGAAAATAAAAACATACCCGGTGAAAAGCTTGGCTACTGGTCAAATGTTTATGATATCAACGGCGCAAAGCGCAGCATGGTAGCCTATACATTGCCTATCGTGGATTCGAGCAATACCGTGGTCGGCGTTATGGGCGTTGAAATGGATCTTAACTATCTTCAGCTTTTGCTGCCCTATTACGAGCTTAACTCACAGGGACAGGGCAATTATGTCATTACAAGGCTTGAAAGTCTTGATGCATCAAACGGCAAGCGTATTCTTGTATCGGGCAATACCTTTAATGACATAAACAAATACAGCGACGAGATAGAGTTTTCCAAAAAGCCCAAAACAAGCAACGGCATTTATCTGCTTGAGGCAAAGGGCAAAACAAAATCAAAAGTATATGCTACAAAGGAAGTACTTAATGTATATACCAATGCGGCCTACAACTATGAGCCGCTGGTGCTTTCGGGCGTTGTTGAAAGCAAATATCTGCTTGCGTATGTAAACAGATTAAGGATGAATATAATGCTGGGCTTTGCCATCGTTATGATAGTATCGCTTATATTTGTGCTTAACTTTGCTGATTTTATGGTATCGCCCATAAATGCATTCGTAAAGCTTATAAGAAAGATGCGTCCCGATGATCTTACCCGCCCCGAGCCCACCAAGGTACGCGAAATAAACGAGCTGGGTGAGTCGATAGCAAATCTGACGGAGGAGCTGTCAAGCTTTTCAAAAAAGACCTCGGCTATCATATCGCTTACGGGTATATCCATAGCGGTATTTGAATACGATCCCACATCAAACTATGTTTTTGTTACCGAAGATATGTTTAAGCTCTTCGGTATGTATAAACCAAAGGGCAATGTGCTTTACATGGAAAAGGCTGCTTTTGAGGCGCGTGTAAAGCCGCTTATAAAGGTCATACGTCCGGATATAGATGTAGTTGCACAGCTCAGGGCGGGCCATGCCTCAAAATGGCTGCATATTAAAACGGTCGTTGAGGGTGAAAAGGTCCTCGGTACCATTCGTGACGTTACGGACGAGACCCTGCTTAATCAGCAAAGAGATTTTGAAAGAAATCACGACAAGCTCACGGGCTTTATGGATAGACAGACGTTTATCGAGCGCCTTAAGGAACGCTTTGGCACGGGCGAGGGTCTTGCGCTGCTTGCGGTTTGTAAAATGCCGGAGCTTTCGGGGCTTAATTCACGTTACGGCTCAATAATGGGCGATAAATACATAAAGAGCATTTCCGAAGTATTTAAGACGCTTGATAAAAAGGCGGCTTTGATATCGCGTACAATGGGCGACGAGTTTACGCTTGTAATAGAAGGCCTTACGGCAGGCGATATCACGGAGAAATTCAACAACTTGCTGGATAAGCTCAACAATACCGTATTTAAGGACGGAGATGTTGAGGCGCCGCATAATATTTTTGCGGGTGTTGCATGGTACCCTGCCAATACAAGCAATCCCGAAGAACTTATAGCCTACGCCGAATTTGCCGCAAAGAGCGGAAGCGGCTATTCGGGCCGAAACCTTGTTCAGGTGTTCTCGCCCGAGGCCTATAAGATGAATATGGAAAAGCATCAAAATCAGGATACAATTGCAAGGATGCTGGCAGAGGGCGATATAAAATATGCATATCAGCCCATTATCGATACGGCTACGGGCGATATATACGGCTATGAGGCGCTTATGCGTCCGCAGGCTGCGGGTCTTACGCCGGGTGATGTAATGAGCTATGCATCGCGCAATGATGCATTCTATGCGGTGGAAAGAATAACTTGGATGAATGCGCTTAAGGGCTTTTCGGAACAGGTGGATAGCTTAAGCCCCAAGAGGATATTTATAAACTCTATCCCCAACCAGCTTTTAAAGGACGAGGATATAGCAATTATAGAAAACCTTTACAGCGGTTATCTTGATAATATAGTGCTTGAAATACTTGAAAACGAGCAGACCGATGTTGACTTTGTTGAAAAGAAGAGAAAGCTTAAAGATAAATGGAATTGCTTGCTTGCCCTTGACGATTTTGGCAGCGGCTACGCAAACGAGAATTCGCTTCTTACCATAAAGCCAAATCTTATCAAACTGGACCTTGATCTTGTTGCAAACATAGACGAGGATGCCGACAGACAATCGCTTGTTAAAAATATAGTGGGTTATGCGCACAACCGTAATATCAAGGTTCTTGCCGAGGGTATTGAAACGCGCGAGCAAATGAATATACTTTTAAGTCTTCAGGTCGATCTTCTTCAGGGCTTCTATCTTGCAAAGCCCAATATTCAGGTTATCGATGAGATAGACGAAAAGATAAAAGAACAAATAACATCATTTGACCCCAACGATATGTTTAATGCAAATGTAGCGTTAAGAATGTAATAAAATAAACAGCGTAAATGCCAAATTAACGCAAATGCGGCATAATGGTTTGACAGGACGGATATTTTATTATATAATTGATATGTATTAACTAAAGAGGAGACAGTTATGGAAATACTCGACAGATATATAAACGAATTGCTTGAAAAAAGTACACCGCAGGCACCGGTATGGAATATTGAAAAAATCAAAAGCGGCAAGCCGTCTACCTGGAATTATATTGACGGCTGTATGATAAAGGCTATTCTTGAGCTTTATAACATCACTAAAGAAGAAAGATACTTTAAATTTGCCGATGATTTTATTGACTATTTTGTACGCGATGACGGCAGTATTGAATCCTATGACCCCAAGGAATATAATATTGACAATGTAAATGCGGGCAAGACCTTGTTTGAGCTTTATAAGCTTACGGGCAAGGATAAATACCGCAAGGCTATCGAAACCATTTATTCACAGGTAAAAACACAGCCCCGCACCAAGGAGGGCAACTTCTGGCACAAGGCTATTTACCCCAATCAGGTTTGGCTTGACGGTATGTATATGGGTCAGCCGTTTTATATGCAGTATGAGGTTGAATATAACAACTGCGAAAACTGTATGGACAGCTACAACCAGTTTATGAATGTTTACAAAATAATGCGCGACCCCAAGACAGGTCTTTTCTACCACGGCTACGATTCTTCAAAGGAGATATTCTGGGCAGACAAGCAGACAGGTCTTTCAAAGAATTTCTGGTTGAGGGCTTTGGGCTGGTTTGCTATGGCGCTTACCGACACTATCGACATTATGCCCGAAACTATGGCAGAGCAGAAAAAGACGCTTGCAGGCATTTACAAGGATCTTATTGATTCTATGCTTAAGTTCCAGCACGAGAGCGGTATGTGGTATCAGGTGGTAAATATGGGTGACAGACCCGAAAACTACCTTGAAGCAAGCGGCAGTGCTATTTTTGCCTATGCAATTATGAAAAGCGTGCGTATGGGCATACTTGACGAAAGCTATTACAAATACGGTAAAAAGGCGCTTGACGGCATCTGCGAAAAATATATATCCGAAAAGGACGGACAGCTTCAGATGGACGGCATCTGCCTTGTTGCGGGTCTCGGACCTGCGGATAATCCGCGCCGTGACGGTACCTTTGAATACTATATGAGCGAGCCTGTTGTGCAAAATGATGCAAAGGGCGTTGCTCCGCTTGTACTGGCGTATATCGAAACAATGTACAAGGAAAAGGAAAATAAATAAAATTCTTATATCCCCTGCCGCTTACGGGCGGGGGATTTTTAAAGGGAAAATTAAATGAACAGAGCAAGGTCTATTACAGCCCTTAAATGGATATATAAATACACTAAAAGACAGCTGTGGTGGGTGGCACTTTTGGCGGTGTTTACCGGCGCTATCTCGTTTGGCTTTATTTTGCTTGCGCTTTGCTCAAGGCGCATACTCGATATCGTTACGGGTGACTCAAACGGCAGCTTTGCGGCGGCGGTGCTGGCTATTTTCGGTGTTATAGCCATGCAGGGCTTTTTTAATGTGCTTTACTGCAATGTCGGCGTGCGTGCCTACAATAAAATAGATATCCGTATGAAGCAGGGCGTTTTTAACTGCCTTTTGGATAAAAAGCAAACGCAGATAAACACCTTTCATTCGGGCGAGATATTAAACCGCTTTACAAATGATATACAGGTAATAGTAGATGCCATAATCAGTATTATACCAAGTGCCATATCCATGGGCGTGCGCCTGGTTGCAGGTCTGGCTGTGCTTATATCTATAAATTACAAATTTACCTTTGTTGTCTGCGGCGTGGGCGTTGTTGTTGCGCTTGCGGCAAGGATATACAGCAAGCATTTTAAATATCTGCACAAGCTTCAGCAGACAGAGGCAGGCAAGGTGCGCTCCTATATACAGGAATGTGTCGAAAATATGGTGGTAATAAAGTCGTTTTCAAATAACAGGCTTGTATGCGACAACCTTTTTAAAAGACAAAAGCAGTATTTTAAAGTGGCGCTTAAGCGAAACACCGTCAGCAATATTGCAAATACGGGCGTTTACGTTATGTTTACGGGCGGCTATTATGCGGCGCTTATCTGGGGCGCCCTGCAGATAAAGGGCGGCATACTTACCTTTGGTACGCTGACCGCATTTTTGCAGATAATAGACCAGATAAAGGCACCTATGAAGGATATGAGCGGCCTTATACCCCAGTTTTATTCAATGACTGCCTCGGCCGAGCGTGTTATGGAGCTTGAGGCGCTGGAGGACGAGCAGGGCGCCGAGCTTAATAAAACGGCGGCCGAGCTTTATAATGATATAGAATCGCTGGAGCTTGAAAACGTAAGCTTTGGCTACAAGGACGAGCTTGTGCTTAAAAATGCTTATATGAGCGTTAAAAAGAACAGCGTTGCCGCTATCGCAGGACCCTCGGGTATTGGTAAAAGCACTATGATGAAGCTGTTTTTGGCACTTATAGAGCAGCAAAACGGCGAGGTATATTTTAAAACCAAGGGCGGCAGGGTCGCTGCGGATAAAAATACAAGATGCCTGTTTGCCTATGTGCCGCAGGGGAATATGGTGCTTTCGGGCACCTTACGGGAAAATATAGCCTTCTGCCGCCCCGAGGCAACGGATGCGGAAATACAAAGGGCGGCCGAAAATGCCCTTATCTGGGACGTTATACAGTCGCTTCCCGACGGCCTTGAAACAACGGTGGGTGAGCGCGGCCTTGGCCTTAGCGAGGGTCAAATACAGCGTATCGCCATAGCAAGGGCATTTTTGACCGATGCACCAATTCTTTTGCTTGACGAGGCTACAAGCGCCCTTGACGAAAATACCGAACGCGCTTTGCTTGAAAATATCCAAAATATGAAAAATAAGACCTGTATTTTTATTTCGCATAAAGAGGGCACGGTGCAGCGCTGTGACACTATTTATTATATGAACAATAAAAATTTTGAAAATATAAGCTTTAAGGAACTGACGGAAAAATGGCGCGGTGAGTGAGATACCGCTTTGAAACAAGGGGGAATATTATGATAGTATCAACAAGAGGGCGTTATGCACTCAGGGTAATGATAGACCTTACGGAGCATAACGACGGCAGCTTTGTGCCGCTTAACGACATAGCAAAAAGGCAGGAGATATCCGAAAAATATCTTGAAAGCGTAGTGTCTTCGCTTGTAAAGGCCGGGCTTTTGGAGGGACTTCGCGGCAAAAAGGGCGGCTACCGTCTTACAAAGGCGCCCGAGGAGTATACGATAGGCAGTATATTAAGGCTTACCGAAAAAAGCCTTGCGCCCGTGGCGTGCCTTGACTGCAAGGTGAATACCTGCGAAAGAAAGGACATCTGCAAGACCCTGCCCTTGTGGGAAAGGCTTGATTCCCTGCTTGACGAATTTTTTGAGGGAATAAATTTAAAACAGCTTTCGGAGGGGCTGTAAGGGGGGAATTCACTTGGGTGAAATAAAGCTTTTGGACTGTACCCTGCGTGACGGGGGCTACATAAACAACTGGGATTTCGGACATAACCACATAGTAAGTCTTTTTGAGCGCTCGGCGGCCGCAGGCACGGATTTTATCGAGGTCGGTTTTTTGGACGAGCGCGTTAAATTTGACATAAACAGAACAATAATGCCCGATATAGAGAGTGCGGATAAAATTTTCGGCGGTCTTGACAAAAAGCAAAGCGAGATAGTGTGTATGATAGACTATGGCACATGCTCGCTTGAAAATATACGTCCTGCGTCCGAAACGGCGGTGGACTGCATAAGGGTAATATTTAAAAAGCATTTGCGCGAGCCCGCTATGGCGTTTTGCGCGCAGCTTAAAGAGCTTGGCTACAGGGTCTTTGCCCAGCTTGTATCGGTAACAAGCTACAACGATGATGAAATGCGCGATCTGATACGTATTGCAAACAGCGTAAAGCCCTACGCGGTGTCTATGGTGGATACCTACGGCCTTTTGCACCAAAACAGCCTTAAGCGCCGGTTTGAGCTTATGAATGCCGAGCTTTCGCCCGATATTGCCATTGGCTACCACGCACATAATAATTTTCAAATGGCCTATGCGAACTGCATTGCCTTTCTTGCCGAAAATACCGACCGCACCGTGCTGGTGGACGGCACTATTTACGGTATGGGTAAAAGTGCGGGCAATGCGCCCATAGAGCTTCTGGTCATGCACCTTAACAGGGTATACGGCAAAAAATATAATATAGACCAGTTTTTGGAGGCTATAGATTCGGATATAGTTTTGCTTTGTCCGCCGCAGCCCTGGGGCTACAGCCTTAAATTTTTTATTGCCGCGCTTAATGACTGCCACCCCAATTATGTGGCGGAGCTGGTGGGCAAAAGAACGCTGTCGATAAAAAGCGTGGACGAGATATTAAAGCGTATACCAAACGAGAAAAAGCTTCTTTACGATAAGGAATATATAGACAGGCTCTATCTTGAATATCAGGCAAACGATATTGACGATACCGCTGATATAAAGCAGCTTTCCGCACTTTTGGGCGGCAGGGAGATATTGGCGCTCGGGCCCTGCTCCCCGGACGAAAACAGGGATATTATCGCCAAAAAAGCGGAGGAGAGCATTGTTATAGCAATAAACTTTGCCCCGCGTGATATAAAGACCGATTACGTCTTTCTCTGCAATTCAAAGCGCTATATCCAGCTTGCGGCGGAGCTTTCGCAAAATAAGGGCAGCTATAAGGTCATAGCCGCTTCAAATGTTACCAAAACAAACGGAAACTTTGATTTTAACGTAAATTACCGCGCGCTGTACGACGAAAATGCCGACCCCGAATATGCCGATAATGCCTTTTTGATGCTTATGCGCTTTTTAAAGCGGGTAGGGGCAAAAAAGGTTTATGTTGCAGGGGTTGACGGCTACAAGGGCGTCGATATCCCCACCGAGGAGCTTAAGACCGAGTACAGATATTCCTACGAGCGTGCGGCGGAGCTTAACGGCTACATTAAAAACACACTTGACGGCATACCGCTTGAACGCGAATTTATTACAAAAGCAAAATTTTACGATTTTTAACGGAGTAAGCTATGGTTAAAGATATTAAAGCAATAATATTCGATCTGGACGGCACCCTTTTGGACACGGGCGAGGGCGTTGTAAAAAGCCTTGAATATACCGTGGAAAAAATGGGGTTTGAGCCGCTTACAAGGGCACGGCTTGAAAGCTTTGTCGGGCCGCCCATAAAAAAGCGCCTTTTGGAGCTTTACGATATGTCCGCGGAGACCGCCGACAGGGCAACGCAGGTCTTTCGCACCCGCTACGGCGAGGGCGATATTTTCCTTGCAAAAAAATATGAGGGTATGGACAGCTGTCTTGCGGCGCTTAAAGCAAGGTATAAGCTTGCGGTCGCGACCTACAAGCGCGAGGATCAGGCAATAAAGCTTCTTGAAAAGCAGGGGCTTGCAAAATATTTTGATATAATGCACGGCTCGGACACGGCGGCAACAATGACAAAGGCCGATATAATCAGGCTTGTTATAAGCGAGCTGGGCTGTCCCTTAAATAATATTTTAATGATAGGCGACAGCGATAACGATGCCCTGGGCGCGGAAAACGCAGGCATAAGCTTTTTGGGCGTGACCTACGGCTACGGCTTTAAATGTGCGGATGATGTAAACAAATTTAAAAATGCGGGCATTGCCGACAGCTGTAAGGCCATATTGGAGGAATTGCTATGAAAAAAATACTGGTTTTAAACGGCAGCTTTTCGGAGCAGACAATAATAGAAACGGCAAAAAAACTTGGGTTTTATGTTGTTACAACGGGCAATCAGCCAAATCTTATAGGACATAAGTCCGCGGATGAATATATCCCCGCCGATTATTCCGACGGCGAGGCCGTGCTTGAATTGATAAAAAACAACGGTATTGAGGGTGTTGTAAGCTGTGCCAACGATTTTGGCTCCATAACGGCAAGCTATGTTGCCGAAAAAATGGGCTGGAAAAGCCACGACAGCTACGAAACGGCGCTTACTCTGCACCATAAGGACAAATTTAAGGCCTTTCTTGAAAAAGAGGGCATACGCTGCGCCCACAGCGAAAGCTTTACCGATATAAATGCCGCAAAGGCTTATGCAAGGACCTGCGAATACCCGATAATCGCAAAGGCAAACGACCTTACGGGCGGCAAGGGCATTTTAAGGGCAAATAATTATGATGAGGCTGTTTTTGCCATTGATAACGCCTTTACGCGCTCGCGCAGCAAGCATATAGTGGTCGAGCCTTATCTGATAGGTACACAGCAGTCCTTTGACTCGTTTCTGATAAACGGCAGGGTGGTAAGCTATGTCAGCAACAACACCTTCCAGCCTATAAATCCCTATCTTATCCAGTCGGAGACCTTGCCTGCCGAGGGCGTTGACAAGATAAAGGACGAAATGATAGGCATAGCCGAGCATATAGCAAAGGCACTTGACTTAAAGGACGGCATACTCGGTCTTCAGCATATACTTGTGGACGGCAAGCCGTATATTATGGAAACCATGAAGCGCTGCTTCGGCAACCAGTTTTTAACGCTTGCCACCATGATAACGGGCTTTCCGTGGGAGGAGGCCTATGTGCGCGCCGCCCTGGGTATGGATATGTCGGCTATAAAAACCGAGGAACCGAAGGTGCGGTTCTGCGGTCATCACGGCATTATGGCAACTAAAAACGGCATTGTAAAAAGCTGTTATATCCCGCCCGAAATTGAAAAGCATATATTCAAGCGCATAGATATGCTTAAGCCGGGCGACCGCCTTAACGACTATATGAACGAGCGTATAGCCTATATTTACTACAGCTACGACAACGAGGCCGAAATGAATGCGGCCGTGGCAAAATACAACGATATGATCAAAATCGAGATAGAGGAAGACTGATATTATGGATATACTTGTAACAGGCTCAAACGGCTTTATAGGCAGCCATACGGCACAGCTTTTAAGGGAAAAGGGAAACAGGGTAACAGGTCTTGGCAGACACGGGCAGCCCTTGTTTGAGGTGGATGATTATATCTGCTGTGACCTTTCAAGTGAGGAGTCCTTTAAAAATTTAAGCGGGAGCGGCAAGAAATTTGATGCCGTGGTGCATCTTGCTGCGGATATGCGAAGAGAGCCGCATAATGTTATCGTTGTTACGGCAAACTGCGGCGGCACACAGCGGCTTTTGGAATACTGCGAGGAAAGCGGCGTAAAGGCCTTTGTTCAGCTTTCAAGCCTGCCGGTTATCGGCAAGCCCGTGCAGCACCCGATCACAGAGGAGCATCCGCTTTGCCCGCCTACTGTCTACCACGCAACTAAAATCGAGCAGGAGCTTTTGGCGGACTACGCCTACAGGCTCCACGGCCTGCGTACCTGCTCTATGCGTATTTCCGCGCCCGTTGGCAGAGGAATGAATCCAAGAACTATTTTTCCCGTTTTTGTTAAAAAGGCGCTTGCGGGCGAAACGCTGGAGCTTGCGGGCAAGGGCACGAGAAAACAGACCTATATCGCGGTAAGGGATATCGCGGAGGCGATATATGCCGCCTTAAACTCGGATGCGCACGGCGTTTACAACCTTGTAAGCTACAACACGGTATCAAATCTGGAGCTTGCAGAGGCTGTGGTAAAATACACAAATTCGGCCTCTCAAATCGTTTTCAGCGGCAAGGAGGACTATATGGACGATTATATCTGGGATGCGGATATATCAAGGCTTAAAACCGATACGGGCTGGGAGCCTGTCGTAGGTATGGAGGAAATGATACGGGAAATGGCGCAGATACTCGGGGAGCAATGAAAATAATAAATAAAAAACGCTGTTTAACCTGCACTATATTTAACAATTTGCATAAATTTGCGTATTTTGAAAATAATTCTTGACATGGACGGGCATTTTTACTATAATAGAAATAGTGCTGAAAAAGATAAAAATATCTTTTGTGATTTTTTTTCGGCAAAGCCGAATTTATCCTAATTAAATTATCAGAAGGGGGTGCGTTACCAATGAAAATGACATTTCAACCTAAAAAAAGACAGAGAAGCAAAGTTCACGGTTTCAGAAAGAGAATGAGTACAGCAAACGGCAGAAAGGTTATCCTTGCCAGACGCAGAAAGGGCAGAAAGGTTCTTTCCGCTTAATTTCTTTACTGAAAAATGACCTCAAAGGGAGTGCGAAATATAACTGCACTCCCTTATTTAAAATCAAGCCAAAATTATTATCATTAACTATCAGCACTTTAAATTTGAAAGAGGGGGCAAATTTATGATTTTTACCCAATCTCTTAAAAAAAACCATAAGTTTCGTTACGTCTATAACCGCGGGCGTTCCATTGCAAACAGAAATCTTGTGATGTATGTTTACCGCAACGGAAAGGACATTAACCGCATTGGCTACTCGGTAAGCAAAAAAGTGGGCAATTCGGTGGTGCGCAGCAGGGTTACGCGGTTACTCCGTGAAAGTTATCGTCTTACGGAGGAGAAAGTCAGCAGGGGCTATGATATTGTGGTCATAGCGCGGGCGTCGATTTGCGGACTGCCCTTTGCCGAGGTTGACAAGTCCCTGAAGCATTTATTAAGAAAACAAAATTTGTTAAAATGACAAGAAAGTGATATTATGGCAAGGCTTTGTATGCTTTTAATAAGGTTTTATCAAAAGTTTATATCGCCGCTTACGCCGCCGGTGTGCCGTTTTACGCCCACCTGCTCGCAGTATGCGTATCAGGCGTTTCAAAAGTACGGCTTTTTTAAGGGCGGGTGGCTTGCGCTTAAACGCATTTTAAAATGTCATCCCTTCCATAAGGGCGGGTACGATCCGCTGCCGTGATATTATTTTGCAGTATCAAAAACGAAAAAATCAAGTAAGGTTAAATCGACTGTATCGAGAAAACCGGGGAGGAAACCTTGACTCAAACTTATTTTCTTGCCTCAAGGCTTATGCGTGAGCCCGGCGTTATTGTCGGCCCTATCGCAAAGGTTTTGGGCATACTTATTAATATTCTGTTTAATATTGTTTACAATATTACGGATACAAATTCTTTGGGTATTACAATTATACTTTTTACGGTATTTGTAAGGCTTTTAATGATACCCATAGCCTATAATCAGCAAAAATCCATGTTTATTATGCGCAAAATACAGCCCGAGATCCAAAAGATCCAGGACAAGTATAAGGGCATGCTCAATGACCCCGAAATACAGCGCAAAATGTCCATGGAAACACAGCGCGTTTACCGCGAGCATAACTACAATATGTTCAGCGGCTGTCTTCCGCTTATAATACAGATGCCTATTTTCTTTGGCCTTTATTATATTATGCAGCATCCGTTTGTTTATATCGGTACTATCAATAATATTTATTCGGCTGTTTCCGATGGCATTATAAACTGTATCGGCTCGGGCAACAAGGAGGCACTGGAGCTGTTTAATACTGTCTGCACAACACTTGGCATAGACAAGGGTACAGAGGTGGATACAAACCTTTTTAACTACATTTTAAATGCAATTGATGCCTCGCAGGTAAAGCAGTTTGTGTCACTTGTGGGCGATCAGAGCGTTACACAAATGTATAACGAAAAAACCGTTATAGAAAGCTTCCTTGGTTTAAACCTTACGGAAACGGTCGGATTTGCGTTTAACAGAAAGCTTATACTGCCTATTCTTTCGGGCTTTACCACCTGGCTTTCTTCGTGGCTTATGTCGCGTAAAAACACATCTACAGACCCTAATATGCAAAGCCAGCAAAAGGTTATGAATATTACCATGCCGCTTATTATGGCATGGTTTACAACAAGCGTTCCCGCGGGTCTTGGCGTTTACTGGATAACGGGTAACGTGGTAATGGTAATACAGCAGCTTATTCTTACAAAGCACTTTGAGGCTAAAGAGGCTGCGGAGAGCAACACTAAAACCGATAAAAAGAATACAAAATAAGAAATGGGGTTTATTTATGATAAAATCAGTTGAAATAACAGGCAAAAGCATAAGCGAGGCCGTTGAAGAGGGAGCGGCAAAGCTTGGTACAGGCCTTAGCGGTGTTGAGTATACCGTGCTTGACGAGGGTTCAAAGGGCTTTTTGGGCCTGGGCGCAAGACCCGCAAGGGTAAAGGTCTATTTGCCCGGCTGCGAGAACGAGCCTACAGAGCAGGAGTTAAAGGCTATGGAAGAGGCTAAAAAGGCAGCCGAGCAGGCCGAAAAGGCAAAGGCTGAAAAAGAGGCCGAAATGGCAGCTCGTGAGGCCGAAAAAGAGGCAAAGAAAGAGGCTAAAAAGGAGCCCGAGAACACCGAAGAGGAAGAGACCGAGGGTGAGGAAAAGCCCGAGCGTCCTCCGCTTACCGACGAGGATAAGGCCGAAATTATCAAAACCGCCGAAAACTTCCTTACAAGCGTATTTGCAACAATGAATATCAAGGTTGAGTTTAACAGCGAGTTTGTTGAAAACAAGCAGCTTGTTATCAATATGAGCGGTGATGAAATGGGCGTTGTTATCGGCAAAAGGGGACAGACCCTTGACAGCCTTCAGACACTTACAAGCCTTGTGGTAAACAAGGGCGACCATTCCTATGTGAATGTAACGCTTGACACCGAAAGCTACCGCGAAAGAAGAAAAGAAACACTTGAAAGGCTTGCGTTCAACCTTGCCAAAAAGTGTAAGCATAACCGCCGCAATGTAGTGCTTGAACCGATGAATCCTTACGAAAGACGCATCATCCACTCAACACTTCAAAACGACAGATATGTTACCACCTACAGCGAGGGCGTTGAGCCGCACAGATATGTCGTTATCACAATGAAAAACAGCTACGCAAAGCATCAGAATAAGGATAACGAACAATAATAAAGGTAAAAAAATGATGGGAGAGGGTTTTTACCCTCTCCTGTTTTGAGTTAAAAGGAAGGGAAAATTATGCCTTTTGTAACCGAATTTGACACCATAGCGGCTATTGCAACGGCAACGGGCAGCGGCGGCATAGGAATAGTGCGTATAAGCGGCGAGGATGCAATAAAAATTGCAGACAGCATTTTTGTGCCAAGGTCGGGCGAGAGTCTTTTAAAGCGCAAAAGCCATACAATGACCTACGGCAGTATAGTTTTTAACGGAGAGACCGTGGACGAGGCCTTGGTCAGCGTTATGCTTGCTCCCAATACCTACACCCGCGAAAATGTTGCCGAAATAAACTGTCACGGCGGATATTCGGCCGTTACCGCCGTTTTGGATGCCGTGCTTAAAAGCGGGGCGCGTATCGCACAGCCCGGCGAATTTACAAAGCGTGCCTTTTTAAACGGCAGGATAGACCTTGCACAGGCACAGGCCGTTACCGATGTTATAAACGCAGGCACCGAAGAGAGCCGAAAGGCCGCCGTGGCGCGTTTGGAGGGGCGGCTTTCAAAAAAAATAAAGGCTCTGCGCGAAAATTTAATAACTATGATAGCCCATATCGAGGTAAATATGGACTATCCCGAGCACGACAACGAAACGCAGACCTTTGAATATATCCGTGAAAATACAACCGGCATTTTAAGCGAGGTAGACCGCCTTATATCGGGCGCGGAAACGGGCAGAATACTTAAAGAGGGCATAAAGACCGTTATCCTAGGCAGACCCAATGTGGGCAAGTCCTCGCTTTTAAACAGCCTTTTGGACGAGGAACGCGCCATTGTGACGGATATACCCGGAACCACCCGCGATATTTTGCAGGAAAGCCTTAATTTAGGCGGCATACCGCTTAATCTGATAGATACGGCGGGCATACGCGATACCGCCGACACGGTGGAAAAAATGGGTGTGGAGCGCTCCAGAAAATACGCACGCGAGGCCGAGCTGATCCTTGCGGTAATTGACTCATCGTCACCGCTTACGGATGAGGATAACGAGATACTGGAGCTTACACGCGGCAAAAAGGCTATAATCCTGCTTAATAAGACCGACCTTGAACGTGTGCTTTCGGCGGACGACCTTAAAAATTGGGACTGCGCTGTGCTGGATATATCGGCTAAAAATGAAACGGGGTTAGAGGCGCTTGAAAGCGAGATAAGAAAAATGTTCCTTTCGGGCGAGGTAAATATAAGCCAAGAGGCCGTAATAGGCGCGGAGCGGGACAAGGCAAGCCTTATCAAGGCAAAGCAGAGCCTTGAAAGCGTGCTTTCGACTATAGACGGCGGTCTGCCCGAGGATTTTCTGACTATGGATCTGACCGAGGCCTATACCTTCCTTGGCGAGATAGTCGGCGAGGCTGTCGAGGACGATATTATAGATAAAATATTCAGCGAATTTTGTTTGGGGAAGTAAGGGACAGAAAAACGTTCCCTGTCCTATCCCAAGAAAGCCGTAAAATCGGTAAAAAAGAAGAAGGCAGTAAAATGAGTGCTATCAAAAAGAAAACGATATACTTTGCCGCGCTTATTGCGGCGCTTATATACATTGTTGCGGGCAACCGCCTTAACTACAAGGATATACACCTTGACGGCGCAACGGGCGGCGGCCTGACCGTGGGCGGCGTTGTGACCGAGGTAAAGGACACCGCGCCCTACAGCCGCGAGGCCTATCTGCACGAGGGCGATGAAACTATATTTACGGCAAAGACCAAAAACGGCATTGTTACGGCCAGCCAGTATGCCGATATTTACGACCAGGTAGATTATAAAACGGTGGAAAAGGGCGACAGGGTAGTGCTGACCAGCTACGATAACGGCGAAAACTGGACCTTTGCGGGATATGACCGCAGCTTGGTGCTGTTTTTGGCTGTGGGCGCATTTTTTGCCTGTCTTGTGCTTTTCGGCGGTGTAAAGGGCTTGAATACCATACTTGCCCTGCTGCTGACGGGCGGCTTTGTGTTTGCGGTATTTCTTCCCGCGGTGCTGGCGGGCAAAAATATCTATTTCTGGACATTTACGACCTGCGTAATGTCAATAGCAACAACAATGGTGATAGTCCACGGCGTATCAAAAAAGACGCTTGGTGCTATAATCGGCTGTATAAGCGGTGTTGCGCTTTGCGCCGTGCTTATGCTTATAATGATACGCGCCGCAAAGCTAAGCGGTATGGTGGACGAGTGCTATTATTATCTTTCGATACTTGATATCGGCTTTAGCATTGACCTTAAAGCGGTGGTATTTGCGGGCGTGCTTATCGGCGCTTTGGGCGCGGTAATGGATGTTTCCATATCTATCGCAACCTCTCTTTGGGAGATAAAGGAAAAGGGCGTGGATATGGATGTGTCGGATTATTTCCGCTCGTGCCTTAATATCGGCCGCGATATTATGGGTACAATGACAAACACGCTTATTCTGGCATATATAGGCACCTGTCTTGCGGAAGTGCTGTTGCTTTATGCAAATAACTATAACCTTTTGGAGCTTGTCAACCGCGAGGTGGTGGTCGTGCAGATAATACAGTCGCTTATAGGCAGTACGGGTCTTTTGTTTACAATACCCTTTACGGGCTTTGTCTGCGGCCTGCTGTTTTACGATAAGTACGCTATGCCCGAGGTGATAGAGGACGATTTTATGCCCTACGTCAAGGAAAAAACGGAGAAATAAAAATGCTTGACAAAACAGGACAGGGGACGTTTAGCGTGAATATTTCCCGTCAGCAACGCTATTTTGGGACGCACTAAAAAAACATCGTCTGTCACCTTGAGGTTTGCGGAGGAATAGATATGGAATTAAACAAAGAAATTGAAAAGGCCTTGGTTAAAATCAATTTTGTAGAAAAATATGGGAGGGGCAGGGGACGGTTCTCTGTCTCCCTTGAATTTTGCATTATTTCAAAAAAATCGGTTGTGGCAACGCATTTTATATGCTATAATTTGTGTGAAATCAACCACAAAGACAGACGCGGACAATTGATGAACAGGGCGGAGACAAAGAACCGTCCCCTGTCCCTCCAAAACAGCTGCAAAGTTTATTTAAAGAATTTCAAAAAGCACTTATAGAATCCCCGAATCAATAAATTAACGGAGACGGTGAATCGTTGCCTGTCCCATATTAAAAATGTCGGAATGCGGCGGAAAAGCTGTGTAAAGAATGTTATTTGGGTTGTAAATTATGTGAAAATGTGCTATACTATATTTAATGACAACAAATTTATAAATATCCGATATGTTTAATAATAAGGGGTTTATCTATGAATATAAATGAGATAAGAAAGTATCCGGATGATAATATAATATGGACTAAACACTGCCTTGAACGAATGGGAGAACGCGGTATAAAAATAGCAGATGTAAAAAATTGTATAAAGACAGGAGAAATAATTGAGGAATATCCTGATGATTTTCCGAACCCAAGTTGTCTTATATTTGGCGTAACAACGAAAAGTATCGTTCTTCATACGGTTGTGGGTGTTGACGGTAAAAATCTTTTTATTATTACTGCTTACTATCCCACGACAGATAAATTTGAAGAAGATTTAAAAAAGAGGAGGGAAAAATAATGTGTATGTATTGCAAAAATAATAGCTACAAAGAAACGACTACTACTCACGTTGTGAATTACAAAAACTGCATTATCGTTATAAAAAATGTTCCCTGTCTTGAATGTGAGCAGTGCGGGGAAAAATACTATTCGGATGAGGTTGCGGAAAAAATCGAGAAGCTTGTTGAAGCGGCAAAAACACTTATGCAGGAAATAGCCGTTTTTGACTACAAAACGGTTGCCTGAGCTGAAAAACAATGTGGAGACAGTCACGTCCCCGAAGAGAAAGAATGACTATGTTTAAAGATACTGTATTTATAAAAAAACTCGGTATGCTTGCGCTGCCGATAATGCTTAACGAGATACTTAACTCGTTTGTAAACCTGCTTGATACCTTTATGATAGGTAAGCTGGGCGAGGCACCCGTGGCGGCGGTGGGGCTTGCCAACCAGATATTCTTTTTGTTTATAGTTATATGCTTTGGCATAAACAGCGGCAGTCAGATATTTATGGGGCAGTTTTACGGTCGGGGCGAGCACGGCGGCATACACAAATGTATGGGCACCACCTTTGTTTTGTCGGTGCTGTTGGCGCTTATTTTTGAGTGTGCGGCCTTTATGATACCCGATAAGCTGATGGCGATATATTCAAAGGATCCCGCCGTGATCGGGCTGGGCGTTTCCTACCTTAGAATAGTTGCGTTTTCGTATATAATTGTGGCTATGACGGTGCTGATAAACGCCGCGCTTAAATCCACGGGACAGGTAATGCAGCCTATGTGCACCACCTTTATTTCGTTGGTGTGCAATTTTATTTTTAATCTGCTTTTTATTTACGGCCTTAAATTGGGCGTAAGGGGCGCGGCGCTGGCAACACTTACGGCGCGCAGCATAGAGCTTTTTGCGGTCGTGCTTTTGGTAAAATTAAAAAAGCATATCATTGCGGCAAGGGCAAGAGCCTATTTCAGCGGCCTTGATAAGGCGTTTTTAAAAGGCTTTTTTGCTGTGGTCATACCCGTTATACTTAACGAGCTTATGTGGGCGCTGGGCACTACGATCTACAATGTGGCCTATAAATACAGCGGCACGGTCGCACAGGCGGCGGTGCAGATAGCGGGCACGGTGCAGAATGTGTTTATGGTGGCGGGCATAGCCATAGGCTCGGCCTGCGGCATTATGATAGCCAACGCGCTGGGCGCCGACGACAGGGAGCGTGCGGTGTACTATTCCCGCAAATCAATGAGTACAAGCCTTGTTTTCAGTACGGCTGCGGCGCTTTGTCTTGCGCTTGCGGCACCGTACATAGCCGGCTTTTTCGATGTTACCGAGCAGGCGAGAAGATATGCAAAAATGATGATGTATATAACCTCGGCAGGCATATATATCAAGACTATAAATTTTATTACGATAGTCGGTGTTTTAAGAAACGGCGGCGATACCCGCTTTTGCCTGATAGCCGATGCCGCAACTGTGTGGTTTGTGGGCGTGCCTATGGCCTTTTTGGGCTCGGCGGTGCTTGATTTGCCTATTTATGTCACCTTTGCAATGGTCTATATGGAGGAGGTAATAAAGCTGTTTCTGACCGTGCCACGCGTTTTAAAAAATAAATGGATAAATACACTTGTGCAGTGATTTGCGGTTATATATTCGGGACCGTTTTCGACGACGGTTTCCTTACTGCTTTATCATTGTGCCAAAAACCGCAAAAAATTTACTTTAACCACTTGAAACGCAAAACCGTTTGTAGTATTATAATAAAAGAGATAGTTTCGACAAAATAATAACAAGGAAGGTAATACCAATGATATCAAATAAAATGGAAAAGCTGGTAAAAAACAGCTCTGCAATACGCGCTATGTTTGAGGAAGGCAAAATAATGGCCGCAAAATACGGCAAGGAAAATGTTTATGATTTTTCACTCGGAAATCCCTCTATCGTGCCGCCAAAGGAAGTAAAGCAGGCAATTTTTGACGTACTTAACGAAGAGCCCGAGATGTTTGTACACGGCTATATGTCAAATGTCGGCTATGAGGATGTCAGAAAGACCGTTGCGGAGTATCTTAATAAAACTCACGGCACAAGTTTTTCCGAAAAGAATATAGTTATGACCGTAGGTGCTGCGGGCGGCCTTAATATTGCGTTAAAGGCAGTTGTAAACGCAGGCGAGGAAATTATTGTTATCGCGCCGTACTTTGGCGAATATGATAACTACATATCAAATGTAGAGGGCGTTGAGGTGGTAATAAGCCCCGATACCGAAAGATTTTCAATTAATTTTGACGAGCTTGAAGCGAAAATATCGGCAAAGACACGCGCTGTTATAATCAACAGCCCCAACAACCCGACGGGTTCGGTATACTCGGAAGAGGATATCAAGCGTCTTGTGGCTATCCTCGAGAAAAAGCAAAAGGAATTTAACAGCGTTATCTTCCTTATCAGCGACGAGCCCTACCGTGAGCTTGTATTTGACGGCATAAAGGTGCCGTATCTTACAAAATACTACAAAAACACCTTTGTGGGCTACAGCTTTTCAAAAAGCCTTTCTCTGCCCGGCGAGCGTATCGGCTACCTTGTTATACCGTCCGAAATGGAGGACTTTGACTCGGTCGTTGGTGCGGTATCGGTGGCAAACCGCATTATGGGCTTTGTAAATGCTCCCTCGCTTATGCAAAGGGTGATCGGCCGCGTTATAGGTATGACAAGCGATATAAGCGTTTACGAGGAAAACAAAAACATACTTTACAAGGCACTTACCGAGTACGGCTTTGACTGCGTAGAGCCCAAGGGTACATTTTATATGTTCCCCAAGTCGCTTATACCCGATGACAAGGCGTTCTGCGAGGCTGCAAAGGAGTTCAGGCTGATACTTGTTCCCGGCTCGACCTTTGGCTGTCCGGGTCATTTCCGTATGGCGTACTGCGTTGACAAACAAACTGTAATAAACAGCTTGCCGTCATTTAAGCAGCTTGCGGAAAAATACTTAAACAAATAATTATTTACGGGGTATTTTATGGATAGGATCAATGCAGTTGCGAGGGCTAAAATTAATACTGCGCTGGATGTTGTGGGCAAACGCCCCGACGGCTACCACGATCTGCGTATGATAATGCAGACCGTTAATTTGTGTGACAGCATAGTTATTAAAAAAAGCAGCGAAAAAGGAATAAAGCTTACCAGTAATTTGTCCTGGCTGCCGTGCGACGAGCGAAACCTGGTTTATCGCGCAGCGTACGAGATAATAAAGCATTGCGGCATAAGAAGCGGCGTGGATATAGAGCTTAAAAAGCGTATCCCTGCGGCGGCGGGGCTTGCGGGCGGCAGCGCCGACTGTGCGGCTACGCTGGTGGGTATGCGCTCGCTTTTCGGCGTTACGCTGCCAAATGACGAATTAATGAAAATAGGCGAAAAGCTCGGCGCAGACGTTCCGTTTTGCATTATGCGCGGTACGGCGCTTGCGGAGGGAAAGGGCGAGATACTTACACCTTTATCACCGTTTCCCAATACCTTTGTTTTGCTTGCAAAACCGCCGATAAATGTTTCCACGCCTGCGGTTTTTAAGGAATTTTCGGCAGATGCCGTAAAGGAACGCCCCGATATAGAAAAGATGATAAAATATATCGAGCAGGGCGATCTGGACGGTATTTGCAATACTATGTGCAACGTGCTTGAAACCGTCACCATTAAAAACTATCCCATAATTGCCGATGTTAAGCGCACCATGCTTGAAATGGGCGCAAGAGGCAGTATGATGAGCGGCAGCGGGCCTACGGTATTTGGATTTTATGATACCTACGAACAGGGGCTGGCGGCGCTTAAAAAAATACGAAGCGAATACCGTATAAAAGAGGTACATCTTACAACGGTATTTAATAATAAAGGAAAATTATAATTTATTAAGAAGGGGGTCAAATGCAATGAAAAAACTATTTGCAATTATAGTTGTTGTTGCTATTGCAGTATTGTTCTATACCGAAAAAACAGGCAAAACAAATCTTCAGGGCATGTTTTCCCAGTATGTGCTTGGTATAGACCAAAGCGAAAGTCAAGAGGGGGATGACGACACCAAATATCAGCTTGCAAAGCCCGAAAATAAGCCTAAATGGGATGCCGGCAAGGAAGCGATAAAGGACGCCGATTCTTATCATAAAGAAGCAAAAGACTTTGCAAATAAAACAAACAATGCAGTAAATGCAATAAACGAAGCGGATAAGTGATGAGGGTCAAGGATATTACCCGCACGGCACTTATGCTGGCGCTTATAATAGTGCTTTCAATACTTGAAAATATGCTCCCGCCGCTGCCTGCGCTGCCGCCGGGGGTACATCTTGGGCTTAGCAATATAGTTACTATGTATGCCCTGTTTACTATCAGCAAAAAAACGGCGGTAATGCTCAACGTGCTGAAATCCGTTTTTGTTTTTCTGACAAGGGCGGTCATAGCGGGAATATTAAGCTTTATGGGCGGTATGCTATCTATATTTGTTATTATTGCGCTTAACGCAGTTATCGGCAAAAGGGTGAGCTATACCGCCCTCAGCGTGTCCGGCGCCGTGTTTCATAACGTGGGACAGCTTATCGGCATAGTTTTTATTCTTGACAACCCCGCCGCGCTGGGGTATCTGCCCGTGCTTATTGTTTCGGGCGTGATCATGGGCAGCGTTACGGGTACGATTTTAAATGTTGTTATGCCAAGACTTAAAACCATAGAAACCAAAAATGAGAATTGATATGAGAAAATTTATATCGCTTTTTATGTGTCTTATTTTTGCGCTTGCCGTAACGGGATGTGAGGCGCAGAATACCAAAAGCGCAAAAATGCAAAAGTACGAAAAGCAGTATTTTGACGTTTTTGATACCGTCACCACACTCACCGTCTACGCCGAAAGCGAGGAAAAGGCGAACGAATATTTTAACGCAGTCTACGAAAAGCTGCTGTATTTGCATAAATTGTTTGACCCGTACAATACCTATGAGGGTATGGTCAATTTAAAGACCCTTAACGACAGGGCGGGAGAAAAGAAACAACGCACTACGGAGCCCGAACTGGTCGAACTGTTTATGTACGGCAAAAGGATACACGGCGAGACAGACGGTGCGATAAATATTGCTATGGGTGCTACGCTTGAGGTATGGCACAAATACCGTGATGATGCGCTTGAAAATGGCAATATTGCAGTGCCGACCAAGGAGGAATTGGAGGTCACACGGCAGTTTGATGATATTTCCGCTGTTGAGACGGTGCCGACGACAAACTCGGCATTTATTGCGGAGGAGGGTGTGTCCGTCAATTTAGGCTGTATAGCAAAGGGATATGCCACCGGCAGAGCAATTAAAATTTTAAAGGATATGGGCTGCGACTCGGCGCTGGTGAATTTGGGCGGAAATGTGTCCTGCTACCGCGGAAACGCAAAGGACGGGCCGTGGAGGATAGGCGTTCAGGATGCCAACGACCCCGAAAATATAATAGATGTCGTGGAAACGGACAGCGGCTCCCTTGTTTCAAGCGGCGATTATCAGCGGTATTACGAATGTGACGGCAAAAGATATCACCATATAATCGACCCCGAAACGCTTATGCCCGCCGCACAAAATAAGGGCACTACGGTGGTCTGCGGCGAGGATATATCCTGCGTTGATGCCGATATGCTCTCGACCGCGCTGTTTATCCTGCCAAGGGATAAGGCGGATGCACTTGCACTTAAATACAATGTAAAACAGGTCTATTACACCGACAAGGACGGAAATGTAGAACTGTTAAAATAAAAAACTCCCTGCTAAAAAGCAAGGAGTTTTTTTATTTTGTCCATACCCTCTTTTCAAGCTCGACCACCAATATCGGTGCAAGACTGAAACCTGCCACACAAAGCCATTGTGCTGCGGTAAGGGGCACGGTTTTAAAGGCGGGGTTAAGCGCAGGTATGCAAATGACGGATACCTGCAGTGCAAGGCCTATGAAAAACGCCAATACAAGCCATTTATTACTTAAAATATCAATTTTAAATATGCTTTTTTCGCTGCGCATATTAAAGGCGTGTACCAGCTGTGACAGGCTTAAAACGGCAAAGGTCATAGTCCCTGCGGCCTCGGGAGAGCGGAAAAACACCTTTCCCACACCGCCCGCAAGCACGGCAAGCATACCTATCATAAGCCCCTCGGCGGCTATCTGCATCCATCCCGACCCGTCAAACAGCTTTTTGGAATTATCGGGCGGACGGTGCATGGCGTTTTCGTCCGCGGGGTCAAGCCCAAGCGCGATAGCGGGCAGACTGTCCGTGACCAGATTTATCCATAAAAGCTGCACAGGCGCAAGCGGTGAAACAAAGCTAAAACACATTGATGCAAAAACGGTCATCATTTCGCCCATGTTGGAGGAAAGCAGAAAATGCACCGCTTTTTTTATATTTGCAAATATCCCCCGACCGTATTTTACCGCCTTTACTATAGTGGCAAAGTTATCATCGGCCAGAACTATATCTGCGGCTTCGCGTGCCGCCTCGGTGCCGCACAGCCCCATAGCACAGCCTATATCTGCCGCCTTAAGCGCAGGCGCATCGTTGCAGGCATCGCCCGTCATTGCTGTCGTCTTGCCCATTTCCTTTAGGACGCGTATTATTTTTAGCTTGTGCGCGGGACTTGTACGCGCAAAAACATTGCAGCCGTCCGACAGCATTTTTTTTAGTGCCGTATCATCCGCCGCATCTATATCGGCTCCGGTTGCTGCACCGTTTGAGTCTATCCCTGTCATTTCGGCTATCGTTACGGCAGTTTCAAGGCTGTCGCCGGTTATCATTACAGGCCGTATCCCGGCGCTTTTGCACGTTTTAACGGCATCGAATACCTCGGGACGCGGCTCGTCCAAAAGTGCGGTAAGTCCAAGCAGTTCAAGGTCCTTTTCGGCAGTCTTTTTATCAAATATGCCGCACGTTTTGGCGGCACAGGCCAAAACGCGCATACCGTCCTTTTCAAACTCGCGGCTTTTTTCAAGATACTGTTTTCTGTCGGCGGCTGACAGCCTTTTCCCTTGGATAAGGCAGCAGCGGTTTAAGACCGCTTCGGGTGCGCCCTTTGTTATATATATGTAACTGCCGCGCGAAGTAAATATTCGGGTCATCATACGTCTTTCGGATGTAAAGGGTATTTCACCGACACACGGCATATCAAGGCTTTCATAGGCCCCGGCCGCCTCGACAAGGGCTATCTCCGTGGGGTCGCCGCGCAGGGCGCCGTCTATATTTCTTATATTTGTGCAAAGAGCCGCGCAGTTTATTAATTTATTTCTGTCCGGACCGTAAAGCTTGTTTACCGTCATTTTGTTTTGGGTAAGCGTTCCCGTTTTGTCGGTGCATATAACATTTGCGCTGCCAAGCGCTTCCACTGCCGAAAGTCGGCGCACGACCGCATTTTCCGCAGCCATTCGCCTTACGCCTATCGCAAGCATTATCGTTACCGTTGCGGGCAGTCCCTCGGGTATGGCCGCAACGGCAAGCGAAACTGCGGTCATAAGCATATCAAGTACGGATCTGCCTTGAAAAATACCTATTATAAAAATTAAAAAGCATATGCACAGCGAGCCTGAACCAAGTATTTTTCCGGTGTGCGCAAGCCTTTTTTGCAGCGGTGTTTCTTCGGCATCGCTGTCAAGCATTGCGGCGATATGTCCGATCTCGGTGCCTGCGCCCGTTGCGGTAACGGCGGCATAGGCGCTGCCGCTTAAAACACAGGTCCCCATATACAGCATATTTTTTCGCTCCGCAAGCGGTGTTTCGGGTGCAAGCGGTACGGTACATTTCTCGATCGGCAGCGACTCGCCCGTCAGGCTGCTTTCGCTTACGGTTATTCCTGTTGTATCAAACAGCCTGCAGTCTGCGGGAACTATATCGCCCTGTGATACATGTATGATATCGCCTGTCACGATCTCACACGCGGGTATTTCGCAAAGCTTTCCGCTGCGTATTACCCTTGCCGTGCGGGGATTTGCCTTTTTTAATGCAGCTATGGCATTTTCTGCCTTACATTCTTGTATAACGCCTGCAAATGCGTTAAAAATAACTATGGCTATTATCATCAGCGGCTCGGTAAAGTCGCGGCGGCCGTTGTAAAACGCGGCAATAAGGCTTACCGCGGCGGCCGCTATAAGCACCGTTACCATAAAATCGCTTAACTGCATCAAAAATTTTTTTAATATGCTGCTGCGCTTTTTTTGCAAAAGCTCGTTTGCGCCGTTTTCGGACAGCCGCTGTGCCGCCTGCTCCGCGGTCAGACCTTTTTCAAGGCTTGTCCGCAGCTTGGCGGCTGTTTCGGCTATTGTGCGTGTATACATAGTATCCCCCGTTTCTTTCGTTTTTTATGGATAAATAAAAGGCAGGAGCTTTTTTTGTCGCGATGACCCGATCAAAGTAAGCTCACTTTCCTATGGTTTATAGTATTCATTTGCACGCACGGATATTACATTATACCGCACCGATTTTGCGGCATAGGTCAATGATATTCGTATTCCGCAGAAATAAATTTCTGCTACACAAGCCGAAACG
>CAMVJD010000004.1 GCA_947167715.1 uncultured Eubacteriaceae bacterium
GTAAAGAAAGCACAAGCCGAAGCGAAGCGTAGGCGAGGTGCTGTAGAGAAAGCACGAGCCGAAGCGAAGCGTAGGCGAGATGCTGTAATTGTAAAAATGATCTTTTGGAAAGGAGAACGATATGGCGTACGACAATTTTTCCACTACACGTCATACACGCAGAAAAGAATCACCCGAGCCGGAACAGAACCGAATAATGATCGGCGGCATAAACTGGTCTATTTGTGTTATTACAATAATGCTGATAGGTGCCGGCATGATAATGGTATATAGTGCAAGCTATGATAAGCACGGCTCTTTTTATCTTATACAAAATTTAAAATGGGCTCTGCTGGGTGCCATAGTGCTTGTGGCGTGCAGCAGAATGAATTATAACTGGCTTAATAACAGAAAATTTACATTGTGGCTTTTTTTTATTTCTGTTGTGCTGCTGTGTCTTGTGCTTTTGCTCGGACGTACAGTCGGTGGTGCAAAACGCCGTATCATGGGCTTCCAGCCGTCCGAGTTTGTAAAATTATTTACCATAATAATACTTGCGCATATGCTTGATACCAATAAAATATTTTCCACAACGCATAAGGGCTTTTGGACGTGCATAATCATTTTTGTCGGCATTCCGGTGGGACTTATAGCTCTCGGTAATGCAAGTACGGCTATAATACTGGCCGTTGTATGTATGGCGATGATGTTTACGGTAGTGGATAAATTCGGATGGTTTATAGAGGTTTTGGGCCTGGGCGGCCTTGCGGGTGTTGTTGTGCTGCTGCACGGCAAAGGGTTTCGTATGGCGCGTATAAATGCATGGCTTCATCCCTTTGAGGATACATCAAACACGGGCTATCAGGTCATACATTCGCTTTATGCCGTGGCATCGGGCGGACTCAGCGGTTTGGGCCTTGGAAATTCGCGTGAAAAATTAAGCTACCTTCCCGAAGCGCATAACGATATGATATTTTCCATTATCTGTGAGGAAATGGGGCTGTTTGGCTCGGTAATACTGGTTTTGCTGTTTTCTGCGCTTATTTTTTGCGGCTATCGTGTTGCCATAAAGTGCTATAACACTTTCGGCTCGCTTATTGCGGTGGGAATAACCACGATGATAGCAATACAGGTAGTAATAAATATGGGAGTTGCGACAAATACTATACCCAATACGGGTATCCCCATGCCATTTATAAGCTATGGCGGCAGCTCTTTGGTCATCAATATGGCAAGCATAGGCTTGCTGCTTAGCATATCCAGATTTTTCAAGGATAAAAAAGAGGTAAAAAAACGACGTGACGAAGACCGCAGTAATGCCGGAAGTTCATTATTGCGATAAATAATTTAAACGGAAGCAGGTAAAATTATGAAAGTATTTGTAACAGGCGTTGGCGGACAGCTGGGACATGATGTTGTAAACGAGCTGGACGGCCGCGGACATAAGGTGACGGGCAGCGATATTGCGCCAAATTACAGCGGTGTGCAGGACGGGACCGCGGTCACCGAAACGGATTATATAAGCTTGGATATCACCGATAAAAATGCGGTAGATGCGGTGATAGAAAAACTGCGTCCCGATGTTATAGTACACTGTGCGGCATGGACTGCCGTAGATGCAGCCGAGGACGAGGAAAACAGGGAAAAGGTTTTTGCAATAAACGAGTACGGTACAAAAAATATTGCGGAGGCGGCAAAGAAAGTCGATGCAAAAATGATATATATAAGTACCGACTATGTTTTTAACGGTATGGGTACACAGCCCTGGACTGCCGACTGCAAGGATTATGCGCCGCTTAATGTTTACGGCAAAAGCAAGCTTGCGGGTGAACTGGCGGTTTGCAAGACACTTGAAAAATATTTTATTGTGCGTATAGCATGGGTGTTTGGGCTTAACGGCAAAAACTTTATAAAAACAATGCTTAATGTTGCCAAAAACCACGATAAAGTAAGGGTGGTAAACGACCAGATCGGTACGCCTACATATACGCTTGATCTGGCTGTGCTGCTTGCGGATATGGCACAAAGCGATAAATACGGCTATTACCATGCCACCAACGAGGGCGGGTTTATAAGCTGGTATGATTTTACAAAGGAAATTTATAAACAGGCGGGCGTTACTACACAGGTAGAGCCTGTAACAACGCGGGAATACGGCATTTCAAAGGCCGCGCGTCCGTTTAATTCAAGGCTTGACAAATCAAAGCTTGTTGAAATGGGGTTTAAGCCCTTGCCTGTATGGCAGGATGCTTTGGCAAGATACTTAAAGGAAATAGAGGAATAAATATGAGCAAGATAAAAGTTACAAAGTGCGATATAGAGGGTTTGTATGTGATAGAACCTACCGTATTCGGTGATAACCGCGGCTATTTTATGGAAACCTACAATCAAAACGATTTTCACCAAGCAGGGCTTGATATGGTGTTTGTGCAGGATAACCAGTCAATGAGCACAAAGGGCGTTTTAAGGGGTCTGCATTTTCAAAAACAATATCCGCAGGGAAAGCTTGTAAGGGCAGTACGGGGACGTGTGTTTGATGTGGCGGTGGATATGCGCCAAAACTCGCCCACGTTCGGAAAATGGTTCGGCGTTGAGTTAAGCGCGGAAAACAAAAAGCAGTTTTATATATCGGAGGGCTTTGCACACGGCTTTTATGTATTGAGCGACGAGGCGGAATTTGTATATAAATGTACGGATTTTTACCGTCCGGGCGATGAGGGCGGCGTTTTGTGGAACGACCCGGATATAGGCATTGACTGGCCTATACCGTCGGGGGAAGTGCCGCTTTTGTCCGAGAAGGATACAAAATGGCTGGGTATCAAAGATACTTTTAAATTCTGAAAGAAGGTATTTATATGAAAGGTATAGTTTTGGCCGGAGGCTCCGGCACACGTTTATATCCGCTTACAAAAGTGACATCAAAACAGCTTTTGCCTATTTATGACAAGCCCATGATATATTATCCGCTGTCGGTGCTTATGATGGCGGGGATAAAAGATATACTTATAATTTCGACCCCGCAGGATACGCCTCGCTTTGAGTCGCTTTTGGGCAACGGTGCGCAGTTTGGCATTAATTTAAGCTATGCTGTTCAGCCAAGCCCCGACGGCCTTGCGCAGGCCTTTATCATCGGCGAGGAGTTTATAGGCGGCGATACTGCCGCAATGGTGCTTGGCGATAATATTTTCGCAGGCCACGGCCTTGATGCCCGCCTTAAAAATGCGGTTGAAAATGCCGAAAACGGCAAGGGTGCTACCGTGTTCGGATATTATGTGGACGATCCCGAGCGCTTTGGCATCGTGGAGTTTGACAAGCAGGGCCACGCTGTCAGCATAGAGGAAAAACCGCAGAGCCCCAAAAGCAATTACTGTGTAACGGGTCTGTATTTTTACGATAACAGGGTGGTGGAATTTGCAAAGGGTCTTAAGCCGTCAAAGCGCGGCGAGCTTGAAATAACCGACCTTAATCGCATCTATCTTGAAAAAGGCGAGCTTAATGTTGAACTTTTGGGTCAGGGCTTTACATGGCTCGATACGGGTACACACGAAAGCCTCGTGGATGCATCTGATTTTGTAAAAACCATAGAACAGCATCAGCACAGAAAGCTTGCCTGCCTTGAAGAAATAGCATATTTAAACGGCTGGATAAGCGCGGAACAGGTGCTTGAAAACAGCAAGGATATGATGAAAAATCAATACGGCCGCTATCTTAAGGATGTAATAGACGGCAAATATGTGGACAAGCTTAAAAAATGACTTAATGTTACAAAAAAATCCAGTCAATATCAGGAAATATTGTAAAATATATCTGTTGACTTACATATTTAAGTATGATACTATATTTACGTTATGTTTTTAAATTTGGGGTCTTATGCGCCCGAGGGCCTTTAAAACCGCAAATAATGCACAAGATGAAATGTTAAAAGGGAATATAGGGGACAATATGAACGAAAGAATCGATGACAGAGAATATGAGATAGACCTGTTAGAATTGGTGCGTATGCTTTGGGACCATAAATGGATAATATTGGCCACCGCATTGCTTACAAGTATTTTGGCTTTGTGTGTTGCCGCCTTTTATCTTCCCGAAAAGTTTGAAGCATATACAACAATGTATGTAAAAAACGGAAACAGTGATGTTATCAACGAGGACGGCGCGATAAAGCTTACCGACCTTAATGCTTCAAAATCGCTTGTTACCACTCATATTGCGGTGCTTAAAAGCAATACTGTTATGAAGGAGGTCTCAAAAAGGCTTACCGCAAAATATATGCGTGAGGGCACGCTGGAAAATTACGAAAAGCTTATTGAACCCGAAAGAATAGAAAAATCATTTACAATGTCTGCCGTAGACGATACGGAAGTGCTTAAAATAAGCGCAAAAACTACTTCTCCGGAGGTAACGGCGGATATATGCAACACAATAGCCGATATAGCACCCGATTTTCTTATAAGGGTCGTAGGTGCTGGCTCGGTAGAGGTTATAGACAGGGCAGAGCCCGACTATGAACCCTCGGAGCCAAATGTAAAAAAAGTGACCGTGCTTGGCGGCTTGCTTGGCTTTATGGCTGCGGCCGGTGTACTTGTTATACTTTATCTTTTGGATAACTCGGTAAAATCCATAGATGAGCTTACCAAAAAATTTGATAAGGCCATAATAGGCGAGGTTTACAACTTCTCGCAGGAAAAGGGCGAAAAACGCAAAAAGCAAAAGAAGGGCGAGCGACGGGATATATCCCCGGAGAACCTTATAAACGACCAAACGGTATTTACCGTTGCCGAAAGCTACAAAACCATGCGTACAAATGCGGTATTTGCACTTGCACCGTTTGAAAACCGTGTGTTTGCCGTTACAAGTGCCAATGCTGCCGAGGGTAAATCCACAACTACCGCAAACCTGGCTATTGCTTTTGCACAGACAGAAAACAAGGTGCTTTTGATAGATGCCGATATGAGAAAGCCCACACAGCACAAGCTGTTTGAGGTGGACAACAAAACCGGTCTTTCATCCGCTATCGGTAAAATGAGCAAGACAGATGCGTGTATACACCGTAATGTAAGGAAAAACCTTGACCTTATGTCTGCCGGTCCCATACCGCCGAATCCTTCGGAGCTTCTTGCGTCACAGCAGTTTGAAAATATCCTGAAGGAGCTTGCAGATAGGTATGATTATGTTATTATTGACTCACCGCCCGTAAATGTGGTAAGTGATGTACTTGTTATGAATAAGTCCATTGCAGGCGCTATGTTTGTTACAAAATACGCTTCCACAACTTATGACGGTATTGAAATGGCTCTTAACAAGCTGGAGCTTGCCGATATAAAGATGCTTGGCTTTATACTTAATAATATTGTTAAGCCGCATGCGGGCAAGTATTACAGCTATAAATACAAATACGGCTATAAGTACGGCTACGGCTACGGATATGGATATGGCTACAGCGATCAAAACGCAGACAAGGCCGACCATAGCGACGGGTCAAAAAAACATAAGACAAAATAATGTCTTATTTTACAAAAAAATACTTGCAATAATGTTGTTTATAGGGTAATATATTAGTATAAGGAAAATGCGGCTAAAAATATGTCCGCATAAAAAGCTTATGTATTACAGAAATTGAACTTAATTTAAGGAGGACTTTTATTTATGATTTCTGCCGGCGAATTTAGAAACGGTATCACTATTGAATACGAAAATGACATTTACACAATTATTGAATTCCAGCATGTAAAGCCCGGTAAAGGCGCAGCTTTTGTGCGTACAAAGATCAAAAGCCTTACAACGGGTGCGGTAGTTGAAAAAACCTTCCGTCCTACCGAAAAAATGGGCAAGGCACAGATCGACCGTGCCGAGATGCAGTATCTTTACACAGACGGTGAGCTTTATCACTTTATGGATACAACATCATACGAGCAGATCGCTTTAAGCGCAGAGGATGTTGGTGATGCACTTAAGTTTGTTAAGGAAAACGAAATGGTAAAAATGCTTAGCCACGAGGGTAAGGTATTCGGTATAGAGCCTCCTATCCAGGTTGAGCTTGAAATTACCGATACAGAGCCCGGCTTTAAGGGTGACACAGCTACGGGTGCAACAAAGCCCGCTACGCTTGAAACAGGTGCTGTAGTTAACGTACCTCTTTTCATCAACCAGGGCGAGATAGTTAAAATAGATACCCGTACAGGCGAATATGTCGGTCGTGTAAACAGCTGATAGCCATTGGCTTGACTATGTCTTTAAAGGGCGTGCTGCATTTTTGCAGTATGCCTTTTTTGCAATTATTAAGGGGGGACACGGCTTGGATGGTATTAAATTTTTTATTTTTTTATTTGCTGCTACAGGTTTGATGCTTGCATCCTATTTGTATTTAAAATTTGTTATGGGAAAGGGTAAGGATAACGAAAAGGCAGAGGTGTTTTATACCGGATCCGTAAAGGAAATGAAGGAGGATAAAAACTTTGCCGCAAAGCTTTCCGAAAACGGCTATATACAAAACAACAATACGGCAATAAGCAGAAAAATCTGTGTACTTACTCCCAGCTTTAAGACCGAGGCATTTATGGACTTTGCAAAGGAGATCTTTTCAAAACTGGCGGAAGGCAACGGTACGGCGGAGCTTGGCGGCGTTGTTTCGGATAATGTTGATTTTTCGGTTATGCCGCGTAAAATAGCAAGGTATGACCATTGCTATTTGCATAACCTTACGGTAACGGATAAACAGGAGCATCTTAAGGTGTTTATAAGCATAGACAACGGAGAGGATCCTACCGTTGAAAGGTATTTTGCCGTTTTCACCCGCAAAAGTAGCTTTATGAATACCACAAGGGGCGGCGTTATAGCTGTAAGCTGCCCAAGCTGCGGCGCTGCATTAAGCTTTGAGCAAAAGGGCCTTAAAATGTGTCCCTACTGCGGCAAACCTGTAAAATACGCAGAGTATGACTGGGTGTTGACTGCTGTTGAGCGCATAACCGCAGATACCGTTATAGATAATCGTGCGGTTTTGGAGGAATAATTATGAGTACATATTCGGTTGAAACGGTGGCCCAATTTGTGATAGGGCTTGTGTTTGCACTTTATATTATTTTTGTAGTATACAACCTGATAAATTCGGTTGACGAAAGTGTTAAGGAAATAAAGCAAAAAGGCAAAAATTTACGCAAAGGCGGCATAAACTATGACGGCGACCTTGCAAAGGCGATAATTGACAATGCCGTTGAGCAGATGGCGGTCACTACGGTAAAGGACAGCGGCGGCTATATACAAAACAATAATATGATAATAGAAAAGCAGCTTAAGGTATTTTCTCCCGATTTTGATGCCAAAAATTTTATTGCATTTGCAAAGGCCTTGTTTGAACGTCTTGTAAAAACACACGGCAGCGGAAATATGCAGTTTGTGGGCAGCAGCGTAAATCTTATGTGCCTGCCTTATTCCTTGGCGTGCTATGACGGGGCATATCTGCATAATTATATTATTTGCGATAATACCGAGGTCATCAAGGTGTTCTGCGCCATAATGACTGAAGAGGACGAGTTAGCCGAGAGTACGAAGGAAAGCTATTTTTTGACCTTTAAAAGGGAAAATCCGCTTGTTACATTAAAAAACGGCGTTTTCCTTTCGGTCAGCTGTCCCAACTGCGGCGGAGAGATAGATATGGATAAAAAGCTGGTCAGCGAGTGTCCGTATTGCCACAGTACGGTCACATTTGCCGAGTATGACTGGGTATTAAGCAATATAGAGCATATAAACGATGATACGCAGATATGCAATATGGCAGTAAGAAAAACCAATATATTTTAAGTATTGATAGGAGTTTTGTTGTAATGGCAAGAAAACTGATTGCCGCAGTATGCGGTGCTATACTTACTTTTTGCCTGCCGTTTACGGTTTTTTGCGGCGATACATATAATAAAGAGCTTACAAAGGGCGAGGTACTGAAAATTCTTTTGGATACCGCGCCCTATTATACCCCTTATATAAGTGCGGAGGATATAGTAAGCGGCTATGCCGAGGGTGAGTTTCGCGAGGATAAGCTGGCCGACGATACGGAAATGCTGGTGATGATAAGCCGCGCTTTTCCGACTATGGCCGAGCTTGATGGCAGAAACTATGTTTTAAAGCCCGAGCCCGCCCAAATCAGCGGCCTGCCTGTCTGGGCACAAAAGCATTTTGACTATCTTAACGAACGCGGCATTATATCACAAAACACGGTTTTGGACGATAGTGTTACAAGGCAGGAGCTTGATACATACTTAAGGCGCGTCTGGTGTTATTATGCCTCCAACCCAAAGGACGATTTTTATGCCTGTATAAACAGCGAGTCGGACGATAAAGGCAAAATAAAGGTCAATACCGGTGTTATTGACGATATGCAGATGGAAAACAACGAAGAGATAAAAAATATTTTATCCGATATAATTGAAAAGAAACCGTCAAACAGCTGCGAAAGAAAAATAGGGTATATTTATTCGTCTGCGCTTAAAATGCTTGAAAATGGCAATGTAAAGCCAATTAAAGGCTGCTTTTCAAGGCTGGAAAACGCAAAAAACACAAAGCAGCTTATGCAGGCCGCGCTGTACTGTGATAAGGATATTTGCTCTTCGGGCCTGTTTGAGTTTGGCCTTATGGCCGATGTTATGGATACCGACCGCTATATACCGTATTTTGATGCATATACGCCTGTTTTTGACTATGCGGATTATGCGGACGATAAATATAAGGCCGCTTATATTGAATATGTGAAAAAGCTTTTTGTCCTTGGCGGGGATTCGGGAGAAACTGCCGAACACAAGGCGGAAAAAATGTATGCCTTTGAAAAAGGTCTGTCATACCATTGCCTTACAAAGGCCGACAGAAAGATACCCGGAAGGACTTATAACAAAATAACCTTTGACGAATTGTGCGGGCTTTATGATTTTGCCGACCTGAAGGCCTTTGCCCAAAATGCAGGTATCGCACTTAAACCCGATGATGAGATAGTTATCCCCGATATGGGGCTTGTTTATAACATTGCGGTAATGTGTAAGGAAGACCCGGTAACGATGAAGGCGGCGGCACAACTTTCGCTGCTTGACGAATACGGCGTTTATCTTGCGCCGGAATTTACGGAGGTATCCAGAAAATTCTGGGCGGAGACCCGCGGCGGCAATGTTACCGATACACAGGGAGCGGAACGGGCAAGGGACATAACGGCTGCGTTTGTTTCGGATCATCTTGAAAACGAATACAGAAAAAAGTTTTTGTCCGAAGAAGACGCAAAAGCCGTGGAACAGCTTACAAGGGAGCTTATAAAAGTATATAAGCAAAAGATAGACCGTATAGACTGGATGAGCGACAGTACAAAGAAAAAGGCAAAGAAAAAGCTGGATACGATAAAAATAAAGGTCGGAGGGGAGACCTCGGACAAATTTATTATTGACAATGCAAATATTACTTCTTTAAATTCGCTTTTTAAAAATTATATAGCGACAAAGCGGGCAAAGCGTACAGATAATAAATATATAAGAAAAAACAATATTTGCGCAGACAGCTGGAAAATACCGTCTTATTGGGCCAATGCGGCATATATACCGCAGCAGAACGCCATAGAGCTGCCTGCGGGCATAATAAGGAAGCCGTTTTATTCGGCCGACCGTTCATTCGAGGAAAATATGGGCTCCATAGGTGTGGTCATAGCGCATGAATTAAGCCATGCTTTTGACAATAACGGTGCGCTGTGTGACGAAAACGGTTGTCTTGACGATTGGTGGACGGCGGAGGATTATATTAAGTTTTCCGAAAAATGTACGGATATAGCCGATTTTTACGACGGATTTGAGGCCGCTGCGGATATACCGACCGACGGTATGCGTACCCTTGGCGAGAATATAGCGGATCTTGGCGGATTAAGCTGTGCCGTTGAGGCCGTAAAAAACAAGGGCGGGGAATTGAAGCCTGTCTTTGAGTCCTATGCAAGGTCGCGCAAAAGCCTTTATGTGCGCAGTTATATGGAGTATATAAGCAAGTACGAGGAGCATGCCGCCGATAATGTGCGTGTAAATATATCACTTGCCAATAATCCCGATTTTGCTGCAATTTACGGCATTAAAGAAGGCGACGGGATGTATGTTTCTCCCGAGAAAATGATAGGTCTGTGGTAAGGCCAAAAAATAAACCGGTTTTTTTGACTGTAGATGTCGAAAAAAGCCGGTTTTTGTTTTGGTTTTATCTTTGTGTATAGCTTTCCTTGTAAAGCTCCGAAAAATCGTCTATCGGCATGGGCTTTCCGAAAAGGAAGCCTTGTACCAGGTCGCATCCGGCCTGCTTTATAAACGCAAACTGTTCGCGGGTCTCTATACCCTCGGATACGGTCTCTATATTAAGGTTTTTAGCCATCCTTATTACGGTGTTTATGATCTCCTTGCCTTTGACGGAGGTGCTTAATTCTATAAAGAAGCCGCGGTCAAGCTTGATAACATCAACATCGATATCCTTTAAAACATTAAGCGAGGATTGTCCTGCGCCAAAGTCGTCTATACTTACGCGAAAACCAAGCTTATGCAGCCTTTTTGTAGCCTGCGCAAGTATCTCGGTATTGCTCATGGCAACTGTTTCCGTTATTTCAAGCTCGATATATTTGGGATCTGCATTGTATTTTTTTATCATTCTGCGCAGTCTGTCAAAATAGTCCTGCTTATAAAGATGCATACGCGACTGGTTTACCGAAATAACTATCGGCCTTATACCAAATGCCGCCCATTCCTTTTGCATTTTGCAGACCTGTTCAAGCACATAAAAGTCTATTTCCGTTACCTGACCGTTGCGCTCGAATATATCAACAAAACGGTTTGGCGTAAGAAAGCCCTTTGTGGGGTGCTGCCAGCGTATAAGCGCCTCGCCGCCCGCAAGCTTTTCGGTCCTGACGCTGTGCTTTGGCTGTACATATACCTTAAAGTCGTTGTTTTCAAGGCTGTGCGTAAGGTCGTTTTCAAGCTCGGCCTCAAATACTATATTCTTGCGCATTGAATCATCATAGTATATAAAGCTGTTTTTGTGCGTTTTAACTATAGATGCAAGTGCCATTTTTGCGCGGTCAACAAAGAAATCTATAGTCTTGTCACGGTGAAAATCGGTTATCTGGACTATACCGCAGTGACATATTATGTCATAGGCCGTTGTGGTATCGGGCGAAAACTTAAATGTAGACAGACGGTCCATTATACTGTTTATCCGCGTTTCAAGCTTGGATTGAGAATCGGCGGTAAGCAGTACATAAAAATTATCGCCGCTGAAGCGTCCGCAGGTTTCGTTGGCGCCTATTTCGTCCGCAAGTATATCTGCCGCAAACCGCAGCAGCTTATCGCCCTCGCTGTAGCCGAAAAGATCGTTTATGGCCTTGAAATTATCAAAATCAAAATACGCTATTGAAAAACGCAGGCTTCTTGTATATATGACCTCTTCCATAAAGTTTGAAAAGCCCGCTTTGTTGAATATGCCCGTTACCTCGTCGATATAAGCGGATTCAAACAGCTCATCGCGGCGCTGTGTCTGGATAGAGTCCATATGTCTTAAAAACAATACCGATGTTATAAGCATGGACAGCAGTATTATGGCACTGAAAATAACCACGCGCATAGAGGTGGCGTTTATTGATATATTCGGGACCACAAGCACAAAATACCAATCGGCGTAATTGATCGGCGTATAAGTCATCCAATATGCTTTGCCGCCGCTTTTGTTGATTATACTGTCGCTTTTTGAAAAACCTATATGCTTTTTAAAGGATTCGGATACGGAGTAAAACAGCTCATCCCTTTCGGTGGTGAAAACAGCAGAGCCGTCCTGTTTAAGTATGTATGAATGACCGTTGTTGTTAAAAAACTTTATATCTATATCCGAATAAAACTGATCAAGCGAAAATACACCGCAATGCACGGCAGTGACCTTGCGGCCGGATGTTATGGGCAGCGCATATATCTGCACCATTTTGCCCGTAACCGGGTCTTTTCTTGCCTCCGAACACCTTTCACCGGTGTTTAAAACATTTTGTATATATGAAATGTTTTTGGGCAGGGAAAACTCTTTTATTTCGCCGCTTGCTGTTATTTCCATGCCTGTGTAATCCTTGCTTACATAGGAAAGACGCACTATACTTTCATCAAAAAAATCTTTTTCCGTAGTCAATGCATTGGCTATATACTCGTCCGACAGATCGTCCTTATCGGACAGCGCATTTGCACAAACGGTAAGGCGCGTAAGGTCGTTGCTTATTTTGCCGTTTATGCGGTTTGCCGACTGTATTGCTATCTCGTTCAGGTATTGCTTGGTTACGGTGTTTTGCGTATGGTAGGTGTAGCATACAAATGCTATGCCGAGTATAAGTATAATTATAACAGCGAATGAACCCCAGCGCTGGTATATATCATTCTTTTCCTTGTAGGATTGAAAAGAAAATTTCTTTCGCCGCATATACTCACCTCCGAATTTTTTACTTTTTTATAATTATACTACATTTTGTGTATGATTTCAAGAACCAATTTATATATTGTGTATATAACCTTCATTTTGGCTGCCGTTTTTCCGTATTGTATTCTCGTATGGCCCGCTTTTATGAAAGTTGACGGAAAGAAACTTGCAAAATGCGTTTTTTTCTTCCAATATTTTTTTGTAAAATACATTTATCGGGCTTGACAGATACCCCTATAAAAAGGTATAATTAGTTTTGAATGTATCGTGAAATATAATGCAAATTTTAAATATAAGGAGCGTTTCAAATGAAAACACTTGCTTCCCTTTCAAAGGCACAGCTTTTGGATATGGAAAAAAAGTTAAGCGAAAACTATGAGGAGTTTAAATCACGCAATATCAAGCTTGATATGTCGCGCGGCAAGCCGTCAAGCGACCAGCTTAATTTATCCAACAGCATACTTTCCGCGCCGCTTGACAACTATATGACAGAGCAGGGCATAGACGCCAGAAACTACGGCATACTTGACGGTATAGACGAGGTAAAGCGTCTTTTTTCCGAGCTTTTGGACATTCCGTCCGAAAATATGATAATAGGCGGCAATTCAAGCCTTAACCTTATTTACGATGCTATGGCAAGGCTTTATATATTCGGTGCCCTCGGCTCGACTCCCTGGGGCAAGCTGGACAAGGTAAAAATTCTCTGTCCCGTGCCGGGCTATGACCGACACTTTGCAATTTGCGAGGAATTTGGCTTTGAAATGGTAAATATACCTATGAAAAAGGACGGCCCCGATATGGATATGGTCGAAAGCATGGCCAAAAACGACCCTGCCGTAAAGGGTATAATGTGCGTACCGCTTTATTCAAACCCCGACGGCACCTGCTACAGCGAGGAGACTGTGATAAGGCTTGCGGGTATGGAAACGGCAGCCGAGGATTTTAAAATTTTCTGGGATAATGCCTACGGCATACACCATGTTTTCAAGCAGGTATCGCTTTACAATATTTTTGACGCCTGTCGCCGTTTCAGGACAGAGGACAGGATACTTTATTTCTTCTCCACATCAAAGATAACCTTCCCGGGCTCGGGTATTGCCCTTGTTGCCGCAGGTGACGAGTACATAAAGGAAATAAAGCTTCATTTCGGACGTCAGACTATCGGCTATGACAAGATAAACCAGTTAAGGGTATACAACTACTTTAAAAATGTTGACGGTATGCTGGAGCATATGGCTGCCCTTGCAAAGGAATTAAAGCCCAAATTCAGCATAGTGCTTGAAACGCTTAATCAGGAATTTGAGGATACGGATATGCTGCAGTGGACAAAGCCCCTGGGCGGCTACTTTGTATCGGTAAACACTATGTCCCATTGTGCAAAGGAGACCGTAAGGCTTGCAAAGGAGGCGGGTCTCTCGCTTACAAGTGCGGGCGCTACCTATCCCTACGGCAAGGACCCTCTGGATCAAAATATCCGCATCGCGCCGTCCTACCCCACCTGTGACGAGCTGGAGCTGGCAATGCAGCTTTTCTGTATTTGCGTAAAGCTTGCGGCGGTAAGAAAGGTGCTTGAATACAAATAAAGGAGCTAACTTATGTTTGCAGACGAAAATGTAATTAAAATAAAACACGAGGTACTTTACCAAGTGGCAAAGCTTGCCTTTAACGACGAGCTGGAGGAAAAACGCGATTTTCTGCCCCACGAGATAATCCCCGGTCCGCAGCCGCAGTTCAGATGCTGTATTTACAAGGAAAGGGAGATAATCCGCCAGAGAATAAGGCTTGTAGAGGGTAAGGCGCCGGGTGCCGAGGACGACGGAAATATAATTCAGGTAATAAGCTCGGCCTGCGAGGACTGCCCCATATCCAGCTATGTTGTTACCGACAACTGTCAGAACTGTCTCGGCAAGGCTTGTATAAATGCCTGCCGCTTCAATGCTATCACACCGGGCGAGACCCGTTCAAAAATAGACCCCGTAAAATGCAAGGAATGCGGTATGTGCGCAAAGGCTTGTCCCTACAATGCCATAGCATATCTTAAAAGACCTTGTAAATCGGCTTGTCCCGTGGATGCCATCACCTACAACGAGCATGGCATTTCCGTTATTGACGAGAAAAAGTGTATACGCTGCGGTCTTTGCATACACCGCTGTCCGTTCGGCGCTATCGGCTCGAAAACCTTTATTATTGATGTAATAAAGGCGCTTAAATCGGACAGACCCGTTTACGCTATGCTTGCACCCGCAACGGAGGGTCAGTTTGGTGAGGATATCACTATGGAAAGCTGGAGGAATGCTGTTAAAAAGATCGGCTTTACCGACCTTATCGAGGTGGGTCTCGGCGGCGATATGACCACCGCAAGCGAGGGCGACGAGTGGGCGGAGGCCTACAGAGAGGGCAAAAAGAAGACCACCTCCTGCTGTCCTGCCTTTGTAAATATGATACACAAGCATTTTCCCGAATTAAAGGATAATATTTCAACCACCGTTTCGCCTATGTGCGGCGTTTCGCGTATGCTTAAGGCAAAATATCCCGATGCCTATACGGTATTTATTGGCCCCTGCATATCCAAAAAATCGGAGTGTGCGGAGCATAATATAGAGGGTAACGCAGATGCGGTGCTTACCTACAGCGAGATAAGGGCTATGATGCGCGCCAAGTGCGTAGAGCTGGAGCCCGCCGAAAACAGCTATCAGGAATCCAGCGTTTACGGCAAGCGCTATGGCAATGCGGGCGGCGTTACCGCATCGGTATTGCAGTATCTTAAGGAAACCGACCAGGAGATAGAGGCAAAGGTGCTTCGCGCAAACGGCGCGGCCGAGTGCAAAAAGGGCCTTATGCTTATGAAGGTGGGCAAGCTGCCCGAGGACTTTATCGAGGGTATGGTATGCGAGGGCGGCTGTGTAGGCGGCCCCAGCAGCTACGAGGAGCAGCTTAAGGCAAGAAAGGCAAGGGATAAGCTTATCGACCGTGCCGATGCAAGGCTTATTACCGAAAACCTTAAAAATTACGATATGGACTCGTTCTCCATGCACAGATAAATAATAAAAGGGCTGTCAACCTCGACAGCCCTTATTTTTATGGGTTTGTTTTAATTATTTGCCATAATTGAAAGTATTTTATTGCTGCGGCTTATAAACTCGGTCATTTCCTCATTTGTAAGCGGTCTGTGGCTCATTACGGCAAGGTCGTATATCTGCTTGCAGATAAGCTGAGTATCGTCCTTTTTATCTTCCTTGTCCTTTAAATCAAGCAGCAGCTTTACAACATTGTTGTTTGAGTTGAGTACAAGCGTTTCGTCGGCGGGCATATTCATATTGCCCATACCGTACATAGCGCTCATTTCCTGCATACGGCGGGACTGCTCGCTTAATTCTATCATAGCGGATACTTCGTCCGATTTAAGGCTTTCCACCTTTATTTTAAGGTTTTCCTTGCCAAGGTTATCCTTGAAAAGTGCTTCAAGGTCGGTCTTTTGCGTTTCGTCTGCTTCGCCCTCGCCTTTAAGCATCTCGGTAACGGCGCTGTCTATGCGCTCAAAACGCACGCCCTCGCCATATGCCTCCATAAAGGAAACAAAGGGAGTATCAAGCTTGGTATCAAGGATAACGGCCTCCATGCCCTCGTCCTTGAACATTTTGATATACTGCGCCTGCTGCTGCGGGTCGCTTACATAAAATACCTTGTTTTCGTGCTTTTCCTTTGCCTTGTCCTTGTATTCCTCAAGGGTCACATATTCGCCCTCGGTGGTCTTGAACAGCAGACTTTCCTTTACCTTGTCAAAGAAATCGTGCTCGCGCATACAGCCGTATTTGATAAAGGGGCTGATATCGTCCCAGAACTTTGCGTACTCGTCACGGCTCTTTTTAAACAGGCTGTTAAGCTTGTCGGCTACCTTTTTGGTGATATACTTGCTCATTTTGGTAACATAGCCGTCATTTTGCAAAAAGCTTCGGCTTACGTTAAGCGGCAGGTCGGGGCAGTCGATAGTACCCTTTAACAAAAGTAAAAATTCGGGGATGACTTCCTTTAAGTTATCCGCAATAAATACCTGGTTGTTATATAATTTTACCTGACCCTCGATGCTTTCAAGCTCGTGCTTTAATTTGGGGAAGTAGAGTATACCCTTTAAGCGGAAAGGATAGTCCATATTAAGGTGTATCCAGAACAGGGGCTCGTTAAAGTCAAGAAATACCTTGTGGTAGAACTCCTTATATTCCTCGTCGGTGCAGTCGGCGGGCTTTTTAAGCCAAAGCGGGGTAGTGTCGTTTATAGGCTTGGGCTCTTCGGGCTCTTTCTTCTCCGCACCCTCCTCAATAGGCTCCTCTGCGGCCTTTTTCTCTGCCTCCTTTATTTCCTCTACATCCTCAAAATATATCTCGATAGGCATAAAGTAGCAGTATTTTTCAATAATTTCCTTTAATTTCCACTTGTCAAGGAAGTCCTTGCTATCCTCGTTGATATGGAGAATTATGGTCGTACCGCGCTCTGTGCGGTCGCTGCTGTCCATTTCGTACTCAATGCCGCCGTCGCATTTCCAATGAGCGGCTTTGGCGCCCTGCTGATAGCTTAAGGAGTCTATCTCTACAGTATCGGCCACCATAAATGCCGAGTAGAAGCCAAGACCGAAGTGACCGATTATATCTGCGCCGCCCTCGCCCATCTGCTCCTGATATTTTGTAATAAAATCGTTTGCGCCCGAGAATGCTATCTGTGTGATATATTCCTTTATCTCGTCCGCAGTCATACCGATACCGTTATCTGTGACCTCGATAGTTTTGTTTTCCTTGTCAAGGCGCACTGTTATTTTGTATTTTACATCGTCCTCTACCTTTGCCTCGCCCATATCCACAAGCTTTTTAAGCTTGCTTACAGCATCACAGCCGTTTGATACCAGCTCGCGCAGGAAAATGTCGCTGTCCGAGTAAAGCCATTTTTTGATAACGGGTAAAATATTTTCGCTGTTTATGGATAAATTGCCTTTTTCCATTATGTTCATCTCCTGAATTTTTTTAATTAAAATATATATCTTATGTACAATACCATTATAACACAAAACCCAAAATTGTCAAGAAAAAATTAGCACTCACTAATAATGAGTGCTAACAAATACTTAACCATATTTAATTATTGTTTCTTCAAGGGCTTCGCCGCTTTCGTATATGGCCTTTTTACAGCATTTTTGCAGCTTTCCGCAATTGGTTGCGCCAAGCTTGCCGTGCAAGGTGTTAAAAAAATATATCCTTGCGCGCTTCATTTTATTTTCGTCGCTTTTAAAATAATATGAAATAAACATTACACCCGTAACAACAGCACTGCACATACCGTTTATACCAAAGCCGTTGCAAAAGCCCGATGTCATATCGTAAACATCGCATATCAGGGGCATTTTGTAAAATTCCTCGCAGGCCTTTAAAATACAGGTGCAGCAGCTTTCGCCGTTTTTGTAGTGCTTTAAAGCAATTTCGCCAAGCATTGTTTTACCTCTTTTTATTTAGTTTATTTGAAATATTTTTTATTTGTGAATTTTTGACGGCATAAAAAAAATACTTCTGCGATACTTTGATTTTTTTTTGGCAAAAACGCAAATGTTTCTTCCTGTGAGCTCACAACTTTTGGCATAGCCAAAAGCCAATTGCTGCGCAATTGTCCGCATCTATCTTTGCGGTTGAATGTATATCCGCTCTAAAGGAAAATCATTTGCGGGGCTTGCCGTTATTAATAAAGTGACTCAAAAAATAACGCTTAAAAATGAGGAAACTTAAATATGAATTTATTTGACCTTTTTGTGAATTTGTTATATAATAAAACCGGATAGAAGTATTTGGCATAATGCACCGTATCTTTTATTCAGGATCCATATATTGGGCTTAATGAAGCGGAGGACAATACACAATGCCCGAAAAAGCATTTTCAAAATCATTGCACACGGAATATATTGCTGCATTTGCCGTGCCTGTTATATTTATAATTGCAGCTTTTATTTTTACAGGCATTGAGCCTTTTGGCGAATACAGTTTTTTTACCTCGGATATGCAGCGGCAATATTTTGATTTAACGGCGGTTTTTGCGGATAAGCTAAAAAACGGCGGAAATCCGTTTGTGTCATATGGCGCGGGTCTGGGAATGAATTTATATGCTTGGGCTGCATATATTCTTTTCAGCCCTTTTAATTTGCTTTTTCTTTTGTTTGATCATAAGGATTATTCCGCGGTATATACGGTGATATATGCCGCCAAGCTTGGAATGACGGGCTTATTTGCGGCTGTTTATTTTAATAACAGCGGGCTTATGCGCATGGACAAAAGGGTGACGGTGGCTTTTTCGGCGCTTTATTCCCTGTGTATGTTTAATATGATGTGCTGCATAAATGTAATGTGGCTGGATAATGCCGCTCTTTTGCCCCTGTGCTTTTTATTTACCGAGAAAATAACGGAAAAATACAATATTTTTTATTTTACGCCCATATATTTTTTATGCGTTGTGACAAACTATTATCTTGCATATATAACGGGCGTAATGTGCTTTATTTATTTTATATATTATTGCATTGCAGCCGAAAAAGCATTAAAAAGCGCATTAAAGGCGTTTTTGCTGTTGGCTGTCTCGGCAGTTATTGCGCTTTGTATGGCTGCCTTTGTTTTGGTGCCGATATCCTCGGCGATACTGCAGCTGTATGTTTCGCCGTTTACGGTCTCGCAAAACAGCGGCTTGATTGCCTTTGCACCAAAGGAGGTATTGCACGGTATATTTTATATATCCAAGGAAACTCCTGACGGGACTGTGCTTGATATATTTTCGGGTTATGCGCCCGTGTTTTTTGTACTGACGTTCATATTTTCAAAAGCGGCGGCTAAAAAAGAGCGTATTGCTTCGCTGTGCATTGTTTTGTTTTTTATACTGTGCCATATATTTGCACCGCTGTATAAAATAATGCATTTTATGCGTATGCCGTCGGGGTTTGACAGCCGCTTTTCTTACGGCAGCGCATTTATCTGCCTTGTTATATCGGCAAGGCTTATTATGAAAAAGGATAAGCTGCAAAGGCGTGATACGGTCGTATCATTTATTTGCTTTGCCGCGGGTCTCGGTGTATCGCTGATAAATAAAATGTCGTTTTTTTATATTTTGCATTTTGCGACGGGAGCCTTGTTTTTGGCCGTATATACGGTAATATTGATCAAATGCCGTAAAAAAAACGCGCTAAATATATATCTTGGCGCAGCGGTATTATGCGAAGCGTTTTTGCTTGCGGCGGCGGGCTTGGGCTGTATGTATGGCAATGTATACACAAAGGCGGATAATATTGATTATATCGCCAAAGCAAAAAAAGTGTTTAAGGTAATAGAAGAAAAGGACAGCGGTTTTTACCGTGCCTATGATGCAAATAATTTTAATGACAATTCACAGCTTAGCATTGGCTATAATTCCATTTGCGGCTTTTCGTCGCTTATTAACCAAAATGCAGCCCAATTTATGTCATTGTTGGGTGTACATACCATATCCGACAATAAAAACATAATGTCAAGGGATAACTGTATATTTACAGACAGCTTTTTTGATATAAAATATATCGCCGCAACGGGGAACGATTACAAAACCACCGACATAAACGGCAATGCGGTGTATTATCTGACAGGAGGAAGACTGCTTTCGGATAATTACGAAAAAATATATAAAGAAAACGATTGCGAAATATACCGTAATAAAACGGCATTTCCGCTTATGTTTAAGGCAAGCGAGGCTTCAATAAACTGTGCGGAGAATTTTTATAAGGAAAACTTTTTTACGGGTATTTTTAAAAACCACGAAATGCTTATAAATTCTGTTCTTGACGGCAGTTATACGCTGTATTCCATGGAACGGTTTGATAACTGTGAAAAATTAAACTGTGAGCTTAAGCCATATGATCAGATGACACAGGCGCTTATGCGCACCTCGGCTGCGGACGGGGAAATATATACGGACGATATAAATAAAGCCGGTGTACTGGTCTACAGCTTTAATGTAAAAGAGGCCGGAGAGTATTATACCAATTTTTATTTTAAAAACAGTATAGAGGATATTGCGGGCTCGGCCTACAGTATTATTATAAACGGTGTTCCGTATTGGCCGGATTATTTGCGCGATGATATAATAAATGACCTTGGGTGGTTTGATAAGGGCGATAATATAAATATAAAAATAGTGTCGTTGAAAAACGGGCTTAAAATGGCGGAGCCGTGCCTGCTGAAAATGGATACCGCTGCTTTTAACGATGCCGCGGCAAAAATACAGGCAAACGGGTTAAAAAACATACGCGAAGAAAACGATGTTATTTTGGCGGAGTCGGATTTTGACAAGGACAGCTTTGTTTTTACGACATTGGCGTTTGACAAGGGCTTTCATGTTTTTATAGACGGCAGGGAAACGGAAAAAATATTGACGGCAAGCGCCTTGCTCGGCTATAAGGTTCCTGCGGGCAGGCATAAAATTGAAATAAAATATACAAGCAACGGCTTTAAAGAGGGTGTTATCATATCGCTTATATCAATGTGTGCATATATAATACTTGTGCTTAAAAGCATGGCGGCAAAACGCGGAAGTAAGCTTTTGCGTGCAAAGTGACCGCCTTTTGTGAGCAATAAATAATAAGATCAAGGCACCACGGATCAGTGTTTTGCTTTAAAGTGATTTTTAGCGGTGCCGTTTATGCAAAAGAGGGATAAAAATGGTATATACATTTACTGCAAATCCGTCCATAGATTATATAATGGAAACAAATGTCAAGCCAAATGCGCTTAACCGCAGCCAAAAAGACCTTATATATCCGGGCGGCAAGGGGATAAATGTTTCGCTGATGCTGACTAATCTGGGCTGTGAAAACACGGCGATATTTCCTGTTGCGGGAATTACCGGCAAGGTACTTGAAGACCTGCTTAAAAACAAAATAAATACAATATGTGTGCAAACGCAGGGGTTTACGCGCGTTAATATCAAGGCTGTGGGCAGCGGCGGCATAACGGAGATAAACGGCCGCGGCGTATGTCCCAAAATGGAGGATATAGAAAAGCACCTGAAAAAAATTGCCGACGATGATATTTTGGTAATAAGCGGAAGCTTTGTCGGTTATTCGCTGCTTGAAGAAATAACAAAGATAGTTGCGACAAAGAAAATAGTGTTTGACATACCCGATATTGCGCACGCAATAAAACACAGTCCTTTTGTTATAAAACCAAATTTGGCAGAGCTTGAGGCCTATTTCGGCAACGAGATAACAGTGGACGAGGTTTCCAAATATGCCGAGCGCATAAGAAATATGGGCTGCCGCAATGTGCTGATATCAATGGGTGCGGACGGTGCATATTTTTGCAATAAAAATTATTCGCTTTATGTTCCTGCGTATGACGGTGTTACGGTAAACAGCGTAGGCGCGGGTGACAGTATGACAGCAGGGCTTGTGTTTAGCATAGTAAACGGCATACCTGTGGAAAATGCGGTGCGTCTGGCGGCGGCCTGCGGCGGGGCAACGGCATTTTGTGACGGTATAGCCGAAAAGGCGGATGTAGAGCGCTTGTATGGCCCTATTGTGGTATAAAAGTTAAAAAGACGAAAGGATAAAATATGTAATGGAATTTTTTAAGAAAAATAAGGAAATTTTTATATCTGCCGCAATAACGGCGGCTGTTTTGCTTTTTGTATATGCAATAAAGCATATTTATCCGTTCGGGCCGCGAAATATTGCGTATTTTGATATGAATCAATCGTTTGTGCCGCTGTATACAAGGGCATGGGATGTTCTTCACGGCAAAGTGCATTGGTTGTATGACTGGTATACGGGCAGCGGAAATGCAATTACCGGTATTATATCAAATTTTGTGATATCACCGTTTAATTTGTTTTTTCTTTTTGTGAAAAGAGAGCATATACTTGAAAGTATGTCGTATTTTCTTATTTTAAAGCTGATGTTTGCGGCGGCGGCAATGACCTTTTATACCAAAAAAGCATACAGCCTTTCATCGTGGGAGAATATTGCGGCAGCATTGATATATGCCTTCAGCGGCTATGTTATCCAGTATTATACAAATATTCAATTTTTGGATACGGTCGCGTTTTTTCCGCTTTTTATGTACGGCTTTAAACTATTGGCCGAACGGGACAAGCCGTATATGTATTTGATAATGCTTGTGCTGATACTTGTTTCGGGTACATATTTGGCGCTTATAACGCTATTGTTTACTTTGTTTTATTCGTTTTTTTATATGTATATCATAACGGAAAAAGAAAAACGGAAAAAATTTGCCGCCTGTATAGGCCTTTATACCCTGACCGCTCTGTTGGTCTCGATGCTGATAGTGCTGCCGTCCGTGCTGGAATGGTTAAGATCCAGCAGATTGGTGGAAAACGAAAACAGCGGTTATCCGGAAATATTAAAAACATTAAGAGGATATTTTCTCGGGAATGCGGTTTTTATGATATACGGAAGCGAAATTGGCATAGCGGCTGTAATTGTCGGCATAATAAATAAAAAAAGATTTAATATAAAAATACCGCGCAAAGATATATTTAATATAATAATGTTTATATTGCTGGCTGTTCCTTTAATTGCCGAGCCCGTAAACATAATGTGGCATTTTGGCTCGTATGCCTGCTTCCCGTGCAGATACGCCTTTATACTTACATTTATGGCGCTTGAACTGTATGCCGGCTTTGTATCGTGCGGCAAAGAGCGTGCCAATAAAAAAATTGCGGTTTATATCTGCATTTTTATATTTTTTGCCGCAGTTGCACAGGCGCTTGCTTTCAGCGCAAAATTTATGGAATACGGCATATATGATGTAAAGCAGTATAAATATTATGCTTTGCTGTTTGTATTGCTTTTGCTTATGTTTACGGTCATGTTTTTGTTTACAAGCAGAAAGGCGTCGGCTGTTATGACCGTTATATCGGGGGCTTGTATGGCGGTCATAATGTGTATAGGCTTTGTGTCGCCGCTTAAAAATGCAGAATACGATTCAATAGACACCACATCGGGTATGGATATGTATATAAAAGAAAGCGTTGCGCTGGACAGCCAAATGCAGTTTAAAAACGACAACATAACAAGGATAAAGACTGTACTGCCCGATCTTTCGCCAAACTTTGGCTTGATAATGCAAAGACCTACGATATCGTCGTGGACAAACGAGGCATCCTATGAATATATGGATCAAATGCGAAGAATGGGTTATGGCAATATAAACCGAAAGATACTTTGCGAGGGCGGTACCGCCTTTTCGGATGCGCTGTTAAATGTTGGCGCGGTAGTGTCAAGATATCCCGTTAATGAAGAATTATATGAAAAAACACAAACAATAGGTGATTTTAATATTTATAAATGTAAAAATGTCTTTCCGTTTGGTATGCTTGTAAGCAAAAACTTTTTTGTTACCAGCTTCCCGTCGGAGGGCATAAAAATGCAAAACCTTATCTACAACAATATGACGGGCTCAATGGAGAATATTTTTGAGGATGTTAAACCGTATTTTGACCATAAAGAAAAGGTGCAGGATGATTGGTGTGCTTATTGCTATAAAATAGATGTAAAGGGCAAAAAGACTATTTATGCAAGGTCGGATATAGACAATACATCGCTTGGCTATTCGTTTTATGCAAACAAGGAAATTATTAAGCTGCCGTATTTTGATAACCCGGACGGATATATTTATCCCCGTGAGCATAATAACGGTTTTGTGGAGCTTGGCACCTATAAAGACGAAACGATCGACTTTGTGGTAATGAGCAATGATGACGGCCTTAAAAAGCTTGAAATAGGTATGATGGATAACTATCGCCTGGAGGCGCTTATAAATGGGTATAAAAATAACCATGCGGAAAATGTGTCTGCCGAAAAAAACAAGCTCTCAATGACGGCAAACGCGCCGTGTGAGTGCTATATGTTTTTGCCGATAGAGTATGATATGAACTGGTCGGCAGAGGTAAACGGCAAAAATGCCGATATTATCCCCGTGCTTAACGGCGCTTTTATGGCAGTAGAGCTGCCTGCGGGAAGTTGCGATATAAAAATGAAGTATATATCCAAAAATTTCCTTATAGGCGGAGCAATGAGTCTTATGGGTATATTGCTGCTGCTTTGGACGGCAGAGCGCAGACGTGAAAAGCTTGATTGGACAAATACAAAAGTATTGCAAAACGGTGCTTATATTTGCTTTGATCTGGCAGCTGCGGCAGCGCTTGTTTTGGTATATATCATACCGTTTGTTTCATGGGTGTTTTTCTCCGTGGCTTCACTAATAAAATAAAAAAACAAAAGCCGATGTCAATTTTCCGACATCGGCTTGATTTTTTGTTTAGGGAAACGCTGATTTAAGGATACCAAAAATAATTTTGCGCATATAGCCGAAACGCGCGACAAGCGCGTACAGGCTCAACATCTACCGCCGAAATTCCGGTAGGGATTTCGGCATAATGCTTAACGGCTCTGTTTGCTATGTTCAGCCTGTTAGGCTTCACATTAGCATGGTCGCCTACAAATGCGCCGCCATCGGCTAAAATTATTTTTGTTTATTTGAATTTAATCAGCGTTTCCTTAGCCTTTTAATAATTCAATACCCTTTTCAAGGCGCTTAATGGTCTCATCCTTGCCAAACAGCACGCAAAGCTCGGTAGCACCGCAGGGTGAGGTGGGCTTGCCGCTTAAAGCCGTCCTTATAGGCCAAAGCACAACGCCGTTTTTAACGCCCTGCTCCTGTGCAAAGGCGGTAAGGCTTTGATAAAGCGCATCGTTTGTCCACTCGGTCTGCGCCTTTAAGAAAGGCACCGACTTTTCAAGGCTTTCAAGCGAATTTTCAAGGTTTGTTTTCATTTTTTTATGGATATAAAGCTCGGGCGAATATTCGGGGAGAGTGTCCACAAAATCCACCATTTCGGCTATATCGTTAAAGGTGCCTATACGGCTTTGTATAAAGCCCGCCAGCATTTTAAGATCGACATTTGATTTAACGCTTTCCTTAAGATAGGGAAGAGCTGTTTCGTAAAACTTATCGGCATCCATTTTCTTGATATATTCGCCGTTCATCCATGTAAGCTTAACTATATCGAAAATTGCGGGGGACTTGCTTAAGCCCTTGATATCAAATATTTTGATAAGCTCGTCCATAGTGAATATTTCCTGATTTACGGACGGCGACCAGCCCAAAAGTGCAATATAGTTTATAATTGCCTCGGGCAGATATCCCTTTGCAACAAGGTCCTGGAAGGAAGCATCGCCGTTTCGCTTGCTAAGCTTTTGGTGCTGGTCCTTCATAACGGCGGGAAGATGGATATATGTGGGGATATCCCAGCCGAATGCCTCGTAAAGCAGGTTGTACTTGGGTGTGGAGGAAAGGTACTCGCTGCCGCGTACAACGTGGGTTATATTCATTAAATGGTCGTCTATAACATTTGCAAAATTGTAGGTGGGGTAGCCGTCGGCCTTAATAAGTATCTGATCCTCAAGCTCGGAGTTATCGACGGTAATGCTGCCGTAAACCTCGTCGTGGAAGGTAGTCGTGCCCTCCTTTATCTTTTGGCGGATAACATAAGGCACGCCGTTTTTAAGGTTTTCCTCTATTTCTTCCTTTGAAAGCGAAAGGCAATGACGGTCGTAATGCGTTATGGTCTCGCCGCCTGCTTCCGTTTTTAAGCTGTCAAGGCGCTCCTTGGTGCAAAAGCAGTAGTAGGCCTCGCCCTTTTCAATAAGCTGCTTTGCGTATTCGATATAATCGTTTTTGCGCTCGCTTTGTACATAAGGGCCGTAGTCACCGCCGATATCGGGGCCCTCATCGTGGGTGATGCCGCTCATTTCAAGGGTCTTGTAAATAACATCCGTGGCACCCTCGACAAAACGCTCCTGGTCGGTGTCCTCTATTCGTAAAATAAAGCTGCCGCCCTGTGACTTTGCAATTAAAAATTCATAAAGCGCGGTGCGCAGGTTGCCAATGTGCATATAACCCGTGGGGCTTGGTGCAAAACGTGTTCTTATCATATGTATATACTCCTTTGTAAATGGTTTTTGATTTAAACGGTACTCCCCTAATTATAACATTGTGTTAAAGAATTTACAATATTTTTTTATTATTCTTTAAAAAAAGCTGTTTTTATAAGCCCGGTATTTGGATAATAGGACAAAAACACCTTTCGCAATACTATGCTTTACAGAAAAGCACAAATATCACGAAAGGTGCTGTAAGGTGTTTGATATTTAGTCCGTGTTTAATTTAAGGCCAAATTCTTCAATGCTCATATTGGCTTTTTGTGCGGCAACATTTCCCTTATTTTGTTTACCAAAAAAGAATTTACGGGAGCGCCTGCATTTATAAGGCCTTGGGTCATGGCTTTATCTTCTCCATTTCGTCAAGAAGCTCCTCAAATACCTTAAGTGCGTCTTCAACGGGCTTGGATGTACTCATATCCACGCCTGCGCCCTTAAGCAGGTCGATAGAATACTTGCTGCTGCCGCCCTTTAAGAAATTGATATAATCCCCGGCGCCGTTTTCGTTTAAGATACGTCTTGAAAGTGCGATAGCGGCGCTGTAGCCCGTAGCGTACTGATAAACGTAAAATTGATTGTAAAAATGGGGTATCCTTGCCCATTCCCACTTTATTTCCTCGTTCAGTTCAATGTCCTCGCCGTAATAGTCACGGTTAAGCTTATAGTAAATATCGCAAAGGCTGTCAAAGGTCAGCGGCTCGCCGCGCTCGGTCATTTCGTGGGTGATAAGCTCAAATTCGGCAAACATAGTCTGACGGAAAAGCGTTCCTCTGAACTGCTCCATAAAATAGTTTAACAGGTATATCCTGCGGCCCTCGTCCTTGGTCTGTGCCAAAAGATGCTCCATAAGCAGCGCCTCGTTTACGGTGGAAGCGACCTCGGCCACAAAAATAGTGTAATCGCCGTAAATCACGGGCTGATTATCCCAGGTATAATAGCTGTGCATAGCGTGACCCATTTCGTGCGCAAGGGTAAACATGGAGTCCACATTAAAATTATAATTAAGGCTCACAAAGGGGTGACAGCCGTAGGCGCCCCAGGAATATGCGCCGCTGCGCTTGCCCTTGTTTTCGTAGATATCCACCCATTTTTCCTCGTTAAGCGCTTTTTCAAGCTTTTCGATATATTCGCCGCCCATAGGCGCAACAGCCTTTAAAACCTCTTTTTTTGCCGTTTCATAGTCAATGCTTGACATATCGTTTTTAACTATGGGGGTATAAAGGTCATACATATAAAGCTTGTCTACGCCCAAAAGCCTTTTGCGCAGGCTTACATAGCGGTGCATAAGCGGCAGATGCTTTCTTACGGCGGCAATAAGCTCCTTGTAGACGGAAACGGGGATATTGTATGCCGAAAGCGCGCTTTCAAGCGCAGAGCCGTAGTTTCTTAATTTTGCTATGGTGACATCCTTTTTTACGGACGAAGCATAGATAGCCGCAAGCGTGTTTTTTTGCTTGAAATAAGAGGAATAAAGGCTTTTGAAGGCGCTTTTTCTTAATTCCCTGTCTTTGCTTTGCAAAAGCGATATAAAGGTGCCGTGGGTAAGCCTGTGTTTTTCACCCTTGGAGTCAACGGCATCCTCAAAGGCGATATCCGCATCATTGAGCATACTGTAAATGGTGTCGGGGGCGGCACATACCTCGTAAAAATCGGCAAGCATTTTTTCCGATCTTGGGTCAAGGATATGGCTGCGGCTGCGTAAAATATCCTTTATATAGTGTGCGTATTTTTTTAGCCTCTCCGTTTCAAGCGCCTTTAAAAGCCGGCTTTCGTCAAGGGCAAGTATACCCGGCTCTATAAAAGCCACTGCGCCTGAATATGCCGAAACAAGCGCATCCGTGCGGTCGGTATAGCCCTGGTACTTGGTGTTTGTGCTGTCCTCGTTTGATTTAAGGTTTGCGTAAACGTAAAGCTGTTCCACATTTTTGGACAGCTGCTCCATTTTGTCAAGGCAGTCTGCAAGGTTATCCGCGGTTATCGGGTCAAAGGCGGATATTTCGTTTATCCTGTCCGAATATTCGCCGTAAGCCGCCTCCCAAGCCTCGTCGCTTGCAAAAAGGTCGGTTATGCTCCATTTAAAATCGTCCGATATCTGATCTCTTGTTTTAAGTTCACTCATTTTTTTAAAAATTTCTCCTTTTTTTCTTGCTATAAATTTCATTTCATAGTATAATTATAATATAAATTAAAAAAAAATAAACACTTTTTTGAAAATTAAGGTAATTATTTTTTTAGTGCATTGATTCGGCCCGGATTTGAGGGGAAGGATAAGGGCAGGGTAATGCGTTTAAATTTTTACAAGAGAGGGGTTTTGGTTATGGCACTCAAGGTTTTGATAGCGGCTACGGAGGTATCGCCTTACGCCAAAAGCGGCGGTCTTGGCGATGTTACGGGTTCTTTGCCAAAGGCGCTTAAAAAGGCGGGCATAGATGTGCGCGTTGTTTTTCCGAAATACCGCACCATAAAAGAGGATCTTCTTCTTTCCTGCGAGTATTTGACGGGCTTTGACGTTACGCTGGACTGGCGTATGCAAAAGGCTGATGTTTACCAGATAATGAGCGCGGAAGTACCCACCTATATGATAGGCAACGATTTTTATTTCGGACGCGGCGGCTACTACGGCTACGGCGATGATAACGAGCGCTTTGCGTTCTTTTCAAAGGCAGCGATAGAGTTTCTTGATTATATCGACTTTGTGCCCGATGTTATCCATTGCAACGACTGGCAGACAGGCCCTATGTGCGTTTATGTAAAGGATGTCTACAGCAAAATAAAATATTTTTCAAAGATAAAAACGCTTTATACCGTGCATAATTTGCAGTATCAGGGTATGTTTACCCGTGATACCCTTACCATGATGGAGCTTAACGACGGCTACTTTGTGGGCGACAAGCTGGAATTTTACAATATGGTCAACTATATGAAGGCGGGCCTTTTGTACTCCGATGCGGTAAACACCGTGTCCGAGACCTACGCAAAGGAGATCCAGACCGGCGAATACGGCTACGGCCTTGATGGTGTGCTGCGCGCGGTGGATTTTAAGCTTTACGGTATTGTAAACGGCATTGACTATGATATAAATAACCCCGCAACAAGCACCAAGATACCCGCTAATTTCAGCGCAAACGATATGAGCGGCAAGCGCGAGTGCAAAATGCAGCTGCAGGGTCAGCTGGGGCTTAAGGTAGACCCTGATATCCCTGTTTTCGGCCTTATTTCAAGGCTTGTCGATCAAAAGGGCATAAATCTTGTGCTTCAGGCTGCGCAGGAGCTGCTTTCCAAAAATGTTCAGCTGGTAGTGCTGGGTACGGGCGATTATCACTATGAAAACATATTTAAGGACCTTGCGTTCAGATATCATGACAAGGTAAGCTCGAATATCCTGTTTAACGACACACTTGCACAGCAGATATACGCGGGCAGCGATATGTTTATTATGCCCAGCCTTTTCGAGCCCTGCGGTCTTGGACAGCTGTTTGCCATGAGCTACGGCACAGTTCCCGTGGCAAGGGCAACGGGCGGCCTTGTAGACACCGTAAGCGACGGACACAACGGCTTCCTTTTCAAGGATTACGACTGCGGCGGCCTTATGTGGGCTATAAACCGTGCGCTTGAGGTCTACGAAAACAAGGACGAGTGGAACAAAATGGTATACAATGCCATAACCACAAGGTTCTCGTGGGACGACAGCGCAAAGAAGTATATCGAGATATACGAAAAAATAACAAAAGAATAAAATTAAATTTTTCGGGGGACATTACAGTCCCCCGAGGTATGTAAATAAGGAGAATTTACAAAATGAAGGTCAGAAACATTTTAGGCGAAAGATTTAAGGAAGCACCTAAGGACTGCACTATAGAAAGCCACGCTTTTATGGTGCGCGGCGGCTATATGCGCTATATGTCAAACGGCATATATTCGCTTTATACCCCCGGTAAGCGCATTATGCAGAAAATAGAGGCTATCATCCGCGATGAAATGGATAAAATAGGCGGACAGGAGGTCATGTTCCCCGTTGTTATGCCCGCATCCCTTTGGGAGGAATCGGGCAGATATACCTCTATCGGCAGCGAAATGGCGCGCTTTGAGGACAGAAGTAAAAATAAAATGGTGCTTGGTATGACTCACGAGGAGGCGGCTGTGCATCTTGCAAGGGATATCGCAAATTCCTATACGGACTATCCCTTTATGATATATCAGATACAGACCAAGTTCCGTGACGAGCCCCGCGCAAGGGGCGGTCTTATCCGCGTGCGCGAGTTTACTATGAAGGACGCATATTCCTTCCATACAAGCATGGAGGACCTGCAGGAATATTATAAGGACTGCCATAAGGCCTACGAAAATATTTACAAGCGCGCGGGCGCAAAAAATGTTATCTCCGTTAAGTCCGACTCGGGTATGATGGGCGGCAGCGTAAGCCACGAATTTATGCTTTTAAGCGATATAGGCGAGGACACTCTGGCTATTTGTACCGAGTGCGACTACAAGAGCAATATGGAGGCGGCAGAGTGCCTGACCGAGCCATTAAACAGCGAGGTAAAGCCCCTTGAAAAGGTGCATACTCCCGAAACAAAGACGATAGAGGCCTTGAGCGAGTTCCTTAAAATAGAGGAAAAGGACCTTTGCAAGGCCGTTGTTTATCAGAAAAACGCCGATGACAAGTATGTTATTGTATTTATCCGCGGCGATCTGGAGGTAAACGAGACCAAATTAAGAAATTATCTTGGCGAGGAAATTCACCCCGCTGTTGAGATATTCGAGGAAAGCGGTATTGTTGCGGGCTTTATCGGCCCCGTAAACTCCAACGCAAAGGCAGAAATGATATTTGATAAGTCCCTTATCGGTATGAATAATATGGTCTGCGGCGCAAACGAGGTAGATTACCATTATGTGGGCGCCAACCTTGCTCGTGACTACGGCAAGGAAGTAGAGTATGTTGACGTGGCTAAAATTTATGAGGGCGCGGCTTGCCCATGCTGCGGCAAAAAGGCCATTAAGATAGAAAAGGGTATCGAGGTGGGCAATATCTTCCAGCTTGGTACAAAGTACACAAAGTCTATGAATATGACCTACCTTGACAAGGACGGCAAGCAGCAGTACCCCATTATGGGCTGCTATGGTATCGGCGTAGGCCGTCTTGCCGCATCTATCTGTCAGGAAAGCCATGACGATTACGGCCCTATCTGGCCTATCACAATAGCACCCTGGCAGGTTGAGATCTGCGCCCTGCGTGCCGATAACGAGCAGGTGAAAGCCCTTGCCGACAGCATCTATGACGAGCTTCAGAAAAACGGCGTAGAGGTGCTTTATGACGACAGGGATGTTCGCCCCGGCGCAATGTTTGCCGATGCCGACCTTTTCGGCGTACCCGTAAGAGTAGTGGTAAGCCCCAAAAACTGCGAAAAGAACGTGGTAGAGATATCCTTAAGGGATAAGAGCCTTAAAACCGAATTTTCCGCAGATACCGCAGTCAAGGATATTCTTGATCTGGTTAAAAAGGAATTTGAAAAATACGCATTGTAATATGAAAAGGGCCGCCGCTTGGCGGCCTTTTTTAAGGGAGTGAAGCATTATGGAATTTGTGATAAACAGGATAGGCAAAACCGACGATTTCGTTTTATACGACAGCGACAAATTTCCCGAAATATCAGGGATAAGCAGTTTATATAATAAATGGATATTGCTTTCACCGTTTTACAGTCTAAGGAAAATCATGGCATTTAACAGGAAAAAGGCAGTGATATATGAGCTGAAGCAGACAAATCTTTTGCTTAAATTATTGTATTCAACCGTTTTTGCATTGATAAATGACCCTATAATGTGCCCTGCGTATAAATTGTTTATAAGCGGCGTTTGCTGCGGTAAATTATATAAACCGCAGTATGTTAAAGAACAAGTTGAATATAAGCTGCGCTACAAGGAACGTACTTATGATATAAGTTTTCATAACCCTAATATAATAGCTGTTTTATATGACGGCATACAGGTCATAAAAATGGAAATTTTAAACAGTAAATGCGGCGGTAAGTACCATGTTATTTATGATGATAAAGCAATAAAAGATGTGATGCTTATTTTTCTTACGGCAATTTGTATGGATAATGCAATATTTCCCTTGGATTACTACCGTAAAGGTGTATTTGGCTATAAAAAGGAAATGTATCCCGAAAGGGTCAAATGGCTTCCAAAATGATAATGGAGAGGGATAGATATAATGAAGCTAAAAAAGAAAAATATAGGGAGATTTTCGATACTTTTAATAATAATTATCTTTTTTTTCGTTAGTATATTTTTCTGCTTGAAATATTCAACGGTAAAAAATAATACAGAGTAAACCTCATCCTTGGCTTATTTATCGGAGACAACGGAAATTTCAACTGCAGAACCGATAACAATTTCAAATTCAGATGATGAAACGATCGGTGCAGAAAATGAAGAAGAACATTTTATGACTCTTGATGTGAGTTTGCAAACAGAGATAACCTTGGAAAGCGAAAAAATTTTAAACAAGCGCTTTGGAACAAATGAAACCGAAATAACGTGGTGGTGGCCTATAGACAGCAAGGGCGAATTTGATGTTTTTTGCAACCAACTCGATGTATGGGATGAATTTCGGGACGTTGAATTTGACTTTGAAAATTATTATTATGCAATATCGGTAGGAAGAAAGTTAGATAAGATAATCTATACTAAAGAGCAGCCCCCAAATAATCCAACAGATGGATTTTTTGCCGAGCCAAAACACGGCATGGATACGGGACACTTCGCTTTTCCGGACTACGATATGGTAACAGATTATAAAAATAGGGCATATATATACAAAACAGACAAAGTTACGTTTTATGACCCTCTTTTGTTTGATTTTTATACGGATTACAAAGGATATCCGATAGATGCACCTTACTCGGAGCTGATCAATTAATTTTATAGGTTTTATCAATTTTTACCGTTAATGTCAAAAATACGACCGCTTATGCAAAGCCTATTGAAATGAATAAAAAGCCGTGATACGATAAATGCGGAATGATTTACTTATCAAGGGAGAGGTATATATGTACGGCAAATTTGCACACAAATATCTTATATTGCAGGCGGCAATATACCTTATAAATATATTTTTTGTCGCATATTTGGGGCTTAAATGGGTGATTGCTGCTGCCTTGCCTAAAAAAAACGGGGCTGTAGTGCATCCCCGCTTTTTTAGGTTAAATATTTTAATTAAGTGTTGTTTCCGTAAGGGCTGCTTGTAATATTATAGAGGCATCTGTGGCTGTTATTATATTATCATGGTCAACGTCACAGCGCTTTTCAAAGTTTTTGTCCACGTCCATTGGTGCAAGCGTGTATTGCAGAACCATTGCCGCATCGCTTGCGGTTATTTTATTGTCAAGGTCTGCATCGGCAAATACTTCCTCGTCGGGTGCCGTTTCCTCGTCAAGCTTAACGCCAATATAATATATTTTTGCCTCTCCGCCGCCCTTGTTTGTAACGGTGTAGGTGCCGGCATCGGGAATAGTAAGGGCTGCCGCGCTGTCCTCGCTGCTGGTGCCCGAAAGGATAGTGCCGATTGTGCTGCCCGAACGGTTTGTAACGACCAGCTTTCTTTGCGTTGTCGAGCCCGAGCAGGAAACGATATTAAGCGTACACTTTTTATCTGTGGTAAAGCTGATAGTGGCGTTGTTTGCAAAGCCGCCTACGCCTGTAAAATCGTATTTTTGGCCGTTTACGGTAACGCTGCCGCTTTTGCCGCTTAAATTAAGTTCCTGACTTGCCGTAAAAAAGCTGCCGCTGCCGTTTTCGCCGCCAAATGCCGTACCCGTATTGCCGCTTGACGGAAAATCGTAGTAATAGGTGCAGTCCATATTTACGCCCGGATCGGACGGAGTTGGATCATCGGGGTCATCGGGATCGACAGGATCGCTTGTACCGCCGCCGCCTGCCTCGCTGCCGTTTATAGCATTGTTAAGCTTAAGACCGGTTGTGTTTTTCTCGGCGCCCGCATTTTCAAGCACCGTATTTTTGGCGTTCTCGGCAGTTTCAAGGAAATAGCTGTCCTTGTAGAAAGCGGACGAGGTATCAAAATTATCGTAGGTCCAGCCGCCGAGCGAGCAGGTGTAATCGCTGGCGGTAAGCTGATAGTCCTTTGAGGGAGCTGCAAAATAGTCCTTTTCCTCCATTGTACTCTCACTGTAGGCGTCAAAATAGTTTCCGAAGGCCTTAATAACGCCGCCGTCATTCTGACTTAACGAGCCGCAGTTTTTGTCCGAGGTAAGGAAGGGACGATAGGTGTCCTCAAAATAGTTATTTTCGGCAAATATGCTGCAATTGCAGGTCGCGCCTACGCCGTAGCCTATTTTATTGCCCGAGTCAAGGTCGTAGCCAACGTGCTTGTAGTAGTTGTTGTAAACGTGAACATCGTGCCAGCGAATGCGGGGAAGACGCTGCTCGGCATTTTCAAAAAAGTTGTGATGATAGGTGTAATGTCCGACGTCCTCTCTTGAATTTTTGCTGGAGCCCAAAAGACAGGTCTTTGCCGTGCCGTTAAAGTGGTTGTAGCTTATGGTCACATAATCGCTTCTTTTAGCATCGCAGGAGCCGTCGCCGTGGTCCTTGTCGGCCTCCGTGGGGTTGTCCTGATGTCCTACGGTAAAGGAGTTGTCGTGTATCCAGACATGGGTGCTGTCCTGCGTTTCAAGTGCATCCTCAAAATTCCAGTCAAAGTGCAGGTTCCTGATTTCCGCATCCGAGCCGTGGGCAATTTTCATACCCCAGCCGTAAAGCCCCGCATCTGTGCCGACACCCTCTACGGTAAGGCCTGCGGTGCCCTTGCTTTCTACCATTTTTGTGCTGTCAAGGCTGCCGAAGTCGGAGGCGTTGATGGTGCCTATAATACGGATAACAAGCGGCCTGCTTTGCTTTGCATGGGAGGTAAGTACGTTTTTAAGTCCCTTTGCGCCGTAAAGCGATACAGTATTTTTATTTTCGTTGTTTACATAGATAACATCCGCATTTGAAGGCAGAGTACCGTCCGCAAGATAGGCACCGGGGGTGTTTGAGGTATTGAAAAACGCATAGCCCGAGCGGTCATAGCTTTTTGCTTCGGCTGTAAAGGTAAAGGCGGCATCCCCTTTTTCGGCGTTGTCAACAACGGGGACTACCTTTACGGTATAGGACATTCCGCCCTTTAAGCCGAGGGGCTCGACACGGTAATTTCCGTTTCCGTCTGTCCTGATAAGTGCGGAGTCTATCTTGGTAAAATTGACTCCGTCCGTTGAGCAGTAGGCATTGTAGCTGCCCGAGCCGCTCCATTCGCCCCATACGCTTTCAAAGCCGCTGCCAAAGCTTGAAACGGTTTCGGCACCCGATACACCCAAAACAGGGCTTGAGCCCAATGAAAGTGCAAATATAAGCGCCGAGAATACAAATTTTTTTATTGATTTTTTCATTTTTTTGCTCCTGTTTATACTTGTGTATTTAATTTTTTACGACAAATAAAGTTTAACACATAAGGCGCAAATATTCAATATAAAAATAAAAATTAATTTTATGTTTCATTATATATACACTTATTTGCGGGGTTTGCCGACATATATACCGGAATTTCGGCATTTCAGCTATGACTGCCGAAAAAAATGGGCGCAAAAAAAACGGGGAAACCCAAATAAAACAGATATTGAATTTTATGGATATTAATGGTATAATAAAATAAATTAAACGATTTATAATTACCCAAAAAAACAGGCTCTTGGGTGAGCATCCGGCTGCGGCCGGGTTTTAAGGAGGCAAGAAGATGGAGTACAAAAAAGTGATTTCCTGTGTGATGGCGGCACTTATGGTATTTACGGGCGGATATATCAATACCTGTGCTGCGGAAAATACGGCAGAGATCTCCGAATATGCGCAGGCGGAGCATCTTGTGTGGAATTATACTACGGGCGAGAACACAAACAACGCATTTGCCGTTACAGCCAATGCATGGAGCAAAAAAGTCGAGGTAAAATACGGAGACCAAAGCTTTACAAAGGCAATAAAAATGGAAACGACCACAAAAATAGAGTTTGATGCCCCTGCTGCCGGTACGCTTGAGGTGGTTACATACGCAACAAAGACGGGGCCTTATATCAAGGTAAAGGGTAAAAAGTACTCTGTTTCCGAAAACGGCGGCACAAAGATAGACATAACGGAAAAGGGTAAATGCACTATTGAAAAGGAAACCTCAAATACATATATGTATTACCTTGCGTTCAGCTATGAAACGGGCGGAGAGACACAGACGTTTATATACGGGGACGTTACGGCGGACGGTATGCTTGCGGCCGATGATGCTTCGGCTATAATGCAAAAGGTATTATTGGGCAGCTATACCATGCCTATTGAAGAAAAAACAAGTGATTGGTTTAAATACACGGATGTAAGTGCGGATGATCTGCTTGCGGCGGATGATGCGCTTTGCGTAATGCAGGCTGTTTTGGTAGACAGCTATAAAATGCCTGTTTTAAATAAAACCGACGATAAATGATAAAAAGGGCTGTCGCTAAAAGGCGACAGCCCTTTTATATTTCTGCGGTAATATCGGCGGCAAAAAGATAAAGCAGTTTTTGCTTTACTTTTTTTGCGGATGTGCGTTCTATGGCTTTTGCATACATATCAAGCTGTATTTTATAGCGTTTTATTATAGCCGCGATATCACCGTTTTCTATACGGTCTGTTTTGTAATCCAAAAGCACAATGCCGTCGTCTTCTTCAAAGAAAAGGTCTATAATGCCGTCAACGTGTATCAGCGCGCTGTCTTTTTTATAGCCTTCATCACCGTATACCTCATACGGCGTAAGGCCGAGTGTAAAGGCAGTTTCGCGGTGAACGGAAGCCGAGGCGGCTATTCTTTTGCAAATATCGCTTTGCAGGAATGAATATATTTTTTTGTCGTTTACAAGCGCGGCCTCTTCCTTTGTCAGGGTACCCTTTTTAATAAGCCTTTGCTTATACTGTGCTATATCATCATAGGTTTTCATATTAAAATCTATATGCTCCATAAATACATGGTACACGGTACCCCTTGACGCACCCGTAACGGTCGGCTCGGCAGCAAATTCGGGCCTGATGTATTCGCGCGTATAGGCTTGCTGCAGCATTTCGTTTTGGTCATTGGCATCAAAATAACGCTGTTTTATTTCGGATATGGATACCTTGCTTGGCAGGTTTGCTGTACGAATAAACGGGTAGGTCCAGCCTAAAATTTCGCCTGCGCTGTTGTCGGGTGCCTTTATGCCGTCAAGCTGTTCAAACATATTTTCAAGGTCCGCACATACGTTGTCGGGCGTATTAAAACTGCCCACCAGGTCATAAAAATTATCCTTGTTGTATAGATAGAATTCGCAGTTAAAATCAAGATCGTTTATAAAAGGCTCATAAAAAAGCGGGGTATTTTGCATATGCACGGACGGCTGACGGTTGCTGCGCGCAAGGCAGGTAACGAGCCAATCCATATAATAGGCCGCATTTTGCATAAAGCCGGCAGGAAGCGACCTTTTTGTATAGGTGACATAGCTTAAGGCACGTTCAAGCGCCTTGGAGCCTGCGCAGGCGCCTACCATAAACAGCTTTTCCTTGGCGCGCGTCATGGCAACGTAAAGTATACGAAGCGCCTCCTGCAGCTCGCCCGATTCCTTTTGCTGTGCTATACAGGTGTTTGTAAGCGTGTTGGATACCGTGCGTTTTTTGGGGTCTATAAGCTTCATACCTATGCCCATTTCCTGACTTAACGCAATGTTTTTATTCTTTTTTATATCAAGCGCGGCCTTGGAGCCGCCCCAGGTGCCGCGTTTAAAGCGCCCGCACATTTGCGGCAGAAAAACTATGGGAAATTCAAGCCCTTTGCTTTGGTGCATAGTCATAACGGTAACGCTGTTTGTGTTTGCTTCGGGTACGCCGCTTTGGGTCACGCCTGTTTCGGCAAGAGCATCAAGTTGGCCTATAAAGGTATAAAGGCTGCCGCCCTCCGCGTTGTCAAATTCAAGCGCTATATCCAAAAGGCTATCCAGGTTTTTCTGGCGTTCGGCGCCGTTTGAAAGCAGACCTACATAATTATAAAGCCCCGTGCGTATATAAAGCTTTTCCGTTAACTCGCTTAATGGCACAAGACGTTTTGCGTATGTACGAAAAAACGACAGGTCGTCCAGAAATTTTTTAAGCTTTTGCGATAAGGCGTTGTCGTGACCCCTTGCATATTCACATACATTTTCGTAAAGATATTTGTTTTCCCTGCTGCTTAAGGCCACAAGCTCGTTTGACGAAATATCATATACGGGGCTGAAAAGCATTGTTAAAAGATGTATATCCTGCAGAGGGTTGTCTATCGCCTTTAAAAACGAAACAAGCATTGAAACCTCAAGCGCATCAAAAAGCGATATGCTTTTTTCGGTCATTACAGGTATCCCCGCGGCCGAAAGTATATCCGAAAAGGCAGAGATGTGCGTGCGTGTCCTGAAAAGAATAACTATATCACGGGGCTCGGCAGGACGCCTTGTACCGCTTTTTGGGTCTTCGACCGTAAAGCTGCCGTCAAGTATTTTTTTTATGCGGTCGGCTATGTAAACCGCCTCGCATGCGGCAGAGGCCGTGTCGTTGCACGGGATATCGGCAAAACGCTCGTCCTTGTTTATGCCGGTGGTGTTTATAAGGCATATTTCCGTCGCCGCGGCTTTTTGGTCAATGGGTGAGTAATTTGCGCCGTAATGCAGGGCAACGCTTTCGTCGTATTCCACATCGCCAAATTCCCTTGTCATAAGCTGATAAAAGAAAAAGTTGGCCGTATCGAGTATGTTTTTGCGCGAACGGAAATTTTTGTTTAGTTGTATAAGACATTGCTGCGGTGAGCCGTTGGCAAAATCACGGTATTTTTGCGCAAATATCTCGGGGTTTGCCTTGCGGAATTTATAAATGCTTTGCTTTATATCGCCTACCATAAAGCGGTTGGGTCTGCCGCAGGCTTTGCCCGATACCGCCTCGATCGCCGTATCCTGCAAAAAGCTGCAGTCCTGATATTCGTCTATTATTACCTCTTTAAAGCGCTTTTGATAGCTTTGCGCCGCTGCTGTGGGGCGGCCGTTTTCATCTGTAAGTATATTAAGTGCAAAATGCGATATATCGTCAAATTCGGCAAGCCGTTGCTCTTTTTTCTTTGCGGCGTAAAGCGTCATAAATTCCGTAACAAGAGCGGTAAGCGCCTCAACGGTGGGCTTTAGCGCAATTATATTTTCGCGCCAGTTATCAAGCGGCAGGGAGTCCAGCATATTGCCAATGTCCTTTAACGATTCACGCGCGGCATCGTACATTGCAATAACAAGCGCCGCATCTTCCCCAAGCGGCTTGGCAGCCGTATTGGTAAGATTGGCTGCCTTAAACCCCTGAAGATATCCGCGCAGCCTTAATATATCGGTCTCAAGATATTTTTCTGTAAAGTCCGCGGCTGTATCAAGCTCGGTCAAAACAGCGATACGGATATCGCCGCAAAGCTTAAAGGCGCGGCTTAAAAGCTCCTTTATCTGAAACAGATCTGTTTTTATATGCTCGATTATAAATTTGCCCCATACCGTATCGGAAAGCGGGACATCTTGCTTTATATCAAAGCGTTTGGCAGATTCGTCAAGCCAGTTTTGCGGGTATGGCATAGAAACGGCCTCGCTGTATACCTCCAGTATAAGGTCTTTAAGCGGCTTGTCGTCGGTGCGCGGACAAAACTGTTCTATCAGCGAAAAAAAAAGCCTTGTTTTTTTCGGCATACTTTGCCTTAAAAAGCTCGTCAAGTGTGTCAAACTGCAGCCGCAGTACCTCGCCCTCGGTTATTATGCGGTAATTGGGGTCGGCATCTATAAGGTGGCAGTTTTGCTTTACAACGCTTCCTATAAATGAATCTATAGTGGAAATATTTGATTTGCGCAGCCTTTTAAGCTGCTCGTGCATAAAGGTGTCGTCGGGGTTGCTTTCTGTATATTCCGCTATTGAATTATATATTTTTTCGCGCATTTCCGCGGCAGCCGCCTCGGTAAAGGTAAGGCATAAAAAATCGTCTATATTGGCCGTGCCCGCCGCAAGCCGCGACAGTATCCTTTCGGTAAGGACGGCAGTCTTTCCGGAGCCCGCCGCCGCACTTACAAGTATATCCGCATTTTGCTTTTCTATTGCCGCCCTTTGCTCGGCGGTATATTTAACTGCCATTTGCTGCACCTCGCTTTGTATTATAGGTCAAGTAAACAATATTGAAAAGGCTTTCCCTTTATAAACGATACTAATACAGATCGGGGGCATCCCTTAAAATAGAGTATGGCGTAAGCATAGCCTGTATGCGCTCGTCCGAATGTCCGTGCTCGGTGATAAAAACGGCGGAAAGCTGTTTCATACTGCGCACATCTATTTTAAAAAGCTGTGATACCTCCCGTAGGGTGGTGTCCTCGTCAACAAAGGCAAAGTATTCGTTTGTGTGCTTGTGAAGCGGAAGATAATCCTTTAAAAGCGAAAGCTCGGTGTCAAAGGTCTTTATCTCCTCGTCTGTTTTGGAAAGGTAGGTATAAAGCACGTTTGCGCTGAATACGCCAAAAATTTTGCCGTCCTCTATAACGGGAACATGGGTAAAGCCCATGGTCTGCATATAGCGCACTACGTCTACAATGTTGCTTTTAAGGCTTACGGTGTACATATTGTTTATTTTTATTGCATAATCCTTTGCAAGCGGCGGATCCTTTATCTCTTTGATAAGGTTTTTTAAAAAATCCACCATCTCGGGCGAGGGCATAATGGAATAGGTCTTGTTTACCTTTGGCGTATGCACAAGAAAGTTGCGCACAACGCGACAATAGTTTATATCCTCTTTATATTCGCGCAGCTGCGGCAAATTCATAAGCCTGCCTATAACATTTTCGCCCTCACCCGATTTGGGAAAGTATTTTTCCTTGCCTTCTATTTCAAGCACTCTGTAAAGGTCGAGAAATTCATCGGTCAAATTTTGTTCCATAATGCGCACCTCCTTATTGGTTTATAATAATATGATATCATATTTGCCGAAAAACGTCAATTTGTTTTAAAACTTGAATTGTCCCGAATTTTTGCCCTTTTGGAATTAGTCGCTCACCGCAATATATCGTATCGTTCACTTTTGGTTATAGCGGTGCTATAAAAGATATGGGTTATATAAGTTAAATAATTAACTATCTTTTTACAATACGCTTATTGTGCATTTTGCATAAAATAGCTGTTTACGAAAAATTAATAAATTAGCCCTAAATTAAATGAAGATTAGAACAGGATTAGAAAGTTGTGTTTATGCGAAAACTGACTCAGTGTAAGGAGTTGCACTTTTAAAACAGATTAGAAACTTCTAATTTTTGTGGTATATTTTGGATAAAATGCCCCTTGTAAAAGCTATGTTTTTTTCGGGGGCTTTTGTTTTGTTTGCCCAAAATTTTTTTGGGGCATAATGTGAATTGATTTTAGCCCGATACGGGTGGTATACTGCGGGTGTACACAAAAAAGGCAGTCACAGGCACAAAAATTGTGACACAGATTACTAAAGCATTCCTATGAAATATGAAGAAATAAAATAGGAATGCTTGGCCAAGGAGTAAAAAATGCGCCGCAAGGCGCCGGATTTTTTAAAAGGAGGTTAAAAAAATGACAAGAAGATTTATAGGCTTTATTTTAAGTCTTGTTCTTGTTCTTTCATCGATGTGCGCTATGTATGTAAGCGTAAGCGCGGCAGCGGTGACGCCGTCAAGCGGCAACATTTACTACATTAAAAACAAAAACAGCGGTCTTTATCTGACTGTGGAAAACGATTCCGCGTCCGACGGGGCGAATGTGTGCCAATCAACGGGCACGGGCTCGCTTGGTCAGCGCTGGATACTGGAGCAAAATTCAAACGGCACCTACCGTCTGCATCCCGCAACGGATATGACGGGCGGCGTTTCGCTTGACCTTGCCTACGGCAGTACAGAGGGCGGCGCAAATATACAGATTTGGTCAAACAACGGCCTTTCACCCCAAAACTTCGGTATTACCGCAAGCGGTGACGGCTATGCCATAACAACGGAACCCACAAGCCATGCAATGTGTCTTGACGTGCTTAATTTCAGCACAGAGTCGGGCGCAAACGTAATTCAATGGACAAACAACTCAACGGCAAACCAGATATGGTACTTTGAGGAAGCATCCTGGCCTTCGACATCTTCAAGCAGCTCGAGTTCTTCAAGTTCAAGTTCTTCAACTTCTTCAAGTTCTTCAAGTTCAAGCACGGCCACATCCTCAAAAAGCTGGAATATGTCCGATACCTCTTTCAGAAGCCTCGGCACCATTTCCTCTACCACAACGGTGGACGGCATCAATTTAATTGCCACAAGCAGCAAAACAATGTCCGTAACATCAAGCAGCGCCACGCTTGACGGCACGACCTACACCTACTGCCTTGCACTCGGAGGCGGCGGCAGTACCTCTTACCGTGCGGTATCAATGGATATCAGCGGCACAACAACAGTTAAGGTCACGGCAAGATCAAGCGGCAGCTCGGACAGAACACTTGCGGTAGTAAACGGCAGCGGCACACAGGTCGGCTCTATCACCTGCGGCAGCAGCCTTTCAACGGGCAGCGTATCTATCACGGGTACGGGCACCATATATATTTACTCCACAGGCAGCGGAATCAATATTTATAAGATACAGGTAGATACCTCGGGCACGCTCCCGGGTTCAAGCAGTTCAAGTTCTTCAAGTTCGAGTTCTTCGAGCAGTTCAAGTTCTTCAACTTCCACCGCTATAGACTCAAACGGCTACCCCGACCAGTTGATGCAGTTTGTCTGCACAAGCGACGGTTATTATGTAACAGATTCAAGCAGCTCCGTAGTGGCAAGCAGTACCTCCTCTACTGCAAACCGCTGGAAAATAGTTTATGTGGGCAGCGGCTGTTACCAGATAATAAATGCCTCTACGGGCAAGGCGCTTGCTTACAGCGGCTCGACAGTTTCCACAGCTACAGCCGCTTCAAGCAGCGCACAGTATTGGAACATTGTTTCCGTAAAAACAGATGCCAACGGCGATGCACTTAATTATAAGGTGGTAAGCTACAGCGATTCAAGCAAGGCGCTCACACTTTCGGGTAGCAGCTATGTTCTTTCAAGCTACAGCGGATCGGCGACACAGTGCTTCCGCTTTAATTCCTACGGCGCAGAGGGCTTTGCAGGCTACTGCAAAAATATGTCAAGCGCGGAAAAGGCAAGCGTGACGGGCGGCGTACTCGGCCAGACGGTATATGTATCGAGCCTTAGTGACCTGCAGAGCTATGCAAGCGGTTCTACTGCCTATACCATAGTTATAAACGGTAATATCTCGCAGTCAAGCCTTACAAAGGTGACCGTGGGCAAAAACAAGACATTTATAGGCAAGTTTGGCAGCGCAACGCTTACAAACGTGCATTTCAGATGTATTTCAAGCTCGGGCAACGTAATATTTAAAAATATTACCCTTTCGCACGATGCTTCGCAAAACGAAAACGATGATATACAGATGTATATCTCAAACGGCAACAATTTCTGGCTTGACCACTGCACCTGGTCGGGTCACAGCTCAAAAACAGACAGCGATGTTGACAAGCACCTTTATGTAGGCCTTAATGCAGACTTTGTAAGTGTTACCGCCTGCTACTTCGGCGGCCACAAGTACGGCCTTATCCTTGGTTATCCCTCGGAGGACGGCGCAAGCCTTGGCTACAGCGGCTACCCCCGTATGACTATAGCAAACAGCTATTTCTACAATAACTATACAAGGGCGCCGGGACTTATGCGCTACGGCTACTTCCATTGCTACAATAACTATATTTACAGCTTCCATTTAGGCTATACGCCTTATACGGGCTGCAACATCTATTCCGAAAAGAATTACTTTGATGCGGGCAGCTATGCGGGCTGTGTAGTTGACGACAAGGGTACGGGCGCATTCACCGACAGCGGCAGCGTGCTTTCGTCCGATATTTCAAGCCTTTCCACACCCGCTACCTCGTGGAGACCGTCCACAAATTACAGCTACGCAACAAGAAGCGCAAGCGATGCCAAAACCTGGGCAGCTGCTTACGCAGGCGCACAGTCATCCAAAATAGTTTATGCAATAGATTAAAAATATTAAAAAGGACTGCGAAAACAGTCCTTTTTTGCTTGAAAAAAATTAAAAATGTGATATAATAATTATAATAAAACCATTAGGGGGTGTTATCATGCGGCAATTTCAATTTGAGTATAAAAGCAAGCTTTCCTTTACACGAGAGATAGTAAAGCTTGACAAATGGTGTAAAACGCGCATATGCACAAATGTAGTTTTTAATATATATTCCGAAACGCCGGACAAGGGCGTGCTGATGGATATAAGTACGGTTTTGGAGACAATAATGCCGTATGCATTGTTTATGGGCTGCTCCAGTAATGGCAACATAGTTGACGGTGCGCTGTCGGACAACCCCATTGCTATAACATGTACGGTGTTTGAGTATCCCACTACGCGCATTAAAATGCTTCAATACGATTTCAGGACAGATACGCAGAAAAATGTTGCCGAGATGCTTAAAAATGAAATAGCGGAAATGGGCGGCGTAAAAGCGGTGGAAATGCTTTTGACAATAAGGGGGATGTCTTTATCCGCCTTTTGTGATTCCCTTGCCGACCTTCCCAAGGAAATACAGGTTTACGGCGGCGGCGCCTTTAATATGGATATAAACAGTAATGTTGCCTGTGTTTTCACCAACGAAAAGGGCTTAAGCGCAACAAGCATTGCGTTTTTGCTTATCGCGGGTGAGGATTTTCATATTAAAACAAGCTATGTTACGGGCTGGAAGCCCTTGGGCCGCGACCTGCATATTACAAAGGCAAAGGGCAGTCTTTTGTGCGAGCTTGACGGCAAGCCCGCTTATGACACCTATTATAAATATCTTAACATAAAAAATGACGAAAACTTTTTCTACAATACGCTGGAATTTCCGTTTCTTTACAGGCACAACGGTATCGATATCCTGCGTGCCCCGACTGCAAGCCGTCCCGACGGCTCGCTTGTAATGACCAGCGATATGGAGGAAAATGTTACCGCGCGTATCGCCTACGGCGACCCGTGGACTATACTTGACAGCGTTGATGAAGAATGCAGCGATATAAAGAAATTCTGTCCGGAGATAATACATATTTATTCCTGCGCCGCAAGACGTACATTCTGGGGAAATCACGAGGCATCAAACGAAACGCTGCCGTTCCATCAGATAGCCCCCGTTTCGGGCTTTTACACTTCGGGCGAATTTTTAAGGACAAACGGCTTTTTAAATCAGCATAATGTAACGCTGGTAATAGGCGCTATGCGCGAGGGCAACGCATCGGAGGAAAAGGGCCGCGAGGAAGATTATCAGCAGGAGAAGCTGTCGGGCAAGATATCTATGGTAAGCCGTCTTGCAACCTTTATCGGTGCAGCTACCGCAGAGCTTGAAGCCGCTAATGAACAGCTTGAGATCATAGCCAAATCCGACGGACTCACAAAGCTTTATAACCGTAGCGAGATACAAAGACGCATCGAAAAGCAGCTGGAGGATAAAAAACTTCCGTTTACGCTTATAATGCTCGATATAGATAATTTTAAACACATAAACGATACCTATGGCCATAAGGAGGGCGACAATGTTATAATAGCGCTTTCCGAAATGCTCAAGCAGACTGCCGATATCCTTGTACCAAAGGGTAGTGCGGGACGCTGGGGCGGCGAGGAATTTATGCTGCTTTTGCCCGATAAGACCGCAGACCAAGCCTTTGAAACGGCCGAAAAAATAAGGAACGATTTTGCCGCAATAAAATTTGAAAAGGCGGAAAATGTTACCGTAAGTGTGGGCGTTACCGCCGCAATAGACGGCGAAGCCCCCGACACACTCTATAATAGGGTGGACGGCGCATTGTACGAGGCAAAGCAAACGGGTAAAAACAAAACAATATTAAGATAAAAAAGAGGCTGCCGCAAAGCTATATGCGACAGCCTTATATTATTTGTGCCTGCAAAAATAAAAAAATGGGCAGCGGAACGACACATAGGTCGTTCCCTACAAAACGGTGGTATGTCGGATTTTTTGTTGTAGGGATGGACCTGTGTGTCCATCCGTTTAAATTTGTTGACAGAATATCGGCTTTATTCTTCGGTCTCTATGCCGCAGACATTTTCTATTATCGCCCACAGCTCGTCCTTGCCGCTTTTTGTTTCGCTTGAAAACGGCAGCAGGATATCGTCCTTTTCCATATTAAATGCGGTTTTCAGCATTTTTTTGTGCTTGTCTATCTGGCTTCTTTTTAATTTGTCGCTTTTGGTGGCGACTATTATAATATTGTGGCCGTAATGCTTAAGCCAATCGTACATCATACGGTCGTTTTCACCGGGCTCGTGCCTGATATCCACCAGCATGATTATGGCCTTTAGCTCCTCGCGCTTTAAAAGATAGCCCTCTATCATTTTGCCCCACTTTTGCTGCTCGGACTTGGGCGCTTTGGCGTAGCCGTAGCCGGGCAGGTCTACAAAGTATAACCGATCCTCCACATTATAAAAATTTATGGTGCGGGTCTTGCCGGGGTTCTGACTGGTTCGCGCCAGGGCCTTGCGGTTTATCATACAGTTTATAAGCGAGCTTTTGCCCACGTTTGACTTGCCGGCAAACGCCACCTCGGGCATACCCGTTGCAGGATACTGCTCTTTTTTGACGGCTACGGCCTCAAGCGATACATTGTTTACATTCATATTATTCTTTTTCTCCCATACCTTTAAACACTATTTTCACAAACAGCGGCGTAAAAATAAATATCAGCAGATAACCCACTATCATACTTATCACAAGCGATTTAAAAAGCATAGCGGGGTAGAACAGACGCGCGCCGTGCTTGGTGGCCTGGACATACGCCATTGTTACCATACACACGGTCATTATGGGCGTATAGATAAGGTCGGACAAAAAGGTGTCAAAGACCCGCGCTTTCATTGTCCTTGGCGGGATATTGCACTTTTTTTCAAAGCTGTCCGTTATTTTTTTCATATCGACAAACATCCCGATCATCATACTTATAATAAGGCTTATTACAAAGTTTGAGAAAAATGCGGGAAATGTGAACTGCATCGAGCTTAAAAGCCCCGTCAGCGACAGAAAAAAGCTGAGGGTAACACTCATAAGCAGGCTCATTTTAAAATGCGGATTTTTCATAGGTATTACCCTCCTTTTTTAATGAGATATGGCCGATAAATTTCAATTCGGCGGGGTGTTGACGCTTGCGTAAACCCCTCGGTCAACCGTAATGATTTATTCACTTATGCAAGCAAATCTACGGTTGACAGCATGCGGCAGACAGCTGAAGCTGTCGCCGTCCCTTCGGGATTGCTTTAGCTTCAGCTAAAGCAACAACCTGACGAGGGGAGCCAAGACTAATGCAACGCTTACTTTTTACGAAAATTCTTCATAAAACGCAACGATTTTTACCGCAGTAACTTGGCGCCGCAGGCTCTTGCCTCCCCTTAGCACTTGTGATAACCTTAATTAAACGAACTCAGGGGAGGTGTCTGCCGCCAATATGTTGGCATTGGTGATAAATTAATTACGGCAGACGGAGGGGTTCAGCTCCCGCTCACGCCCCGCAAAAAACTAACATCACCCTCAACAAACTAAAATTAATCATCCGTTATTTCCTAAATTGCCGACAGCCCCTTATTCCTCTTCGGAAATCACTTTAATATCTATACCCAGCTCTTCAAGCTGCTTTTCTTCTACGATATTGGGTGCATCGGTGAGCAGGCAGCTTGCGTCCTTTACCTTGGGGAAGGCGATAACGTCACGGATACTCTCCGCGCCGCTAAGCAGCATAACCAATCTGTCAAGGCCGAATGCAAGGCCACCGTGAGGCGGTGCGCCAAACTTAAATGCATCCAGCAAGAAGCCGAAGCGCTCCTGTGCGTCCTCCTGTGTAAAGCCCAAAAGCTTGAACATCTGCGACTGTATCTCGCGGCTATGTATTCTTATACTGCCGCCGCCAAGCTCGCAGCCGTTAAGCACCATATCATAGGCCTTTGCGCGTACCCTGCCGGGGTCGGACTCGATATATTGAAGATCCTCGTCCATAGGCGCGGTAAAGGGATGATGCACAGCCACATAGCGCTGCTCCTCCTCGTCAAATTCAAGCATCGGGAACTCCGTTACCCAAAGGAACTTGTAATCATCGGGCTTTAAAAGGTCAAGACGTCTTGCACAGTCAAGTCTTAAAGCGCCTAAAGCATCAAATACCACCTTGTCCTTGTCGGCGCAGATAAGGATTATATCGCCTGCCTTTGCGCCGAAACGCTCTGCAATTTCCTTTAATTTTGCATCGTCAAAGAATTTTGAAATGGTAGTCTTAAAGCCGTCCTCGTTTACAACTATCCACGCAAGACCCTTTGCGCCGTAGGTCTTTGCTACCTCGACAAGGGCATCTATCTGCTTTCTGGGCAGAGAGCCGAGACCCTCGCCGCAGATACCGCGCACACTTCCGCCCGCGTCAATAGCGTTCTGGAACACGCCAAACTCACTGCCGTTTACAATATCGGTAATATTTTTAAGCTCCATACCAAAGCGGATATCGGGCTTGTCCGAGCCAAAGCGCTCCATAGCCTCTATCCAGGGCATACGCATAAACGGTGTTTCAATATCAAGACCCTTTATCTCCTTGAACACCTTTTTGATAAGCCTTTCGTTTACCTCCATTACATCGTTTTCCTCAACAAAGGAAAGCTCCATATCTATCTGTGTAAACTCGGGCTGACGGTCTGCGCGCAGGTCCTCGTCACGGAAGCACTTTGCTATCTGGAAATAGCGGTCAAAGCCCGACACCATCAAAAGCTGCTTAAAAAGCTGCGGACTCTGCGGCAAAGCGTAAAAATTGCCGGGGTGCACGCGGCTGGGTACAAGGTAGTCCCTTGCGCCCTCGGGTGTGGACTTGGTGAGCATAGGTGTTTCTATTTCTATAAAGCCCTCGTCCGATAAAAAGTTTCTTACCACGCGGCATACATTGTGTCGCATAATAAGGTTTGCCGCAACATTCGGGCGGCGCAGGTCAAGATAACGGTATTTAAGGCGAAGCTCTGTGCTTACGTTCACTCTCTCCTCAACGTGGAAAGGCGGCTGGTCGCTCTCGTTAAGTATTTTAAGGTCCTCAACGGCAATTTCCACCTTGCCCGTTTTCATTTTTTCGTTTACGTTTTCGGGGGTACGCGCACATACCCTGCCCTTTACCGCAATAACATATTCCTTGCCAAGGCTCTTGTCCTTTGCAAGTATGTCCTCGCTGTTTTTCTCCTGGTCCACAAAAACCTGTACTATACCCGTCCTGTCACGCAGAAGGATAAATGAAAAATGGCTGAACACACGGCGGTTTGATACCCAGCCCATAAGTGTTACATCCTGTCCTATCATATTTTCGTTTACATCGCCGCAGTAACAGCTGCGCTTTAAACCCTGCATCAATTCACTCATTTTATTTGCTCCTTAATATGTAAATATTTTTTAGCTGCTGTAATTATAGCATATAAATGTTGAACCGTCAAATTGAAATTTAACTATTTAAAAAAAATTGAAATTTAACTATTTAAAAAAAATACTTGAAAAATTGCGAATAATGATATATAATCAAATTTATCATGAATTTGGGCGGTGTATCCGCTGAAAGGAGAATAATATGAATAAAAATTTTATAAAGCATACACTTAAGGCCGCCGCGGCTGCTGTGGGCACAGCGGTGATGATGCTTGTGCCCTGTGCGTTTTCAAGTATTGTATTTGCCGATACGACAGTCACTACATCGGAGCAGCTTACTACGGAAACAGGCAAAGGCGGCACAATAATTCTTGGGGATGATATCACTTTGGCTTCTACGCTTGTAATCGAATCGGGCAAAACGGTCACCCTTGATCTTAACGGTAAAACGCTGAAAAGAAATTTAGATAGCGCAGCAGAGTATGGCAATGTTATTGATAACGAGGGTACGCTTACAATATGCGACTCATCATCCGAGAAAAACGGCACTATAACAGGCGGCAACGATTCTTCCAACGGCGGCGGTATTGAAAACTCCGGTACGCTGATCCTCGAAAACGTAACAATAAGCAATAACAACGCTGGCGGGTGTAAAGGCGGCGGTATATACAACACCGGTACGCTGACAATAAACGGCTGCACGATAAGTGATAACACCGCCGATCAGGGCGGAGGCATATACAATAATGGTACGCTGACAATAAACGGCTGCACTATAACGAGAAATAAAGCAACACTTTCCACATCCATGTATTTTCTTGGCGGCGGCGGTATTTATTCGGAAATAGATGTTTCCATAAGCGGAGTAAATACCGTAACAAATAACACCCGTGGCGATGGCAGCAATAACGAAAATATAGCGCTCGAAGACGGCGCCAAGTTAAATGTCACAGGCTCGCTTGCGGGCTCTTGGATAGGCATAACAAAGAGAATAGACTACCCGCAGATCATTGCGAATTATGGTACCGATAACTCGGGAGTTTTGCCGCAGGCCGTATTTTTGCGGACAACAGCGGCTATTGTATCGACGCTAACGACAACGGAGAAGTTTACCTTAGGGAGAAAAAAATAGCCGAAACCTACACACCGCTCGGAGACGGCCTGGGCTATTGCAAGGATAATTCAAAAACCTATATTATTTACGGCTTTACACCGTCAAAAGAATTGTATAAATACAACGGCATAATATTTTGTAAGAAAGGCGGTACCGTTATAGAGCCCAAAGATGGAACCGAGCTGCCCGCATATATAAATCGCTCGGGCAATATAAATACAGTTTTTAAATCAATAAAATTCAGCGATGAAAGTATACTTGCAAATACTACCGTAGGCACGCCGTACATTGTCGGTATAGCTGTAAGCGGAACAACACCGCCAAATATCAATAATTTTTATGTAAGTGCAAAATAAAGGGGGATAAAAAATGAAAGAAAAATATTCGGCACCTCAAATTGAGGTAACAACATTCAAATCGGAGGAAATACTGGTTGCTTCATCCGCGGCCGCACAGGATGCCTTTGCGGAATTTAATGCAGCGGACTTTGAATGATTTATAAAAAAAGGGGTTGTCGCGTAACGCGACAGCCCTTTTTTATATCACAAGATCAAACGGCCAATCGAGTATGCCGCCGAAATCGTAAATATTTTTATATCCGAGTTTATCAAGTATTTTTTCGGCCTCCATGCTGCGTTTGCCGCTGCGGCAGTATACAAGCAGGGGCTTTGACTTATCGGGCAGGCTTTTTTCGGCCGATTGCAAAAGGGTGTCAAGCGGGATATTTATGCTGTTGTCCACAAAGCCCTCATCCAGCTCGTCGGGGTCGCGCACATCAAGTATATAAATATCGTTTTGAGTATCCATTATTTTTTTTGCTTCTACGGGTGATATTTTCATAATTACTCCATTATAAGCTCTACGGGGCAGTGGTCGCTGCCCGTGACCTCGGTATGTATTTTTGCATCCTTTATCCTGTCCTTTAAGCCCGCACCTACTATATAATAGTCAATGCGCCAGCCCGCGTTTTTCTCTCGCGCCCTGAAACGGTAGCTCCACCAGCTGTATACGCCCTCGGTATCGGGATAAAAAAATCTGTAGGTATCAATAAAGCCCGCGTTTAAAAGCTCGGTCATTTTGCCGCGTTCCTCATCGGTAAAGCCCGCATTTTTGCGGTTAGTCTTTGGGTTTTTAAGGTCTATCTCGTTATGCGCAACATTAAGGTCACCGCAGAGCACAACGGGCTTATCTGCATTAAGCTTACAAAGGTACGCACGAAAACAGTCCTCCCAGTCCATACGATATTCAAGCCTTGTAAGCTCGCTTTGAGAATTTGGGGTGTAACAGGTCACATAATAAAAATCCTCAAATTCAAGCGTGATAACACGTCCCTCATGGTCGTGGCGTTCAATGCCTATGCCGTAGGTGACATTAAGGGGCTTTATTTTGGTAAATACTGCCGTACCCGAATACCCCTTTTTTTCGGCATAGTTCCAGTATTGCTCATATCCCGGCAGATCAAGCGATATCTGCCCCTCCTGCAGCTTTGTTTCCTGCAAAGAGAAAATATCCGCATCTATTTCGTTAAAAAATATATTAAAATTTTTACCCACACAGGCGCGCAGGCCGTTTACATTCCATGAAATAAACTTCATTTTATCGCTCCTTCGATTTTTTATTTTACAGCTGTAATTTATTTTAACATAAATTTTATTGTACGTCAAATTGTTTGCGGGTTTGCCGAAAAAATTGCCATATTGCAGGAGTATTTTATTAACGATGTTTTAAACAATAATTGTACAAAAAAAATAGGAGACTTAAATAATAAATTAATTGATTTTTATTATAAAATAATGTATACTGTTATCGTTGACAGGTTTAAAATTTGTGGTGATAATATGGATGAAATTACGCTTTCGGGTGTTGTGGACAATATAATATATACCAATGCGGAAAACGGTTATACCGTGCTTAACCTTTTGCTTGACGAGGAAAAGGACGACGTTTTTGTTTGCTGTGTAGGCTTTCTGCCGGATGTTAATTTGGGGGAGAGCCTTAATGTTGTGGGCAGAAGAGTGAAGCATCCGTCTTATGGCGACCAGCTGGAGGTCATTTCTTATCAGAAAAGCCTGCCCGTTACCGAAAAGGCGATAGAACGCTATCTTTCAAGCGGTATTGTAAAGGGCATAGGAAAACGTATGGCCAAAAAAATAGTTGATAAGTTTGGCCGCGATACCCTTATGATAATAGACACCGAGCCGTTTAAGCTTGCGGATATAAAGGGCATAAGCCTTACAAAGGCACAGGAGATAGGCGCCGTGTTTAAGGAGCAGGGCGAGCTTACCCGTGCGGTCATGTTTTTGCAGGACTACGGCGTTTCCGTAAATTATGCGGTTAAAATTTTTAAAAAATACAAGGACACGACCATTGCCGTGGTACAGAAAAACCCGTATACACTTGCGGATGAAATATGGGGCATAGGCTTTAAAACAGCGGATAATATTGCGCAAAAATTAGGCGTGGAGCCCAATTCTCCTTACCGCATACAGGCGGGCATTAAATATATACTTAATCAAGCTGCGGGCAACGGACATACATATTTGCCGGAAGACGAATTGACAAGACAGGTGGCGGAGATACTGGCGACAAATGAAGAAGGTGTTGCCGAAAACCTTATAAAAATGCATGTGGCAAGCGAAATATGGATAGAAAATTCGCAGCCGCGCAGGATATATCTTAATTTTTATTATTATGCCGAAAGCTATATAGCAAAAAGGCTTATTGAAATGACGGCCAACAAATCGGCGGACGACCCTTTTGTCGATGCCATGATAAAGGATATAGAATACGAAAAAGATATCGTTTTTGCGGACGGCCAGCTTAAGGCAATAAAAACCGCAATGAGCGAGGGTGTTTTTGTTATTACGGGCGGCCCGGGTACGGGTAAAACCACAATAATAAATGCTATAATAACCATTCTTAAAGCAAAGGATAAGAAAATAGAGCTTGCTGCGCCTACCGGCAAGGCATCAAAGCGTATGACGGAGGCAACGGGCTGCGATGCAAGAACGATACACCGCCTTTTGGGCACGACGGCCCTTGAGGAAAGCGGCTTGCATCAGCGCTTTACACATAACGAAGAAAATCCCGTGGATGCGGATTATATTATTATAGACGAGATGTCCATGGTGGATGTGCCGCTTATGTACTACCTGCTAAAGGCTGTGGCCGAGGGTACCGGCCTTATACTGGTGGGAGATGCGGATCAGCTGCCGAGCGTCGGCGCAGGCAATGTGCTGCACGATATACTTTCGTCGGGGCTTATTGCCTGTGCAAGGCTTAACGAAATATTCAGACAGGCGCAGGAAAGTGCCATTGTTACAAATGCACACAAGATAAACAGAGGCGAATATCCCGATCTTGATGATAAAACAAAGGATTTCTTTTATATGCAGCGTCATAATTCGGATGCTCTTTTGGATACGCTTGCGGGTCTGATATCACAGCGCCTGCCTAAATACTTAAATTGCGACCCGTTTGATATCAAGGTACTTTCGCCGATGCGCAAAACGCCGCTTGGCGTACAAAGCCTTAATGTTATGCTGCAAAGCATACTTAATCCGCCGCTGCCCAATAAAAGGGAAAAGGAATTTCGCGGCACGATATTTCGCGAGGGCGACCGCGTTATGCAGATAAAAAACGATTATGACCTTGCGTGGCGCGCCGTAGACCCGTTAAGCAACAAAATGGTCGATGAGGGGACGGGCGTATTTAACGGTGACGAGGGCGTAATAAGCTTTATTGATATGGAAAATAAGGCGCTTGATGTGGTATATGACGATATACGTCACGTTGCTTATGATTTTACCCGCCTTGACGAGCTGGATCTTTCCTATGCGGTGACTATACACAAAAGTCAGGGAAGCGAATACAGGGCGGTTATAATGCCGCTTTTGGGCGGCCCGGAAATGCTTATGACAAGAAACCTGCTTTATACCGGGGTCACGCGCGCAAAGGAGCTTGCGGTGCTGATAGGCAGCAAGGAAAGCATTTTCCGTATGGTGGATAACGATCTGCAAATACAAAGATATACGGGGCTTGCTTTAAGGCTGGCCGACTTTGCGGCGCTTAAAAATAAGTCATAAAATGCAGGCGTTTGGCGTATGTAATTAAGAAAGCAGATAGGAGAATATTATGGACGAAGAAAAGAAAACGCAGGAAGGTATTTTTGAAAAAAAAGAAGAAACGGTATCTTTGCGCGAATGTAAAAAAAATGCGGCCTCGGCCTTTGTTATGGGCTTTTTAACGGCTGTGCTTGCGGTAATGGTGGTTTTTGGGGCTCCTGTTATTTATAAAACCTATTTCAAGCATGAAATGAATGCCAAAATAAAAGAAAAAACCATATATGCGCTTATAAAAAAGTATTATATAGAGGATATTGACGAGAAAAAAATGCAGGAGGGTATATATGCGGGAATGACGGCTATACCCACAGACCAGTACAGCTATTATATGAGTGCCGAGGATGCCGAGGAATACAACGAAAAGACAAACGGCAATTATGTGGGCATAGGTGTCAGGATACAGGCGGATTATAACCTTGATATCGTTAAGATAGATTCTGTTTTTAAGCCGTCGCCTGCTTATGATGCGGGCATTAAAAAGGGCGATGTGCTTAAAAGCGTATCGGGTGTGGATATTAATTCGTCAAATATGGATGAGGCCGTCGATCTGGTGCGAGGCCCCGAAAACACCACGGTGGATATTGTGGTATACCGTCCATCCGAGGACAAGGAATACGAGCTTACCATATACAGAAAAAATGTTGATACACCCACGGTGTTTGCCAAAATGCTGGAAAACGGCATAGGCTATATACAGATAACCAATTTTGACGGCGTTACGCCCGAACAGTTTGACACCGCGCTTATGAATTTACAGTCGCAGGGAATGAAAAAAATGATAATCGACCTTCGCGGCAACCCGGGCGGACTGCTTACGGCTATTACGGATGTTGCCGACAGAGTTATCCCCGGCGGCACGCTTACCTATACCGAGGATAAATACGGCAAACGCGAATATGTTACCATAGACGAAGATTATCTTGATATCCCGCTTGCGGTGCTTGTAAACAAGTCCTCCGCATCCGCATCCGAGCTTTTTACGGGTGCGGTAAAGGATACAAAAAGAGGTACGATAATAGGCAAAAACACCTACGGAAAGGGCGTTGTGCAGACTCCGTTCCCGCTTACGGACGGCAGTATAGTAAAGCTTACCACATCAAGGTATTATACGCCTGCGGGCATTTGCATTGACGGCGTGGGCATAGCACCCGATATAGAGGTGAACCCCGCAGAGGATTTTGAAATGCCAAACCTTAACGATGATGATGCCGTTATCGATGTAGAAGCAGATCTTCAGCTTAAAAAGGCTGTCGAGGTTTTAAACAATGAAAAATGAGATTTATACGGCAAATAAATTTTACCGTGATAAATTCGGCAAAAAGCTGATAAAGCTGTCTATTGACGGCGGCTTTGACTGCCCCAACCGTGACGGAACGGTCGGCACGGGCGGCTGTATATTTTGCAGCGGCAGGGGCAGCGGCGATTTTGCGGCAAAGGGCGAAGATATAGAAAGTCAGATATCAGACGCCAAGGCAAGGCTCAAAGAAAAGTGGGGCGGTACGGACTGCGAATATATGGTGTATTTTCAGGCCTTTACAAACACCTATGCCCCCGTGGATATCTTAAGGCAAAAATATTACGGCGCGTTAAAGGCGGCGGGGGCTAAGGCGATTTCCATAGCCACCCGCCCCGACTGTATAGACGGGGATATAGTTGAGCTGCTTAAGGAAATTTCGCAAAAATATTATGTCACCGTTGAGCTGGGCTTGCAGACAAGCAATGAAAAAACGGCGGAGCTTATAAACAGATGCTATAAAAACGATGTATATGTAAATGCTGTTAAAATGCTGAACGATGCGGGTATAGATGTTATTACTCATATTATTTTGGGTCTGCCCGGCGAAACAAACCGGGATATGATAAAAAGCGTTGATTTTGCCGTAAACGCAGGCACAAGGGGCATAAAATTACAGCTTTTGCATATTTTAAAGGGTACAAGGCTTGCCGAAATGTACGGGGACAAGCCCTTTAAGCTGTTTGAAAAGGACGAATACATAGACCTTGTCTGCGATATACTGGAGCGCCTGCCCGAGGATATAGTCATACACCGTATGACGGGCGATGCACCCAAGGAATTGATGATAGAGCCGTGGTGGAGCCTTGATAAAAGAAGTGTACTAAACGGCATTTCAAAGCAATGGAAAAGACGGCACGCCGAAACTTAAAAACCGTATTGCAAGAAATAACGGTATATGGTATAATGTGAACGGGTGAGAGAATGTGAGCAAATGTATGTATTCGGTAAAATTGGTAATAATATGGTAAAAATGTGCAACAAAGGCGTTTGAGATAAAAATGAAAGAGATACTGAAAAATATTTACGGTTTGGATAAAACGCAGGGTTACGATGTGCGGGAGCTTGCGGCCTTTGAACTGCGGTTTGGACATATTCCCGCTGTATTAAAGGACTTTTACGGACTTTGCGGCAAATGCGGGGAAATAACCTTTGTTCAGGATGAATGGATGATGCCGCAAAGCTATGAAAAATACGGTTGGCTTGCCGAAAGTGAAAATTTTGTGCTGATGAACGAAAATCAAGGGGTATGGCAGGCACAGATATTACGGGAGGATCTGAATAAGGACGACCCTCCCGTTTATTTAAAATATGACAACTGCGATGAACTGTTTTTATGCAATGAAAAGACAAGCGAATTTATCAAAAATATGCTTGTTTTCGAGGGTGTTTTTCAATTTGATTATTTCTCCGGGGCTTTTTATTGGATAACGGACACGGAGTTTGAATATATCAAAGGGCGTCTTAATAAATATCCTTTCGCCCCAAACAAGATGTTTTCGGATAACGGCCTGCATCTGTTTTATCTTACGGACGACAGTGCGCTTGCCGTTATGAACGATGCGGGAGAATATCAGATGTTTTACGGCGCGGGCAGCGAGAAAAGCTATAATAAACTTGCGGCACTGCTTGAGGATATAGGCGAAGAAGTATAAGACAAAATTTGAGTTTTCCCGTTTTTGGGATGATTTTTGCTTGAAATGCGGTAGATAACGGCATAACGGTAAATGTTTTTTGTGATGTGTGATTTGCAAATTTCAATTTAACGGGGAGATCTTGGGCGGACGGACACGCAGGTCCGTCCCTACAACGAATAATCTGACATTTCACCGTTTTGTAGGGAACGACCTATGTGTCGTTCCGCTGTCTCGTTTCACAATATCTCTCGGACAAATTGAAATTTGTACAACATACACATTTCTGATAAAAAATGGGAAAACTCAAAAAAACAAAAATATTGAAAAACAAATTAAGATATGATATTATAAAAAAATACGGATAGTATCGGGAGAGGATGCAATGAAAAAATTCAAGCTTATTTACAACCCGTATTCGGGCGGGGGTGTATTTAAGGGCAATCTGGATGAATTTATATACAATATGCAGCGAAACGGCTATGAGGTATCGGTTTTCCGCACCTGCGAGATAGGCGATATAGGCAGGCATATCTCGGCTATGGGGCACGATTGGGATGCCATTGGCGCCTCGGGCGGTGACGGCACGATAAATCTGGTTGTAAACGCTATGATGAAGCACGGGCTTAACGATATCCCGCTGGCGCTTGTACCCTCGGGCACGGCGAACGATTTTTGCACATTTTTGGAAATACCGCAGGATATCGCCGAGTGCTGTGATGTTATCGGCGCAGGCAAGACCGAATATACAGACCTCGGGCTTATAAACGGCGAAAAGTATTTTATAAACGTCTGTGCGGGCGGCCTTTTTTCAAATGTTTCACAGGAGGTGGACAGGACGTTCAAGGACCTTTTCGGCAAGCTTGCGTACTATGTAAAGGGTATGGAGCAGCTTTCGACGTTCAAGCCCATACCTATGCGCATAACCTCGTCAAGGGGTGTTTACGAGAACAATATAAACTTGTTTCTGGTGCTTAATTCCTCGGGTACGGGCGGCATAGAGGGCATTTCGCCCCACGCCAGCATAAATGACGGCCTGCTTGATTTTGTGGCCTTTGCCAATATCCCCTGGCCCGACCTTACAAAGCTGGTGTTTGACTTTTTAAAGGGCGAGCATCTTTCAAGCGAGGGCATTATATTTTTTAAGGACAGCAATATAAAAATAGAAAATCTTTCGCCCGACAAACGCTTTATCACTACCGATATCGACGGCGAACGCGGCCCCGATATGCCCGTGGAGATAAAAACGGTGCCAAAGGCGATAAAAATATTTGTAAAATAAGGAGTATACTATGGATTTTATTACCGAACTTTCAAAAATAATTTCACAGGCGGCGGATATTCCGGCGGAGGAGATAGCGCCCGCAATAGAGACCCCAGCCGATACCAAAAACGGTGATTTTGCCTTTCCCTGCTTCAGGCTTGCAAAGGTTTTAAGAAAGGCGCCCCCGCTTATCGCACAGGATATCGCAGCTAAAATAGAAAAGCCCGGTTTTGTGTCGGATATACAGGTGGTAAACGCCTATATCAACTTTTTTGTCAATAAAGAGGACACCGTAAAAAGCGTTGTTGCGGGCTATGTTGAAAACGGCACCGATATTTTTAAATCAAAGATAGGCGAAGGCAAAACTATTTGCATAGACTATTCCTCGCCCAATATTGCAAAGCCCTTCCATGTCGGACATCTGCGTTCTACCGTTATCGGCAATGCGCTTAAAAATATTTATACCGCCCTTGGCTATAAGGTAGTGGGCATAAACCACCTCGGCGACTGGGGCACGCAGTTTGGCAAGCTTATAGTTGCCTATAAAATGTGGGGCGACAAGGAAACTGTCGAGCGTGACGATATAAAGGAATTGAGCCGTATTTACGTTAAGTTCCACGAGGAGGCCGAAAAGCGCCCCGAGCTTAACGACGAGGCACGCTCCTGGCTTGTTAAAATGCAGGAGGGCGACAAGGAGGCTCTCGACCTTTGGAAATGGTTCTGCGATATCAGTATGAAGGAATTTAACCGCATTTACGACCGTCTTGGCATTACCTTTGACAGCTATGCGGGTGAGAGCTTTTATAATGATAAAATGCAGGCCGCTGTTGAGGAGATACGCCAAAAGGGTCTTTTGACCACCAGCGAGGGCGCACAGATAGTAGACCTTGAAAAATACAATATGCCGCCCTGCCTTATTTTAAGAAGTGACGGCGGTACGCTTTACCCCACAAGGGATATCTCGGCGGCGCTTTACCGCAAGGAGACCTATGATTTTTACAAGTGTCTTTACATAACCGCTCTCGACCAGAATCTGCACTTTGCGCAGTGGTTCAAGGTGCTGGAGCTTATGGGCTATGATTGGGCTGCGGACAGCCTTGTGCATATACCGTTTGGTCTTGTAAGCCTTGGAGACGGCAAGTTAAGCACAAGAAAGGGTCATGTTGTTTTAATGGAGGATATCCTTAACCAGGCTGTCGAAAAAGCGCTTTCTATAATAGAAGAAAAAAATCCCGACCTTGCCGATAAGGAAAAGGTCGCAGAGGATGTCGGCATTGGTGCCGTTATCTTTGACGATATGTTTAATTCAAGAATTAAAAATATCGTGTTCGACCTTGACAGGATGCTCAGCTTCGAGGGCGAAACAGGCCCTTATGTGCAGTACACCCACGCAAGGGCGTGCAATATCTTAAAAAGAAACGGCTTTGAGGGTCTTTCAAAGGACATAGACTACAGCCTTATATCGGACGAGGCAAGTGTTGCGCTTTGCAAGGCTATCGGCGATATGGCCGACAAGATAAAGGAGGCCGCCGACAAGAACGAGCCCTACATAGTTTCACGCCAGCTTATCGAGGTCTGCAAGCAGTTTAACCGTTTCTACAACGGCAAAAATATCATGCAGTGCGAGACTGCCGAGAAAAAGGCAAGGCTTGCACTTGTATGCGAGACCAAGGACTGCATAAGCTTTGGGCTTGGACTGCTGGGCATAAACGCGCCGGAGAGTATGTAAGGATAGATATAAAAGATATTATCAAAAACGCGGGTGGACCGTAAATAAGTGAAAAGCCGCCGTAATGGTCAAAAATGATGTATTGGGCGGCTTTTTTTATGCGTTTAATGGACAAATTTAACAAAATTTAAAAAAAATCCAAAATCCCAAAATAAATGCTTGATTTTTGGGTGGGGATTTGGTATACTAAAAACTGGTTTGACATCAAATAAATATGCTGACGGCGTATGTCCGCAGCAGCAATATGGTTTAAGGGGGGTAAAAGCCCTCTGTGGCCTTAGGTACCGGGGACGCCTGCCGAAAGGCGTTTCGTTTATCCAAAGGGAGCGGCTGCCCGATGGAATATTTGATACAAACTATCGACGCTGCATTGGCAGCAGTAACCAATGTGCCGCAAGGGCGGCTAATTTAATCAGGAGGTGCAATAAGTATATGGCTCGTATAGCGGGTGTAGACTTACCAAGAGAAAAAAGAATTGAAATAGGTCTTACTTATGTTTACGGTATCGGCCGTGCAAGTTCAAACAGAATTTTGAAGGAAGCAGGCGTTAACCCCGACACAAGAGTAAGAGATCTTACAGATGATGAAGTTGCTAAGATCCGTGACGTGATCGACGCTTCCCAGACTGTAGAGGGTGATTTAAGACGTGAGATCGCTCTTAACATCAAGAGATTAGTTGAGATCGGCTGCTACAGAGGTATCCGTCACAGAAAGGGTCTTCCTGTAAGAGGACAGAAAACAAAGACCAACGCTCGTACAAGAAAAGGTCCGAGAAGAACTGTTGCTAACAAGAAGAAATAATTAATCTATTGATACTATTATAGTAGGAGGATCAGGTCAAAATGGCTAAGAAAACAGTTAAGAAGACTGTAGGCCGCAGACGCCGCGACAAAAAGGTCGTTGAGCGTGGTGCAGCACATATCCAGTCAACTTTTAATAACACAATCGTAACTATTACAGACGCCGCAGGCAATGCTCTTTCTTGGGCAAGCGCAGGCGAGCTTGGCTTCAGAGGTTCAAGAAAGTCCACTCCTTATGCTGCACAGATGGCAGCAGAAAAGGCAGCAGGTGCTGCAAAGGATTACGGCTTAAAGACAGTTGAAGTATTTGTAAAGGGCCCGGGCAGCGGCCGTGAAGCAGCTATCCGTGCATTACAGGCAGCAGGCCTTGACGTAACAATGATCAAGGACGTTACACCCGTTCCTCACAACGGATGCAGACCGCCTAAGAGAAGACGTGTATAATTTAGAGAAAATTTGTTTTTTATTGATATAACGGAGGTAACTATTAATGGCTAGAGATATGGGTCCTATCATTAAAAGATGCAGATACTTGGGCATTGAGCCTTCTGTTCTTGGTTCAAGCAAGAAGGCAGGACACCGCAAGAGAAATATGCGCAAGTTAAGTGAATACGGCATTCAGTTAAAGGAAAAGCAGAAAGTAAAGTTTATTTACGGCGTGCTTGAAAAGCAGTTCAGAAACTACTATGAGAAGGCTGAAAAGATGCACGGCATCGCAGGTGAGAACCTTCTTATGCTTCTTGAAATGCGTCTTGACAATGTTGTTTACAGACTTGGCTACGGCCGCACAAGAAAAGAGGCTCGTCAGATCGTAAGACACAACCTTGTTACTATCAACGGCAAGAAGGCTAATATCCCTTCACAGCAGGTAAAGGTAGGCGACGTGATCGAGATCAAGGAAACAAAGAAGGATCTTCAGAGATTCAAGGATGTTCTTGATGTTACAGCTTCAAGAATAGTTCCCGAGTGGTTATCGGCAGACCATGACAACCTTAAGGGCAGCGTACAGACACTTCCCAAGAGAGAGCAGCTTGACCTGCCCGTTAACGAGACACTTATCGTCGAGTTGTACAGCAAGTAATTTATCGGCTGTGTTTGAAATTTTTGAAACATATAAATTTGACTATATAGGGAGGTTGGCAGAGTGTTTGAGTTTGAAAAACCTCGCATTGAGATAACAGAAAAGAACGGCACTTACGGATGCTTTGTTGTTGAACCGCTGGAGAGAGGCTACGGTACTACCCTTGGCAACTCTTTAAGAAGAATTTTGCTTTCTTCTTTGCCCGGCGCGGCAGTAAGCAATGTTAAAATTGAGGGCGTGCTGCACGAATTCAGCACCATCCCCGGCGTTAAGGAAGACGTTACGGAGTTGATCCTTAATCTTAAAAACCTTGCAATAAAAAACAACAGCGAGAGCAACGAGCCTAAAATGGCATATATAAACGCTTCGGGCGAGTGTGAGGTCAAGGCGGGCGATATCCAGTTTGACCAGGATATCGAGGTAATGAACCCCGATCTTCACATCGCTACATTATCGGGCGGCCCCGACAGCAAGCTGTTTGTTGAAATTACCATTACAAAAGGCCGCGGCTATGTTGATGCTGCAAAGAACAAAAGAGCTGACCAGCCGCTCCGAATGATACCTGTTGATTCTATTTACACTCCTGTCAGACGTGTAAACTTCCGTGTTGAGGATACTCGTGTAGGTCAGATCACAGATTATGACAAGCTTACATTTGAAATTTGGACAGACGGTACTATTGCGCCCGATGACGCTGTCAGCCTTGGCGCAAAGATACTTAACGAACACCTTAATTTGTTTGTTGACCTGTCCGACAGCGCAAGAAACGCAGAGATCCTTGTTGAAAAGGAAGAGGGCAAGAAAGAAAAGGTGCTTGAGCTCAGCATTGAGGAGCTTGACCTTTCCGTTCGTTCCTACAACTGCTTGAAGCGTGCGGGTATCAACACAGTTGAAGATCTTGCAAACAAAACAGAAGAAGATATGATGAAGGTACGAAACCTCGGCCGCAAGTCGCTTGAGGAAGTACTTAACAAGTTAGCTGAACTGGGCTTGAGCTTAAGCCCCAGCGAGGAATAATTTAGGAGGTTAAGAGATGTCCGGATATAGAAAGCTTGGCCGTACAGCAAGCCAGCGTAAGGCGCTGTTACGCAACCAGGTAACTAATTTATTATACCACGGCAAAATTGAGACTACAGAGTCCAAGGCCAAGGAAATCAGAAGTATTGCTGAAAAGCTTATTACACTTGCAATTAAGGAAAAGGATAACTTTGATGAAGTTACCGTTACCGCAAAGGCAGCTAAAAAGGATGCCGAGGGCAAGCGTGTTAAGGAAGTTGTAAACGGCAAGAGAGTGACTGTTTTTGACGAAGTTGAAAAGACTATCAAGAAAGATCAGCCCAGCCGTCTTAACGCAAGAAGAAAAATTCTTGCTTACCTTTACCCTGTAACAGAGGTTCCCGCTGACGGCCGCAAGGTCAGAAGCAACACCGTAAAGGTAGATATGGCTGCAAAGCTCTTTGACGAGATCGCACCCAAGTACGCAGGTAGAAACGGCGGCTACACAAGAATTGTGAAGCTTGGCGCAAGACGCGGCGACGGCGCAGAAACAGTTATAATTGAACTTATCTAATAAATCAGGCTGTCCGAATGGGCAGCCTTTTTTACCGTTTATGTCAAAAAACGACCGGTTATGCATAAGCTGTTGAAAAATAACCGATAGTATGATATAATAGCCGATATAAATGAGGATTTCGGTAAATATCAAAAAGGAGAAAAATTATGGGGGACAAAGGGAAAAATATAAAAAAGGCTATTCTTGCGGGATATATCGTTGTCAGCGGTATATGCTTGGCTATAGGTATTCCCTCACATATAAATGTGGCAAAGGCAATGAAGCTGAACGATGCTTATGAAAAATTTAACAAACTAAGGAAGTCCTCCGCTTCTAAAGCGGGGGTGCTTACTTAAAATTCAGTGGGAGTCCAAGCTCCCACTGAATTTGGAATTGCTTGCAATTCCGTTGGTTATGAGTTATGGCGTAACACGCCAAAGGCGTGTATAGCCTACAGAGGATGAGCCTGTACGCGCTTGTCGCGCGTTTCGGCTTATGTAGCAGAAATTTATTTCTGCGGAATACGAATATCATTGACAAAAAGCGAAATTAAGGATGTGAAATACGGCAGGCTTGCGCTCACGTCGGAAACACAGCTTAAGGCCGATTGGCACGAAAGTCAATTTGCCAAAAACTTTAAAGAGCAGCTGGCCGAGGCGAAGTACAGCTCGGATATATATTGGTTTCGTGTGGAGAATCAGGCACAGTATGACGAAAACGCACGTTTTTGCGGTCTTCCCGATTGGAAACTGCCGGATGAAAGCAAATGCTATATTATAAGCCTGGATAGGGAAATTGAGGAGTTTGGCGTTTCAAGACTGTACAGATATGAAACCAATTCGACCGATTATGAGTATTCCGCAAATATCGACAACATAGTTTATAATTTAGAGGAGCCTATCTATAGGGGTGCAGCGAAATACAGCCCCAAATCGGAATACGGGAGGGTTTATGTCTATTCCGCGGAAAAAATCAATTTGGTAGATCCACGGTCGCTGGGACTGCAAAAGATATACTAAATAAAAAGGGGTGTTTTTATGGAGAAGATAAGCTTTAAACGGGGAAAACGCGCAAGGTCGGTATTTTTAATATTTAATACGCTGTTTATGATGTTCTTATGTGCGGCGGTGCTTATACCGATAATAAAGATATTTTCGGCATCTATCGCAAATACCAATACCTATGGCATTGATCTTTTGCCGAAGGCGATTGACCTTACCGCCTACAAGTCGTTTAAATTTGAGTACGGCATACATTCGTTTTACATATCGTGTCTTACAACAGCGGCGACTGCCTTTTTGGGCGTTATGGCAACAAGCATTTCGGCGTATATACTTATGCAGCGGGATATGCCGGGAGTAAGGCTTTTTAAGGCAATGCTTATTATAACGCTTGTTTTTAATGCAGGTATTATGCCCGAATATATCGTAATGAAAAAATTGCACCTTACAAACAGTCTTTGGGCGGTGATGCTGCCTATGTGCCTTAATGTGGCTAATATATTTTTGCTGCGCGCTTATTTTGAGCAGCTGCCCCAAAGTATATTAGATGCGGCGGAGATAGACGGCTGTACGCCCGTGCAAAAGTTTTTTGCGATAGTTATGCCGCTTTCACGCGCTCCGCTTGCGGTAACGGGTTTTTTGTTTGCAACAGCGGCGTGGAATGAGTATATCAGATATGTAATATATATTTCCGACACAACAAAGTATAATTTGCAGTGGGCAATAAGGGATGCAGTAGCCCCGGGGTGCATTGGGGAGGTGTGTCCCGAGTGGTTTTCTTACACCGATTATATCGCTTGGGTTTGTGTGCGTATAATTGTGGGTCTGCTGCCCGCGGCGATACTTGTACCGATATTCCTGCACTTTTTGCGGCAGAGAAAAATTGACAGAATAATTTAAAACCAAAATGTGAGTGGGGATATTCCGCTCACATTTTTTTATTTTGGCGTAGTATATAGATAAAAGGCTTTATGAGGCAATTATGTACTACAAAAACCGAAACAAGGAATTAAGTGCGGATATGGGCGCTATGCTCAACAACGAAAATGCGGCGGGGACACTTTCGGGCGGGGATATCGTCCGTGCGGCGGAAAGCCTGCCTGTCGGCGGTCTGCCGCCCTACGGACAGCGCCCTGACCGTGAGGAAAGGGTAAATGATTATGCTCTTATGCAAGCTATGTACCCCAAAACTGCAAAATTGTTTTTGCCATACGTCAAGGCCGCAGTCAAAAACAATATCTACAGCGGCAGCCCGGCGCTGCGTCCGATGGGTCCGGACCGTGAATTTATAAGCAAGGTGACAAACGAGGCTGTAGACGCTATAAGCCGCGCAAATGACGAGGCCGAGGAGATATGTCTGGACAGCGTATGCGAAATGTGGAACAAAAAACAGCTGCTTTACGACCTGGTCTCTACAATGGTGCTTACCGAGATATTTTTAATTTGCAGGCAAAAGAGAAAAAAGTAAAAATGAAATTTTTGAAATGTCAAATTGCACAAGTTTAAATCAAAAAATTGCAAAATTCGCTCCAAAATGCAAAAAAATCAACAATATTCAATAAATTATGAAATTTCTGTTGACAAGACAGGCAAAATGCGTGTATAATAAGTTCACAAGGGTCAGGTAAGCAAAGACTAATTTGACCTATGGCGAAAACATCATTTACTTTAGGAGGAATTTACAAATGAGTTATGTAGATCGCGTTTTAAGCGAACTTATCGCAAAGAACCCCGCACAGCCCGAATTTCATCAGGCAGCTACAGAGGTTCTTAACACATTAAAGCCCGTTATCGAGGCTAATCCCCGTTTTGAGCAGTCGGCTTTACTTGAAAGACTTGTAGAGCCCGAGCGTCAGATAATGTTCAGAGTACCCTGGATCGACGATAAGGGTAATGTACAGGTAAACAGAGGCTACAGAGTACAGTTTAACTCTGCTATCGGACCTTACAAGGGCGGTTTGAGATTCCATCCTTCCGTAAACCTTGGTATCATCAAGTTCCTTGGTTTTGAGCAGATCTTCAAGAACAGCCTTACAGGTCTTCCTATCGGCGGCGGCAAGGGCGGTTCCGACTTTGACCCCAAGGGCAAGTCTGACAACGAGGTTATGCGTTTCTGCCAGAGCTTTATGACAGAGCTTTACAGACATATCGGCGCTGATGTTGACGTTCCCGCAGGTGATATCGGTGTAGGCGGACGTGAAGTTGGCTATATGTACGGCCAGTACAAGAGAATAACAGGCCTTTACGAGGGTGTTTTAACAGGAAAGGGCCTTACATTCGGCGGTTCTCTTGCAAGAACAGAGGCTACAGGCTACGGCCTTGTATACTTAACAGAGGAAATGCTTAACGCAAAGGGCGACAGCTTCAAGGGCAAGACCGTTGTTATCTCCGGTGCCGGCAATGTTGCTGTATTTGCAGCAGAAAAGGCTACACAGCTTGGCGCTACCGTTGTTTCTCTTTCCGATTCTACAGGTTATGTATATGACAAGAACGGTATTGATATTGAATATGTTAAGGATCTTAAGTTTGTTCGCCGCGGCAGACTTTCCGAATATGGCGAAACACACAAGGATGCAGAGTACCATGACGGTAAGGGCGTTTGGAACATCAAGTGTGACATCGCACTTCCCTGCGCAACACAGAACGAGCTTAACGAGGCTGATGCAAAGACACTTGTTGCTAACGGCGTAAAGGCTGTAGGTGAGGGCGCTAACATGCCTTCAACACTTGAGGCTATTGATGTATTCCAGAAGGCAGGCGTGCTTTTCGCACCCGCAAAGGCTGCAAACGCAGGCGGTGTTGCTACATCCGCACTTGAAATGAGCCAGAACAGCGAGAGATTAAGCTGGACATTTGACGAGGTAGATAACAAGCTTCACGGCATTATGGTAAATATCTGCCACGAAATGACAGCCAAGGCTGAAGAATACGGCATGAAGGACAACTATGTTGCAGGTGCTAACATCGCAGGCTTCATTAAGGTTGCAGATGCTATGATGGCACAGGGTATCGTTTGATGCCTATATACTCTGTGGAGAGTTTATATAGATGAAATTAGGGTCGCCGCTTTGCGGCGGCTCTTTTTTTGCGAGGGAAAATGCAAGGGTGTTTTATGCCATTTAAAGACGGTGTTGATAACAGCGAAGTACTAAAGGTAGATATTTTGGAGATAATATCATATGGTAAAAAGTGGAAAACTTTGAGTAAGGGAATGACGGCAAGAATAAGATGTCTATGCGGCAAAGAAATAAAAGAGAATGAAATAATATCGAAAAAAGCGAGGTAAGCCAAATGAAACAAATCGAAGCATTTTCTTGCGAGGACGGGCATATAGAAAGCATAATTATAGGTGCAGAGCAAGCCAAGGTCTCTTTTAGGACATGGGAGGGCAGAGGGCTTGTAATGATATTTGAGGGTGTCGAAAAAATAATATCCTCTCATTCGGTATACGGAGATATAGGCGCTTTTTGTATAGCCGAGTCAAATAACGGCTTAAAAATATATACCTTTGAGGATGCGTGGGGCGATGCACAAAGCGGTGAGCCGCAAATTTGTTTGAGCATAAAGGCGCAAGGGCTGAAAATTTACGAGGCGGAATCAAGCGGAGAGACAGATCGCGCGTTATTTGATGTGGGGACTGATTTTCTTGGAGGACAAAAAATAAAAGAACATTTTTCTTGACGTATCGCCGCAAAACATTTATAATATAGTAAACGGATAAACAAGGAAACGCTGATTTAAGGATACCAAAAATAATTTTGCGCATTTGCTTAACGGCTCTGTTTGCTATGTTCAGCCTGTTAGGCTTCACATTAGCATGGTCGCCTACAAATGCGCCGCCATCGGCTAAAATTATTTTTGTTTTTTTGAATTTAATCAGCGTTTCCATAAGTAAATTCAAGGAGAATATGAGATATGGATTTTTTAACTGCATTTTTAACAAACTCCGTTACCTTTACGGGCGGTGAGGAGGCTGCGGCACAGGCTGCAGATACCGTACAGGCTGCAACACAGGCTGCGGCACAGACAGGACAGGCACAGGGCGGCCCTATGTCGGGTATAATAATGATAATTTATGTAATAGTTATTTTTGTTTTAATGTATCTTTTTGCAATAAAGCCGCAGAAAAAACGCGAGCAGCAGCTTAAGGACATTCAAAACGAAATGAAGGTGGGCGACTGGGTCGTTACATCCAGCGGTTTTTACGGCCGTGTAATGGAAATTTACGACCAGAATGTTGTTGTGGAATTCGGCCTTAACAAGGGTATACGCATCCCCGTGCTTAAGAGCGAGATATACGGCAATACCGAGCCAAACCTTTCCAACAAGCCGCAGGAAGAGAGCAGCAAATAATTTTTTTGGTAGATTTTACCCTAAAACCGTAAAAATTTGCATTGTTTTTTACAAAAAAATACTTGTAATTTGCGGCGGTATGTGGTAAAATATTAATCGTGTAATCGGCCCTTGCTCAGGTTCGGGCATCTCCGACCTATCCTTGGCAAGCGGTTAATAATTATTTTATAGGAGGCAAAAAATATGGAAATCAACAAGCAGGAAATTATTGCAAAGTTCGGCAGAAGCGAGGGTGACACAGGTTCTCCCGAGGTTCAGGTTGCTCTTTTAACAGCAAGGATCAATCACCTTACCGAACACTTAAAGGAACACAAGAAAGATCACCACTCAAGAAGAGGTCTTCTTAAGATGGTTGGTCAGAGAAAGGGTCTTTTAAATTACATCAAGTCCAAGGATATTGTTAAATATCGTGAGCTTATCGCAGCACTTGGTTTAAGAAAGTAAGACTTATTTGGGGTGTTGTATCACAGCACCCCTTTTTCACATTTTTACAGTCAACTGCCGGCGGTGTTTTTAGTTTAAAACAGGGCTTAAACGCTAAACCCCGTTTTAAGCTAAAAAACAGTCGGTAAGGGTGCCTCTGAAAATTAGGATAAAGCCAAATGCAGATAGAATTTTTGAGAGCAATGAAAGCCGACGAAAGCATAGCAAAAAAGCTATGCCGAGGAGGTTTGAAGCAGCTATCGAAAATTTGGACGCTGTACGCCTACGGCGTTTCGCTATATATAGCAAATTTGGCGAAATGATAATTTTTAGAGGTACCAAGAATATAATTTACAAAGGAGTATACTATGTACAAAACATTTAAAATGGATCTTGCGGGCAGAGAGCTTTCCGTACAGATCGACAGAGTTGCAGAGCTGGCAAACGGCGAGTGTATCGTGCGTTACGGCGACACGGTGGTTTTGGTTACCGCTACGGCAAGCGAAAAGCCCCGTGCAGGTATTGACTTTTTCCCTCTTTCAATAGACTATGAGGAAAAAATGTATGCGGTAGGCAAGATACCCGGCGGCTTTACACGCCGTGAGGGCAGACCTGCGGAGCACGCTATACTTACATCGCGTGTTATCGACAGACCTATCCGTCCTCTTTTCCCCAAGGATTACAGAAATGATGTTTGCATCAACGCACTTGTGCTTTGCGTTGATCAGGACTGCGCACCCGAGATATGCGCAATGATAGGCTCATCTATCGCACTTTCAATTTCCGATATACCCTTCTACGGCCCCACAGGCTCCGTTTCGGTAGGTATGATAGACGGTCAATATGTTATCAACCCCACGGCAGAGCAGAAAAAGTTAAGCCGTATGAACCTTACCGTTTCCTCAACAAAGGAAAAGGTAATGATGATAGAAGCAGGCGCGGACGAGGTAACGGACGACGAGATGTTTGATGCCATTATGTTCGGCCACAAGCAGAATGTCGAAATTTGTAAATTTATCGACGGCATTGTTGCAGAGTGCGGCAAGGAAAAGCACAGCTACGAGGAGCATGTTGTAGACCACGACCTTTACGAGGCTATCAAGGAGCTTATCCCCGCACAGCGTATGGAAGAGGCTGTATTTACCGATATGAAGCAGATCCGCGACGAGCGTATCACAGCTATCAACGAGGAATGCATCGAGGCCTTAAAGGAAAAATTCGGCGCCGAGCTTGACGACGAGGAATTTGCAACGGTAATTGACGAGGCTATTTACAAGTACGAGAAAGAGACCGTTCGCCGTATGATCCTCCGCGACCACAAGCGTCCCGACGGCCGTGCCTTAAATCAGATAAGACCCCTTTCCGCAGAGGTGGATATTCTTCCCAGAACTCACGGTTCGGCGCTGTTTAAGCGCGGTCAGACACAGGTCCTTACCGTGACAACACTTGCATCCGTAGGCGATGCACAGAAGATAGACGGCCTTGACGAGGAAGAAACGACCAAGAGATATATCCACCATTATAACTTCCCCGGCTACTCCACAGGTGAGGCAAAGCCCTCAAGAAGCCCCGGACGCCGCGAGATAGGTCACGGTGCGCTTGCAGAGCGTGCGCTTTTACCCGTTATTCCCGGCGAGGACGAGTTCCCCTATGCTATCCGTCTTGTATCCGAGGTTTTAAGCTCAAACGGTTCTACATCACAGGCCAGCGTTTGCGGCTCCACACTTTCGCTTATGGCTGCGGGCGTTCCCATTAAGCGCCCCGTTGCAGGTATATCCTGCGGTCTTGTTACGGGCGAAACAGACGATGATTTCATTCTTTTGACAGATATCCAGGGTCTTGAGGACTTCTTCGGTGATATGGACTTTAAGGTTGCCGGTACTCACAAAGGTATCACGGCTATTCAGATGGATATGAAGATACAGGGTCTTACACCCGAGATAATCAAGGGTGCTATAGCAAACACACACGAGGCAAGAAACTATATTCTTGACGAGGTTATGTTAAAGGCTATCGCAGAGCCCCGCAAGGAGCTTTCCAAGTACGCTCCCAAGATAGAGTTTGTACAGATAAATCCCGACAAAATGGCAGAGGTCATCGGCTCCAAGGGCAAGACTATCAACAAGATAATCGAGCTTTCCGGCGTTGATAAAATCGATACCGAGGACGAGGGCAAGATATACATTTCATCCGCAAATGCAGATGCTATCGCAAAGGCTGTGGATATGATAACTATGATAGACAAGGGCCCCGAGGTAGGCAAGGTATACAAGGGTACAGTTACTCGCCTTATGACATTCGGCGCATTTGTTGAAATAGGCTTTGAAACAGAGGGTCTTGTGCACATCTCCAAGCTTGCACACGAGCGTGTTGCAAAGGTAGAGGATGTTGTAAATGTAGGTGATGTTATCGAGGTAAAGGTTACCGAGATAGACGACCAGGGACGTGTAAACCTTTCAAGAAAGGCTTGCCTGCCCAAGCCGCAGAAGCCCGAAGCTCCCAAGACAGAAGAATAATTTTTTCTTAAAAAGGCCGCTGCTTTTCAGCGGCTTTTTTTGTGCCGTAAAGGCAGCCGAAGCTTTCTTTTGCGCAATATGCCTGCTTGAAAATTAAAAAAATATATTGTTATATCAAAAATTTTGTGGTATAATCCATAAAGAGGTGAGGCTGATGGCAAAACTTGAATATGAAAAGTTTAAAAAACTGAATAATATCTTCAAGGCGGAGTTTAATGCCGCATTTAAGGCTGTAAGATCCGAGGATAAAAACGATATATTTTTTTATTTTGATAATATATATCGCGTGTGGTATTACAGTGCACTTTTTCGCGAAGCCTTTGCAACACCTGCGGTATTTGCCGACATTTGGTTTGGAGATGACGGCGTTAATGTGTGCCTGCCCAAAATAAAAAACGAGGAAATTGCATTTGAATGGAAGCTTTATACGCAGGAAGAGCATCCGTTTATAAACGATCTTTCCGTCCTTGCGCAAACGGCAGACGAGGGAGCGGCCTTTGACCACATAACGCGTGAGCTTATGCCGGAAAGCTTTGCGGAATATGCGCCGCGTTTTACCTTCAGCGACAATATATATATAGCATATCTGGTTGAGATAGCGCTGGAGCTCGGTGTTATAAAAAGGATACCCGCAATTGGCATAGCAAGGTATGTTTCCACGGCAAAGGGCCGCAATATGCACCAGCTTTCAACACGTTCGGCGCTTGAAAAGGCGGTGGAATGTGCCTGCAAGATATTCTGCCGCAAGTTTTCGGCAATTTTTGGCAATTGTCCCGGCCTTAATAAGGCGCTTGTACAAAAATGGCTGGAAAGCACATATCTTACGGATGATATTTATGCCGACCTTTACGATCTGGTGGGGTTTGATATAGTTGACCTTTGGAAAAACGACCGAAATCATGCCGAAAGGCTTGACGAAAGCGAGCGTGCGGCTTTATCGTCGGTATATCCCATAGGAAGAATGATAGACAGGTATTTTTTAACGCCTTTCGGACGGTATTTTCAATTTATACAGCCAATATATTACAATCCGTTTTCGTTTGAAAGGGAATTGGAATATATTTTTAATAACGGTATAAGGGATGACTATGACAATGCGCTGGCTGTATTTGCGCCGTCAAGCCTGTATCGCCTTACCGTGCTTGGGAAAAGTATGCTGACGGATAAGAAAAAAGATATTCCGTTTGCACTCAGCGCAGATGAAATGGAAAGCTATCTTGCTCAAATGATGAAGTATTACAGATAAGGAGAAAGGAAAAAGACAATGTGGACAAGAAGTGAATTAAAGATGCTTGCAAAAGATGTGCTTCGCCGTACATACTGGATGAGCGTTGTAGTATCGCTTATATTCAGCTTTATAGGCGGCGGAGGCGGCGGTATGCGTTTTGGCTACAATGCACCGCGTACAAACCATTATAACAGCAGCACATACAGCCATAATTCGGGCAGCGGCAATATTGAAAAGGCGCTTATGGAAGCGGCCAAAAACGGAGAAATATCCAAAGAGGAATTTGATAAATACCTTAACAGCAACAATGCGGACGATCTTCCGCAGGCTGTAAAGGATGAGCTTAAACGGATATCGGACAATGGTGCGGCTATCAGCCCCGACATTGATCTTGATGCCATACTGCCGTTTGTGCTTTTGTTTCTTGTTATTTTTTTAGTGGTCTTTACTGTTTCAACTATACTGGCGGTTTTGGTGTTTATGCCGCTTCAGGTAGGCTGTCAGCGATACTTTGTAAGGGCCCGCGATGAGCAGGGCAAGGTCGATGATGTTGTTTTTGCGTTTAAGGATAATTATAAAAATGTAGTTTGGATAATGTTTGTAAGATATATGAAAATATTGGGCTGGAGCTGCCTTTTTATTATCCCGGGCATTATAAAAAGCTATGAATATTCTATGATACCTTATCTTTTGGCGGAAAAACCGGATATGACATGCGAGGAAGCTTTTGAAACAACACGCAGAATGACAAACGGAAACAAATGGGATATGTTTGTGCTGGGTCTTTCGTTTATCGGCTGGATAATACTTGGCGTATTTACCTGCGGCATACTTATCGTTTTCTATGTTGCACCGTATATAAACCTTACAAATGCCGAGCTTTATCATAAGCTTAAGGAGCTTAACAATATTGGTTCGTTTCCCGAACAGGATATTATGGACTCCGTTACATTGTAAAAAGCATTTGTAATAATTTTTACCCCCTGTGAATAAGCTATATCAAGGCTTGACAGGGGGTATTTTTATGCTTAATTTTCTTTGGGCGGGTTTTATACTTTTGGGTATTTTAACGGCCGCTTTTACGGGAAAAATGCATGCGGTAACGGTGGGAATGGCGGAAAGCGCAAAGGAGGCGGTATCTGTATGCATAACCATGCTTGGGGTGCTGTCAATGTGGACGGGATTTATGAATATAGCCGATAAAAGCGGGCTGACCGAAAAAATGACAAAGGCGATGCTGCCGCTTTTAAAACGGCTTTTTCCCGATATCCCAAAGGACGATAAGGCCTTTGAATACATAGGCAGCAATATCACGGCAAATATTCTTGGGCTTGGCTGGGCGGCAACACCTGCGGGCATATATGCCATGCAGGCGCTTGACAGGCTTAACCGCTTCAGGGACGAGGCAAGTGATATGATGTGTGATTTTATGATATTTAATATGTCGTCATTACAGATAATATCAATAAATATCATAGCCTATCGCAGCAGGTACAATTCTGCAAACCCATCCGAAATAATCGGTGCGGGCCTTATCGCAACGGCGGTATCCACGGCGGCATCTGTTATTTTTATATTTTTAAGGCGTGCGGCGGTCGGAGGAAAAAGAAAATGAGGGTCATAAATTTTCTTTCCGACATGATAATGCCGCTGGTGGTAGCGTACATACTTTTTTACGGCGCAGGCAAAAAAATTAAAATTTACGACTGCTTTGTTGAGGGCGTGCAAAAGGGGTTTAAAACCGTACTTGAGATCATGCCCACGCTGATAGGCCTGATGATGGCTGTGGGCGTTATGCATCACAGCGGCCTGCTTGAGATAATAAGCACAGCCGTGAGCCCGCTTTGTGATAGGGTAGGATTTCCCGCTGCTGCCGTTCCGCTTACGATAATGCGCCTTGTGTCCTCAAGCGCCGCAACGGGGCTTTTGCTGGATATTTTTAAGCAGTATTCCCCCGACAGCTTTATAGGGCGTTTTGTAAGCGTTATGATGTGCTGCACAGAAACTGTTTTTTATACCATAAGCGTGTATTTTATGAGCATAAAGGCTACCAAAACCAGATATACTCTTGCGGGTGCGCTGATAGCCAATGCCGCGGGGACTGTGGCAAGCCTGATGATATGCAGATTTTTGTGGGGAGGGTGAAAGGTAATTAAAAACGATGGGAGCCGCGCGCGTTTCGCTCCCGGTCCCGCGCCCCAACACTTTTTTGTTTTTAACAAACTAAGGAAGTCCCCCGCTTCTAAAGCGGGGGTGCTTACTTAAAATTCAGTAGGAGTCCAAGCTCCCACTGAATTTGGAATTGCTTGCAATTCCGTTGGTTATGAGTATGCAGCAGAAATTTATTTCTGCGGAATACGAATATCATTGACCAAAAAAAGCGTTAAATACAAAAATTTAAAATTATAATTCCCGTTTAAAAAGGCCATACTTATTTTGAAGAAAAACTATTAAACGGAGAATTGCTATGGAAAAAAATACGGAAAAATTTATTATCAAAAAGGCTTTGCCGCTGTCGGGGGATGTAAGGATAAGCGGCTCCAAAAATGCGGCGCTGCCAATACTGGCAGCAACTCTTTTGACCGACAGAGGTGTAACGCTTGAAAATGTACCCGCGTTAAGCGATATAGAGGATATGCTGACGCTTTTATCCGGCTTCGGTGCAAAAATAAGCCGCAGCACAAAGGCAATTTCTATTGGCTGCGAACAAATAGAAAACAGGGTGCCGGATCATAATGTGACAAAAAAGATACGCGCATCTTTTTTGCTTGCGGGGGCGCTTTTGGGCAGGTTTGGCAAATGCTCCCTGCCTATGCCGGGCGGCTGCGGCATAGGGTTAAGACCGGTAGATCTGCATTTAAAGGGCTTTTCCGCAATGGGTGCGGATATAAGCATGGAACACGGCCTTGTAAGCATAAGTGCGCCGTATCTTCACGGTGCGGGTATTTATCTTGATTTTCCCAGCGTCGGAGCGACCGAAAATATTATGCTTGCCGCAGCGCTTGCACAGGGAGTTACCTTTATTTACAACTGCGCTACCGAGCCCGAGATAGTGGAGCTTGCCGATTTTATCAACCTTATGGGCGGCTTTGTCGAGGGCGCGGGAACGGACAGCATAGCCGTGCACGGCGTACCGTTTTTGCGCGGATGCAGCTGCCGCATATCCCCGGACAGGATAGAGGCAGGCACCTATATGCTTATGGCGGCTGCCGTAAAGGACAGCGATGTTTGCATAAAAAATGTTGTACCGCAGCACTTAAGTCCGGTTATACACAAGCTGACCGAAACGGGCGTGCAGATAGTAACGGGCGATAATTTTATAAGGGTAAATTCAAACGGCCTTATAAAAAATACGGATATAAAAACCCTGCCTTATCCCGGCTTTCCCACGGATATGCAGGCGCAGTTTATGGCGCTTATGACGACAGGGCGCGGCAGCGGGATAGTAAAGGAGACCGTGTTTGAAAACCGCTTTATGTATGTCTCCGAGCTTAACAGAATGGGCGCGGATATTAAGATAGACGGCCGAAGCGCAGTCGTAAACGGGGTGCGGCATTTAAGCGGCACGGATGTGAAAGCGACCGACCTTCGTGCGGGCGCCGCGCTAATAATTGCGGCGCTTATGGCGGACGGAAAGACCGAGATAGGAGAGATACACCATATAGACCGCGGCTATGAGAATATAGAGGAAAAATTAAAAAAAATAGGCGTTGAAATAGAAAGGGTAAGGGAAAACTGAAATTGAAAAAATTTACGACACATTTATATTTAATGATAATTTATTGTATAACGCTTTTTATTTGGATAAGTGTAAATATATTTGCGGATAAGCCCGTTTATGCCGAGCAGTCCGAAATATTGACGCGCTCCCCGCAGATATGCACCGCCGAAACGACCACCCTTGTTTCGGAGACCTCGACCGAAACGACAACACAGGGCTTTGATATAAGCATACCCGCATATCTGGAAAATTATGTTATAGGTGCGGTCGCAGCGGAAATGCCCGTTTATTTTGAAAACGAGGCGTTAAAGGCACAGGCTGTTGCGTGCAGGACTTATGCCTGCCGCGAATATTTTAACAATAAAAATACCGACCTTAAAAGCATAGGACAGGCTTATTTTTCAAAGGACGAATTAAAAAAGCGGTGGGGCGATGATACCGAAAAAAATTATGAAAAAATAGAAAAGGCTGTCACCGATACCCGAGGCGAACTAATGCTGTACCAAAATCAGCCGATACTTGCTGCTTTTTGCAGCGCAAGCGGAGGAATGACCGAGGACAGCGGCAATTTATGGGGAACTTCGCTGCCGTATCTGCGACCGGTAAATAGCGAATATGATAAAAATGCCCCTGTGTATATGCAAAATGTAAATATTTCCCTGCAAAGGCTCGCGGCGGCCTTGGGCGTAAACGATGCCTCGGATATAAGCATTGAAAAGCGCAGCGCTTCGGGGTATGTGTTAAGTGTAAAAGCGGGCGGCAGGGAGTTTTCGGGAGACGATATCAGAAGACTGCTGGGCTTAAGGTCAAGCGATTTTTATATTGAAATAAACGGTGATACCGCATATTTTACGGCGCACGGCTACGGCCACGGCATAGGTATGAGCCAGTACGGCGCGGAATTTATGGCGCGTGACGGAATGGACTATAAAAAAATACTTTTGCATTATTATACCGGCGTAAGCATAAAAGCGGCAAGGATAGAGAATTGAGAGGATAATTTATTACATTCATCTTAATTTTTGGTATTAATGCTTGCAAAACGACAAAAATTTCATTATAATGTTCTTAAGCTATTAAAACGGATCTTCAGAGGTGTACAAATGAACGAAAACAACAATAATGAGCCCGAAAAAAAACGCGGCGATGCAGGTATATTTATAAGGCTGCTGATAATATCTATAGCGCTGACGGCAGTATTTAACATAATAAATACCTACAGGATACTGCGCCAGACAACGGAGGTATCCTACAGCACATTTATAGACTGGATAGACAAGGATTATGTAAAAAAGGTGGAGTTTCAGTCCGACAGGATAGAAATAACGCTGAAAGACAATGCCAAGCCCGAAACCATGGCGGCAAAGCTGGGAACAACGGTATTTCGTACCGGCTATCTGGAAAACGACGAGCTTATACCGCTTTTGCTTGAAAAAAATATAGAATTTTCAACGCCTATTTTGTACAATTCACCGATATTAAGCTTTGTTTTGTCGTGGATAGTGCCGCTTGTTTTTATATTTTTTATTTTCCGTATGCTGACCAGAAGCCTTGACGGCAGAATGGGCGGCGTTATGGGCGTGGGAAAATCAAATGCCAAAATTTATATGCAGCAGGAAACGGGCGTTACCTTTGCCGATGTTGCGGGACAGGACGAGGCCAAGGAATCGCTGGTGGAGATAATAGATTATCTGCACGACCCCGAAAAATACTCGCGTATAGGTGCAAAACAGCCCAAGGGCGCACTTTTGGTAGGCCCGCCGGGTACGGGCAAAACGCTTTTGGCAAAGGCCGTTGCGGGTGAAGCAAAGGTTACGTTTATGAGCCTTTCGGGCAGCGATTTTGTGGAAATGTTTGTGGGCGTGGGTGCTTCGCGTGTGCGCGATCTGTTTAAACAGGCACAGGAAAATGCGCCAAGTATAGTTTTTATTGACGAGATAGATGCTATCGGTAAAAGCCGCGACAATCAGATCGGCGGCAATGACGAGCGCGAGCAGACCTTAAACCAGCTTTTGTCCGAAATGGACGGCTTTGATACCTCAAAGGGTATTGTTATACTTGCGGCAACAAACCGTCCCGAGGTGCTTGACAAGGCTCTGCTGCGCCCCGGACGCTTTGACAGGCGTATTATAGTTGAAAAGCCCGACCTTATCGGCCGTGAAAATATTTTAAAGGTGCACTCAAAGGATGTAAAGCTTGGCAGTGATGTGGATTTTAAAAAGATAGCCCTTGCTACCAGCGGCGCAGTCGGCGCAGACCTTGCCAATATGGTGAACGAGGCGGCCTTAAGGGCTGTCAGAATGGGCAGGGAAGAGGTTTTGCAGGAGGATCTTTTAGATGCTGTCGAAGTGGTCATTGCGGGTAAGGAGAAAAAGGACCGCATACTTTCGGCTACCGAAAAGCAGATAGTAGCTTATCACGAGATAGGCCACGCGCTTGCCGCAGCACTTCAGAAAAATACCCAGCCCGTGCAGAAAATAACAATAGTGCCGCGTACAATGGGCGCTTTGGGCTATACAATGCAGATGCCCGAGGAAGAAAAATATCTTATGACCAAGGCCGAGATGTATGCCGAAATAGTTGTTTTGCTTGCGGGACGGTCGGCGGAGGAAATTAAATTCGGCGGTGTTACCACGGGTGCAAGCAACGATATCGAGCGTGCCACAAATATGGCCAGGGCCATGATAAGCATGTACGGTATGAGCGAGACATTTGATATGATGGCGCTTGAAAGCATACAAAACCGCTATCTTGACGGCCGCTCCGTATCAAACTGCAGCCCCGAAACGCTTGCAAAGCTTGATAATGAGGTGCTGGAGCTTATTAAGGACTGCCATAAACAGGCCAAGGCGATAATCGGTTCGCAGGCAGAGGCACTTGACGAGCTTGCACAGTTTCTTATTGAAAAGGAAACCATTACCGGAGAAGAATTTATGGAGATACTGGGCAGGTTTACCAAAATATCGAAAGATACCGACGAAAATTCCGATGACAAGGAATAAGTGTGTAAGGTCAGTATTACGATTATATTACAAATTGATTTTATCCGCATTTACCCATTGAAAAAATGCGGATTTTCTTATATAATATATAAGGCTGCTTTTAAAAACTGCTTTTGGCGGTCACTTTGCTTTAACGCATTATTCGGGGATACCCTTTTGTAAATTTATTTATTATATATCGGAGGTAGTATTTTGGCTAAGACCGAGAGAAAGGGCGGCTTTATAAAACAGGCTGCTATATTGGCGGCGGCGGGGCTTTTGGTTCGCGTCCTCGGCTTTTTATATCGCCTGCCGCTTACGGATATGATAGGCGATGAGGGCAACGGCATTTATTCCGCGGGCTTTTATCTTTACAATATGTTCCTTATTATGAGCTCGGCCGGACTGCCGGTGGCAATTAGCCGTATGGTGGCCGAAAAGCTGGCTCTTGGGGAGTATAAAAATGCAAAAAAAATATTCCGTGTTTCCATGACAACGGCATCTGTGCTCGGCTTTGTGTGTATGCTTATTATGCTGCTGCTTTCAAAGCAGTTTTGTATGCTTATAAAAAGCGAAAGAAGCCTGTACTGTATTATAACACTTGCGCCCACGGTTTTTATCGTTTCCGTAATGGCAGTATACCGCGGCTATTTTCAGGGCTTTGGCACTACTTTTCCAACGGCTGTGTCGCAGCTTATAGAGCAGGTGTTTAACGCAATATTCAGCGTTTTTATGGCATGGTATTTTATGAAATATATGACGGGCGACCTTATCGCATGGGGTGCGGCCGGCGGTACCATGGGTACGGGAATAGGCGCTTTTATGGGTCTTTTGACACTTATAGCCATTTTCCTGACAACAAGGGGCGAAAGAAAGAGATTTTTTGCGGACGATAAAAACGATTACGCTATAGAAAACGGAGCTGTTATACTAAAAAGGCTTTTAAAAATAGCTGTTCCGGTCATTACGGGTACGGCCATTTTTTCGATGACCAACCTTATAGATATGGCTATGGTAAAGGACAGGCTTGCGGCTATAGGCACATACACCGACAAGGAAATGGATGCGCTTTACGGTCTTTTGACCGGAAAATATGTTACGCTTACCACGCTTCCCGTAGCTATATCTACGGCTATCGCAACGGCGGTCATACCGAGCATTGCATCGAGCATTGCGCTTAAACAGCATGACACAGTACAGTCAAAGGTGGATACCACCCTTCGCCTTACCATGATGATATCCATACCGGCGGCAGTCGGTCTTGGCGTTTTGGGCAATCAGATACTTATGATGCTCTTTCCCAACCACCCCGAGGGCGGCTCTCTTTTAAGGATAGGCGCGTTAAGCGTTATTTTCCTTGCTTTGAGCCAGATATCAACGGGTGTTTTACAGGGACTCGGCAAGGTGAACGCGCCTGCGTTCAATGCACTTTGGGGCAGCCTTGCAAAAATACCGGTAAACTACTTTTTAATTGCAATACCGCAGATAAATGTTGCGGGTGCGGTAATAAGCACCACTGTTTGCTATATGATAGCAAGCCTTTTGAATTTCCGTGCGCTTGTAAAAGCAACGGGCGTAAACCCCGATTATGTGGGCATGCTTATCAAGCCCACGGCTGCAAGCATAATTATGGGCGCAGCGTGCGTGGCATCATATAAGCTGGTTTATATGGCAATACCCAAAAATACCGTTGCTACGCTTTGTGCGGTATTTTTCGCAATGCTTGGATATATGCTGGGTATGATAGCCGTCAAGGGCTTTGTAAGGGAGGACCTTGCAAATGTGCCTATGGGCGGAAAGCTGATAAGATTTCTTGAAAAGATAAACAGAATATGAAAAATAAAAAAAGCCGCCCAAGCAACGCAAGGGCGGTAATTTTATTTATTAAGGGGTTAAGGGGTTTCGCCTGCGGCGAATTCCCCTATTATTTGGTGCAGGAATCGCTGTACGCCTTGCGGCGTTTCGCTCCCGGTCCTGCACCGGCGGGGTTTCGCCTGCGGCGAATTCCCCTATTCATCCCAGCTATGGTAAACATTTTTCACGTCGTCGTCCTCGTCAAGAAGGTCAAGAAGACGGTTCATCTTTTTGATATCATCGGGGTCGGTAAGCTCGGTATAGGTTTGGGGTATCATTGTTATCTCTGCCTCGGCCATAGGTATGCCTGCTGCCTCTATTGCCTCTCTTACTGCGGAGAAGTCCTCGGGAGCGGTGATTATCTCGTAGCCCTCGTCTTCAACTATAATATCTTCAGCGCCTGCCTCTATTGCTATCATTTCAAGCTCGTCGCCGTCGATATCGTCGTCCTTTTCTATCATTATCTGACCCTTTTCATCAAACATAAAGCTTACGCAGCCGCTTGTACCCATATTTCCGCCGCCCTTTGTAAATGCGCTTCTGACATTTGCAGCGGAGCGGTTTTTATTGTCCGTAAGCACCTCGACTATAACGGCAACACCCTTGGGACCGTAGCCCTCGTATGTGATGTTTTCGTAGTTTACGCCGTCAAGATCGCCGGCAGCCTTTTTGATGCTGCGCTCGATAGTATCGTTTGGCATATTGTTTGACTTTGCCTTTGCAATGGCATCACGAAGACGCGAATTGCTTGCGGGGTCTGCGCCGCCTGCCTTTACCGCAACAGCAAGCTCACGGCCGAGTACCGTAAATATTTTGCCCTTTGCGGCGTCATTTTTCTCTTTTTTATGCTTAATATTAGCAAATTTGGAATGTCCGCTCATATTTCATATCCTTTCTTTATTTTCAAAAAAAATCATAACCAATGAAGTATTATACCATATAATCAAATAAATTTCAAGTATTATTTCATCATATCAAGCACATATTCTCCATACAGACCCTCATAAAACACGTTATTTTCCTTAAAATAATCGTTAAGAGCAACGGAAAATTTAATTGCAAGCTCGTCCTTCTCTTCCTTTAAAAGGTCTATCTGCGCCAAGGCCTCTTCCATAGTGTATTCGCCCGAGGAATAGGCCTCGGTTATGGAGATATACTTGCAAAGGGTGTCTGCATAGGTCTTGAAAAACGGCTGAAGAGAGCCTGTCGTGCCCGCGGGCTCAAGGTTGTATATTTTATCCGCAGTCTGCTTGATAAGCGGATTGGCATCGGTGGAGATATTTATGGTATCAACATTTTCGTAGCCCCTGCCCAAAAAGCGCAAAAGCGCCTCGTTATTGCCCTTTGCGGCAATATGCTTTATTTCCTCACAAAGGTCATAGGCCGATTGGATATAGTTTTCCTCGCTTTGTTTGCCCGTGCCGCTGGGGTTTCTGTAATCGGAGGGCGCGGTGTCCTCGGTGTATATGGCAACATTGCGTGTGTTTGCATCCCATGTTACCGTGCAGCCCGAGGCCTCGCTCAAGGCCCTTACCGGCAAAAGCATCCTGCCGTCTTGTATTATCGGGAAAACAGCCCCGCCTATCGCACGCGAATAGCCGTCCTTTGTTATGCGAAGGTCGCTTGTGTTGGCGCTTATTTCTATATTTCCCGCGGTAAGGGTCGCCGTTTTTATGCTCTCGTCCCAGCTGACGGTGTAGCCAAGTGTTTCAAAAACACCGCGCAGCGGCACATAGGTACGCTCGTTTGCAATTAAAGGCTGTACATCGGGAAAGTTTATCGGCACATCATCAACGCTTACGGTAACATCTGCCGCCATAACGCCGACACATAAAAAAAACGCCGAAACAGAGCCGAGGGATAAAATATATTTAAGTTTCATTTTATTCATCCTTTCGCAGAGATATTATTACATATATAATGTCAGTATAGCAAATTTGCGGTGGTATTTCAACAGGAAAATCAAAACATAAAAATAATTAATAAAACTTTCATAAATTTATATTTCAATTTTTATTAAATATAGTGTATAATATGAAGTGTAAGGCATCATTAAGATACGGAAGGAAAGGAATAACAAAATGGAATATAAGATCTTGGCTGTTGATGACGATAAAGAAATTTTAAATGCGATAGAAATATATCTTACAAATGAGCAAATGAAGGTATATAAGGCAAGCAACGGACGGGAAGCATTGGAAATGCTTGAAAAAGTACCGGATATGCATCTTATTATCATGGACCTTATGATGCCGGAAATGGACGGCATACACGCCATATTAAAAATAAGGCAGGATAAAGAGATACCTATAATAGTGCTTTCGGCAAAATCCGAGGATAAGGATGTTGTGCTGGGGCTTAATATAGGCGCGGATGATTATATAACAAAGCCGTTTAATTTTTTGGAGCTTGTGGCAAGGGTAAAATCCAATTTGCGCCGCTATACAAAATTCGGCACCTTTCAGCAGACACGCGACGAGCTGTTTATAAGGGGACTTTATCTTAATAAAAAGACAAAGCAGGTCACTCTTAACGATGTTCCGGTCAAGCTTACGCCAATAGAGTTTAAAATATTGCAGCTTTTAATGGAAAACCCGGATACGACTTTTTCAATTGAGGAAATTTACGAAAAGGTTTGGAATGAGCCGTTTTTAAACAGCGAAAATACGGTTGCGGTACATATAAGGCGTATACGCGAAAAAATAGAGGTAAATCCTAAGGAACCTATTTATTTAAAGGTGGTGTGGGGCGTTGGATACAAAATCTCCAAATAAGGTTTCGGCCTATTTTTTAATGGTGGTCATATGGCTGCTTTTTGCCTGCGGCTTTTGTGTCGGGCTTGAAAGTGTTATGCCAAACAAGGGCTATATACATGACAATGCGGCTGTATGCGATGATGTAGTACGGCTTGCAAAAAATTTGCAGCGTTATTATATATACTATAAATATTTTGATGAAGATACGGCGGTAGACTATCTTAACAAGCTGCGCGTATATTCGTCGCGCGATAACGGCGCGGCGGAGTTTCAGGAAACACCTACCAAGGATATTTTTGGCAGAAAGGTAGAAGAAAATAAAAATTATCAGGACCGCGGCGAAGCTGATACAAACAATATCACATATCAGGACATAAATTCATCAAGGATCAATGTGCCGCATCCCGAAAACCTTTATTTGACGGATATATCGTCTTTGACGCAGGAAGAGGCCAAGGAGCGGGAAAAATTGCTGACGGAAATAACGGAAAATTACCGCAGCGTAGAAAATTATATTGCCGCCATGCACGATCTGCATTTTTATCTTTACGACAGGGATAAAAATATCTGTATCGCAACAAATACGGAGGATATTTTTAATGAAAAATATTACGACTATGTTGAGATATCCGACAGCATTTTTGACGAGACCTTTAACGGCGAGGCACTTAATTTGTCGTTTGCAAAGCAGCAGTATATTTGCCTTATATCATTGCCTGTAAACGGTTTAAGCCAGGCAATGACGGACGAGATAAATTATACCTACCGCCTATATATGGTAAATAAGGTGGTATCTTCAATATATCTGCCCGTGATATTTTATACGCTTGGCATTATCCTGTTTGCGTATATGATAATTTACAGGCGTGCGGAAATGATAAAATTCCGCGAAAGGATATTTGAGTGGTATATGCTGCTGCCGCTGATATTTAAAATTATTTTTACAATTATAATAGGCGTTTATTTTTACAGGATGCTTATTTACAAAAATTATCGTATGTCATATATTATAGCGGGCGTTGATATTTCGGGGGCGATTTTTCGCGTATTATTTACCGGCATTGCCATGCTTATAGTTGTAATGGCTGCAGAGCATGTAATAAAATACTGCAAGCGAAAGCTGCACCTTGTAAATGAGCCGGAGGCGCGCTTTGTTGCCGCCTGTATAAAAGATATGAAAATTGCGGCAAAGGCAAACGAGCAGATAGTGTTTATTATAAGTGTGCTTATTATGGTAATGTGGATACTTCCGCTTGCGCCGCTTGTTATTTATGCTTCAAATGCATCTGCCATAAGTGCGGTGTTTGCGCTTTCGATGTATGCGCTGTACTGCCTGGTGCTTTGGATAGTTTTTAAGTATATAAACAATACATCCAAGCTTAAATATTATATCAGGGAAATGGCAGGCGGGAATATAGCGGCTATCCCGGAGGAGTCGGGGCCGTTTTCAAAGCCCATAAATAATCTTAACAATATAAACGCCGGGCTTAAAGCAAACCTTGAGGAAATGATAAAAAGCGAGCGCATGAAAACGGAGCTTATAACAAATGTGTCGCACGATCTTAAAACGCCGCTGACATCAATAATAAACTATTTGTCACTTCTTAAGACCCTGGAGCTTGACAATGAAAGCGCAAAGGAGTATATTGATATAGCAAACGATAAGGCAAAAAGGCTTAATGTGCTTATACAGGACCTTTTTGAGGCCTCCAAGTTAAACAGCGGCCAAATGAAGCTTGAAAAAATGCCTTCGGATATAGTGTCGCTTTTAAGACAGACTCTGGGCGAGCTGGATTATAAAATATCACAGTCGGGTATAGAGTTCAGGGTGGAATTGCCGGAGCATCCGGTAATACTTAATATGGACGGCCAGCGGATGTGGCGCGTTTTTGACAACCTGCTTACAAATATACTCAAATATTCGCCGAAGGGCTCGCGCGGGTATATAAATATGGTAGAGTACGACGAAAGGGTCGTTATAACCTTTAAAAATATCTCAAACTATCCGCTGGATTTTGACGGCGCCGAACTGTTTGAGCGTTTTAAACGCGGCGATGTGTCAAGAAGCACCGAGGGCTCCGGGCTTGGGCTTTCAATAGCAAAAAGCATTGTAGAGCTGCACGGCGGCACGCTGGAGATAATTATAGACGGCGACTTATTTAAAACTATAGTAACATTTTACAAATAAATCGTGAAAGGAACAATGTATGGAACTTCCCGTAGCCTATACCGAAAAGATGAAAAAGCTTCTTGGCGGCGAATTTGACGAGTATTTAAAAAGCTTTGACCATGGCAGATATTATGGTCTGCGCGCAAATACGCTTAAAATTTCCGCTGACGAGTTAAGAAAAAAATTGCCCTTCAAGCTTGAACCGATACCGTGGTGCGATACGGGCTTTTATTACGAAGCGGATGTAAGGCCGTCCAAACATATTTATTACAATGCAGGCCTGTTTTATATACAGGAGCCGTCGGCAATGTCTACAGGTGCGCTTTTACCCGTCAAACCGGGCGACAGGGTGCTTGACCTGTGTGCGGCACCCGGCGGGAAAAGTACGCAGGCTGCGGCCAAGCTTGGCGGTAAAGGCATTATAGTCAGCAATGATATAAGCGCAAGCCGCTGTAAGGCGCTTTTGAAAAATATTGAGGTCTGCGGCGTTTCAAACTGCGTTATAACAAACGAGACCCCGGAAAGACTTGCGGATAAGCTGCCGCACTTTTTTAACAAGATAATTGTTGACGCACCGTGCAGCGGTGAGGGTATGTTCAGAAAGGACGAGGATGCGGTAAAAAGCTGGGAGAGTCATAAGACGGAATATTGTCAGGGGCTTCAGCGCGAGATATTGCACCACGCAGACAGGCTGCTGGCAAAGGACGGAATTATAGCGTATTCTACCTGTACCTTTGCGCCCGAAGAAAACGAGGGCATGCTTAATGAATTTGTTCAAAAGCATCCTTATTATAAGGTCTTGCGGATAGATAAAAGCCTTGGTCTGGACAGAGGACGCCCGGAATGGAGCGATGCGGACAAGATGTTTGAAAATGCGGGCAGGCTTTGGCCGCATAAGGTCCATGGCGAGGGACATTTTATCTGCCTTTTGCAAAAAACTGAAGGCAGCGAAATGCCCGAAAGCTATGAAACGGAACAAAGGGCGCGCAATAAGGAACTTGCGGAGTTTTATGATTTTGCGGAGAAGTATCTTGATTTTGATTTTACGGACAAGCATTTGTTTGTGCATCAGGGCAAGGTGCTTATGGTGCCGCTTGGGCTTGGGCTTAAAGGGCTTCGGGTGATGCGTAGCGGTCTTTATCTTGGCGATATAAAGACAAAACGCTTTGAGCCGAGTCAGGCGCTGGCTATGGCTTTAAAAAAGCAGCAGGCGCGCTTGGTTGTTGATTATTCGCTTGAGGATGACAGACTTATGCGCTATATGCGCGGTGAAAGCTTTAACGAGGACTGTGCCGACGGCTGGGTGCTTGTTTGCGCCGACGGCTATCCGATAGGCTGGGGCAAGGTACAAAACGGCAGGATGAAAAATAAATATCTTTCAAGCTGGATGATATAAAAAAGGCGTATACGCAGGTATCAAAGCGTATACGCCTTTTTATTGCTTTTATGCGGATTTAAGCATACCGTAATCGCCGCGTATGCTGATATGCTTTACATGCACGCCGTCTCTTCCGTAGGTTTTTACTATGTATCGCTTTTCGTAGTTTTTGATATTACCGGCTTTGCCAAGACGGGGAAGCTTGTCTTTTGCAGATGCCATATTTTTGTAATATTTATGTATAGAAATGCCAAAGCCCAATACGGAAAGTATATCCATAATAAAAAACGGAAGCGTATGATCCAATAATTCGTATATGCTGTGGCAGTTGTCTATGCCCCATATATAAAATGCCGCAAATAGAATAACAAAAAGTATGGATGACCCGAACATAATTTTTATTAAAGTAAGATTGTTTTTCATAATTACACCCCTTAAATTTTAATTTTCGAATGTTTGTTTGTTGTTGTGACTTTATTATACAAGAAAAGAAGAGAAAAGTCAAACATTTTTTCGAAAAAAATACGAAATAATGTTTGGTTTTTGCTTAAAGACCGTTTGTAAGTACAATAAAAATATTTCTTTTGCAATACGCGGAATACTTTTTGTGCTTTGCGGTAAAAATATCGGGTGTCGGATCTGCTGTTGGCGCATATAATTTTTAATAAGTGTGGTATTCGGATAAAAATAAAAAAATATTTTTTTTGTTGATTTAAATCGAAATATGTGTTATTATATTCTAACAGAAATAATAAGGAGTGCTATTATCGTAAGGGGGTATTGGATATGAGTCAGTATTTGACCGCGGAGGAATTGATCTATATTTTGGTCATAGCCTTTTTTGTAACATGGTTTATCCAAAATATAATTAAATTTAAAAGAATTATGGAATTTGGCACCGATAATCCCGCCGTAAAGGATATAAAAAAGGTACTTGAAAGATGCTATGCTATGTTTCCGCTTGAAAATGTCAGCTTTAAGGGGCAAACATTTAAACGCGGCATGCATGTGAAAATAACCACCTTTCAGGATAAGGTGTTTGAAGGCGAGCTTATAGGCACCAATTACCGCAATTTGGTATGCATAATGACAAATAAGCTTGTGGTCGCGCACGAATTAAGCAATATAAGGGATATAACGGTGGTAGAAACAACCGCAGAAAGCTGAAAAAATGAAATTTGAACGAAAGATCAATTATTACGAAACAGATAAAATGTGCTTTGTGCATCATTCAAACTATATAAGGTATTTTGAGGAAGCAAGGGTATATTTGCTGGACAAATTTGGCCTTAATTACGCAGGGCTTGAAAAAAACGGCATTATTATACCCGTTTTGGGTGTAAATGTTAAATATCACAGGCATCTGGGCTTTGATGATACCATAGTTATAGATACCGTAATAAAAGACTTTACCGGCGTTAAAATGACGGTGGAATATACCGCCGTCAATAAGGCGACAGGCGAAATAACAACCACCGGCGAAAGTACACATTGTTTTTTGGATGCTAAAACATATAAGCCCCTCAATATGAAAAAAAGTTTTCCGGAAATATATGAAAAACTGAAAAAAATTGAGGAAGAGCTGTAAATTAAGCCCGATGAAAACGGGATAATTACCGATGTTATGGTCGTGAAAGATAATCGATATGAAGGAAAAATTTTATACGATAGGATATTATATCCGAAAGGCGGAGAATATCCCCGATTGGCTTGGAATACCGTCCGAGAAATTATTATCGGCAAGCACCTGTCTAAATGAGGCACATCCGCCTATGGACCTTGTTATGTCATCGACAGGATGGAGAACAGGAAGTGATTTTACGGCGGACGCAAAGGAATATCGGGCAAAGTACGGCTTTAACGAAAAGGAGCTTTCCGATATGCTTGGGGATGCGGACGAGCTTTTCGACAAAGGCCTTTTGTGCAGTGATTCAAGGCTTATAATCGGGAAAACGGCAGAAGATTTTTACAAAAAGCATTATATGGGCAAGGGCTTTATGCTTATCGGTATTTGTACAACGCAAAAATATATAGATATTTTAAAAGAAGATATGCCGATAAAGGCGGAAACACCCTGCGGCAGACCTATTGGCCGCGATATCCTCGGATATGATGTGTGCAGTTTTCACTCGTTTTTGTGCAACAGCCTGCACAAGGACAATAAAACCGCAAGGTTTAATAAATACTGCCTGCTCGATAATACCTTTGAGGAAACGGAGCAAATTGCAAAATCAATAGAGGGTCTTGGCGAGCCCGTGGATTGGATACCGTTCGTGATAGCTCTGTCAGATACGTGAGGTTATTTTTACTAAAAAACGTTGTTTAAAAGCCGCGCAAATGTGACAAATGAATATTGACAAAAACCGATATATTATTATATAATATTTATCGGTTTTTTTTAATATTAAAAAGAGGTGTATTTAAGTGACAAAACCAAAGCTTTTTACGGTTATCAAGGAGCATCCCGAGGAATTTAAAGGGAAGCATCTTCTTAATGATGTGGTTGCGGGTCTTATAGTTGCCATTGTGGCGCTGCCGCTTTCCATTGCGCTTGCCATATCGTCGGGGGTATCGCCCGAGATAGGCCTTATCACCGCCATAATAGCGGGCTTTTTTATCTCGTTTTTGGGCGGCAGCCGCGTACAGATAGGCGGCCCGACAGCGGCATTTGTTGTTATCATCTGCGGCATTATTGCACAGTACGGCATTGACGGACTTATAATATCCACTATATTGGCGGGTGTTTTCCTTATTATTTTCGGTGTGCTGGGACTGGGCGATGTTATCAAGTTTATCCCGTTCCCCATTACGGTGGGTTTTACAACGGGTATCGGCGTTACGCTGTTTTCCACCCAGTTAAATGACTTTTTGGGTATGAATATCGAGGGTATAAGCAGCGAATTTCTTGAAAAGTGGGCGGCTTACCTTTCAAACCTGTCCAAAATAAACATACATGCGCTTATTATCGGCGTTGTCGCAATACTTATCATAGTATTCTGGGGCAAGATAAATAAAAAGATACCCGGCTCTTTGGTGGCGCTTATCGTTACCACCGTTGCGGTTTATCTTTTGCAGAAAAACGGGATGTGGACGGATGTTTCCACTATAGGCTCTAAATATGCGAATATCAGCGGAAAATTCCCGATGCCGCATATTCCCGATCTTACAAATGTAAAAATATCGGCGCTTGTTGAGCCGGCTATCACAATAGCAATACTTGCGGGTATAGAATCGCTGCTTTCGGCCGTTGTTGCCGACGGTATGACAGGTGACAAGCACGACTCCAATCAGGAGCTTATCGCACAGGGCGTTGCAAATATCGCAAGTGCGCTTTTCGGCGGCCTCCCCGCTACGGGCGCTATTGCCAGAACAGCCGCAAACATTAAAAACGGCGGCCGTACACCCATTGCCGGTATGGTACACGCGGTAACTCTTCTTATAATAATGCTTGTGGCTATGCCTCTTGCAAAAATGATACCTATGACAACACTTGCGGCCATACTTATAGTCACCAGTATAAATATGTGCGAGTTCAAGGAATTTGCACTTATATTTAAAACCACAAAAAGCGACTTTTCGGTGCTTATACTTACGTTTTTGCTTACCGTGATCTTCGATCTTGTGGTTGCCATAGAGTTTGGTATGGTGCTTGCAATGTTCCTGTTTATCAAGCGTATGAGCGAGGTATTTGAAATAAACACCGTATCAAAGGAAAGCGAAACGGATACCTACAAATATATCAATAACGAAATTATGGTATACGAATTTGCAGGCCCTATGTTCTTTGGCGCGTCAACACGTTTTATGGACATTATGAAGGATATGAACCTTGAAAGCGATGTACTTATCCTGCGTATGAAAAACGTGCCCATGATAGACGGCACCTTGGTGGATTCACTTAAAAAGACAATAGATTACTGCCGTAAAAACGATATAACCGTGCTTTATGCGGAGCTTAACGAGCAGCCTTATAAGGTGCTTCAAAAATTTGGCTGTGAGGAGCGTATGGGTAAGGAAAAGTTTTTTGAAACCATGAGCGGCGCCTTTGCTTATGCAGAAAGTCTTGTTGCAAAAAAGAAAAAAGCATAAAAATAAAAAAATTATATTGACAAACCGATAACTAAATGCTACAATAATATTTGATGTGTTGTTTGGTAAAGTCAAGTGATTTTACTTAACACGACGGGACAGAGGTAATTATATGCTTTTGGATGTTAAGGAACTCGCCTTGGGCGATCGTAAAGAGTTTGATTTTAATAACGAGCTTTCGGTCGGCGGCGTGCCGTGCAGTACCCACACAAGCGGCACTGTTGTACACACCGAGGAGGGTTATGCCGTAACAGGCAGGATAGAGGCGGTTTTAACGCTTGCGTGTGACCGCTGCCTTGACAGCTTTTCCAAAAATATCGTGTGTGCGCTTGACGAAGTGTACTCAAACGATATAAACGAGGAAAAGGAATACCGCAGCTACGAGGATAAGGTGCTTGACCTTACTGACGCGGTCGCGGGGGCTGTAATGCTTGAAATGCCGTTAAAGGCCTTGTGTTCCGAAAATTGTAAGGGATTATGCTTTAAATGCGGCCAAAACCTTAATAAGGGCGAATGCGGCTGCGACAGGGGCTATGTTAATCCCGCATTTGACGGTCTTATGGACCTATTCAAGTAAACGAAGGAAACACCGGTTAAATAATTTTGGTATTCTATTGATCGGTGCTTAATTAACATTTTTTACGGGAGGTGTAAACCAAATGTCTATATGTCCTAAGGGCAGAATGTCAAAGTCCAAGAGAGATAAGAGAAAGGCTCAGAGCTGGCAGATCGCTACACCTACATTGGTGGCTTGCAGCAAGTGCGGCGCTTTAATGAGACCTCACAGAGTTTGTAAGGAATGTGGTTCCTACAACAAGAGAACTGTAGTAGCAGTTGACTGATCTTTTTAAGATATTTTGCAAAGTAACTTAAACGGGGACCGATATTCGGTCCCTATTTTTGACTGTATTCCGTAAAAAGGGTATAAATGGTGAGTAATGCAGTAAATTGTAAGTTTTATGATATTGACAAATAGTATAAATAGTGTTATTATTGATATAGAAAGAGAAAGCACCGCCAATAGACGGTTCGTTCCCATTATGTAAGCAAAAATAATCGCCTCAAGTTTGGTCGCAGAGGGCGATTATTTTCTTTTTACGCCTAAAGCAAAGCCGAGTGCAAACATAGTTGCACCATAGCTTAATACAGTGATCAAATCTGCTACGCTCATCAGCAACCCCTCCCTTCCGTTTCGGATTGCCGTTTTTCAGGCTCACGTTCACGTTGGTTACGGGGAATAAACCGCCTACTGTTTATAAAACCGAATATGTCTATAAAATGCGATGCTTCCTCCAAGGGTAGATTATATCATAATATTTGTACTATGTAAAATTAAATTTTTGTTACAAACAGCTGTAGTGAATTGAACGTTTCCCGATTATATTTGCGGAAAATTTAAGGAATAAGGAGGCAGTTATATGGTACAGATTGGACGAATGGGATATTATGCCATTAGTATGTTTGCGCCTGTTTTGGTGTGTATGCTTATTGCGCTTTTTACGCCGAAAAGTGCTATGCGTGCGGTCATAACGGCGGCGGTATGCATTATATTGTTATGGTTTGGTGTGATAAGGCCGATAAGTATGTTTTGCGCAGACGCATCGGCTGTTAATATGTACGTCAGGGCGAATACACAGGGCAGCTCGGGGGTGACACTGATAGACCTTATTGTCGTTTTGAAGAACTATCCCGCTTTAAGACATACCGTGTTTGAAACATGGGCGTTGTTTTTTGTAAATGCGCTTATAAAAGCGGGCTTCGCTGCCGTTTGTATGCTTGTGGTATACAGTATTAAAAGCCTGTTTACCAAAAAAAGCGAGGAATAGGTCAATGATATTCGTATTCCGCAGAAATAAATTTCTGCTACATAAGCCGAAACGCGCGACTTAGTCGGGATTTGCTAAAGCAAACCCGATCCCCTTCGGGGATTGCACTCGGCTTTAGCCGAGGCAACATAGCGTACAGGCTCATCCTCTGTAGGCTATACACGCCTTTGGCGTGTTACGCCATAACTCATAACCAACGGAATTGCAAGCAATTCCAAATTCAGTGGGAGCTTGGACATTGCACCGCAAAGATAGATGCGGACCGGCTTTGCCGGGCTTTTGCGCAGCAAAAGTGCTGACCTACTGAATTTTAAGTAAGCACCCCCGCTTTAGAAGCAGGGGGACTTCCTTAGTTTGTTAAATTTCGTTCAGTACCGTCCCGAGCGTACCCTTTATCCCCTTTGTCATTACATAGCTTAAAAGCCGTTCCTCGGTCAGCTTGAATATATCGTTATTTTTACGCACATAAATTATTGAGTAATGGTCCCAGCCAAGGCGATAAAGCACGGCCTTTATATCCATTTTTTCGCTTGCGGCCATACTTCTTACGGGCATTATTTTATTGTCGTTTTTATTTATTACGGTCTTATAAAAGCTGTAGGTCATATTTACGGTATTGGCCTTATTAAAGCGGTAAAAATATATCCCAAGGCACAAAAGGCTTAAATTGGGCGGGTAGAGTATAAGCTGGGTCAGTCCCGCCGAAATAAGCATTATGCTAAGGCCTATGCTTAACCTTACCGATATAAGGTTGCCGCGCAGTACGCCTATAAAATAGCTTATCAAATAATGAAAAATTTTGCCGCCGTCAAGGGGGTAGAGGGGCAGCAGGTTAAAAAGTGCTATAACAAGGTTGGTCTGCCGCAGTATACCGCCGCAGAACGGACAAAGCGCAAGGTTGAACAAGGGCCCCGCAAGGGCAATCAAAATGCGCTTTGTGATATGCAGCTGTTCAAGGGCGGGCATATCCGCATAAGCACCTATGGGCGTTATTATTATGCGTTTTGTTTTTATACCCCACAGCATAGCCGTGAAAATATGACAGCACTCGTGCAGGATGACCAGCAAAAACACGGTCAGGAAATATTTTAATATGTTTAATTTAAAGCAAAAAGCCGCCACAACAAAAAATGACGGCTTTATTTTTATTTTAGGGAACATAGCTGCCTCAAAAATCCGAAATTATTAGGGAAGGGTCAATAAGCTTATCTCCTTCGTACAGCTCAAAATGCAGGTGCGGCCCCGTGGATTGTCCCGTATTGCCCGAAAGTGCGGCGGGCTGCCCCTGCGAAATTTTATCCCCTTTATTTAAAAGTATTTTGTTTAAATGCCCGTAAAGGCAGGCGTAGTTCTCGCCCTGTATTTTTATAAAATAGCCGTAGCTATCGGAATAGCCGCAGTCGGCCACATATCCGTCAATGCAGGCGCAGACGGGCGTATTTTTGGCAACGGCGATATCTATGCCCTTGTGCAGCTCGCTTTTGCCCGTGACAGGGTTTACGCGGCTGCCGAAAACATCACTTACAACAGGCTCACTTACGGGGCTTATAACGGGCTGACAGGTGGTCGCTTCGGTCGTTTCCTCAACGGTCACGGCGTTTTTTTTTGCGCGTTTTCGTAGGCACTTTCCTGTGCATGCATCTGCGCTATAAGCTCTTCGTCCATTGTTATCGGAGGCTTTTCACCCGCAAATACCGATATCCCACCGTCATTTTTAAACTGCGATATGATTGCGGCCGCATCTGCCCTTATATTGTCGGCATCCGCGCTTACGGTCACAAGCTGCTTTACCCTGTCCACAAATACATTTGTTATGTCCAGGTCTATTATTTTTGCGCATAATACGGTAACGCCCACCGCAAGCGCCATATTAAGCTTAAGCATGAACATGCCTTGTTTTTTCTGCTTTGGCATACGTTTTTTTGCGCGTATTTGATTTCTTCGTTCAATATAATCGTATTCTTCCATATTTTCCTCCCCGGGTATTTTATATTTATAATTGTATGCGCCAAATAAACCGATAATGTATATTTTGTTTTCATACGGGAATAATTGTTAAGAAAACAGTATTCGGGGTGATGCTTATGTACAAAATAAAAAATACTGCGGCACAAATGATGATATGCTCTGCTTGTCTGGGAGTGATATTTTTGCCGCGTATGGCGATGCTTGACCGTGAAAATGCTCTGGCAGGAGCGGCGGGCGGTGTCGGTGCGGCGCTTTTTGTGCCTCTGCTTGCGAAATATATGCGCGCGGGAAATAAAACGGTATATTTATTGCTCTTTTGCGAAAGTATATTTGTGGGCGGAATGTTTTTAAGGATATTTTCGGAGCTTATCCATACTGTACTTTTGCCAGAATACGGCTTTGCGGCAGCTGCGGCTCCAATGTCGGCGGCTGTGCTTTACGGCGCCGAAAAAGATGGGGCAGCGGCAAGGTTGGCTGCGCTTTGTGCGCCCATACTGATGCTTGCGGTGCTTTTGTGCTTTTTTCCCGCGGCAAAGGATATGGATATATATAATGTAGATATTTTTCCGACAATACCGTTTAAGGCTGCCGGAAATGCGGTACGTTCGTGTGCTGTTCTGGCATTTCCCGCAATTATGTTTTATACGGGGGAAAGGGATGCAAAAGGCGGCGTTTTTGCCGTTGCCGTGGCAGGAGCGGCGGCGCTGGCCGCAATTTTTATATGGCTGTCAAGGTTTAATTATATAACCGAACAGCCCGTGCTTGACCTTATGTACGCGGGAGACAGCGCATCGTCGTTTATAAGGCGGCAAGAAGGCCTTATTTTGGGGATAGTGACCGTATCCGCATATTTTGTACTTGACGGCTTGCTTAAATGTGCTGCGGTGTCCGCGGGGATGTTTGCAAATATACCCAAAAAAACGGTTTTCTGTTCGCTGCTTATGCTTTTGGCCGCCTTTGTGCCGACGAATGCGGCTGCTGCGGAAAACTGGTTTAATAAGGCTGTATTGGCGGGCGGCGCACTTTTCCTGCTGATCATACCCGTGACCGAATTGCTTGCGGAGCGTTTTAGAACGGGAAAAACGGTAAAAGGCTTTCTTGCGGTAATAATAATGCTGCTGCTGTCGGGCTGCGCGGGAAAAGATCCGGAAAAACGCGAGTACGCTCTGGAGCTTTTTGTGCATGGTGACCGCAGCATATCCGTGGGAGCGGCAAAGCTGTCAAAAGACCCGAAGGAAACGGAAAAAAGCATTTTTTACGAGGGCAGGGGAAGCAGCCTTGAAAATGCCGTGCAAAATGCAAATGAAAAAACAGGAGATAATATGTATTTCGGACACCTTACGCTTTGTGTTATAGATAAAAAGGCTGTCGGAGAGGAAACCTTAAACGAATTGAGTGCTTTGTTTTTGCATAAGGAGGAATTTGGCAGGAATGTCTGGATATTGGCGGCGGATGATACAAAAGCGCTGCAAAGGGCAGCGGAGGATGGGCGGGATATAGTCGCTTTTACGGAAAAATATTACGGTAAAAATGGAGAATACAACAAAAAAGGCCGCTCACTCGATGTAAACAGGCTTATGTATATGCTGGCATCGGCGGACGGAAATGCGCAGATACCGCGTGTAAAATGTACGGACCAAGGCCCCGAAATGTCGGGCGGCATACTGGTAAGCAATTATAGTTATGCGGGAGATATATCCCGTGAAAAATTTTTGGCTTTGCAATGAAAGGAAATTAAAATGAAAAATATATTTAAAAATGCTGTTAACAGAAAAAAATTTGATAAGGCAATACTTGCGGTCTCGTGGGCGGCGGCCTTTGCCATGCTTTTGCCCCTGTGCGATAACAAAAGCGCGGCATCACAGCGCGCGCAAAAACTTATAAGCGGGGAAAACTGCTATTTTGTAACGTCTTATATAAGGGATGCAAGCCTTGAATGGAAAAGCATTGAGATATTGGAAAAAATAAAAGACAACTTAAAAAAATAATTTTACAAAGGTATTGACAATTTTGTATTTTGGTTATATAATAATCGAGTATGCGTTAAATTATGTTAATTAAAATTATCCGCATGCAATGGCAGAAAAAAATACACAATTAAGGAGGTGCAATCATGCCAACATTTAACCAGTTAGTAAGAAAGGGCAGAGAGACAAAGGTTACAAAGTCTACAGCCCCCGCTTTACAGAAGGGTCTTAACACTCTTAAGAGAAAGCAGACAGATGTAAGCTCACCCCAGAAGAGAGGTGTATGTACATCCGTTAAAACTGCTACACCTAAAAAGCCTAACTCGGCTTTAAGAAAGATCGCCAGAGTTCGTCTTTCAAACGGCATCGAAGTAACAGCATATATCCCCGGTGAAGGTCACAACCTTCAGGAGCATAGCGTTGTTCTTTTAAGAGGCGGACGTGTTAAGGACGTACCCGGTGTACGTTACCACATCATCAGAGGTACACTTGATACAGCAGGTGTTGCCGACAGAAAGCAGGCTCGCTCCAAGTACGGCGCTAAGCGTGCAAAGAAGAAATAAGATTTAAAAATCTTGTTTCTTGGCTTTGGTCTTATGACCGATTGTGCCTAAGTATTTAATCTGTTATTGCAGAAGCAGTACTCGGGCATGAACAGGAGCGGCATAAAATGCTCGTTCCAAGTACCGTTGAATTAATAAGATTATGATTAAGGAGGGAAGAATCGTGCCAAGAAAAGGTCATGTTTCAAAAAGAGAAGTACTGCCGGATCCATTATATAATAATAAAACAGTTACAAAGCTTATCAATTCTATAATGCTTGACGGTAAGAAAGGCGTAGCACAGAAGATCGTTTACGGTGCATTCGCCAAAGTAGAGGAAAAGACAGGTACACCCGCTGTTGAAGCGTTTGAGCAGGCATTAAACAACATTATGCCCGTACTTGAGGTAAAGGCTCGCCGTGTAGGTGGTGCTACATACCAGGTACCTATCGAGATCAAGCCCGACAGACGTCAGGCTCTCGGCCTTCGTTGGTTAACAATTTACAGCAGAAAGCGCAGCGAAAAGACAATGGAAGATCGTCTTGCAGGTGAGCTTATGGACGCTATCAACAATGCAGGCGGCGCTGTAAAGAAGAAGGACGAAACACACAAGATGGCAGAAGCCAACAAGGCATTCTCGCATTACAAGTGGTAATAGGAGGAATTCGATATGTCAGATAGAGCTTTCCCATTGGAAAGAACGCGTAATATTGGTATCATGGCGCATATCGATGCAGGTAAGACTACTCTTACCGAGCGTATTCTTTTCTATACAGGTAAGACTTATAAAATCGGTGATACCCATGAAGGTACTGCTCAGATGGACTGGATGGAGCAGGAGCAGGAAAGAGGTATTACAATTACATCTGCCGCTACAACAACACAGTGGCAGATAGGCCATGGCACACCCGAAGCGGGTCCCATGCACCGCATAAATATTATCGATACCCCCGGTCACGTTGACTTTACCGTAGAGGTTGAGCGTTCACTTCGTGTACTTGACGGTTCGGTAGCGGTATTTGACGCCAAGGGCGGCGTTGAGCCTCAGTCCGAAACAGTTTGGAGACAGGCTGAAAGATATCACGTTCCCAGAATGTGTTTTGTAAACAAAATGGATATTATGGGTGCTGATTTCTATAACTGTCTTGATCAGTTTAAAAACAGATTGGGTGCAAATCCCATTGCTGTACAGCTTCCCATAGGCTCGGAGGACGACTTTGTCGGCCTTATCGACCTTATGGAAATGAAGGCTTATATCTACAATGATAAGAACGGTACAGATATCGCTGTTACCGACATTCCTTCGGATATGGCCGACAAGGCGCAGGAATACAGAGAGAAAATGGTTGAGTCCATTGCAGAGCTTGACGAAAGCTTAATGGATAAGTTCTTTGAAAACGGTGACCTTGAAATAGATGAAATGAAGGCAGCTTTAAGAAAGGCTTGTATCGCTTGTGAGGCTGTTCCCGTATTCTGTGGCTCCGCTTACAGAAACAAGGGTGTACAGAAGCTTCTTGACGGCGTACTTGAATATATGCCCGCTCCTACAGATATCCCCGCTATCAAGGGACATGTTCCCGGCGACGAGGAAACAGAGATAGAGAAGCATTCTTCCGACGAAGAGCCTTTTGCAGCACTTGCATTCAAAATTATGAACGACCCGTTTGTTGGTAAGCTTGCATTCTTCCGTGTTTACTCGGGTGTTCTTGAATCGGGTTCATATGTATACAACTCGGTTAAGGGCAAGAGAGAAAGAATCGGCCGTATCCTTCAGATGCACGCAAACGATCGTAAGGAAATAGATAAGGTTTACGCAGGCGATATCGCTGCTGCTGTAGGTCTTAAGCTTACAACAACAGGTGATACACTTTGCGACGAAAACAACGAGGTTATTCTTGAATCCATGAACTTCCCCGATCCCGTTATCTCGGTTGCTATCGAGCCCAAGACAAAGGCCGGCAGAGATAAAATGGGTATCGCGCTTGCAAAGCTTGCAGAGGAAGATCCTACATTCAAGACATATACCAACCAGGAAACAGGCGATACGATCATCGCAGGTATGGGTGAACTTCACCTTGAGATCATCGTTGACCGTCTGTTAAGAGAATTTAAGGTAGAGGCTAATGTCGGCGCACCCCAGGTTGCTTACAGAGAAGCATTCAGAAAGGGCGCAGATGTTGAAAGTAAATACGCTCGTCAGTCGGGTGGTAAGGGTCAGTACGGTCACTGTAAGGTACGTTTTGAACCTATCGAGGCTAACGAAGAAAAGAGCTACGAGTTTGTAAACGAGGTAGTCGGCGGTGCTATCCCCAAGGAATACATACCCGCTATCGACGCAGGTATCCAGGAGGCTATGCAGGCAGGTATCGTTGCAGGCTATCCCGTTGTTGGTATCCGTGCTACTGTTTACGACGGAAGCTATCATGAAGTTGACTCTTCTGAAATGGCATTCAAGATCGCCGGTTCTATGGCATTCAAGGACGCTATGAGAAAGTCAGACCCTGCATTGCTTGAACCTGTAATGAAAGTAGATATCACCATCCCCGAGGAATACCTTGGTAACGTAATGGGCGATATCAACAAGAGAAGAGGCCGTATCGAGGGTCAGGAGCCTATGACAGGCGGTATCATCGTACACAGCTTTGTTCCCCTTTCGGAAATGTTCGGTTATTCGACAGACCTTCGTTCAAACACACAGGGCCGCGGCACATATTCTATGGAACTTGACCACTACGAGGCAGTTCCCAAGAGCATCCAGGATAAGGTTGCTGCAGGCAGAGCTTCAAACTGATTTTAAAATAATATTACAAAAATTTTTCAATTTTATAAAATTTTTCTTGCATTATAGGCAAAAATTGTATATAATGAGTATAGTGACCTTATTGCTGAAAAGCAGTAAGGACTATACGCAAGAAAGCAAATTTTATCTTTAAGGAGGAAACTTAGAAATGGCTAAGGCAAAATTTGAGAGAACCAAACCTCATGTTAACATTGGTACAATCGGTCACGTTGACCATGGTAAGACTACTCTTACAGCTGCTATCACAAAGGTACTTGCTGAAAGAGTTGCAGGTAACGAAAAGGTAGACTTTGAGAATATCGATAAGGCTCCCGAGGAAAGAGAGCGTGGTATCACTATCTCTACAGCTCACGTTGAATATCAGACAGAAAAGCGTCACTACGCACACGTTGACTGCCCCGGTCATGCCGACTACGTTAAGAACATGATCACAGGTGCTGCACAGATGGATGGTGCTATCCTTGTTGTTGCTGCAACTGATGGTCCTATGGCACAGACAAGAGAGCATATCCTTCTTTCTCGTCAGGTTGGCGTTCCCAAGATCATCGTTTTCATGAACAAGTGTGATATGGTTGATGACGAGGAACTTCTTGACTTAGTAGAAATGGAGATCACAGACCTTCTTGCTGAATACGGCTTTGAAGATTCTCCTATCATCCGTGGTTCTGCTTTCCAGGCTCTCCAGGATCCAGCAGGCGAGTGGGGCGACAAGATCATGGAGCTTATGGATACAGTAGACGAGTATATCCCCAACCCCGAGAGAGACACAGACAAGCCTTTCCTTATGCCTGTTGAGGACGTATTCTCTATCACAGGCCGTGGTACAGTTGCTACAGGTAGAGTTGAGCGTGGTGTACTTCACGTTAACGAAAACGTTGAGATCGTTGGTCTTGTTGACGAGGCTCGCAGCGTTGTTGTAACAGGTATCGAAATGTTCCACAAGTTACTTGACGAGGCACAGCCCGGTGATAACATCGGTGCACTTCTTCGTGGTGTTCAGAGAACAGAGATCGAAAGAGGCCAGGTTCTTGCTAAGCCCGGTTCGATCACACCTCATACAAAGTTTACCGCTCAGGTATACGTTTTGAAAGCTGATGAAGGTGGCCGTCATAAGCCTTTCTTCAACAACTATCGTCCTCAGTTCTACTTCAGAACTACTGACGTTACAGGCGTTATAACTCTTCCCGAGGGTACAGAGATGTGTATGCCCGGCGATAACGTAGAAATGACTATCGAGCTTATCAGCCCCATCGCTATGGAGCAGGGTCTTCGTTTCGCTATCCGTGAGGGTGGTAGAACAGTTGGTTCGGGTTCTGTTGTTTCTATTATCGAATAATTTGAACTTTCATTCCGCAGTCACGCTTATTCAGTGTGATTGCGGATTTTTTGTTTTTTGGGAATTTACATTTTTTACCATTCGGTACTGTGGCAGATGTGGGAAAAGTACTAAAAAAGTACTAAAAATTTTGCGTTTTATTTTGGGATAGCTTTAGATTGAAAAAATATGGAGGGGTAAAGTATAATTATGTCACAAAATAAACTCATATTTGTGAAGGTGATAATATGATAAAAGAAAATCTGAATATTGGGGATAGGGTCTGTACCGTATATAGTGTTGATAATGCAAAGGTATTATTGATACAGCCTGTTGACGACCACGACATAGAAGTGCTTGACAGTGAAGTATCGTATGTTGAAGAAAACACGGGCAAGAATTTTATCCTTGCTGCATTTAAGATAAATGATTGGAATAATGAACTGTCGCCGTGGCAGGCACCGCCGGTGTTCGGGAAAGAGGATTTCGGCAGCGGTGCGGGAAAGATACTTGAATATGTTGAGGATGTTCTTATACCGCAAATTATCAAAAAATACGGTCTTGCCGAGAATATTCCGATAATTATAGGCGGATATTCCCTTGCGGCGCTGTTCTCGCTCTGGGCGGTATATAACAGCGATAAATTCAAAGCCTGTGCGGCGGCATCTCCGTCTGTATGGTTCCCGAGGTGGATAGAGTATGCACAAAACAACTCCCCCAAAGCCGAACACATATATCTGAGTCTTGGCGATAAAGAAGAAAAGACCAAAAACAAGATAATGGCATCGGTGGGGGAGTGTATTAAAAAACAGTATGAAATGCTGCAAAGTAATGGTATTGATACCATTCTTGAATGGAACGAGGGCAGTCATTTCAAAGAGCCCGATATAAGGACGGCAAAGGGGTTTGTATGGTGTATCGAACACTTATGATCTAAGTATCCACCCATTATCCCCGTTATATATCATCTGCTTGGTCATTCCACCGTCAATACAGATGTTCTCACCTGTAATAAATCCTGCTTTGTCGGAGCAGAGGAATAAGACCATATTTGCAATGTCAAGGGGATCTCCCACGCGTCCTGCGGGCTGCTGTACAGCATCAGATCCCTCATATACGGTATAATTTGTGTCTATCCACCCCGGTGAGATGGAATTTACCCTGACCTTGCCCGCAAGACTTACCGCAAGTGCGTGTGTTAGTGCAGCAATACCGCCTTTTGCGGCTGTGTAGCTTTCTGTTTGGGGTTGACTCATTCTGTCTCTTGACGAGGATATGTTGATTATAGAGCCACCCTGCGAAAAGTACGGCATAAACAGTTTTGATAAATAAAACGGTGCCGTTACGCCAACAGATAAAGCATATTGGAACTCCTCGTAACTACATTCATCTATACCTTTCATAAGCGGCAGAGCGTTATTTATAAGATAATCGACTCTGCCGTATTTCTTTATAACATAGTCGGCAAATCCCTCTAAAACAGCCTTTTCGCCTATATCTCCGACATAATGTTCACCCTCTGCCTTGTCAATGATACATACCTCTGCACCGTTTTTCTTAAATTCTTCCGCTATACACTTGCCTATGCCATGAGCACCGCCTGTTATTACGGCAACTTTGTTTTTGAACATAATACCACGTCTCCTTTGTTATAGATTTAGTATAACCGAGAATTTGGGCAATTTCAACAAAATCCCCCGGATTCCTTTAAAGAGAGTATAACAAAGACAGCGACCAATGGTTTTGCAAGTACGGCAACGAAACTGAAAAGAAAACCAAGAGCAAAAAGTCAAAACGCGGCAAAGAATACGAAACATATAACTATTCTTTTAAAAAAGACCAATGCAAAAACTGCCCGCATAGGGATGAATGTATCGGCAAGGCGAAGACTGCAAGAAAAATATTGAAAGTCAGCGTAAACGCGCCCGAATACTATGAGTATTCTCAATTTGAGAAAACGGAAGAATTCCGCCAAAAATACAGGGAACGATCCGGCATCGAAAGAAAAAATGCCGAAATGAAACGCTTTCACGGTTTAGCTCGTGCCAAGGAGTACGGGCTTAGGCGTGTCGCTTCAAGCAAAATTCACCGCAATAGCGGTAAATTTGAAGAGGATAGCAAGGATAGTATCCTCTTCAAACGGCGACATTTTCTTGATTATAAGAATTATAAAAACAAAAATCGAAATTAAGTTTAAATGGTTTGCAGGAACAGTCGGACAACTTGCAAAAAGCGCTTAAAAATAGGACTTTTTCACTGGTCTCGGTCAGACACCTGTCCCGCTTCGTTTATATGTTATCTGTTTATATAAGGCTGACCTAAAATCAAAATGTAGTCGGATATCCACACCGATCTTGTAAATGCAGCGCTTGTCGGCGACTTCCCGATAAGCTTGTTTATTTGGCAACGCAGTTTGCGGATATGATAGCCTGTGCAGATGCGGCTTGTTCACGGAAACAGCACATCAAATATATCATTTTTGGCGATCTTATCCTGTGCGGCATATTTAACCATAGCCTGTGCCGACATTCGTATTTTGCTCTCTTTGGTACTGTAGTCATCGGGAGTTTCAACAGTATAGTCTGACGGCATATTGTCGCTGTCAGTTCCGTTCCAACCGAAAACATTTTCGTAGCCTGTTATATTCATTTCGTCCAGTTTATAATTTCTTACGTTACCGAAAGCGATGCAGTTTTTGAGTGAAACATTGCAGGCCGCGTTATTTCTGTCAAAGCCTTTCTTTTCGTGGCAGAAAGCAATGCAGTTTATAAGTGCCCGCCGGCAAATGCTTTCCGTATATGCACTTCCAAGCTTAAAACCGTTTGGATTGCCCGCCCAGTTATATGGATCCAGAAGTTCCGTTACGGATAATTCGCCGCGGTCCGTATTTATCTTTTTGTTCAAAATGGCATCGACTGCCGCACCGTATTCTTCTTTTGAAGCCGAAGCAGAGCAGAGCGTTCTGTTGTTATAGGCAATTTTGAACCTTTCATAGCCTGTCGGGTTTGTGACGGCTATTCTTTTTATAAACGGAAGATTTTCGTCAAGTTCAAGTCCGTTTATGTAATCCCTGTAGCCAAGATGCAGCGAGGGAGTACCGTTGCCCCAGCACATACAGTTTTTATATACAACATTGTATGTCTGCTGATCCTGTCCCGCTTTGTCATAGCTGTCCCAACCGTCGTCGCCGTTCTCCCATGCATAGCAGTTTATAAATGTAGTAGGGTTGTTTGCGATAGCCGTCGTATCGGTCGTATTATCAATGCCCGCACCAATTTTTACCGCAAAGTCGTCTGCATTTGAGCCTCTTGTAAATACATCGCAGTTTCTGTACGAAATAACATTTTCGACCGTGGTGTTGTCCGCACCTTTTGTTATCTGAAGACCGCTGTCATTATTGTATCTGAAAATACAATTCTTTATTTTATTTCCCGTTACGGGCGGGTCAGTGTTCTCGCGTTTTAAAAGTATACCGTTGTCGTGGGCGTTTTCTATAACAAGGTTTTCGATAGTGTTATTGCCCGACCTTATTTTTATTCCCACATCGCTGTCGCTTGAAGCGTAGTTTATAATGTCATTGCGTCCCGATATATCCGCAAAATCAAGCACAGGCAGAGAACCGTCGGCTTTCGGCACACCTATTATGGACTGACCGCCCTTGTTCATCTGTATTCTGTCGCCGATCTTAATATCATACGTCACATATATTTTCGCCCCTTCGCTTTTCAAGGCGGCCGTCAATCCGCTGTAGCTTGATACTTCTGTTCCGTCGCTCGTATCTACTTTTATTTTCTCGGGGTTATACTTGTTTTCTTCAACATAATTCAATATCGCAATAACATCTTTTATATCTATGCTGCCGTCAATATTGTGATCGCCGTATTTAAGCGTGTCCGTCAGCACATTGCCGCTTGAAAGGTGCTTAAGCAAAAGTGCCGCGTCTGCTGCCGTAACACCGCCGTCTCCCGAAACGTCGCCCACAACAAACTTTGTAAAATCAACAGCCACCATAGTAACAGAAACAGAGTTATCCTCAGAATATATGTAAATATCGCTCTCGAGGCCTATGTAATCACACTCCAGTGTATTATAACTGTTTGTTGCCTGAACAGTTCCAAAAATACGGCTGCCGTCTGACATTGCAATATTTGAAGCATAAGTGCCGCTTTTAACTCTGATAAACAGTCGGCAGCTGCCCTTCGGTCTCAGCATTATACACGATTTTGAGGTCGAACCGTTTCTGCCGAGAGTCAGCGTTCCGTTGTATACATAGGTCTGCCCGTTATCCCAGCCTTTTATCGTAAGACCGTATTCGTCTGCAACGGTATTTACGGTGATATCATCCCACGCAGGGAAAAACTACTGCTTGTTTTCCGATATGATAGCACCAAATACCGCCGAGCATTGGATAATAACGGCCGCAATTATCAATATAAGCGTTAAAATATTCCTTTTTCGCATTGCTGATCGCTCCTTTGTTTTTTGTCAAAACTGCCGCTGCTTACTGTTTAAAGTCCCAAAAACCCGTTCCCGTTTCGGGGTCGTATTTTCTTTTAAAATGCTTTTTATTATTTCTTCATCTTTATCGACCCTTATATAGTAAGTGTCTTTGTATTTTCCGTAATCCATAATAAATACCTCTTTTAGCCCCTTTGCGGGGTAGTTTATCCGACGCTGCGAGTGTTTTACATTTATGCCGCGGATCAAAAATAAAAACAGCATACAACATATTTTATTTTTCGCCGTTATTATTTCAGCTCGGCACCCATCAGAACAACTCTCGTTTCTTTTTTGAAATCAAATTGTTCATAAAACTTTTGCAGGAAACCGTCATTTGAAGTGATCAGGTGAACACCTTTTATGTTTTGGCTTTTCAATTCCGATAAAAGAGTATGCAATAATTTTTTTGCTATCCCTTGTCTGTGATATTGCGGATCGACCGCCAGGTCGTTTATTTCAAATGTCCTTCCGTAACTGAAAAGCATTGATGTGCCGAGTATAAACCCGACAATATGACCGTCGATCACATATTCCAAACCATATGCCTGTTTAGATCCAAGCAGCTCCTTTATGTGAACTTTTGCATCTTCAATTTTCCAGTGGTCGTTCCACGGCTCACAAGAAAACGCTTCTGCATAGATCTGTGCATAGCGGACGAGATTTTCCTTATCTAGAAGTCTGATATTTTCGCTTGACATTTTTCGATCATTACTCCCTTTTTTAGCTGTCATCATAGCTTTATATGTTATATTGTATCACATTATAAACAAAGTATCAATCACTAAACATATTATATACAAATCAAAACTTCTCCTCCTTTTGCGCATAAAAAAAGCAAGCACCTTTTACGGTAACTTGCTTGATAATGTTGTTGTATCCGATTATAATGTGATAGATCAAAAATTGTTACTTTGCTGTTGCGGGAGTGTGTTCAAAATGTTTTATACACAAGGGAAAAACGAACGACACGTAGAACGTCTGGATAAAACAGGAGAGGAACGTACCGCAAATACCGGGGAACCAGCTTTTGAACAATGGCGAAAGAATAAGGCTTACCGCATAATAGCTTAAAAGCGGGTATTAATAAAATTTTCGGATAAAATATAATAACAAATAGACTGCACGGGTGAGCGGACACCTTTACACATTGGGTTTGATTTCCGCTATACCCGATTCGTCAAGAAAGGATCGACGGGATAAATCATATTCATTAAAACGGGGCTGCCGCAGATTTGCGATAGTCCCTGTTCTGTTTCTGAAATTATTTATAGTAAACGACAAAAGTCTTTGGACTTTGGGCGTTTACTTGCGCCGACTGCGAGCCGCAAAGCGGCTTTATTCCTTGTACGCAGTCGTGTGCATGCCCCGCAGGGTTATAGTAAAGGACATTTTTAAATGTCGTTTACTATAAAAATATGTTGTTTATCTTCTGCCTTTGTCGTATGTTTCGCCTAAGGCGCGAAGACTGTTGTCATACTTGCATAAAACAAGTTTCAAAATATTTCCGCCCTTTTTGCATAAAAAAGCAAGCACCTTAATTGCATTACTCCGATAAATTATAAACCTCAATCCCGAACCATCTGTTCCGACAATTCTTTTTCCATATTTTCAAGAAACTGCCCGGCATTATTCCCTAACCTATAAACGTGATTATCCGTACTATCCACAATTTCTTTTAAAGTATTGTAGATTGGGTAACTTTTGCCGAGAGTATCATATACACTTTCTCGTGCTGTCAACAGATATTGGGGATAATCGTCTTCTGTCGTCGGGGTATTCATTTCGGTCAGCACCTTTTCACTTGTGAGTATATTTGCAAGTTCAAAAGCAAGTTCTTTCTTTTCTTCGGATATTTTTGAGTTAATACCGACCATATCGGTATAAAACAGCGGTATATCTTTTTTTGTTCCGTAAGAAAAACGACGTATTGTCACATTATCCGCATAATCGCCCATAGTCGCCATAGCCTCGGAATATCCGATATATGCACGGCCCTTACCTTCCGCAAACCATCGCGCCCTTATATAAGTATCATTATTATCGGGTTGGTATTCAACCTGTTTTTCACCGCCCATTTTCCACAAAGCATCTATTTGTGCCAATGCATTACTTGAAAGATTTGATGTTTCGGGTAATTCGCTGTAGTCCGTGTATTCCTGCCGTTCATCCATCAACGCATCCATATACATCATTGTTTTTGTCAATAATCCGCCCGAAAGATCTATCAAGAGGCCTTCGTTTTCTTTGGGTATAACGGATCGTTCTTTTCTGTCGCCAAGTATGTCGTACAGTTTTGTAACATCCGATACATCACAAAGGGCGGCATCGTCTTTTCTTGTGTACAGAAAATCGGTACAGAGCAGCTGCGGCAGTGCATAAATAGTGTCGTTACATTTGCAGCCTTCAAGGGCAAACGGAAATATATCCTCCTTGTTTTGTATCATCTCATCGGAAATTGGGAGAAGATAGCCTTCGTTGACAAATGATGTAAGATAGATGCCGTCAAAAACAAATACATCAAGCGCAGGTTCGGGGGCGGAAACATAACAGTCCCAATCAGCAAAATGAAGATCTATATCGGGATGTATCTTTTCCCATTCACTGCTGACAACATCCCGAAATCTTGCCATATCGGGGACATAAGGGTAAAGTGCTACGTCGATAGTCAAATCACGGTTTTCTGTCTTTTGGGTCCGATTACTGCACCCAACCGACAAAACAACAAGACCTATTATCAGTATATATAATAAATATTTTATGTATTTTCTCCTCATTGTCGTATTTCTCCATATTAATTATCTTACTTGTATCTTTATATAAAGTATAAACCTATTTATATAACAATGTCAATTACAACTTTTTCGTAATAAAAAAGCAAGCACCTTTGTCGGGAACTTGCTTAGTAGTGTTGTATTTAACAAACTAAGGAAGTCCCCCGCTTCTAAAGCGGGGGTGCTTACTTAAAATTCAGTGGGTCAGCACTTTTGCTGCGCAAAAGCCAGGCAAAGCCTGTCCGCATCTATCTTTGCGGTGCAATGTTCAAGCTCCCACTGAATTTGGAATTGCTTGCAATTCCGTTGGTTATGAGTTATGGC
>CAMVJD010000005.1 GCA_947167715.1 uncultured Eubacteriaceae bacterium
ATGAGGTCTATAGGTCTATCTTTTGCGGAGCCGACGGGAAAGCGGGATACAAAAGGTTTTTTGAGATACTGCTTGGCAAAAAAGAAAATGCGGCAGTTTTATTTCACTACACACAGGAAAAGGCTGGAGGCCTATTTCGGCGGCCTTGGGCTGATATATGCGTTTAATGTTGTGCTGGTCGTAGGCAACGGCAACAGAAATGCGGTAAAAAGTGCCGATGGTATTATGGAAAGGCTTTTAAGAAAGGTGGTAATACCTAACGAACAGGCGCTTAGATGTATGCTAAGATCGTAAATTTGTTATAGAATAATAACTTGGGAGAAAGAAAATATGAAAAAGATAAATATTGCCGTAATTACTATGATAATTCTTGTTATAGCCTTTTTATCGGTTGGCTGTACACAAGAGGGAAACTCCGGTGCCAACAATACCGAGCAGGCAGCCGAGGTACAGACTGCAAAAGAGACGATAGGCATAATAGGAGCCATGGACGAGGAGGTTGCTATATTAAAGCAGGCCGCAAATATTGAAAAAACCGAAAAAATTGCCGATATGGAATTTTGCGTCGGTACATTGGGCGAAAAAAACGTAGTGATCGTACAGTGCGGAATGGGCAAGGTAAATGCGGGAATATGTGCGCATACGCTTATAAATGACTTTGCCTGCACAAGTATAATAAATACGGGTGTTGCGGGCTCGCTTGACAACAGGCTGAATATTGGCGATATCGTTGTTTCGGAGGATGCCGTTCAGCATGATTTTACGGTTGAGGCTATAGGCTTTAAAAAGGGCGAAATACCATATACGGGACTGTATGCTTTCCCCGCAGATGAAACTATGCGAGCATCGGCTGTTGAAGCCGTAAAAAAATCTGCGCCCGAAATACAGGTCTATGAGGGACGTATCTGCTCGGGTGATCAGTTTATCTCAACAAGGGAGCAAAAGGATGCAATAGTATCAAACTTTGGCGGGTTATGCTGTGAAATGGAGGGTGCGGCAGTTGCACAGGCATGTTACCTTAACAATACTCCGTTTGTTGTAATACGCGCCATTTCGGATAAATCCGATGGCTCGCAGAGCATGGAGTATGAAACCTTTAAGGCAGAGTCGGCAAAACGCTGTGCAATGGCAGTTCAGTATATGGTGGAGAATATGTAAAATAAAGCGGGATATATTGACCGTGAAATATTGAGAGACTGTTTGCTGTTGAAAGGAAAAAGAATGGACGAAAAAATAAAAGCAATAAATAAAAAAATATGGGACGGAATGATGCAGGCTGCTTATGATAAACTTCGCTTATTCGATACTGCATCTGTAAATGCCGAAAATACCCAAAAAGAGTTTTTAAAAAACTTGCTTAAGGATAACGAAAATACCGAATACGGAAAAAAGTACGGCTTTTCCGATATTCATAATGCAGATGAATACAGAAAAAAAGTGCCGCTTACTGTTTACGATGATTATGAGGAATATATCAAGCGTATGGTATCGGGCGGCGAAAACGGACTTATAACGGCCTATCCCGTAGTGTATTATGCAAGTACATCGGGTACATCGGGCGAGCCTAAAAAAATACCCGTAACGGATAGGGGAATGAATACCTTTCAGGGCTTTACGGGTAATGTAATGCGTTCTGTTATTGATGAATTTTATAAAAACACAAAAAACACCGTTATGCCCTACGGGTTTATGATGGTGCCGATGAGCGCCGCAAAAAAGCCGCTTGAAAACGGAGTGAACTTTGGCGCCATATCTGCGGCGTGTGTCAGGGAGGAAAGCATACAAAAACTGCCGTATGTTTTGACCACGCCTGCTGCCGTTTTAAAATGCACCGACAGAGCCAACCATAAATATCTGCACACAAGGTTTGGTATAGCAAACCGAGAGGTCACGATCTTTTCGGCACCGTATATACCCGCCCTGCTTGATATGATGACATACATAAAAGATGAATGGGAAATGCTTGTTTCCGACATACGAAAAGGAACAATAGACAGCGCTGCGGCTATGCCCGAAGAACTGCGTGCAGAGCTTGAAGCGCAGATCAAGCCCGACCCCGAACGTGCCGACGAGCTTGAGCGTGAATTTAAAAAGGGCTTTGACCAAACGATAATGAAGCGCATATGGCCCAATTTATCCGCTATATGTGCAATATGGGCAGGAAATTTCAGCTCCTATGTAAATAAGCTTAGGGAGTATTCGGGGCGCACCGTTCCGTATTATACAATGTCTTATGCCTCATCCGAGGGTGTTTTCGGCTTTGCAAGGCATCCCTTTGATACATCCTACTGTATGGTTCCGCAAAGCTGTTTTTATGAATTTATACCCGTTGACGGAAAAAATGCCGAGGATGTACAGGATACCCTGTTAATGGAAGAATTGCAGGAGGGCAAGGAGTACGAGCTTGTCATTACAAATCAATCGGGTCTTTACCGCTACCGTATGGGCGATGTTGTAAGGGTAACGGGATTTTACAATGAGACCCCGATGATAGAATTCAGGTACAGAAAAAAGAATATCGTATCCGTGGCGGGCGAAAAATTTACCGAAGCCCATCTTCTCTCGGCTGTGCGGGAGTTTGAAAGACGGAGCGGTGTTTCAATAATTGATTTTTGTATGTATCCCGATACAAGCACAGCCCCGGGAAGATACGTTGTATTGCTTGAACCCGACGGAGTGATAGCCGAAAGCAAAAAAGAAGAATACACCAAAATAATTGCCGAGGAGCTTGTAAGGGCAAGCTCGTCTTATGCGCATTATGTGGAGATCGGCAATATGGGCAAGCCCGTATTGAAATTTTTACAGCCGCAGACGTTCAGATTACACCGCGAGCTTAAAATGTATAAGGCGGGAATATCCGAAAATCAGCTGAAGCCCGTTCGTGTGCTTGATACGCCCGAATTGGTGAGGTTTTTTACGGCACTTGAAGAAAAATAATGCATTTTTATGGGTGCGGATTTTACCATAAAAACGATGAAAGGTAAGTGTGAATGTAAAAAAATAATTTCATTATTGCTTTGCCTTGCTCTTGTTTCGGGCTGTGCGAATACAAACAATAAAAATGAAGCAACAAATGATACGATAAAAATTGCGGTTTTTGAAAACAGCGGTTTACAGCAGGAGTGTTTCAGAAAAGGCATAGAACGGGCGTACAACGATGTTAAGGAAGAATACAAAAACAGCGGATATACGATAGAGTGTGATTTTTACGGCAGCGGAGCGACATACGAAAATGTCTCCGACATCACGGCCGAGCTTGTAAAAGATCCCACGCTTACTGCGATCATAGGTTCCGAAGCGGTCGTGGTATGTGAAAATCAAGCTGTTGCGGCACAGAAAAACGAAAAGATATTGGTCGTTCCCGGTTGGATCGACGATAGAATTATGACTGCCGAAAATGACATGATATTTTCTGTTACAAACAGTAATGACGATATGGCAGCGGCCATAAAAAGAGTGGCTGACGAACTGCCTGAAAAAAATTGGGCGGTATGTGCATCAGAGGATATTATTTGCACAAGTGAAGCACAGTATTTCAGAAAAAAAGATGTAAAAAATGTTCTTGACTACTGTGATATAGATGATCTTGGTATTTATTATGACAGTGTAAAGGAACGATGGGAGAGTCTTGGTATAGATGGGATCGTGCTTTTGCCCTTTGATGATGAGGGTTATGAATATCTGTGTAAATTAAATGAGGATATGCCCGATCTGTATGTTGTGGCCGATTATAGTATGGAGGTCCCGATGGACTGCGAAGGATATGAGGGCGTACTAAAAAACTTTTATGTTACATCGGGCTTTTATATTGACAAAGAAGATAAGGATATTACTGAAAAAACGATTTTGCGGCCAAATGGGAAACCCACGGTTACAATACATTCAGAGTGTTGGCTGATACCGCCGTTAAAAGCAAAACAACGGATCCGAAGCGAATTGCAGCTATACTTCATACGGATGGCTACAAGGGTATCGGCGAAACTTTTGAATTTGAAAAAAAACGGGTTGCCTATAACGAAAAAATACAGTTTTACCAAAATGGACACAATGGAAGAATGCTTAATTGATCCAAATCGGGAAGGAACATAAAAATGAAGGATTTATTTATCCGTTCTCCTGCCGATGGTTATGTTATTTCTATTTTGCAAAAAGGCCGTGTCGTAAAAGAAGGGGATGTTTTTGCATTGATCGCTGCCGACAGCACAGAATTTGGCAGAGAGCGCGTTCTTTGCTTTTTGCCTACGGAAAGCAAAAACGGTATAAAATCAGGCTGTGAGGTGCAGATAGTGCTTGAATATGCTTGAAGATGACAAGACATATTTGCCTATTATAATAAATTTTGATGAAAATCCCAATTACAAAAGCGGTTTATCATGGTCGATCGCCTCAAGTGCCGGCATTGAACCTAAGGTGGGTACAAAATGCAAATGCTCCGTTATTATCGGAGAAAAAAGACCCTATGATTGGCTGCTCGGAGGTGACATAAGTTGACAATAAAGAACGTGCCTATTGTGCTGCAAATGGAAAATGCGGAATGCGGCGCGGCATCTTTGGCAATGATAATGCGTTATTACGGTCACTATGGCGTTCCGCTTGAGCAGCTGCGTCTTGATTGCCTTGTTTCAAGAAATGGCGTTGACCGGCAAGATGGGTCAAACAAGCGACGGCTACACCATAGGCGATATGTACTGTGATGAGATACAGCAGGGCTCGGATGCGGCACAGACCTTCCGCATAGGCTATGAGCCTAACGGTATACTTTACCTTACCTGGAATCAGATAGACAGCAAAATAGAAGTTAATGAAAAAGATGAGGAAGTTCCTATAACAAAACGCAGTATTTATATGCGTACTTTTGACCCGCATTACAAGTCGGAAACCTATACCGATGAAGAAACGGGCGAAACAAAGTATATTTATACGGGTATGTGGGGTGCGGCAACGGTGTTTGATGTGCCTTCGGACAACAATATGATGTACAGCGAGCAGACCTTCCTTGCACCCGATAAAGATACCGCAATGTGTGCGTTCAGACGTTTTAACTGGGTAGAAACGGAGAACGGCGTAAAAGAAGATAAAAATGCCTACCTTGTGATACACAGATACCATATTGTAAGTGCACTTGAATTTACGGATGTTTACAGCGATGTTGAAAGATGATTTTTTGAAAAATTATAAACACCGTACAAATATTAAGGAGTGATAAAAATGAGTGATAAAATCAATAAGAATGATAAACCGATTTGCGAAGAAGTCAGCGATCGGGATTTAGATCTTTTCATCCGCAGTTGCACTTATTTAGTGCGACTGCGGGCTTTTTGAATATGCAGACTATAAGAATAAATGGGGATAAGAAAAATGAAGAAGAAAATTATGGCAATTTTACTGTGTGCGGCTCTTTTATTGCAGGGAAGCAGCGTATATGCCGCGGTAAAAACGGACATAAGCGTTTCGTCCGCTATAGGCAGCGCAAATATCACAGCACTTACGCAAAACGACCAATACAAGACCTATGACACCTTTTATGCGCTTGACGATACCTCGGTAAACCGTATGACAAGCGAGCATTTTCAGATAATCTGGGGCAACGGCGAGCAGTCGGACAAAATGACCTACGATCATGTCAAGGGCAACCTTATAAACCTTGAAAATATACGCAGCTTTTATGTTGACGAACTGGGTATGAAGGATATAGGCATATCTCAAAATCCGGAAATAACCGAGAAACGCAAGACCAACATTTATGTTTCTGATACGGGGCTTGCAAAATTCGAGGACGATTGGGCGTATATGGCAGTAGACGGCGACAGCTTTGCCTATCTTTTTGTCGCACCCGATGCTATGCGTGTAGATGAGCCAAGCTGGGTACTCCCGCATGAATTGGCTCACGCTTTTACATATCATCAGGGCGGCACTATCCCGTATGCGTGGTATGAATCTACCGCCAACTGGTTTCGCGACCAATATCTCGGCAGCGAATATTATGCCTACGGCGGCAGGACTTACGGCCCGACATCCGACTTTTTTACGCCGTATGTGCGCTACTCGGACAGGTATGTGCCGCACATGCTGCAATGGTATGACACATGGCCGATATTTACATATATAAGCGAAAATCCCGACAATATCGAGGGGCTGGGGATGCCGCTTATGCACAAGATACTTGAATACAATGCTCCGTCAAACGCCTCCATGTTTGATACGATAGAAACTCTTTCGGGTGTCCCGAAAAAGGAATTTCTGGCAGGCTTTACACGCAGAATGGCAACATACGATTTTTCAAGACAGCAATATTATCTTCAAAGTCTTGAAACAGTCACAAACGACCTTAAATACTACGATAATGTCGATTTAAAAAGCGAAATGTATACCACACTTAATGCTGCCGACAGCGAGGGCTATTGTGCCGTGCCCGAAAACAAGGCACCAATGGCAGCGGGCTTTAATGTGGTACCGCTTGATGTTGACCTCTCAAAAGCAAAGCTGACTGCGGATATAGTGAATACAAGCACCGAACAGGGGGCAGACCTCCGCGCAAGCCTTGTGACCGCAACGGCAAGCAATGTTACAAGATATTCAAATATCGTAAAGGGCAGCGGCACGGCGGAGATAACAATGAACGGCGACGAAACAAAGGCGTTTCTTGTGGTCTGCGCCACACCCGACACCATTAAAAATTACGAGGTGGATTGGAACAGCTCTGCCGGGGACACGGATACACGCTATACCTATAAGGCAAAAATAAGCACCTCCGATGAAAGCAATACGCATCTTCTTTCCGCAGATGCGGGCATGTGGAGCGCAGGCGATATTTTAGGCTCTCCCGGTTACTTTACAGTGACCGACAACGCAACAAGTAAAGAGGGTCAGATAAAAATAAATTCGGGTAATATAGAATTTTACGTTAATGACGGTGCTGAAATAACAATAGGCTATAAATGCGGCTCCACATCGGGCAGCAAAAGTGCGGCGGTAGTCCTGAACGGCAAAACCTCTTTGTATGTAAACGCAGGCGATCCCGAGCAGACTTTTACGGTAGGCGGACTTTCGGAGGGTACATATAATATCACCGCAAAGCAAAACGGCGGCAGCTCTGCGCAGATAACCTATATAAATGTCTATTATCCCATAAACGGCGATGTAAACAAGGACGGCTATGTGGATAAAGCAGATGCCAAAATGCTGCTTGACCACATCACGGGCATAAGCACGATAACAGACGGCACAGCGCTTTATAATGCCGACTGCGACGGCATTGAGGGCATTGATCTAAAAGATGCGATATATATTTTAAAGACAGAGTAATTGTGTTATACTATGTATGCGGTATGCTATGTAATGAAGCAGTGGTGTGGATTTGGGCAGGCTTAAAGAAACAAATTTATGAATTACAGGAAAGAGGGATAATATGGCTGAATACGGATTAAAGGACAGAGTAGCGCTGATAACGGGTACAAATAACCCGCAGGGTATCGGAGCGGCGACAGCGCTTGCTTTTGCACGCGAGGGAGCAAAGGTGGTTTTGGTATACAAAAAAAATTATCAGACCCTTTGACGAGAATAAGACGGATAGAAACGGCGTGGACAGGTATTATGCCGCCAATGCGGGAAATGCAGAGGCAGTTGAAAGACGCCTTAAGGAGCTGAATGCCGACTATATTGTTTTGGAGAGCGATATTTCAAACGAGGATGCTGTAAAGGAGATCTATCGTACAGCCATAAAACAATACGGAAAAATCGATATTTTGGTAAATAATGCGGCAACAGACGATGAAAACGGCTTTGACACGATTGAAAAAATCACAAAGGAAGTTATTGATGATACCTTTGCGGTCAATGTTCGGGGGAGTATTCTTATGACAAGAGAATTTATCGATCACCGCGGAGATTACGGAAGAATTATCAATATATCCACGGATGCCGCCCAGATCTTTGCGGGACAAATCACCTATGGGGCAAGCAAGGCGACCTTGGAAGCTCTTACCCGAAGCATTGCTCTTGAAGTGGCAAAATACGGTATAACCGTGAACTGCGTTGCACCGGGTCCGACCCAAACCGGCTGGATAGATGCGGAATTTGAGAAGGTTGTCGTTCCGCTTATACCAATGGGGGAATTGATACGGCCCGAGAATATTGCCGACACCATTTTGTTTTTGGCAAGCGAGCGGGCGCGAATGCTCACCGGACAAGTGATAAAAGTGTCCGGCGGGCACGCCATTTAATTAAGAAAGCGGCAGCAAATGTTAATAATGCAGTACCGTATGACCTGCTGTTATAAGCGGCAGAGCGTTATTTATAAGATAAACGCTCTGCCGCATTTCTTTATCACATAGTCGAAATCAACGTACTGCAATACACTTTTTGAATTGGATATTATAATAAAATTCTGCTGTTTATTTGGATAAAAAACCGCTTATAAATATTATAACGATAAGCACGGGCAGCACAAAATTATAATAGTATTTCAGCCCTTTACTCATTTTGATGCCCTTGCCCTTATTTACCTCTTTAATGTAATTATCAAAGCCCCAGCCAAATTTTGTGGTGCAGAAAAGCACATAAACAAGTGAGCCCAGGGGCAAAAGCAGGCTGCTTACAATAAAGTCCTCGGAGTCGAGGATATCTCTTTTGCCTATTATATGTACATTTTTTAATACGTTATAGCCAAGCACGCAGGGCAGGCTTGCTATAAGCATAAACACAAGGTTTATCGCAACCGATCTCTTTCTGCTGATACCAAGGTTATCCATAAGGTTTGCAACAAGGTTTTCAAACACAGCCGTGACCGTGGAAAAGCTTGCAAATGTCATAAACAAAAAGAATAGCGCGCCCCATATCCTGCCGCCGCGCATATTTATAAAAACCTTCGGCAGGGTGATAAAAATAAGTGATGGTCCCTGGTCGGGCTGTACCCCATAGCTAAAGCAAGCAGGGAAAATTATTAGTCCCGAAAGCAGTGCAACAAAGGTGTCAAGCGCACATATTTTTACGGATTCACTTAAAAGAGTGTATTCATCCGACATATAGCTGCCCAATATCTCGATAGACGCAATACCTATGCTAAGCGTAAAAAACGCCTGGCTCATCGCGGCGGTCACCACGTTTAAAAGCCCCGCCTCCCTTGCCCTTTCCCAATCGGGCAAAAGATAAAACTTAATGCCCTCGGCGGAGTTTTTAAGTGTCAGGCTGTTAAATGCCAGCACAATTATTAGCAGCAAAAGACCGCTCATCATAAATTTATTTACACGTTCAAGTCCCTTTTGAACGCCAAAACTTAAAACTGCAAAGCCAAGTATCACTACTATTGCCATATATGCGCTCATTTCAAGCGGCGAATCGAGCATATCCCCGAAAATAAGGGGTATTGGGTCTGATTTTGCGTTTTGCAGTCCCGAAAAGGTGCCTGCCGAAAACTTACAGAAATACGCAAGCATCCAGCCTGCGACCGTTGTATAGTACATCATTAAAAGATAACAGCCTATAATGCAAAACCAGCCGTGTATATGCCATTTTTGCCCGGGCTTTTCAAGTGCCTTATAGCTTTTTACCGCGCTTTGGCGGCTTGCGCGGCCTATTGCAAGCTCCATTGTCATTGCGGGAAGCCCCATAAGCACCAAAAACAAAAGATAGAAAAGCACAAATACAGCACCGCCGCATTTTCCCGTAACGTAGGGAAATTTCCATACATTTCCTATACCTATGGCACAGCCTGAGCTTACAAGTATAAAGCCAAGCCGCGAGCCAAAACCTTCGCGTTTGTTCATATTGATATTTCCTTTCGTATAATTAACCGACAAAGTCGTACTATAAAAGTTTGTATATCGCCGTTAAGCTATTACACTTTTAAAAATCCAGTTCTTTCTTTCGGAACAGCAGGTACGATAACAGCAGCGATACAACACAGACTTTTACAAGAGTCCATAAAAAGGTAAATATCGCAGGACCGCCGACAAGCTGAAGATCCACATTGGCACAGCTAATGGCGCCGGTAAATAAATGTCTGTCCGGATGCATAAATTTTATCACAGGCAGTTTTGTCAATATCCCTCCCGTGTTTTGTCCCGAAAAGATCATTAATACATCCGCTGCTGTTGCAAATGCTACATTTTTAGTCCAAAACAGAATTATCATAGACATTGTGGCATAGCCCAGCGATTTTATTGCGGCAGCGAAAATTTCACCGTACAGGAAGGTCGCTTGTGCACCTGTCATCTTTACGCCCACTATCAGGCCGGCAAATGTGACGAATAAAGCATACACTCCGAAGGAAATTAATGTAATGATCACACAGTCGGTAAACTTGCAAATTAAAATTTTCAGCCGCGAAATGCCTCGGCCTATCAGACATTGCATGGAATTGGATGTAAACTCATCCGCGTACACACTGATATATATTACAATGCCCAGTATGGTATCCACGGTATTAAGGCCCATTACCTGATTCGACACAAAATTAAATCCGTCGCAGGTGCCGCCCTTTGTATGTATGGCCCAAATCAGCGATATTATACAAGTAATTCCCAGAAAAAGCAGATAGGACCATTTTCTCAGTATTCTTTTTACATCGGCAAATATAAGATTTCTCAAAAGTCAAACTCCTTTCTCCTGAAAAAAATTATCGTGATCACCAGTGCGGCGATGATATAGCCTGCGGCAGGTATAAGCTGCCATGCAAAGCCGCCTACTTCTATCCCCGTATAAGCCCAATCCAGCAAACCGTCAAAGGTATAATCGTATATGGAAAGTCCGGCAAAAAATTCTATTACCTTGAAAATAAATTTAAACATTACCGTAAAAGCCAAACACGAAATAACACCCAGCGCCGTAAAATTGCTTAAATACATTATCATAGCCGAAAAGGCAATATATCCCAAATGTCTTACCCATCTCAGACAGATAAAAATTATCAGATTTATTTTTTGAGAAGAGCTTAAAATTACAGATGTATTGTCGGATAAGCGATACAATATCCATACTGTGATAGCAATATATATCGCAGCCAACACTATTGCGGCATCCAGCAGCTTGGTCGCTATCAGCTTATCTCTTGTAATACCGTGACCCAATATACACTGCATTGATTTGGATGACAATTCGTGTGCAAATACGGCATAAAACACCGGAAACACTACAAACAAAGCCAGGGGAGCGCCATCGAATGCGGCCTGCACCCCGCTTATAAAGCCTATCGAGCCGTTGTTGATGACCCCCTCGTCTATCTTAAAATCTATATAAAACATAGCAATGAAAAGCCCGATATAGATGAGCCACATTCTGGATATACGCCTTATATCCGCTCTTAACAGATCTCTCATTCCGCACTTCCTCCGATAAGTTCAAAATAGTAATCCTCCAAGGTGACCTTCTCCTTGCTCTCCTTAAGGATATTTATCCCATTTTCGGAGAGGACCCTTCTCGCCTTTTCCACATCGTCCAGCGAGACCGTAAGCTCCACCTCCGGACGTTTTACGGAAAGCTCCTCCTGCGTTATCTCCTTTGCAATTATGCCCTCGTGAACAATGCCGAAGCGGTCTGCCGTATTCTCCAATTCTCCGAGAATATGGCTTGATACTATTACCGTCATACCGAATTCGTCGCGGAAACGCTTTATCATATGACGTATATCGGCAATACCCTGCGGGTCAAGTCCGTTGGTGGGCTCGTCAAGGATAAGTATTTCGGGGTTTCCGAGTATGGCATTTCCTATGCCCAAACGCTGCTTCATACCAAGAGAATATCCTTTGGCCTTTTGCTTTTCCTTTCCGTTGGTAAGACCGACAATTTCCAGCACACGATTCACTTCTTCCTTAAGCTTGCGTCCCGACAAGCCCTTTGCCGCCGCATAATACTCCAGATTCGCTTTTCCGGAAAGATATCCATAAAAATTTGAACCTACAAAAAAACCGATCTTCGACCTGTTCGCAAATAATTCCTTTCGGTTTTTTGAGCCGCATATCGAAACCGTTCCCGTTGTAAACTCCGAAAGCCCCAATATCATTTTAAAGATAGTTGTTTTGCCTGCACCGTTTTTGCCTATCAGACCGTATATATCGCCCTTGTTTACCTGCATTGTGACGCCCTTTAACACGGCATGCTTTCCGTAGCTTTTTTGTATATTTTCCAGCCTGATAGCTGCATTTTCTTCAGTTGTTCCCATTATTTTTCTCCTTTACCATACATTCACTCTTGACTCCGGTGCCAGATACATTCCGTCTCCCGGCTTTATATCGTAAGTTTTGATAAACTCGTCAAATTGTTGAAGCGTAATATTTATCCTGTGAAACGCCAAAGGATGCTCGTCTGTTTTTATGAACATCAATTCCGTCTGCTCGGTCGTCTGCTCTGCCCATAATGCCGCATACGCCCTGAAAAATGCATCATAATCAAAATCGGGCATATCCTTTGCCATATATAACAGGGCTTTTATACCGCCCATATCGGCAATAGCCTCATCCTTTACGTTTTCTCCGTTCACCTTTTGCTGACCCGGTATCGGTCTTGCAAGAGCAAAATAGCCTGCTACCTTCGCCGCTCTCTCGTCCAGATGCGCCCTGTCCTCCAAAGTCATCCAATCCGTCTGATCGCCGTTGTTGTCATACGCACATCCGTTTGAATCAAACTTTGAGCCGTGTGAATCAAAGCCGTGCGACATTTCGTGTCCTATTATCGAGCCGATACTGCCTGCCAGCTGTTCAAACGACATATCATCGTCAAACAGTACATCCGATATTGCTAACCAGCCTGCCGTGATATAAATTGCATTTTGATTGGGATAATAGACACAGTTTGCCTCGGTCGTAGCAAAAACCCCCGTATTATATATATCCCAGAAGTTTCTGTCCCATTTGGGATCACCGCTTTTTTCGGCTATGTGCGCGTTCATAACAAGCTTTGCCTGTGCAACCGCATCGACCAGCGTACCGCCCTCTTCGTAAGATTTAACATCGGCGTCGGAATAATCGGCGGTATTATCGGGTCTTACAACCTTGACAGCCATATTATCCAGCTTTTCTATTGCGGCAGCCTTTGTTTCCTCCGACAGCCACTCCTCTTCACCGATCATTTTCTTATATGATACTATTAAGCTATCTGCCAAAGTCTTTATCTCGTCTACCCTTTCATCGTCCGGAAAATATTTTTCAAGGTACAGCGTACTCACAGCAGGAGAAAAGCCCGTCATAGGGAGCAATTCCAAAAAGATATCTTCATCATCAAAATCGCTGCTTTCCAATATCTTTTCAAAGGCTTCTCTGTCAAGATAGTATTTTATTTCGTTTATGGTCTGTACTATAAAAAATGATTTGATATCATCAAGATGCGCTTCATCGTATATCGACGAAAGTGAGCTAAGGTATTGACAGTCTACATTAAAGCTGTCGCATTTATCATAGCCCCTGCTGTCAAGTATCTCAAAAAGAGGGTAGTCTCCTGCATAGCCTGACAATCCCGTTCTGTTGTTTTGAACTATGTTAAACATCTCGGCCGCGCCGTACAGATCCTCACATACATTTCTTGCAAGAAAGGTCTCTATTTTGTAATTGCCTTTCAATACGGCTTTGATATCCTTGTCGGAATAGCCCAATCTGTTCAAAAAGTAATATATTTGCTCGTCCGACCTTTCTTTTGCTTGTAGGGCCATTGCATCAAAGCTTATATAGGCCTCCTTGGAGCCCAATGAAAATGTCGGGGCCTTAAGTGCAAGCGTGCTTCTGTCGGGATACTGAAGCTGTGCCTCTACATCCTTTGGCATAAGAAAGCCAAGTCCAAACGGGTTTTTCTCCAAGCTTCCCTGAAATTTTGTAAGCTCGTCTACAGAGGATATCTCTTCAATATACGAAACATACTTTTTAAGCGGCTCCACGCCCAGCTTGTTCCTTTCGTCCCAATCAAGCGCCAACGCTTTAAAAGCCCTGAACTTTTCCGCATTTGCTCCCTCAATGGTCTTGTCATCCGACAGTTCCTTAATTCTTTTACCTATCAGCTCTGCGGTGGCATAGCGTAAATTTTTTTCCGGCAAGCTGTTTTCCGGAAGTGAGGATATCATATAGTCACGGTTGACAGCCGCCGCAAAATCATCCTGCAGGCGTATATCGTCCTCTGCCTTTACCGCCCCGATTATATCGGAATCCACCCATTTGCCGCCGCCGGGTGTACCCGACAGGTCTGTACTTCCGCCGTCGTTTTCACAGCCAGTCGAAATAAGCATAAGCGAAGCTGCCAATATCGCTGCTGTGGCTTTTTTGATACTTTTAAAATTTTTTCCTTTCATAACCATTCCTTTTTCCTTGTCCTATGGATAAAATAACAAAATACCCACAAAGGGTATAAATATCTATAATTATACTCCTAAAAAGCAAATTTTGCAAGAGCTAATGTTTTTTTGAGACTCTTTATCCGATGTCGCAATATGTCAGTTTATAATTTAGATGTATAATATAATAAAAAAACTGTACATTGCTTTATTAACGGTCATATAACTTTTAATATTCAATTATTTTTTCTGTCTTATAAGTAGGAAAAAGGATGAAATCCAAATTAAGAAGAATTGTAATGCAGACTGCTGCCATATCAACTGCGGCGGTCATAAAAAATCTTACCGTAGAGGGCACCGTGACGTCGGGCCGGGAATATGCTGCGGGTCTTGTGGGCTTTTCGGAAGCGACTGCCGACGGACAGACAAATACCATTGAGAACTGTACGGTAAGCGCTGCCGTTACCAATCCCGCAACAAGCGGCAACTGTCATATGGGCGGTCTTGTGGCATATGCGTGGAGTGTGCTGAATATTGAAAAGAGCAGAAACTGCAATGTCGATATTAAGGGCTGTGTATTTGACGGCAAAATGCTTACCACAAACGGCACAACACACTGTTTCGGGCAGACCGACCTGTGATACGGTGATAGCAATTATGGCAAAAACTCATTTCGGCTGCGGTGTGGGGCTTGATGATATTGTTTTCACCAAAATACCCCTTTTGGGTGATGCAGACCTTGACGGCGAGGTCACCGATAAGGATGCGGCGCTTGTGCTTAAACAAACTAAGGAAGTCCCCCGCTTCTAAAGCGGGGGTGCTTACTTAAAATTCAGTGGGTCAGCACTTTTGCTGCGCAAAAGCCAGGCAAAGCCTGTCCGCATCTATCTTTGCGGTGCAATGTCCAAGCTCCCACTGAATTTGGAATTGCTTGCAATTCCGTTGGTTATGAGTTATGGCGTAACACGCCAAAGGCGTGTATAGCCTACAGAGGATGAGCCTGTACGCGCTTGTCGCGCGTTTCGACTTCTGTAGCAGAAATTTATTTCTGCGGAATACGAATATCATTGACCACCGTAATATCTGCGGAAGAAGACAGGGACAGAACACGGCGAATATACAGAGATTGGCAGAGTATGGAAGATAATTCCTCGCAAAAAGAGATTTACCGCATAAGAAACTACAAAGAAATCTATAAATATCAGCGTGCGGAGGCAGTTCTCAACCATTACAAGCTGACCGACCCCGTTTTGCTTGATTTGCGTGAAAGAAATCAACGTGTTCGGCTGCATAATGAAAATATGGAAGAATATAAAAAGAAGCTGCAAGATGCACAAGACGATTTACGTCAATATGAAATATTGTACGAAAATCTACGGTATATTGCGGGAGAAAAGCCCGAAATTGAGAAAGATACTCCCAAAATCAAGGAAGAACGTACAACAAGGCGGTCATATAACTGTTGGGACAGATAAAAAATCTCCCGAAATTTCCTTGCAATATTCAAATATATGGGGTATAATATAAATGGTAAGAGAATAAAAAACTTGTTTTTTAGGCTCGCCCCATTTAGTGCCGTAAAATCACAGATTTTGCGGTAGTGGTAAGAGAATAAAAAACCTGTTTTTTAGGCTCGCCCCATTTAGTGCCGTAAAATCACAGATTTTGCGGCAGTGGTAAGAGAATAAAAAACTTGTTTTTTAGGCTCGCCCCATTTAGCGCCGTAAAATCACAGATTTTGCGGCAGTGGTAAGAGAATAAAAAAACTGTTTTTTAGTCTCGCCCCATTTAGTGCCGTAAAATCACAGATTTTGCGGCAGCAGAAAACTTGATGCGATTATAAGACAATTATACAGAGGTGAGAAAAATGGCAGTACAAACAATAAAAACCACACCTTTAAAACCACGTTCAAAAGCTGAAATGAGCGAAGAAGAATTTAATAAAATGTTGACTATAGGCTTGGCACAGGCAAAAGCGGGAATAGGCAGACCGCTTGACGAAGCTATGACTATCTTGGAAGAAAGTATCGGTCAATGAAAAGTTATAAAATAAAAGTTACCGATTATGCCTTGCACCAAATGCAGGAAATCGTTGACTACATATCAATAGAATTGTTATCGCCCGATACCGCAAGAAGATGGATGAAAAGATTAAACAAAGCCTTATCTTCCTTATCGCAAATGCCCGACATAACACCGCCTGTTGATGAAGAACCTTTTCATAGCGAGGGTGTGCGGAAAATTTTGCACGAAAATTATTATGCCTATTATTATATTAACGAAGATACCAACACCGTATGGATAATTGCTGTTGTTTATACAGGTATGGATCAGGCGGAACAGTTAAAGCAAATACCACCGCATAAATGATACACTATCCCCTGCATAGCAGATGTAATTCTGTTATGCAGGAGATTTTTTATTTTGTCCCAAAATCTCGGTGCAAAAAAGTTTTATGCCTTTTTATGTGTAACTGTATTGTAAAATGGATACGATATTAAAACATCCCGAAATATCGGGGCGAAAGGGGCTAAAAATATGAATGAACATTACATCGGCTATGCAAGGGTATCGTCTGCACAGCAAAACGAGGACAGGCAGATAATAGCCTTAACGGAATACGGTGTGCCAAAATCGGCTATTTACACGGATAAGCAAAGCGGCAGAGATTTTGAACGAACCAATTACAAACGTATGCTTAAAAAGCTGAAAAAGGGCGATGTTTTAGTTATCAAAAGCATTGACAGGCTCGGCAGGAGTTACAAGGATGTTATAAAGCAATGGCAGTATATAACGCAGGAAAAGGGTGCAGATATAATCGTGCTTGATATGCCGATTTTGAACACAAGTTTGAATAAGGACTTGATAGGAACGCTTATCTCGGACATCGTTCTCCAATTATTAAGCTATGTAGCGGAAAATGAGCGATTGAATATCCGTCAGCGACAGGCGGAGGGTATTGCGGCAGCAAAGGCAAGGGGCGTAAAATTCGGCAGACCTGTTATTTTCTCAACAGATGAATATATAGATGTGTTTATCAAATACAAAAACAAGGAGATCGGGCGTTTGGAAACTATGGAAGTTATCGGCTGTCAAAAGACCACATTTTACAGAATGATGCACGAATTGGAAAAAAGCGGCAAACTGCCCAAAAAGTCCGATATTGTATGCTTTAAAGGAAAAATTTTTATCTGTACATACCCCACAACTTTATATCTAACATTATAAGAAATTTTTGTGTAATAGTCAATAGAACAGAGTGAAGTTTTGCCCATAAAACCGCACTCCGAAATCCTATACAAAATAAAAACAGGGTTTCAAAGGAGGCTGTTATGCAAAATATGTTGGAAGTATATACGGTATCATTTTTTGGACATAGACGAGTGGAACACTTTTGTCTTGCGGAAAATATAAGCGATTTGACGGTGTTTTGGGTCGAGAATAATTCGGGCGGTGTAAGCACATATGTATATGACTATGAAATATGCAGAAAGAGAAAAGGCGGGAATGGTAAATCTTGTTGATAAAGTGGGTAAATAAAATGATTATTTTTCATTGACAAATTGCAAAATTTTTGTTAAAATTAAACCATAGTAATATTTCGGAAATGTTTTTGTAATATGCCTGCAAAAATGCAGAAAAAGGAGGGCTGACAGGTTATGAAATAGGCAGTATTCATAAATGATCGTCATAACTATACCCTTTTCATAATCAAAATAATGTAAAGCACACCCTAACGGATAAAATTTAAACGACAGTTTCCCTTGGGTGTGCTTTTTTGTCTTAAAAAACATTTACCGTAGTAAAAATCAACGAAAGGAGCTGAAAATATGAAAAGCAAGCTGAAAAGAGTAATAAGCGCGGCGATGGCTGCCGTTATGCTTATGTCTTCGGTATCGTTTGTGTATGCCGAAGAGCCGTCGGGCGCATCTTGTTTTGACTTTGAGTATGCAAACTATGATGTGAACGAGAATGACGGAGAATTGAAAATAAAGGTAAAACGTTACGGAAGTGCGGCTAAAAGTGCGGATGTGGCGATAAAGGCGGCGGATTTTCTTTCGACCTACGGCAAGGATTACGAGATACTTGATGACGAGGGAAATGTGCTGACAAAGGTAAGCGGCGTTAAGCCCGACCCAAGCGAATTTGTTTATGACGAAAGCGTTTCGGGTTCGGGATTATATGTGATGCCCGATGAAACGGTTTCGGGCGGTGCGCTTGATGTATACGAGAGTGAGCCCGTTGACCCGTCCGAGCCTTTGGACGAAAGCGAGTTTGGCGGTTCGCCCCTTATGGCGGCACAGGCGCAGTATCTCGACCTGCCCAAAGCAAAGGATGAGGAAGAAGTTACATCGAGCGACCTGCAAAGATCCGTTTCCGAAATGTACAAATATTTCGGCGAAGCGGAGGGCGCAGAGGGCGTTGTTCACTTTAAGGCAGGCGAGACCGAAAAGGAAATTACCGTTGTTGTTAAGGACAACGACATTGCGGAAAGCGACAAGGTGTTTATGCTGGCTGTTTTGGGTGCAGACGGGGAGAACGTTGAGATGAAAGCCAACGCCACAACGTATGTTTCCATTATAGACGACGAGGAACACGAGGAGACTTCCGTTTCGATAGATACAAAGGTCATTACCTTAACGCAGGATAAGCCGAGTGCCGAAATAACGGTAAGGCGAACAAGCGGTTTGCAGTATTTTACGTCGGTCTATGTTTCAACGGTGGATATAGATGACTGCCGCGGTGCTTACGAGGAATTTGTGGGCAAAACGGTCGCATTTGTACCCGGTGAGAGCGAAAAGACCGTGACCGTAACTGCAAAAGACTTTGACAAAGCAGCAAAATTCGGCGTTAAATTGGAGGGCTATGATGATGTTCGCATAGGTACTTCCCTTGCGACTGTTTATATAAACGAAGCCCCCGAAGATACGACTATACATAACCCCGTGGAAAGCAATATTTCGGCATATTCCGCAGATGAGGAAGATGCTCCGGTTGAGGCTTATGCAATCAGCGAATATCTCAGCGAATATCTTGGTAATTACTCTACACCTGTATATAACTATTACTTCTGGAATCACGATAAACGCGATGACGGTATGTGGGATCAGGAATGGAGAGGACGGTCGGGTTATAGTTACAGCTATAATTCGCTTAAAATCTACCAAAAGGGCGAAGACAATTTTGAGAACTATCACACACGGGATTCCCTTGATATGATGGGTGTTTACAAAGTAGCCGCAGATATGTATAAACAAAACGGAAACGGTTACGGAAGATTGGAAACGGATACCGACTGGACATGGGCAGGCTGCATAGACGGACGCGATACCTATTCACAAAGCTGGTACAGAGAAGAACTTACACTTTCACACAACATCAGAAATTTATATATAAAAATCGGTGTGGTAAACCACTCAAACGATAACGAATCCACTATTTATGCAAAAAATCTTGACCGCGTGTGGACAAAGTACACATTTGAAAGACGCAATGCCGACCAAAAAGTTCAGCGTCAGCTTTATGACTTTACAACGGGTACTGTTTCGCAGACCTATTTTGACGGCGAGACAAAAAAGACCGTTATGCTCAACGGCTTGGACATCAAGACCACTTGGGGAAGCGATGTTGCGGGATATTACGCAAACACGGGCAGTCAGGTAGTATTTACTGCACCAGACAGCGTAAAAAAATACGGTTATATACTTGATAAGGTGTATTTTTACAACAGCGCAGGCAATAAGGTAGTAACAAAGACCGCAGACGGCAACGGTGAATTAAGGATAACGCCGAATCAGGCTTTTACCGCAGAACTTTATAATGCGGGTGTTTTATCAAATATGAACGGTCAGACGGGTACTATTTATGTAAAGCCGTCATATAAAATAAAATATGTTTGGACAGCTTTTTGGAATGAAAGCAACTTTATAAATTTAGATAAAAATTATGCCGGTGCAACGGTAGATAATGGTTATACAAATTATACATGGGTACGAGTACCTCAGTACAGTGTGTTGCGTATACAGTATTCACCAAATTCAAACGAAGTTCCGACAGGTGTAAAATACGGAACCAGATCAAGTGATTGGGCGGCTGCAGTTCCTAATTGGTACGGACCATATTATTATAAAGCAGGAGAACAGATATACAGTACACTTCCGAGTCAACAAAAAGAATCTATAGATATTTCGGATTTTACAAAGGCAGAATTCGTTGTGTCTGAAAATTATACATATTTTTGGGGTACAACAAAAGCACAAAACCTTTACCTCGGCTATGCTCCGCAGTTAAGGAGTTCGATGAAGTCAAATCTCGGTACTCTTGAAGGACTTGTTATAGATGCGGACGATACTTCGGCAACTCCGAGACATACCGATGCAAACGGTTCAATGACCATACCGAATGTATCTATGGGCAATACTTACAGTTTCCGTGCGCTTGCACCAAGCGGCTACTATGCAAAGTGGGCTGATATGACGGGCGACACAAACGATGACGGATATTCATTCGGTACGGGTGATGAGCCGAAAACACCGAGGAACTGGGATACAACGGGCAGGCTTAATAATGCGCGCACGCTGATAGGCGACAGAATACATATAAATCTTGAAAGAGACAATACAAGATACCATTATTATTTTGCCAAGTCCGTATTGGATACACCAATTAAAGTAAAGGGTAAGTTACAGCGCAGAAAGGCAAGCATATTACAGCTTTCCACCACCAGACGTGAAAGCGAGATAAAAGATCTTTCGCCCGTAAGCGGCGTGTTTGTGAATATTGCGGGCAGTGCCGCAATGACGAAAGAAGACGGCAGTTATGTTGTCGAGCTTTCCGCAAATGAGCCGTGGGGCGCAGTAAGTGCGGCATATACGGTTGACGGCATTGAGTATGTCAGCGAAGCGAATATACAGCAGCCTAACGATTTTGTTGTGCCTGCCCTGCCTGTGTTTGAGGTTGCACTCAACAGCGTTAAGGCAAACTATGAGAACAGCAAATACGGTATTGCAAACGGCAGCAGTATTATAACAACTTATGATTCTCCTCTTACTATCGAAATGACGATACAGGGCACATCGACTGTAAAGCCAAAAGATGCCAAGTTCAGCATTTACGATATGGACGGCAATTATTTAAGAGATGCCGACAGCAGTCTTTTTAAGGTATCAAAGCAGGAATTCAACACAACAAACAGCACCAAGTTTACCGTAAGATTTAACCCCAAGGCGGCAGTAAACAACGGTGAGGAGCTTTATGTTCGGTTTACCGACAGCAACGGCAAGCAGTACAGCGCACTTTCAACGGGCTACAAATTTGCAAGCGAGCTTACGCTTGACAAGATAGTATTCCCCGCAATAGGCAGCTCTACACTTGAAAATGCAGCAAACAGTGATATTACGGAGGATATTATAGGTAATCCTTTGGGCAACTTTTTGATAGGTCAGCTTCCGGGCGTAGACCTTGATAAGGCAACAAACGACTATCTTTCACCGGGTGCGGAAAAATGGATGAATGCCAACCCCGGCGCACCGCTTGACAGCCAATATCAATGGACTGCCACAACATTTAACTGGGGCTTTAAAAAGTCTTTCGGCGGCGATTGGAAATACGACAGCAAGAAGAAAGACAAAGATAAGGATAAAGACAAAGGCAACGACGGCGAAGACAAAGATAAAGGTAAAGAAGGCGAAGATAAAACCGAAAAGGAAGAAACCAAAGAGTATGACGGCTTTGAGATAATCGAAAAAGCCGAAGAAGACGGCGAAAAGGTATCAAAAGACAAAGGTTCCGGCTACAGTACAAAGAGCAGCTTTAACTGGAGCTTAACACCGTTTGTGTCGTTCCGCCTTTCGCTTACACAAAGACCCGTAAAGGAAAACGGCAAAACATCGTTCAAGCCTTATTTTGAAGATCTTACCTTTGTTGTGGGGCTGAAATTTGATGTGAGTACAAACAACACCATTTCTACACCTATCGGTATAGATGTTATAATCAATGCAAGACTTAACGGTACAGTCTCGGCTGTTTACCACATGTACAGCGATTATGAGGAAGATTGGGAAATAGATGGTGCAACGCCTTACACATCTTCCGATTTCGGAATATTCAAAAAATTCGGACCCGACAGTGCCGTAAGGCGCGAGGCTTATATATTCCTCGACCCCATTGTATCGGTCGAAATAGGTATAAGCATAAAGATAGCCGAATTGAAAGGTAAAGCAAAATTCACTTTTGATATGGATTTCCAGTTTACCGATGAGGAAGACGAAGTCGGCGATATGGTCATAAACTACTACGGCGATATGAAGATAGACCTTGGCTGGTCTGTGGAAGTTTTCGGCATCACGGTTTATGAAAAGACTTATGACAATGTAAAAACTGTTGAATTGTTCAAACAGGGTACAAACGGTCATATCAATTTTGACACAGCCGATGATATGATAAAGGCACTGTCTGTTGAAGAAATGTCAATGGGCGGTGACGAACCTATCGGCAATGAACCTGTTTCGAGAGCATACCTTAAAAACAGGGGCGGCTGGAACACGGGAAGTGAAATTCAGCTTTTCAGTGCAGATACCACTACCGAAAAGGTGTTGCAGCAAGGCAGCGCAGGCGGCAACAATGTCAAGATGATAAAGATAAACGATAAGGAAATGCTTATGCTGTTTATCGACGATGTTCCCACAAGAAACAATATCAATAAACGTGCGCTTTACTATACTATAGGCGACGGCACGAATTGGTCACAGCCCGTTATAGTGAACGACGACGGCACACCGGATGATTATGCGACTGTAACGGATCTCGGTGACGGAAGAATATTTGTTGCATGGTCCTCGGCGGAAAGAGCCTTTGACAATGGAACAAAACTTGAAGATATGCTTAAAACGCTTAACATTCAGGCGGCATTCTTCGACAAAAACACAAAGACTTTCGGCGAGGTTGAGACTCTTACGAAAACCACAACAGAGGACTACACAGCCGATATTTACCCCAATGCGGTTTACGACAAGGCGACCGACAGACTTATGCTTTATTACACAAAGACAGAGTATGACGACCTTGACACCGTGGACAGCATTTCAAAGGCATATTCGGTAAATGCTTATCTTACCTACGAAAACGGCAAATGGAGCAATGACGGTTCAGTTTATACCGATGAAGAATTAAGCTCCAACCGTATGAAACAGGTTGCAGCAGCAAACAATATGACACTTGATGAATACAAGCAGTATTACCGCGACAACTGGTACGGTCAGAAATTCCTTGACCTTAGATTGAGCGATACCGCAGCACTTACAAGAGTTGCGGATGCATCTGCAGTATACTATGACGGTCAGGCAATATTTGCATGGACAACAGACTGGGACAACGACCTTAATACAACATTCGACAGAGATGTATTTATTCAGGTATACGATTTTGCAAGCAAGGAATTCAAGCACATTACAAGAATTACCGATTCTATGGAAACGGCGGAAGTGACCGACGGCGATTCGGACATAACAAAGTACGGCACAAGCGGTTACTTTAATCCTGTTCTCGGACGTTCCGCAAACAACACATATCTCTTCTTCGGTTCTATCGGCGAAGAGGACGAACAGGGCAAAATAAACTATGTAAACCTCAGTGATGTTGTATCGAAAGAAAAGCTTACAAAAATAACAGACGGCGGCGTAAACTATTATGTACCGAACCAAAACGCAATAAGCACCGTTATGGACAGCAAAAATGTTATGGACTTTGATGTCAGCGTTGATACAAACGGCAAGATATATCTGTTCTATACGGATTCTGTAAACGGCGCTTTGCAGATTATGACGGCAATGCTTGACGATTCGGACAGCGCAGCAGATGAAAAGGCTTCACATTGGACAGAAGCAATACAGCTTACCGATGTACCCGAAAACATCTATTATATGGGTCTGGGCGCGGCCGTTATAGATGATATGGTCTATATAGGCGCAGGCAAGGCAAATTATGATGATGAAGCGGACAAGAGCCTTGTACTTTTGAAGCATGTTCCGACATCGGATGTTGTGATCGATGATATTTCCGTTGATAAAAAGAATTTCAAGGCAGGCGATATTATCGAAGTTTCGGCACTTATGAGAAACAAGGATATGCTGCCCGAAACAAAACCCGTAAATGTAGTATTTACGGTAAACGGAAAGAAAGTTGATACACAAACGGTAGAATATACCGTTCCCGGCGGTTTCTCATCACAGGTAACTGCGCAGATAGAGATACCCGAAAACCCCGTTGATATTACATTCGGAGCATATGTTGACGGCAACGGCGATGTTAAGGAGATAACCGTTGAAAACAGTGCAAACTTGGTCGTTGACGAGCAGCAGCTTGAATATGTGGATTCGGGAAGCTATATTTACAAGTCAACAATAACAAATGTGGGCGGTAAGACTTCCGAACCGGCAAGTATTTCCGCAGTATATGGCAATACCGAAGTTGAAACATTTGATGTTCCTGCACTTTCGGGCGGCGAATCAACATTTGTCGAAATGCCGATAGAAATAGATGCAGACGAGTTTGGCAAAGAACGCGACACAACATCTATGACGGTAGGAATGATATATAATGACGAAACTATCGCAGAAAAGACGGCTTATGTAAATAACCCGTACTACTGGGATGTAGTCGATACTATTGCAAAGGTAGATGCAATAGGCTTTGAAGAAAGCTACACGATACAAAAGGGCGAAAGCCTTGATATCCAGCCCGTTATCAGCGGTGTTGACAAGGAAACGCTTAAAGTATGGTGGGATGAAACAAGCGACGGCATACCCGTTGAAATAGACGGCTCGAATATCATTTACGGCGATGTTGCAGGTACGGCTACTATCACGGGACACCTTGTACCTTATGCAGATGAATTTGATTTTGCTGCGGACGGTACGGCAGAAAAAGTAGATTGGCTTGACAGACTGCCCGAAAGCAGTATCGTTAAGGTATCGGCGGTTGTAAATGTTGTTGACGAAACTGAAAGCACAACGGAGATAACTACCGAAGAAAGTACCGAAGCAACAACGGAAAACACAAGCGAAACGACCACGACCGAAACACGCAGAAGTTCCGGCGGCGGTGGCGGCGGTTCAAGCAGCAGCTTGGCAAAGCAGACCACGACCGAAGCCGACACGGAAGAAACAACGGCAGATGTTGTTGAAAACGAAACGGTCGATGTTATCGAGGATAACACCGAAGCGGCAACGACTTCCGCAAGGTTTACAGACAGCGCGGGTCACTGGGCAGAAGATGTTATCGAAAAGGCTGCGGCAGACGGTATTGTAAGCGGTTATGACGATAATACTTTCAGACCGAACAACAGCATCACAAGAGCCGAGTTTGTGGCGATGCTTTACAACAGCGGCCTTGCAAGCACGGAATACCCAGAAATGTTAAGAGAATTTGTAGACGTTGATTATTCCGAATGGTATGCAAAATATCTTATGTGGGCTGTGGGCAACGGCATTATAACAGGCTATGATGACAACACCTTCCGTGGAAATGATGTTATCACAAGACAGGAAATGGCAGTTGTTGTAAGCAAGTTTATTGCTTTTGCAGACAAAGACCTTGAAAGCTATGTTGATATAACATTTACCGATGAAGCGGACATCGCACAATGGGCAAAGCCTTATGTTGACGATATAAGCAAAAAGGCGGTCGTTAAGGGCGATAACTACGGCAATTTCAACCCCGAAAAGGAATTGACAAGAGCCGAAACTGCTGTTATAATAACAAATATAAAGACGAACGAATAAAAAACGAAAGGAGTGCTTTTATGATGAATGATAATCTTGATAAGATCAAACAGGAAGATATGGAAAAGGTGACGGGAGGTTCAGGCGGGCCGTGCACATGTTCTGTCAATGAAGTACTATACGAACCGACACACGATATTAAAACTGATGGTAGCATCAAAAATGTGCCCTATGAGCCTACACACGACCTCGACAAGCAGTCAAAATAAAAGAATACTCTATAATGAAAAACGCTGTATAGCGTAAAAACGGGGCGGTCATTGCGACCGCCCCGTTTGGTTGCATTATTTGAAAATGCTCTTTGTAGCGGCATACCGCTTTTATTCCAATTTTAAAAGCTAATAGCTGAATAAAAACTAATCGCTATATGCTATTTTCAAATAGTACCATTCGGAATTATTCTCCATTTGAATTTTGTTGCTATTTTTGCGTAGCATCTGTGTAGCAAATGGGGTATTCCTACATTTTGCTAAATTCCAATGCCGCATAGACAGCGGGTTTCAAACCTTTCATTGTTCGATAGGCTTCATCGTCGGGATTACCCTTTTGGATTTTCCATAACTCCTTAAAACCCTACAAATCTCAATTTTATCAAGGTTTGCAAACTCTGTTTATTTATATAATTCTTTATAAATCTACATAAAATCTAAAAATTCTGTGTCGAAATTGGTGTCAGATCATATCACCAATATCTTATTATCGAGGTCGGAAAAAACAGCTTTCTTTTTATCGAGTGTAACTTCGGAATAAATATTAAGCGTTGTTTGAGCATCCGAGTGACCCATAATTTCTTGTATAACTTTTATGTTAGATTCGTTTTCGCAAAAACGTGTACAAAATGTGTGACGAAGATTGTGCGCCGTAAAATCTCTCACAAATGCGGGAGGTCTGTTTTCAGCTTTTGCATTTTCTGCTTCGTTAATATTGCAACATTCAACTATTCGTTTGAGTGCCCTTGTTACATTATGCTGCGAAGTGACATTTCCGTCTCTCGTCATAAATATAAAACCGAAGCATCCGTCAACGATAGTCATATTAAAACCGGTTTCTTCTTGTTGCTTTCTTTCATCCAGCAATGCTTTTTTCACAACGGTAAGCATCGGGATTTCTCTGACACCCGCATTTGTTTTGGGTGTTGTTATATGAAATTCTGCCTTGCCGTTGTCTTGTACTCTGTAAACCAAATTATGGTCAACAGAAATGATATTGTTATCAAAATCGCAGTCTGACCAACGCAGACCACACAGCTCGGAAATTCTCATTCCCGTTCCAAGCAATACAACAAGCATATTATACCAACATTTGTACATATTGGAATTTGACACAAAGTTAAGCACTTTTGTTTGTTCCTCAATAGTCAGCGCGTGTCTTTTCGGGTTCTGCCAATGCCGCGACTGTTTTATTTCTTTAATCAAACCATCAGTTGGATTTTTGCGGATAATGTCATCACGAACAGCACGAGTAAAAACAGGATGAAGTATACTGTGTATAGATTCAAGGCTATGCGGCTTGAAATTACATTCATCCAGCATGTGTTTGTAAAATTTAAGCATATCCGAATACTTAAATGAGCTTATAGGACGTGTACCTATTGTAGGGCGAACATACTTGCCATACAGATATTTATAATTGCTTCTTGTTGATTGCTTTAGTTCAGTTTTACCCGCAATATACTCATCATAAATATCGTTCAGTGTTATACCTTTTGTATCTGTTCGTATTCCGTCTTCAATATCTTTTTGTATTGATTTTTCTTTTTCTCTTAATTCCTGCAGGGAGTGTGCATATATTGTGCGGCGTTTTCCGTTTTCATCTGTATAGCGGTACTGATATCTTCCGTCTGTTCTGAAACTTTCGCCGTCTTTAAGCACTCTGCCTTTTGGATCTTTTCTTTTTTTCATAGTATGTACCCTCCTATTTTTTTAATAAGTAGGGCAATACATAAGTACAATATTATTGTAAACTATTTCCCTACAAAAATCAAGATTTATATTCAGATCACAGAGATTTTTTCAATATAATCATCAAAAATCCTGCGTTTTATCAATCTTTTCGTTCCTACCCATAAAACAAATGGGCAATTTCTTTCATTTGATAATTCTCTTAATTTGTTTATGCCAATGTTGGAATACTTGGCGGCTTCTTCCAAGGTTAAATTTGCTTTGTTCCAAAATGGTATTTCAATAATATCTTTTGACATAAAATGTCCCTCCTGACTTGTGAAATAAAAGTATTTGATATAATTAGGTTAAAGAAACCAAAGCGAGAACGTGATTCTCCCACGGACTGTTTTTATCGAACTTCATTATAAAACAGTGCCGCACCCTTTTGTTTTCGTCAGGCTTGCAACGCTGCAGGTCTCCTTGCCCATACGCCGATAACAGAAACGATCTATTACTTTTTTCGAAATGTTTATCGCTCGTACCTTTGTGATAGTTTTATGGAAGTCCCTCATCACTTTTTACCCGATAGGGCAGGTAGTCTTGGCGCACTTTGTAACAGCAATGTATAGGCAATTTGTTACTTTGGTTACTGCGGTTTCCCACTATTCGGTTTTCAAAGTAAAGGCTAAAATTTACCCTTACACTATATGTCTAAAAAAGGGTTTTTTGCGGAGTGTGTTTTTTATAAAAAACGAAAAAGTTAATAAAATGTTTACACTTTTTCGTAATATTGTGTATAAAAATTTCCCCCTTATTCACCCTTCTACTATACGTCCAAAAAGTGGCATTTTGCGGAGTGGTTTTTGGGAAAATTCTAATATCCTGATTAAAAAACTTAAAAATGTTTTCCGTAAATTAACCCTTACACTATACGCCAAAAAATGGGTGTTTTGCGGAGTGATTTTTTAGAAATTTACAGATAAATATTATTTGAGATAGATAAATAAAAAAAGCCGGCAAGTCCATAATTGCCCTGTCAGCCTGATAAATACGCTATTGAAATTAGTTACATCTTATTCGTTTTAAAAGGTCTGATTTAACAAACTAAGGAAGTCCCCCGCTTCTAAAGCGGGGGTGCTTACTTAAAATTCAGTGGGAGTCCAAGCTCCCACTGAATTTGGAATTGCTTGCAATTCCGTTGGTTATGAGTATGTAGCAGAAATTTATTTCTGCGGAATACGAATATCATTGACTTCTTTGCAAGCATTGAATTTGGGCAGCCACTTTCGATTTTTTAATGTTCAAAAGCATTTGAAAATGAAAAAGCCGAAAGTGGACAGCCGCCATTCTCACTTGTTTGGGAGACCCTAATACCCCTGTGTTTACCTGCGGCAAAATTTTAGATGCTGATTTGAATGTGATATAATGAATTTTTGCGATTGGTACTTGAATTAAAAATGTATTTATCTTATAATTATATCAGAAAATATTTGTACAGAAGAATGAAACGGGAAGGTAATTTTATGGCTAATGAAATTTCTAATTTTGATATAGAAAAAATATATACGGATATTTCGGAGATAATCGTATCGACAAAAAAATCCGTAATGTATTCAGTAAATACATCTGTAATAAAAATGTATTGGGAAATAGGAAAGACTTTATCTGCAAATATTGTTCCCGGAAATAAGGCGGATTACGGAAAAAACATCATAGGAGAGATTGGCAGCAGATTATCTGCTGAATATGGCAAGAATTTTGGGCGTTCTGCCATTTCAAGAATGATGAATTTTTATAATGAATTCCCCGAGTATGAGATTGTTGCGACACTGTCGCAACAATTAACGTGGTCGCATTTTGTTGAGTTGCTGCCTATTCAAGATGAATTAAAAAGAAACTTCTATGCTACAATGTCAAGAAAAGAAAATTGGTCGGTCAGAACATTAAGAGAGCGTAAAAAATCAATGCTTTATGAACGCACAGCTATATCCAAAAAACCGGGTGAAACCATTGCAAACGAAATAGCCGAGCTGCGCGATGAAAATAAAATGAGCCTTGATATGTTTTATCGTGACCCATATATGCTTGATTTCTTGGGATTGAAAGACTCTTACAGCGAAAAAGATTTGGAAAATGCCATATTGGCAGAATTGGAGAAGTTTATACTTGAAATGGGTTCGGACTTCGCTTTTCTTGCAAGACAAAAGCATATCGTTATAGATGGCAAGGACTATTATATGGACTTGCTTTTTTATCATCGTTCTTTGAGACGATTAGTGCTTATAGAATTAAAACTCGGAGAATTTGAGCCGCAGGATAAAGGACAGACGGAATTGTATTTGAGGTGGCTTGAGAAATACGAAAAAGCGGAATATGAGGAGTCTCCCGTAGCGCTGATATTATGTGCCGAAAAATCACAAGAAACTGTAGAACTGTTAGAACTTGACAAAGGAAGTATCCACGTTGCACAGTATCTTACAAAAATGCCGCCAAAAGCATTGTTGGAACAAAAATTGTCATTGGCTATCGCAAATGCAAAATCGATGCTGGAGCAAAGAGAACAGAACTAAAGGTTGAAATTTTGGGAGGTGGAGTTATGAACGAAAAGGAACAGAAAAAGGCAGCTAAGGACTTTGCCCAAAGGTGGCAGGGTAAAGGATATGAAAAAGGACAATCTCAGCAATTTTGGATAGATTTACTTGTAAATGTTTATGGTGTGGAAGATATTGCCGGATTTATCAGTTTTGAAGATCAGGTTCATTTAGACCATACCTCTTTTATAGACGGCTATATTAAATCCACCCGTGTTATGATAGAGCAAAAGTCTATCGGTAAAGATCTGCGAAAGCCTATCAAGCAATCCGACGGTTCATTGCTGACTCCATTCCAGCAGGCGAAGCGTTACGTTACCGAACTGCCGCTGTCACAACACCCTCGATGGATAATAACTTGTAATTTTGAGGAATTTCTTGTCTACGATATGGAAAAGCCGAACGGTGAACCCGAGCAAATATTTCTCAAAGACCTTGCCAAAGATTTTTATCGACTGCAATTTCTTGTTGAAACAGGCAGTGAAATGCTTAAAAAGGAAATGGAAATTTCTTTGAAGGCGGGCGAACTTGTTGGAAAGCTGTATGATGCAATATTAAAGCAATACAAGAACCCCGAAAGCCCCGAAACACTTAAAAGCCTTAATATGCTTTGTGTAAGACTTGTATTCTGCTTATATGCGGAAGATTCCGAAATATTTGGTAAGCACAGAATGTTCGGGCAGTATCTTTCGCATTTTCAACCCAAAGATGTCCGCAAAGCTTTGATAGAACTGTTTCAAGTCCTCGACACTAAACCCGAAGACCGTGATCCTTATATGGATGATGACCTTGCGGCTTTTCCTTATGTGAACGGCGGTTTGTTTGCCGATGAAAACATTGAGATACCTCGATTTACCGATGAAATTGTCGGTTTGCTTATAAACGGTGCAAGTGAGAACTTTGATTGGGCAGACATAAGCCCTACTATCTTTGGTGCAGTATTTGAAAGCACGCTGAATCCCGAAACAAGACGTTCGGGCGGTATGCACTATACTTCTATCGAAAATATTCACAAAGTTATTGATCCGCTGTTTCTTGATGATTTAAAGACGGAATTTGCGGAAATTTGTGAAACAAAGGTCGATAAAACAAGAAAAGCGAAGTTAGAACAATTTCGTGATAAACTTGCTTCGCTTACATTCCTCGACCCTGCCTGCGGTTCGGGAAACTTTCTCACGGAAACTTACATCAGCCTGCGCCGTCTTGAAAATAAGGCTTTAGAAGCCATACACGGCGGTCAGATGATACTTGGCGGAGTTATTCCCATAAAAGTTGGCATCGGTCAATTTTACGGAATAGAAATAAACGACTTTGCCGTAACTGTCGCAAAGACCGCACTTTGGATAGCCGAAAGCCAAATGATGCACGAAACCGAAGAAATAATCCATGCAGACCTTGATTTTCTTCCGCTGAAAAGTTATGCCAATATCGTTGAAGGTAATTCGCTTCGTATAGATTGGGAGAGTGTTGTGCCAACAGATAGGCTGTCTTATATTATGGGGAATCCACCGTTTGTAGGATATTCTCTGCAAAGCAAAGATCAGAAAGAGGATATGCTGTCAATTTATGTTAATGAAAAAGGTAAGCCTTATAAAACAGCGGGCAAAATAGATTATGTGTCCGCTTGGTATTTTAAGGCTGCACAGCTTATGGTCGGAACAAATATCCGTACTGCTTTTGTTTCCACAAACAGCATAACGCAAGGCGAGCATGTCGCAGGTGTTTGGAAACCATTATATGAGCGTTTCGGAATACATATTGACTTTGCACATCGTACATTCCGTTGGGATAGCGAAGCAAGCATGAAAGCCCATGTGCATTGTGTTATTGTGGGGTTTAGTATTGCCGAAAATAAAGCAGATAGACGACTTTTTGATAATGGTACAGATAAAGTTGTCAAAAACATTAATCCATTTTTAATTGAAGCACCTAATGTTTTTATAGAAAGCCGCAGTATTCCTATTTGTAAAGTTCCCGAAATGGTTTATGGGAACAAGCCGACAGATGGTGGATTCCTTTTCCTCACACCTGATGAAAGAGATCAAATACTTACCAAAGAACCTAAAATCCAAAAATATATAAAACAGATATATGGAGCTACTGAATATATTAACAACAAATTGAGATACTGTATATGGCTTGTAAACGCTTCTCCCTCTGATATTAGAAGTTCTGAATTTTTATCAGAAAGAATTGCTGGAGTAAAAAAATTTAGACTGAACAGTACGAAAGAAGCTACTAAACGAAGTGCAGATACACCTACACTTTTCCAAGAAATCAGACAGCCAAATACTACATATATACTTATTCCACGTCATTCATCAGAAACGAGGCGATATATTCCATTTGGCTTTGTATCGCCTGAAATTATAGTAAATGATGCTGTACAAATCATTCCTAATGCTGATTTTTACCATTTTGGAATACTTATGTCTAATGTTCACATGGCGTGGACAAGAGTGGTTTGTGGAAGAATAAAAAGCGATTACCGTTACTCAAAAGACATTGTATACAATAATTTCCCTTGGTGTACACCCACTGACGAGCAAAAAGCTAAAATAGAGCAAACCGCACAAATGATACTTGATGCAAGGGCGAAATATCCCGATTGTTCACTTGCCGATCTCTATGATGAAACAACTATGCCGCCCGAACTTCGCAAGGCACATCAGCAAAACGATAAAGCCGTTATGCAAGCCTACGGATTTTGGGGCAAACTCAACACCGAGAGCGAGTGCGTGGCTGAACTTATGAGGATGTATCAAAAACTGACGGAATAATCATTGTACAAAAACTTCACTAAAATTGCACGAAGATTTCATTGTCAAACATTAAAATATCAGATATGATTTATAAAAAAGGAGAATGTTCATTATGTACAATAATCAATTTAACAATCAATTTTTTAACCCGCAGTATGTAAATCCGTATTATTATCAACAAATTGAACAGCAGATGGCTCAACATCAGTTTGAACAAACCAAAGAAGTGATAAATGTTATGAAAGCGGTCAAAGATCTTTGTGAAGCAAGCAAAAAGTTGGATCCTCAACATCAGCAAATTGCTTTTAATATGGCACTCACAGTAATGGCGAAAGAGTTTGGATGGAGTAATGGATAATATACAACCGTAAAAAACATATAAAGTAAGATATTGTACGATTTCCGAGAAACCGTTACGATGTCAAAAAATCAAGTGTATTGTCATAGCATACCTAAGACAACACACTTGATTTCATCTTAACATGTTGAATATTCTATTATATCCTGCACATTATCTATATCAAAGTAATTTAACAAACGTATCAGATAATGTCCATCAGGTGTTGTTTCTCCCGCTTCCCATTTTTGATAAGTTCTTACAGATGTGTCTATTGCATCGGCAACTTCTTTTTGTGTGTAATTTAACTTTTTTCGATACTCTTTTAATACTGAGTTATTAAATTTCATCATTTTAGGACCGGAATATATATGATACCATTCATAATTTTCGCTATAAGGATCTATAATATGAATGATTGAATTTGGTGTGATTTCGATATATAATGTTCCCCTTTTGGATTTTTCACAATTACAACTGATATTTTTAATGTTTTGCGCTTTAATGCCGATCCACTTCATAATAGGCTGACCATTACTATCGCATGGAAATACACCTTCGAATTCAATAACATTACGATACCGATAGAATAATTCATGTCGCATGTTTTCGCTTACTTCATATATTATTGGCTTCAATCTCGATTTTTCTAACAAATCATTATATGCAGTAATGAATCGTTCGGGGAAGTAATCATCACAATTCTGTTTCACGCACAAGTGTAAATAATCACACCAATGAAAAAACATAGATTTGTCAGTTCTGTCACATTGTTGGATATAGTAATTGAATATTTGTGATAAATCAAGCTTTAGTTGATAAAAAGCAAACTCCAATTCCGAATATACATCATCAATTTTCATTTTCGAATCTTTTTTAATATCATAATAGGCAGATAGTATTTCGCTCAAATTGCCGAGATTATTAGATTCATCTTCAGGCTTATACCCTACATAAAAGAAAAAAGGAATTCTTTTTATAAAGCATTCGACTGACAATGGTGAATAAAAACTATCTGAATCCAAAAGGCAAGAATATGTAGGGTGATCATCAATTTTTTTATCGCATAAAAGAAAAATTTCATTACCAACTACATCATGCAATTCAAGATACTTAATTAGTTTATCGGTATCATAATACTTCTCGTCAACATATTCATAAATGAAATCTTTTTGTTCATTACTGATCATATTGTTGCACCGTCCTTTCATGTTTTTATTATAACACGAAGAATTTGGGTAATCAAGACGTCAATTTGTTCGTAAAGATAAGTGCCATTTTGATTTATAATTGCTAATTTTTTGTTTTTTTATTTTTTACCATTCGGAAAATGATTTATTTTACGTATTTTAAAAATTTTCAATAATTATAAAAGAAATCCAACAATACACATAATATCACCTTGAATCATCGCGATATGACGAGCAGCTGTATTCTTCCTCGTCGATTTCGTTCTCCTCTTCCGCAAGTCCCATACTTTTAAGATTTTCAAGTATAAGCCTGCATTTTTGCAGTTCTTCCTTATATTTTTTCTGTTGTTCTTCCAATTCGGCTTTCTTTTGCTCGTTGGCTTTGATATTAGCTTTTACGCTTGCGGTATCCTTGAATTTTACGCTTGCTTTTACTGCGTTTATAGTATCGACAACACGTTTATAATCCTCCACATCCTGTCGGTGATCCAGCATAAATATCTCTTTATCGGCATCGGATCTTATACTCTTATATTCCGCATAAATAGGCTTCAACCGCCAATAATTACGCACAGCGTTGATATAATTTCGCTCATCATTTAATCTTTCTGAAATGATTTCCATATCACGGCTGTTATCGTTGACTTGTTCTTCAAGTTCTTCGATTTTTGCCTTTAATTCATCAATACCGTCTATGCCCATTTCCGAAAGTGCATTTATCATACGGATCTGAACATTGATGTTATGAACAGCGGCATATTTGTTGTATTCAGCATTTTTTATCAAATTTTCAACTTTTGTTTGATTTGCCGTGCTTTTGAGATGTTCATATTCGGCACGATTCGCAAAGTACAGTTTCAGCATATCTTCCGAATATTCCGTACCAAGCCGTTCAACGCGAATAAACTTCTTTGCCGTCGGAATTTTCATTGCAAGATGTGTGCCTGTTTTTATTTCTATACCCTCATTTTTCAGCAAGTGTAAAAATTCATCATAGCTGTTTGAATTTTTTAAGGCATATCGTATCGTGTCTTTCAGTTTTGACCTGTTAGACATACGTTTTTTCTTGTTGTAATATACAGATATAGACTGATTTCTTATCTTTTCTCCGCTTATACGCTTTTTTATTGCTTCTTCCGAATACGCCGTTCCCAAAGAGTTCATTTGCATAAAACGTGCATCCTCCATACATTTGAAAGTATAAAAATTATCGTGTTTCACTTCATAATAAAACGATTTCATTATACCGATAAATTCATCAAAAGTATGTGCCCGTTCTATCGCGGCATCGATAGAAGCCTGCAAACGCATTTTTTGAAGCTTGCTGTCGGGCGGTATTATCTCCAATCCGTTTTCACGGCATAGATCATCGCTGATATTACGCAAGGTTTCAAGACTTTTCTTTGTAGCATACAGCTTTTTGTAGTCGGTAAAATTTACCGCATTGACCAAAATGTGATTATGCACTTGACCATTATCAATATGCACAGCCAACACATACTGATGATTGGGATATAAGCGATGCATCAGTTTTCGACCGATTTCCATAGCCTGTTCGGGCGATATTTTATCATCGGGTGTAAATGACTGCACGATATGATGTGCCTTTATACAGCCGATTTTCGTTCCCATATTGTAAATGTATTCAAAATCCTTTTCGGCGCGGGCAGGCGTGCAGTAAAATCCCTCAACATAGACCTGATTTGAGGTTTTTTCGGGCGAAATAATGTAGTTAATGCTCGTCTGCAAGTGGGTCCGGTCTTTTATCGGCATAATCTTTGTATAAGCCATCAAACTCTCCTTTCTTTGCAGCTTCAAGCAAATCAAGTTTTTTCTGCACAAATTCAGTTAATTCCATTATATCCTGTTTCATTTCGGCAAACAGACGATTTCGAGTTCCGCATTGTTGAGCAACACGCTCGATTTGCCTGATATTTACCATAATTCTGCTTAACTCGCCCAATATGCCAAGTAAAGGTGCTGTGTTGATTTTAACAATTTTACGCCCGTTGACTGCCGCAGTCACCATATCGACAAGAGTCTTGTAACCGCCTTTTTCTTTCATTTTGTAAAGTGCATCCCGTTCTTCTTCTGAAAATCTTAAATTTAATCTTTCGTTTCTTTTTCTGTTTTCCATAAATATCTCCTTTCAACGCTTATCTTTGATTGTTTTCATATTCTGCAATTTCTTTGAAAAATGCTAAAGTTTCGGCAAGCGTCCTCTTTTTAGGCTTTGGCAGTTCTTTCGGCTTTGGAGGTTCAGGTTCGATTATTGTACCATCGGGTAATAAGAATGTAAAACCATCCATATTGTCAAGAACCAATGGTCCTCTTTTTGCTTTTCGGATAATACTATCGTGTTCTTTGTTGCCGTTGTCTATATCTTCACATAAATCGTTTATCAGCTTTTTGGTAAGCGACAAATCTTTTTCCTTTTCGGTATATTTTAGGATAAACTCCTTATCATCATTGATTTTAGCGTATTTTTCCGGAATATACCTTGTGCCTGTCCTTTCCATCCATTGCTTGGCAATATCATAAGCTTGGTGTGGAAAGTAAGTTTCATAGTCAAGAATACGCAGTAAAAAAACAGCTTTCGTCTTTTCGTGTTCAAGCGAATCAAGCTGTTCCTTTAATTTTGGTGTTATTAAATTTTCGATGTTAAACATAATATATCTCCTCTCATATAAGTGTTTAAGGGTCTGTTTTGAGACGAAAAAAAGAACCAAGCACTAAAACTCGGTTCTTCTTATAAAAATATTTAATTGATGTACTCAATGTATAACCCTACATAACTCTATGTGTTGAAAAATCTGAAATGGTGTCAAATTGGTGTCAAAACCGATTTTTCTTAAATTTCCAAATTCTGTAACACGCATAAACAGAGGGCTTTAAGCACTTTTACTGCTCAATCGGTTTCATTGTCGGGAACAGTAAAACATCGCGGATGGTGCTTGCATCCGTGAACAACATTACCAATCTGTCGATACCCATACCCATACCGCCTGTCGGGGGCATACCGTATTCAAGAGCAAGCATAAAGTCCTCGTCAATAAGCTCGGCCTCGTCGTCGCCCTGTGCACGCAAAGCTGCCTGATGCTCGAAGCGCTGACGCTGGTCGATAGGGTCGTTAAGCTCGCTGTAGGCGTTGGCAAATTCGCGGCCTACTATGAACAGCTCAAAACGCTCGGTATAATCGGGCTTGTCGGGCTTTCTTTTGGTAAGGGGAGATATCTCAACGGGGTGGTCGATAATAAAGGTAGGCTGGATAAGCTTTTCTTCAACATATTCCTCAAAGAAAAGATTAAGTATCTCACCCTTGCCGTGACGCTTTTCGTAGTGTATCTCATGCTCGTCGGCAAGCGCACGCGCCTGCTCAAGCGTTTCTACCTTGTCAAAATCCACATTAGCGTATTTCTTGACTGCATCCACCATGGAAAGTCTTTCAAAGGGCTTTGTAAAGTCAAGCTCTATGCCCTGATAGTTGATAACTCTTGTGCCCGCTACCTTGTCGGCTACCTCCTTGATGATACCCTCGGTAATGTCCATCATACCGTGGTAATCGGTGTATGCCTGATAAAGCTCCATAAGTGTAAATTCGGGGTTGTGCTTGGTGTCCATACCCTCGTTTCTGAATACACGGCCTATTTCGTATACCCTTTCAAGGCCGCCTACGATAAGGCGCTTTAAGGGAAGCTCAAGGGCTATACGCATATACATATCCAGATCAAGCGTATTGTGGTGTGTGATAAACGGTCTTGCCGCAGCACCGCCCGCAATGGTCTGGAGCATAGGTGTTTCAACTTCAAGGAAATCAAGGTTGTCAAGGTAATTTCTTACCGTCTTTATTACCTTGCTGCGGATAATAAAGTTATCCTTTACCTCGGGATTCATAAACAGGTCTACATAACGCTGACGGTAACGAAGATCCTGATCCTTAAGGCCGTGGAACTTTTCGGGAAGCACCTGAAGACACTTGCTTAAAAGCTTTATCTCGCTTACCTTGATTGAAATTTCTTCTTTTTGAGTTTTGAATACCTCGCCCTTTACCCAGATTATATCGCCTACATCGTATTTCTTTTTGAAAAGTGTGTTGTAGACCTCTTCGCCGATATTGTCACGGGTAACATATATCTGGATAGAGCCGTCCCTGTCCTGGAGGCCGCAAAAGCTTGCCTTGCCCATTACACGCTTGCTCATCATACGGCCTGCCGCCGTAACGGTCTGACCCTCGAGAGAGTCAAAATTTTCCTTTATTTCTTTACTGTGGTGGCTTACATCAGCCTTTACTATTTTAAATGGGTCCATACCCTGTGCCTGCAGCTCGGCAAGCTTGTCGCGCTTACCCTGCAAAAGCTCGTTCAGGGCCTTTACGTTTGTTTCTTCTGCCATTTTTCTGCTCCTTAAATTTTACTCTATGCCAAGTATTTTGTATGTTATTGTACCGTCGGGCGCTTCAACATTTACTATATCGTTTAAAACGTGACCGATAAGCGCAAGACCCAAGGGAGATTCGTTTGATATCCTGCCGTTTGCGGGGTCGGATTCGGCAGAGCCTACGATAGTGTAGGTGACCTCGTCCTGGAATTCCTCGTCAAAGAGCACAACGGTGTTGCCAAGGCTAACATGGCCGCTGTTAAGCTCATCCTCGGTGATGACCTCGGCATTGCGCAGCATATTGTCAAGCTGTACAATTCTTGCCTCTATCTCGGCCTGCTCCTCCTTGGCTGCATCATACTCTGCGTTTTCGGAAAGGTCGCCCTGGCTTCTTGCCTCTTTGATCTTCTGTGCAACTTCCTTACGTCTTACGACCTTAAGATGTTCAAGCTCATCCTGCGCCTTTTGATAACCTTCACTTGTTAAAATTATTTTCTTTTCGTCAGCCACGATAAATTACTCCTTATTTATAAATTTGTGTGAAATTTTCATACAAAGATTATTATACCTCAATCACGGTAAAATGTCAATAATATGAAAGTTTTTGAGTTTCCTTGTTTTTAGCGTGATTTTTGCTTGAAATGCGGTAAATAGCGGCGTAACGGTAAATAATTTTTTTGTGATGTAAGATTTTTTAAATTTTTATTTGACGGAATAGAGATATCGGCAAGCCCCGCAAATGATCTTCCTTTAGATCGGATATACATTCAACCGCAAAGATAGATGCGGACAATTGCGCAGCAATTGGCTTTTGGCTATGCCAAAAGTTGTGAGCTCACAGGAAGAAACATTTGCGTTTTTGCCGCGTAAGATAATTCCTGCGGTGCGTTTTACATAGTGCAAATAAAAAGAAAACTTACGCTTTAATGCGTGAATATCCACTCCTTGACCGTATATATCTTCATATTGAGAAGATCTACGGGCGAAACGGAGATATATCCCACGGAATCGGACAAAAGGGTGTTCCAGGGGAAGGGCTCGTAAACGCTTTGAAACTTGCGTGTGCTGCAGATATCAAGCCCTGCCGCGCGAAATATCAGCTCGGGCTCGGAATAATAGTAGGAATAGGACATAGAATAATCACGCATAAAAGAGGGATAATCGGTGTCTTTCAGCGTTTCATAATACTTGTCACCGCAGATATACAGACATATATCAAGGCGGTCTCCGTATTCGTTGTCGGCCTTATATCTTTTATCAACGTAATTTTTTAGTGTTTCGTACAGCTTGGTCGTTTTTGCCTCGTTGGTGTCGGAGGCCTTTAAAAAAATATGGATATAATCTATTTGCATATCCATAGGCTCGGGCATTGCAAAATATTCGCTGTCTATAATGCCGTCAAGGTTTTTCAGAAAGCTTAAGGTTTCGACCGTTGAGCGATAGGATGCCAGGGAGTATTTGTTCGGCTCGTATCGCAGTGTACTCGGGTCGGTTATAAAATCCACGTCAAAATCAAAGCCATATTCCTTGTTGTAACAGCTGAACGACAGGCTCGGAAGCTGTGACCAAGAACGGTCGTCGCGTGAACGTATCGTGCAGCCGGGAAAGTTTTCGCTTATATATTGTTCGGGAAAAACGGCGTTGTAGGCCTCGGTCTCCTTTTGTCTTGCCTCGTCTGCATACCTGTCGATGACCGTTATGCCTATGCCTGTTGATAAAAAAACAATAAGCAGAAGAAAAATGTATGTTTTTTTCATATTTTTGCTCCGCTTGTTTTGCTCTGTTTATTATAGTAATGATTTTTATACAGTATAGCATAATTAGTAAATATATGTCAAAATGAATTTTTTCGGAAAGCCCTTTTTTGTTTTTTATAATTGACCTTTGTTATTTTAAATGTTATAATATTAACATTGTATATTTGCATAACTATGGGAAAGGAGAAAGCCTATGGCAAAAAAAGCAGTAATTGCTATGAGCGGCGGTGTTGACAGCTCGGTATCGGCGTATTTGATGGTCAAGCGCGGATATGAGTGCATAGGCGCCACGATGAAGCTTTACAATAACGAGGATATAGGCGAAAAAAAGACAAATACCTGCTGTTCGCTGGATGATGTTGCCGATGCGCGCAGCGTTGCAAACCGTCTTGATATGCCGTATTATGTTTTAAATTTTACCGACCGTTTCAAGGAAGAGGTAATAGACCGCTTTATTGCCGCATATGAGTCGGGGTGTACACCCAATCCGTGCATAGACTGCAACAGATATATGAAATTTGACAAGCTTTTCAGGCGTATGCAGGAGCTTGAAATGGATTATATAGTTACGGGGCATTATGTGCGTACAGACCGCGCCGAAAATGGCAGATATCTTTTAAAAAAGGCTGTTGACGAAAGCAAGGATCAAAGCTATGTGCTTTATATGCTTACGCAGGAGCAGCTTGCGCATGCGATATTTCCGCTTGGAGAACTGGAAAAGACCGAGGTGCGCCGCATAGCCGAGGAAAACGGCTTTGTAAATGCAAAAAAGCACGACAGTCAGGATATTTGCTTTGTGCCAAACGGCTGCTATGCCGAGTTTATAGAAAGGCAAACGGGCAAGACCTATCCCGAGGGCGATTTTATAGGCACAGACGGCAAAATTTACGGTAAGCATAAGGGCATAATACGCTATACCATAGGCCAGCGCAAGGGGCTTGGCATATCGGCCGACAGACCGCTTTATGTTTGTGATATAAACACAAGTACAAATACGGTCACTCTTGGGGACAACGCAGACCTTATGTATGACGAGCTTATTGCGGACAATGTAAATTTGATAAGTGTGGAGAAAATAGACTCGCCTGTGCGCATTAAGGCAAAAATACGCTATAATCAAAAGGAACAGCCTGCGCTTGCATGGCAGGAGGAAAACGGAGAGCTGCATATAAAATTTGACGAGCCGCAGCGGGCGATAACAAAGGGACAGGCAGCCGTGCTTTATGACGGTGATGTGGTCGTGGGCGGCGGCACCATAAGGGAATTGATTAAAAAATGAAAGCAGGTAAATAATTTTGGAAAAAAGAAATTCATTTTCGGGTACACTGGGTTTTATCCTTGCAGCTGCGGGCAGTGCTGTGGGTCTTGGCAACATATGGCGCTTTCCGTATCTTGCGGCAAAGGACGGCGGCGGCCTTTTTCTTGTAATATATCTTGTGCTGGCGCTGACATTTGGCTTTACAATGCTTATTGCCGAGGTGGCTATAGGCCGTATGACAAAGCAAAGCTGTCTGACCGCCTATACAAAGCTTAATAAAAAAGCAGGCTGGATAGGCGTTTTTGACTGTATCGTGCCGTTTATGATACTGCCCTATTATTGTATAATCGGCGGCTGGCTTTTGAAATACTGTATTATATTTTTAACGGGTCAATGTGAGGCCGCTGCTGCGGACGGCTATTTTGGCAGCTTTATTTCGGGCTATGCACAGCCTATAATTTTTGATGTGATATTTTTGCTTGCGACAGCCGTTATAGTTTATCTTGGCGTAGAAAAGGGTATCGAAGCTTTTTCAAAGGTGCTTATGCCAATACTTTTAACTGCGGTCATAGGCATAGCTTTGTTTTCGGTCTGTCTTAAGGATGTGGACGGAAGAAACGGCCTTGACGGCTTGAAAATATATATTGTGCCAAGTGTTGAGGGCATGAAGGCAAAGGATATTTTTATTGTTGTGCTGGATGCCATGGGACAGCTTTTTTACAGTATAAGCGTGGCCATGGGTATAATGGTTACCTACGGCTCGTATTTAAAGGATGACAACAACCTTGTAAAGGCCGTGAACAGAATAGAAGTATTTGATACGCTTGTTGCATTTTTGGCGGGCGTTATGATAATACCTGCAGTATATGTGTTTTTGGGCAAGGACGGTATGACCGCAGGCCCCGGGCTTATGTTTATCGCACTGCCAAAGGTATTTTTGGCTATGGGCAAAACAGGCGCCTTTGTCGGTGCGGCGTTTTTTGTAATGGTGCTTTTTGCGGCACTTACAAGCTCGGTATCTATAATGGAGGCCGTAGTTGCAAGCCTGATAGACAGGTTTAAAATATCACGGGCAAAGGCGGCTGTGACCGAAACCGCCGCGGCACTTGTAATTGGTATATTTATATGTCTGGGATATAATGCGCTTTATTTTGAACTGCCGCTGCCAAACGGCTCGACTGCGCAGATATTGGATATTTTTGACTATATCAGCAATAATATCCTGATGCCTATAGTTGAGATAGGTACCTGTATTTTGATAGGCTGGGTGATAAGCCCCGAAGCAATTATAAAAGAGGCTACCAAAAACGGCGAAAAATTTGGAAGAAAAGCGCTTTTTGTGCTTATGATAAAATATATTGCCCCTGTAATGCTTGTAACATTGCTGCTTGGGGCACTCGGCGTGTTTTAAAAACTGCGGACAGCAAAAGAGCAGGGGAGATCCCCTGCTCGATCGTGGTTTATTTGCCAAACAGGCCTTTTATTTTGTCAATAATACTGCCGTCGGACATAAGTGTTTTGAGCATTGCGTCAAGGTCCTTGCCGGAAAGATTGTTTTTAACGGCATCAATTACCTTGTTTACCAGTTCGTCCGGAAGATCGACGCCCAATACCGCTTCTACGGCCTTAACGGGGTCCTGTGCGAATGCGGCCTTGCTTCCGTCATCCTGTGATAGTTTGATAATAGCATCCTTAACAGCGTTTACATCAATATTAGCCATAATTTTTGCTCCTTTCCGAAAATGCGGTGATAAAACGCATAATCAAAATACATCTCTTTTTTTATGGCTATAGTATACCATAAATACAAAAAAATGTCAAATGCGCGGCGGTTATGAAAAAAATAAATATAACAGATAAAACAAAGGGGGGAGTATATGGCAAAAGCTATAATGCTGCAAGGCACGATGTCAAATGTAGGCAAAAGTGTTTTAACGGCGGCGCTGTGCCGTATTTTTGCCAAGGACGGCTACAGGACGGCACCGTTTAAATCGCAGAATATGGCCCTGAACTCTTTTATAACAAGGGAGGGGCTGGAAATCGGACGCGCGCAGGCTATGCAGGCGGAGGCTGCGGGGGTCGAACCCGTTGCCGCTATGAATCCCGTGCTTTTAAAGCCCACTACCGATGTGGGGTCGCAGGTCATAGTTATGGGCGAGGTTTACGGCAATATGACTGCAAGGGAGTATTTTAAGTATAAAAAAAGCCTTGTTCCCACTATAAGGGCTGCATATGAAAGCCTTTCAAGGGACAATGACATAATAGTTATAGAGGGCGCGGGCAGCCCTGCCGAGATAAATTTAAAGGCCGATGACATAGTAAATATGGGTATGGCAAAAATGGCAAATGCCCCCGTGCTGCTTATAGGCGATATAGACAGGGGCGGCGTTTTTGCGCAGCTGCTTGGTACGGTGGATCTGCTTGAAGCGGACGAAAAACAGATGGTAAAGGGTCTGGTGGTAAATAAATTTCGCGGGGATATTTCGCTTTTAAGCTCGGGAACGGATATACTGGAGCAGCGCTCGGGAAAGCCCGTTTTGGGGGTGATACCCTATACGCATTTTGATATAGACGACGAGGACAGCCTTAGCGAGCGCTTTGACAAAAGGTCGGAAAGCCTTATAGATATTGCCGTGATAAGGCTGCCGCATATATCAAATTTTACGGACCTTACTGCGCTTGAATGTATAGGCGGCGCGGGCGTGCGCTATGTTTCGCGTGCGGCGGAGCTTGGCGAGCCCGATATGATAATTTTGCCGGGCACAAAAAACACCCTTTATGATATGAGGATAATACGCGAAAACGGGATAGAAGCAAAAATAAAACGTCTGGCTGCAAAAGGGACCCCCGTGTTTGGGATCTGCGGTGGATATCAGCTTTTGGGAGAAGAGATATCCGACCCGTTTGATACCGAGGGCGGCGGAAAAGCGGCGGGCATGGGACTGCTGCCCGTTAAGACCGTTTTTTCGCAAAGCAAGACCAGAACGCAGATAAGCGGTGTTTTTGAAAATATAGACGGCATTTTTGCCCCGCTTAAGGGACAGCGCTTCAAGGGCTACGAAATACATATGGGACAGACCGAAGGCAGCCTGCTGCGGCTTGAAAACGGCAAGACCGACGGCTGCTGTGCGGGAAATGTTTACGGCTGCTATATACACGGCATTTTTGATGAAAGCGGCATCGCAAAAACCATAGTCCGTGCCCTTGCCGACAAAAAGGGCGTAAATATTAACGATACAAAGCCCTTTGATATGCGTGCCTATAAAGAGGCACAGTATGATATTCTTGCCGATGCCGTGCGAAAAAATATGGATATGGATAAAATTTATAAAATAATAGAAGAGGGTATTTAAATGGAAAGCGGGCTTATACATATTTATTGCGGTGACGGAAAGGGAAAGACGACCGCGGCTGTCGGGCTTGCGCTGCGCTGTGCGGGTGCAGGCGGCATGGTGCTGATATGTCAGTTTTTAAAGGACGGCTCGAGCGGCGAGATAGGTTTACTTGAAAAAACGGAGAATATAACAGTTATGCCCGCCCCCGAAAATGTAAAATTCAGCTTTAAAATGTCGGGGGAGGAAAAAACTGCTGCCGCAGCCTATTATACAAAGCGCTTTGATGCGGCCGTAAAAGCGGCGCAGGGCTATGATATGCTGGTTTTTGACGAGATATTGTATGCCGTTGATTCGGGTTTTGTACCGCTTGAAAATGTACTTTTGTTTTTAAAAAACAAGCCTGCTGCGGCCGAGGTGGTGATGACAGGCCGCGCCCCCGCCCCGGAGCTTTGCGCTGCGGCCGATTATATAACCGAAATGAAAAAAATAAAGCATCCGTTTGACAGGGGGATAAAAGCAAGAAAACGTATTGAATTTTAAGTGCGCTTTAAAGTAAATTCCGGGCGCCGTTAAGCGAAAAGACTCATTCCTATAAAGGTTTGAGTCTTTTTTTATACCCTTTCTTTGGCTGTTGCCGCGGCACAAAGTGCCCTTGCCATGGCATTGCCCATAAGGGCTATTTTTTCGGCGGGCACGTTCATAAGCCTTGTAAAGCTGTCCGTGCCAAACTCGGTCACTATGCCCGTAACGGCAATGTTTCCCACGGGCAGCAGGGCCTTGTTTACGCCTGCGCCCGCCTTTAGCTTTTCGGTGGAAAGTGAGGCATAGCCGACATGCTCTTTTCGGCCAAGGCAGGCATCTACAGCCACAATAAACGGGTGCTTATGCTCGCGGTATATGCGTACCGCGGCGGCGGTTAGGTTGGTGGCGTTTACGGTGTCGCCAATGCAGCCGTATACACAAAGTCCGCGCTTTTTCAGCTGTGTGCCGATATACGGACCAAGGCTGTCGCCCGTTATTTTGTCCGTGCCTATGCATAAAAAAACAATATCTTCTTTTGCCGCGATATTTTCAAACTGCATTTTAAAACGCAGATAAAAATCGGGCGCAAGGGTGTTGTAGTAAAAGGTCATTTTTGGCCTCCGACAGTAAAATTTAATTTACCGCATAAACATATTTTTAGTTTATTATTGCTTAAAAACAAAATTTTATGTACCCAAAACCAAATTTGCGTAAATATTTGTTTATAAAAACTTGGTATCTCTCGACAGTGATTGGCATATAATTCAAAACCCGTGTGGTATAGTTTGTCCTGTACCGGTAACATAAGATAAATAAGGAGATGCAGTTATGAACGAAAACGAGCGGACGATACTTCCGTCCAACATTAAGCAGGTAGGCACGCTTTCAAATGAGAAGCGGGTATATGTGGAGGATTATGCCTCGACGTATTTGCAGCAGTATGCCAATGCGGATAACTGCCGTGAAAAGGCGGCCTTTCTTATCGGCCAGGAAATAACGGTAGACGGCAGCAAGGCACTTTTTATCAGCGGCGTAGTGCAGGGCAAATACAGCGTGCAAAAAAACGGCGTGGTGCAGCTTACGGAAAAAAGCCGGCAATACGCAAAAAAACAAATAGATATATATTTTAAGGGACTTGATATAGTCGGTTGGGCGTATATACAGCCCGGCTACGAGGACAGCATAAAGGACGGCATACGCGAGTATCACGAGGAAAACTGTGACCGCGGGCTGGAGGTCATGCTTTTGATAGACCCGCTGGAGAAGATAAACAGCTTTTTTGTGTATGACGGCGAGGAATTCAAGGCGCTTAAGGGGTACATAATCTACTATGAAAAAAACGAGGGTATGCATGAGTATATGCTTGAAAACAAATTAAAGCCTGCGAATGACGATTACCGGCTTATAAGCGACTTTGAGCCGGAGGAGGAGCCTATAGCCGAGCAGGCCTTTGAGTCAACAAGAGCTTCGTCCCCGTCATTGCGGGAGGCCCGTATAAAGCGTAAAACCGAAAAAAAGGCCGCGGGGCTTATGAGTACATTAAGCTTTGTAATGCTTATGGTATGCTTTGTTATGGGCGCCGGGCTGGTGCAAAATGACAAACGCATAAACGAGCTGGAAATGAATGTGGCAACACTTAAAAACGAATTTGCGGCGGATAATGTGCAAAGCGTGTTTGCGGCGGATGCCGTGGCCGCGGAGCAGACCGAGCAAACGACCCTTGAAGCAACCTCGCAAACTACGCTTGAACAGACCACGGCTGCGGAAAACCTGACGACCAAAGCGCCCGAATTAAGCAAGTACCGCGTTGAAAAGGGAGATACCCTGTCGCGCATCAGCGAAAAGGTTTATGGTACCATCGGTATGATAGAGGATATTATGCGGCTTAACGGTATGGAAGATGCCGACGATCTGACAGAGGGAACGCAGCTTGTGCTGCCCGAAGAATGAAAGGAGCGCTTAATATGGATATCAAGCGCGAGGCGGCCGCAGCGCTTGCGCACGAGGTCAAAAACCCGCTTAGTCTGATAAAAATGAATGTGGAGCAGATAAGGGACAGTATAGACCGCGAATTTGAAGAAAACTTTAATATAATAGAACGTGAGATAGAAAAAATAAACCGGCTTGTGACCGGCTTGGGACAAAATATGGTGCCAATAGGCATAAAGGGGCTGATAAACGGCATAATTACAGAGTATGATATATCGCTTAAGGACAAAAATATTGATTTCTCGGTCACGGGCGGCGAGGGAATATATGTGACGGGAAATACGGACAAGCTGAATATTTTGTTTTTTAACCTTATTAAAAACAGCGTGGAGGCGATAGATAAAAAAGGCGAAATAAATATTGATATAAGTGAAGCGGATGACCTTGTTATCATTGATATAAGCGATACGGGAGGCGGAATAAGCGAAAAAATAATGGATAAGATAGGTCAGCCGTATAACACGGGCAAGGAAGGAGGCACAGGCCTTGGACTTGCTATTTGTACAAGCATTGTTAATGAGCATAAGGGAAGTATGGCGTTTAAAAATACCGAAAAAGGCTGCAAGGCAGAGGTAAAATTAAAAAAATAAAAATATAAACGGCTTTTGTGCGGACAAACAGGGACAAAAAAGCGCGCAAACGGTACTTTGTACGGCTTGCGCAGCTGTTTGTAAAGGTTTGTTTCGGCTTTATTCGTTTTCTTTAACAATTTTAACTATTCGGCTGGTACCCAGTCTGTCCGCGCCGAGATTTAAAAATTCCTCGGCATCGGCTACGGATCTGATACCGCCTGCCGCCTTTATCCTTTTGGTTTTTATATTTTCGGCAAACAGGGCAATATCGTGGGGTGTGGCGCCGCCCGTGGAAAAGCCCGTGCTGGTCTTTATAAAATCCGCATCGCTTTGCTCGACTATTTTGCACATATTGACCTTTTCGTCATCGGTCAAAAGGCAGGTCTCTATAATGACCTTTAAAATTTTATCGCCGCAGGCCTGTTTTACAAGGTTTATCTCCTTTAAAACGGTGGCGTATTTTGCGGCCTTTACATCGCCTATATTGATGACCATATCAATTTCGTCCGCACCGTCCTTTACGGCCTGCTCCGCCTCATAAGCCTTAACAGCGGCTGTGCTGTTGCCGTGCGGAAAGCCTATGACAGTACAAATTTTTACCCTGCCGCCCGAGTACTCTGCCGCCTGTTTTACAAAGCAGGGCGGTATGCACACGCTTGCGGTTTGATATTTTATGCCGTCGTCACAGATATCGCGTATCTCGTCCCAGGTCGCCGCGGGAGAGAGCAGAGTGTGATCGACCCTTGAAAGTATGTTTTTAATATCCATAATGTTAATTCCTTTTCTTTTTCTCTTCCCACATAAGGTTTTCGACAAACTGCTTTGCCGTTCTGCCCGACATACCCTTTTGGTTTAATTCCCAGCGCAGTGCCGCCTGCTTTATCTCCTCGTCGGAGAGGGTTATGCCGTTTCGCTTGGCAAGGCCTATCGCAATTTTTACATATTCCTGCGGTGTAGGCTTGGAGTAGGTTATGGTTATGCCGAAACGGTCGGAAAGCGACAGCTTTTCGTTAAGCGTATCGGCGGTATGGATATCCGCAACCGTGCTGTCGGTGTTGCGGTCGCTCCATTTTTCCTGAATAATGTGTCTGCGGTTGCTTGTTGCATAAAACAGCACATTGTCGGGCTTGCCCTCGCTGCCGCCCTCAAGCAGCGATTTCATATACTTATACTGTATTTCGTTCTCGTCAAAGGACAGGTCGTCTATATAGACAATAAATTTTCTGCCCCTGGGTCTTAAAAGCTTTAAAATATCGGGCAGCTCGGCTATCTGCTCCTTGGTTATCTCGACAAGTCTTAAGCCTTGGTCACAGTAGGCGTTTACAAGCGCCTTTACAGAGGATGATTTGCCCGTGCCCCTTGCCCCCACAAGCAAAATATTATTTGCGGGGAAGCCCTGTAAAAAGGCCTCGGTATTGTCGCGCAGCTCGCTTATCTGGGCAGTGTAGCCGATAAGGTCGTCAAAGGTTATGGGGTCGGGATGCTCTACGCCCACAAGGGCTTTTTTGTCGCTTCTGTACTTAAATACGCGGTAAATTGAAATATCGCCGCAGCCGTTTTTCCTGTGAAAGTCTACGATCCTGTTGATATCAAGCGTTTCCGACGAAAGGCCTATTTTGGGGTTGACGGGGGTATAGTCCATTAAAAGCTTCATCGCATCCATCATAAAGCGGCTGTCGGGCAGCTGTGTCAAATCGGTCTCCGCAAGCTCCGTAAGGGCGGCTATATCGGCCTGTGCCAGCCTGCCAAGCGAGATATAGCGGCCGAACTGTGCATTGTTTTCGCAGAAAAGCGTAAAAACATTCTCGTCCGAGATAATAAGGTGATTTATATAGTTTTTAAATAAATTTCCGCTGAATCCCTTTTCCTCGGCCTGCTTTACCAAAAACGCCGTAAGGTCGGCAAGTGCGTTAAGGTTGTCCTCGTCCGTTAAAACGCGCTTTAAAATTTTGATTATTTTGTCGTTTGCTATATTTTTGTAAATTGTAAGTGAATTTATGCTGTCAAGCAATCTGTTAAAGTCCTGCATATTACTCTCCCTGTTTTATGCTTCAAACGAAGCGTTGTTAAAAAAATCGCTGTCCTTGTATTCCCCGAAGTTTTCAATATCTGCGTTTTCGTCAAATTCCTCGGGATCAAAGGTCTTGTATTCGTCATCGTAGTAATCAAAATCCCTGCTCTGTGACAGCGCCTCCATAAAATCGGCGTAGTCTATGCAACTTTCCGTGTCGATTTTTGTAAACTCGGCCTTTTTTGCCTTTTCGCTTGTCTGAACGGCTTTCATATCGACAGCGCTTTTGTCGTTTGCTTTTGCGGTGTAATCGGCCTCGGAGGTCTGTATGCCGCTTTCTTCGGTAATGTCGTTTACTATGGAGATATCAAAGGTGTCCATAAATGCCTTGTATTCGGGCGTTGCCAAAAGCTCGTTATAGCTGTCGGCGGTCTCGGCTATCTGCGCGGGGGTTATCTTGAACATCTGTGCGATATCGGCAAGATAAGCGGCTTCATTGCCCGCAAATGCCGCATTGAGTGCAAACGAATCCGTAAGATATTCGTTTACAAGATCTGCTGTTGCGGCCTTGTTTTTCTTTAAGTATGAGGCAAAGTTTTTGCTTAACAAAGTAAATTCTTTTGATGTAAGCTCAAAGCGCGTGCCGTTTTTTATTTTTGAAACACAGCCCGAGTCAAAGCCCTTTAAAAGGTCCTTTGCGCTGTTGTAATACTTGCGGCTCAGCTCCGAGGCAAGGGTAGACGGAAGATCTGCATTTTTTTGTGTGTCAAGTGAAGCGCGGAGGAACTTTTTGTCGCCGAAAAGCTCGTCAAGCTCTTCAAGGCGGTCGTTAAGGTCGGAAATATCGCCGTCCTCCACAAGTGCGGTAAACGCGCCCATGGTGTAGGCAAAACGCTTGTCGTAATATGCGGTGTTTCCGCGGCTGTATACCTTGCCGCAGTTTAATGTAATACCGTTAAGTCCGGCAAATACCGCCATATCCGACCAACCCTTGTCGTAGTCTGTGATGCCCGACATAGACAGAGTTATCTCGCATTTTTTGTTTTCGTCCAAAAGAAAACGCATCTCGCCGATAAAATCGGAAGAGTCAAAGTCCTCGTCCTCGATCTCAAGCTCGTCCTCGCTGTCTAATTTTTTTGCAATATCCACGGAAGCATCAAAAAGCACCTCCGGGTCGATGGTGTAGGTAAGGTCGGCATTTATTATCTCTATGCCTTTTTTGTCTATATTAAGGCTTTTTTCAAAATGCTCCTGCTCCAGCTTTGAGCAGCCCGCAGAAGAAAACATAAGTACAGCACTCAACGCTGCGGCAATATATCTTTTCATAAAATTACTTCCTTTATTTATCCTTGAATTTATAATTTACATAGTCACGGATCATCTCGACACAATGGTCCTTGGGGATCCTGCCCGTATTAAGTGTCATATCGTAGTTTGTTGGCAGCATCCAGTCACCGCCCTCGCAGAAATACGAATAGTAAAGGGCGCGGGTGCGGTCGGTCTTGGTTATTATGCGGTGCGCCTCGGCCTCGCTGACACCTAATTTTTCAACGGTGGATGCAACGCAGTTTTCACGCGGCGCTTCTATATAAACGCTTACAACATTGTCAAAATTGCGCAGTATATAGCTGCCGCACTTGCCCACTATAACGCAGGACTGGTTTTCGGCAAGCTGACGGATTATATGCGCCTGAATGTTAAAAATATTTACATCCGACACAAAATCGCGGCAATTCGGCTCTACCATAGTGGTGCGTGGCATACCCCTTAATGCCGCCGTTATCTTGCCAAAGGACAGTTTTTCGTCTGCCTGCAAAAACAGGTCCTTGTTTATGCCGCTGTATTCGCTTGCCATATCCAGGATCTGCTTTTCATAGCAGGGTATGCCGAATACCTCGCCAAGCTTAACGCCTATCTCGTGTCCGCCGCTGCCGTAGCCGCGTGCAATAGTGATAACAAAATTCCTCATAAAAAACCCCTCTTTCATAAAAATTTTATAATCCTGATTTTTATAAACCCATTATAAACATTTCGTAGGCATCCGCCCAATCCTCGATAGGGAATGTGGCGCCGCCGTTTGAGCTTTTCAGCATCTCACCCCAAAGCCGTTCGTTAAGCACCAGCAGCTCGCCCATATCTATGGGGCAGCCGTTTTCGGTGGCTATGCGGCAAAATTCCTCCATTGGCTCCGCCGCGTTTTGCGTGGCGATAAGCTCTGCACGCAGCTTCTTATCCTTAAAGGCCAAAGAACGCAGCTTTCCGAGCATTTCGTTTATATCGTCCATATACATCACTCGTTTCGTTTAATATTTATTAGCCTTGCAAATACTTTTATCGCTTACTGTAATTTTATCATAAAATGCACAGAGTTACAAGAGGCAGCAAGGAAAAAAATAGATGTATATGTTTTTTTTGCAGCCCATAAAAGACAATGGTTTGCTATAGGCAAAACTTATAATTGGCAATTGGTTTTAGGTATTTGCTTTTTGCAAAAAATGGTGCTATACTGTTTACAACAAGAAAACATACCAACCAAGTAGGGAAATAGGATGATCTCTCGCGGATGGTAAAAAGGAGGAACAGCCATATGAATTTTAGAAAATATACGAAAGTGAGTTTTGCAAAGGACCGAATGTGTCAATGCTAAATCAATAAATAAAGAGTGAGTGAAACCAATATAAAATAATAAGACTATAAAATAAACCCAGCAAAGAAAGGAAATAAAAAAATGAGCGAAAAAATAAAAAGAGAAAACAGAAATTTAAAATTTGAGACCTTACAGTTACATGTCGGACAGGAAAATCCCGATCCCGTTACGGATGCAAGAGCGGTGCCCATTTATCAGACATCATCCTATGTGTTCAGAAATTCGGAGCACGCAGCGGCACGCTTCGGTCTTGCGGATGCGGGCAACATTTACGGCAGACTTACAAACCCCACAGAGGATGTATTTGAAAAAAGAATAGCGGCTCTTGAGGGCGGTGTTGCCGCACTTGCGGTAGCCTCGGGTGCAGCGGCGCTTACATACACCTTCCAGAACCTTGCGCAGTCGGGCGACCATATCGTAGCCGCAAAAAATATTTACGGCGGCACATACAACCTTTTGGCGCATACACTTCCCCAGTACGGCATAACCGCAACCTTTGTAGACCCCGAAAACACAGACGAGATAAAGGCGGCTATAAAGGAAAACACAAAGGCTGTATTTATCGAGACCCTTGGCAACCCCAATTCGGATGTTGTGGATATAGAGACTATAGCAAAAATAGCACACGAAAATAAGATCCCCCTTGTTATAGATAATACCTTTGCCACACCTTATCTTGTAAGGCCTATCGAATACGGCGCAGACATAGTTGTACATTCCGCAACAAAGTTTATAGGCGGCCACGGCACGACTATCGGCGGTGTTATCGTTGACAGCGGCAAGTTTGACTGGGAGGCATCGGGCAAGTTTGCAAGCCTTGTAGACCCCAACCCCAGCTATCACGGCGTAAGCTTTACCAAGGCAGTAGGCCCTGCGGCTTTCGTTACAAAAATTCGTGCTATACTTCTGCGCGACACGGGCGCGACCCTTTCGCCATTCCACGCATTCTTCTTCCTTCAGGGCCTTGAAACACTGTCCTTAAGGGTAGAAAGACACGTTTACAACGCATTAAAGGTAGTGGAATATCTTTCAAAGCATCCTCAGGTGGAAAAGGTAAATCATCCCTCCGTATCGAAGGATCCCAAGCAGCAGGAGCTTTATAAAAAGTATTTCCCAAACGGCGGCGGCTCTATCTTTACCTTTGAGATAAAGGGCGATGCCGAAAAGGCAAAGAAATTTATCGACAATCTTGAAATATTCTCGCTGCTTGCAAATGTTGCCGATGTTAAGAGCCTTGTTATACATCCCGCATCTACAACACATTCGCAGCTTAGCGACGAGGAGCTTCTTGACCAGGGTATTAAGCCCAATACAATAAGACTTTCCATTGGTACAGAGAATATCGACGATATTATTCAGGACCTTGAAGAGGCATTTAAAACAGTAGAGTAAAAATATATCGGGCTGACGCATTTTGTGTCAGCCCTGTTTTTTGTTATTATGCCCCCTATTTAGTTGTTTTATTTAAAACAAACACTAATCGGTTGTTGTTATTTACAAAAAACGACATGGTTTTTCGGCAATAATACCAAGTTGAAAAATAACGTAAAATAAAGTATAATATTTTTACTGTCTGTTTGACGGACGGTCAAGTATATGTGTTATGAGGTTTAAAAATGCAAAAAAAATTGCCGGTAGAGAATAAATTGCTTATTCTTTTTTTATTATATCAAATGGATACACCGATGACTGTTACACAAATGGCGGAATTTGCGGTGGATAAAGAATATATGGATTATTTTACTTTTCAGCAGCATTTGCATGACCTTTGCGATGAAAAATTGATAGATGAAAAGTACGAAAACGACCAGAACAGATATTTTATAACTGCGGACGGCGAGCAGGTATTAAGCTATTTTTCGGGGCAGATACCAAACGAAAAGCATGTTGCCGTTTTGGATTATACCGCCAAAAATAAGGGCAGCATAAAAAAGGATATGAGCGTCCTTGCTAACTATTTTTACAACAAGGAAAATGATTATACAGTAAAATGCGGCATTTACGAAGAAAACAAGACGCTTATGGAAATTAATGTTACCGTGCCTACAAAAGAGGATGCAAAGCTTTTAAAGAAAAACTGGAAGGATAATATCCCTTATCTGTACGGAAGCATACTGCATATGCTTTTGATGCAGCCCGAGGGGATAGAGGCAAAATCGCTGGAAATAGCCGAGGCTTTGGCTAAAAAGAAAAAAAGAAAATAAACTTTTTCGGTGAGACATTTTTAGGAGGCGAAAATATGAAGAATAAAATTTTGATCGCGATGCTGCTGATGCTTTCTTTGACAGCCTGCGGCGGCGCGGAGGAAAGCAAGATAAACACAGCCGATGTACCAACGGGTGTTGCGGAAGAAACGCCGTATGAAAAAACGGCGGATACTGCGGCGGGCATACCGAGTCCGCAGATGACCGATGCCGACCTGTTTGACAATAAAATACAGATAGACGGCAAGATATATACATTTCCCATGACCGTAAACGAATTTGCGGCAGCCTCCGGATTCGAGCTTTCCGAACCGGACGAGATGCAGGAGCCTTATGCAAAAAATGTAAGGGCAGCTTTCAAGCCGGGCGGCGATCGTGCGTTTTCTTTGGCCTTTATATGCGAAAACCCGACGGACGGCGAGCTTTCCAAAAAGGACTGCACTATACGCTGTATGTATCTTTCGTTTGACGAGCATACAAACAGGGTGTTTCTTCCGGGCGGCTTTGGCACGGATATGACAAAGGAGGCCTTTGCGGCAAAATTTGGCGATGGCAGGGAATATGACGGCAGTCTGAACACCCATTATTATCAGGAGCCCGTAAAAGAAAACGAATATGACGTTTATTCGGGCACCGGCAGAGAGATATCTTTCTATATTTCAAATGACAGATTAAAGGAATATACCGCCTCGTTTACACTTGACAAGCCGGAGCAAAGGGTCAGAAACTACAGCGTTAACGGACGCGGTGTGCAGACGGATATCAAAGCAAAATGCAGCTTTGTGCTTCCGGAAAAATACTTTGTAAAACCGTTTGCGGATATATCATCCGTTTCGGAAGTGGGCGGAGAATATACAAACGGCGAAATTGCCGGCGATCTGTCGCTTGTAATTTCCGACGGGCTTTATATTGACGAATATGAGGATGAAAAGGCTGTCGAAAAAGCGTATAAAAACGAAAAAATTGCGCATAAAGCAAGCTCCGACGATAAAACGATATATTTTATTGCCTATGATAACAGCAGCTATAATTTTTACGGCACGGCTGTCGTATATGACAAAAATGCCAAAATTGCTGCTAATGTACCCGTAAGCTTCTATACGGAAGACGAAAATTACGATAAGGCGGAAAAGGATATGCTCAACTATACGGCGGCATTGCTTTCGACCATGACCATTGAAAAAACCGAATAAATCCAGGCAATTTAAAATCTCCCGCATATGATCCGGCGGGGGATTTTTTTTCGTGTTTTTTCAAAATTTGGACTTTTCCTGTTTTTTTGTCGGAATAGAAATATCGGCAAGCCCCGCAAATAATCTTCCTTTAGAGCGGATATACGCTCACAGGAAGAAACATTTGCGTGTTTGCCGAGATTCCGGCAGGAATTTCGCAGGCATACACATTTCTGAAAAATGTAGGCTGAAAATGGGAAAAGTCAAATTTTTTAAAAAAACTTGCATTTTATATTTATGTGTGATATTATTAAAATAGTATTTTGTGTTCGGATATAATCGAATATGCTTTTTATAAGCAAAGAAGGAGTGATCTGTATGGATAAGAAATTAAACGAAACACAGGTAATGCCCGGCCTTAATGCCGCAATGAAAAAGGATAAGCGTCATGCACGCAGGATAATGCTTGCACAGGGCCCCGTATACGAGGTAATAGCGGAGGTTTGCGATGCACTTATAGAAAAGGGCTATAACCCCATAAATCAGATAGTGGGCTATATTCTTTCGGGCGATCCGACATATATAACAAGCTATAAAAACGCGCGCACCATTATGTCAAAGCTGGAGCGTGACGAGCTGTTGGAGGAATTTGTAAATTATTATCTTGAAAACAACGATCTGGCGGAGTGATCATGCGTATACTCGGTTTGGATTTCGGAGAAAAAACGATAGGCGCGGCAGTAAGCGACCCCTTTGGCTGGACAGCACAGGGGCTTGAGATAATACGGCGCAAGGAGGAGAACAACCTTGTTGCAAGCATTGCCCGCCTTAAAGAAATATGCACAGAATACACGGTCGAGCTTATTGTGCTTGGCTGTCCCAAAAATATGAACAATACCGAGGGCCCGCGTGTTGAAAAGACAATGCAGTTCAAGCGCAGGCTTGAAAAGGAGTTAAAACTGCCCGTGGAGCTGTGGGACGAGCGCTTGTCCACGGTCGGTGCGGAAAGAACGCTTTTGGAGGCGGATATTTCGCGCGCAAAGCGCAAAAAGGTGATAGACAAGCAGGCGGCTGTCTTTATTTTACAAGGCTGGCTTGACTGCAACGCAAATAAGTTTAAAAATTAAGGAGTTATTTTATCAAATGAACGATGACAAGCTGAACATTGACGAGCTTAATTTATTTGAGGGTCAGGATGAGACCTACGAACTGGTGACAATGACAGATGATGACGGCACCGAGACCGATTTTTTTGTGGTGGACGGCATTGACTATAAAGACACAAAGTATCTTTTGCTTGTAAAAGCAGAGGATTTTGACAAGGACGAGCCCGAGGCCTTTATCTTTAAAGAGGTTGAAACGGACGGTGAAAACTGCACCTACGAGCCCGTTGAGGACGATGAGGAATACAACAAAATACTTGTGCTTTTGCAGGACGAGGACGCAGAGTACGAGATGAAGTTTTAAAGCGCGGACTACATAAGGATATTTTATGCTGCAAGGGGATGTCAAAAAAATGACATAATTCGACCCCTTTATTTCCGTGCGTGCATTTACAAAGAGGTGATAGATATGATGTTATATGAATATCACTTTGATTGGGCATTTTTGATAGGCTTGTTTCTTGTATGCGGAGTACTTGCGGCAAGAGGTATATGGATGCTGAAACGCGCAAAAAAGGCCGCAGGCAGGTTTTTTCAGGCAGCATCGCTCGGTTTTATAGTCTTGTTTTTTTGCGGCGCCTTTCTTACGGTCACATTAAGCCATATCTCAATAAAGACACAGCTAAAAAGCGGGCAATACAAAACGGTCAGCGGCAATATCCGATATAAAGAGGGTGCGCCCGCCTCAAAAAAATTTACGGTGGACGGCATTTATTTTTTTGAACACCGCCTTGACTACAGAAAAATAAAAAACGGACAATATATAACCGTAGCTTACATCCCCGGCACACATTCAAATACAATACTTTTTATTAAAGGATAATATAAAACTAAGGAAACACTGATCTATAGGATACCAAAAATAATTTTACACATATAGCCGAAACGCGCGACAAGCGCGTACAGGCTCAACATCTACCGCCGAAATTCCGGTAGGGATTTCGGCATAATGCTTAACGGCTCTGATTGCTATTTTCCGCTATAGCCGAAACGCGCGACAAGCGCGTACAGGCTCAACTGCTGCCGGCGAAATTCCGGTAGGGATTTCGCCATGATTCAAGCGGAAGAATACGCATGGTCGCCTACAAATGTGCCGCCTCCGGCTAAAATTATTTTTGCTTTTTTGAATTAAATCAGTGTTTCCCTAACACAGAAAAGGAGTGAATGTCTTGGCATTTAGTATTAAAAAACCACAATTAAAAACAAAAAAGGCGGCGGCACCGCGCGTACCTGCGGCACCAAAGCCCAAATTAAAGGTAATACCCCTTGGAGGCTTACACGAGATAGGCAAAAACATAACCGCATTTGAGTATGAGGACGAAATTATAATAGTCGATTGCGGCGTTGCCTTTCCCGAGGATGATATGCCGGGTATCGACCTTGTTATCCCCGATTTTTCGTATCTTGTAAAAAACAAGGACAAGATACTGGGCGTTGTGCTTACCCACGGTCACGAGGACCATATCGGCTCACTGCCCTATTTTTTCAGGGAGATAAACGTACCCGTATACGGTACAAGGCTTACCATCGGTCTTGTGGAAACGAAATTAAAGGAACACAATTTATTGAACACGGTCGAGAGAGTAAACGTAAACGCAGGCGAAACGATAACTCTCGGCAAAAATTTCAAGGTAGAGTTTATACGCTCCACCCACAGCATAGCGGATTCGGTGGCCTTGGCGATATTTACCCCCGCAGGTCTTGTGGTACATTCGGGCGACTTTAAAATTGACCACACCCCTATCCAGGGCGATCCCATCGACCTGCAGCGTTTTGCGGAGCTTGGCAAAAAAGGCGTTTTGCTTTTTATGTGCGAAAGCACCAATGTTGAATTGCCCGGCTACACCATGAGCGAAAGCAATGTAGGCGCAATATTTAAAAAGATTTTTGACGAAAGCGAAAACCAGCGTATTATGGTAGCCACCTTCTCGTCAAATATCGACAGAATACAGCAAATAGTATACTGCGCAGCTGCACACAAAAGAAAGGTCTGTGTTATAGGCCGCAGTATGTCAAATGTCGTAAAGACCGCAATAGAGCTTGGATATCTTAAAATTGACGAAAATATGCTTATTGATGTCACCGAGCTTAACAAATATACCGACAGCCAGCTTGTTATTATAACCACCGGCAGTCAGGGCGAGACCATGTCGGCGCTGTCCCGCGTTGCAAGCGGTGACCACCGTCAGGTCGAGATACGCCCCGGCGACAAGGTAATAATCAGCGCTACACCCATTCCCGGCAACGAGAAAAACGTGTACCGCGTTATAAATGAGCTGCTTAAAAAGGGTGCGGACGTAATTTACGACGGCCTTATGGACGTACACGTTTCGGGGCACGCAAGGCAGGAGGAAATTAAGCTTTTGCATGCGCTTTTAAAGCCTAAATACGTTATGCCCGTTCACGGCGAATATAAAATGCTTATCCGTCACAGACAGCTTGTTACGGATATGGGTATGCCCAAGGAAAATGTATTTGTTATGGCAAACGGCGATGTGCTTGAAATAAACAAGCAGGGCGGCAAAATTTTACCCGCCGCCGTTCAAAGCGGTCAGGTATTTGTGGACGGCCTTGGCGTAGGCGATGTCGGAAACATAGTTTTGCGCGACAGAAAGCACCTTTCGCAGGACGGCCTTATGATAGTTGTTGTGGCTATGGAAAAATACAGCGGCAATATTTTAAGCGGCCCCGATATCATCAGCCGCGGCTTTGTATATGTACGCGAGTCCGAGCAGCTTATGGTCGAGGCGCGCGAGGTGGTAAGCGAGGCACTTGACGGTCTTGACAGCAGAAACATCAACGACTGGAGCTATATTAAGACAGTCATCAAGGATACCCTGCGCGACTTCCTTTGGAAAAAGACCAAGCGCAGCCCTATGATACTGCCGATAATAACGGAGATCAATTTATAAAGAATTATGTTCATTTATCAAAGGACATATCTACTGATGGGGTATGGCTTACAAAGTCCGTACCGGTAAAATATCTTGAGAAACTATCGTGATTTTTTCGAGGTGATATTATGGATAAATTAGAAGAACTTGCAAAAGATATGGGGCGGCAGGTATCCTTGCTTATAAAGGACACGGACCGCTACAAGGAATATCAGAAGGCAAAGGCGGCGATATATGCCGACAAGCACCTTTTAAACAAGCTAAACGCCTTTCTTGCAAAGCACGTTCAGTTTTTGTACGATATGAAAAACGGCACGGCCACCTTTGCACAGGAGCGTTATATGTCGCAGGAATTTCATAAATTGATGCTCAACAAAAATGTCAATATTTATTTTGAATCGGGTCTTTATTTTGTTGAGACATTGGCCGAATTTTATACCTTAAGCGTCAAGGACCTTGACATAGACCTGGGCTTTTAAAAATGTCGGTACATAACGGAAAAATACGCTCGGGCAGCGCCGATATATATTACGAGCTTTATGCAAACGACAAGCCAAAGACCCTTGTTTTGCTGCACGGCAACGCCGAAAGCGGAAAAAGCTTTACCAAGCATATACCCATTTTAAGCGAGCATTATAATATTCTTGCAATAGACAGCCGCGGCCACGGCCAGTCAAGCGTGGGCGACGGGGAGCTTAGCCTTAACAAAATGGCCGACGACCTTGAAAACGTGCTTAATGCCCTTAAGCTTGATAAGGTTGATATTCTGGGCTTCAGCGACGGGGCAAATATAGCTATGCTTTTTGCGCCCAAAAACAACGATAAAATAAACAAACTGGTGCTGGTCGGCGGCAATCTTGACTACTCGGGCTTTAATTTAAGCACAAAGGTTTTGATTGCAATAGGCTATTTTTTGTCGTGGGTAAACCTTAAGATAGACAAAAACAATAAAATACAAAATGCCTATTACTACCTTATGTTTAAGGAGCCCCACATAAAACAGGGCGATATAAACAAAATACAGGCGAAAACGCTGGTCATGGCGGGCAACAAGGATATGGTAAAGCCGTCACATACCCGCCTTATAGCAAACAGCATAAAAAACGGCATTTTAAAGCTGTACGACGGCGACCACTTCTTTATTTATAAGCAGCCCGAGAAGTTTTGCGAATATGTTATTGATTTTTTAAACAGCTGAAAAGAATATATTTTTGACAGTTTAAGCCGTCCCGATAAGGGGCGGCTTTTTGTGTAAATTGAAATAAAAGTGAAATACGGAAATTATTGCATAAAATATAATATTGTGATATAATTAGAATAGTGTCTTTACAGGTAAAGATAAAAGACGTGCCTGTAAGGATAAAAATGTTGAATATGATATAATATAAGGGACAAAAATACGCTTATAGGTGTGTATTTTTGTATAGGTGAAAATATGTTTAAATTTATAAAAGATGAAAATTTAAAACGCAGTCTTTATTTACTTATTGTGGTGCTTATATCCATTACATTTTATAGGGCAACGGAGAATTTGCATATACCGGAGTTTTTCCCGGTAGTATTCAGGGTGCTGTCTCCGTTTATTATAGGCATTATTTTCGCTTATATTTTAAATGCGCCCGTAAGGTTTCTTGAAAACAAGGTATTTAAAAAAATATTTAAGCCCAAAAAGGGCAATGACGAAAAAACGCTTAAGGCTAACGAGCGCAAGCGCGCAATGGCGCGCAACGGCGCAATAATAACCGCTATGGTGCTGGTTGTGGGTATTGTTATATGGATGATAGCATACATTGTGCCCGAAATTATTTTAAGTGTGCAGAAAATACTTGATTTTCTTAAAAATCTGGACTATATAAATATCCGCTTTTATATTGCAAGACTTGGTGCAAAATATAATATCCGTTTTACCGAGCATGATTACGAAAAGCTGTTTTCTGCTTTTACGGATGTTTTAAATTCCCTTATGGACGGACTTAAATATCTGCCGGATATGGTGCAGTCGGTGGTCGGCTATACCATAGATTTTGCAAAGACCTTTGTAAATGGAATAATCGGCATATTTGTGGCGTTTTATATTCTTTCGGATAAGGAAAACGTACTTAAAAAATGCGATACCTTCGCATATGTTATCTTGCCGCGCAAGGGCGTAAGGACGTTAAGGGATTTTGCTTATGCGCTGAATAATTCGTTTGAAAGCTTTTTTGTGGGCAAGCTTATGGACTCTGTTATAATTGGTCTTATATTCTTTGCGGGCGCTGTTATATTGGACCTTCCGTATCCGCTGTTATTAAGCCTTGTTATTGGCGTTACAAATATGATACCCTATTTCGGTCCGTTTATCGGTGCGGTACCCGTGGCAATACTGGTGCTTTTTGTAAGCCCCGTAAAATGCCTGTGGGTAATAATATTTATAGTGGTGCTTCAGCAGTTTGACGGCGTTATACTGGGCCCCAAGATCCTTGGCGATTCTATCGGCGTAAAGCCGCTTGCGGTAATTTTTGCCATTATTGTCGGCGGCGCGGTAGCGGGACCTTTGGGTATGTTTTTCGGTGTCCCCATTTTTGCCGTTATTATACGAAGCATATTGGAATTTGGCGAAATGCGCAAAAATAAAACAGGGGGTGCGGCAAATGGATAAACCCTCAAGCTCAAATGCTTTTATGCTGGGCTTTCTTATATATTCGGGGTGTTTGCCGTTTTTTGTACTGTTTTTGCATATTTTGGGTGTTGTGGACACTCAGGATGCCGATTTTCAAAAATATATCACACTTTTTCAGCATTTGCTTATTTTTGCGGTGCCTGTGGCCTTTTATTGTATCGTTACCAAAAACAGGCTGCGCGATATAGTGCCGCATCAGCCGCTGTCTTTTAAAAATACGGTCCTTATTGTTTTTATAGCGCTGTTTACAATACCGCTTATGATGTGGGTAGGCGTAATAACGGATTTTTTTGTGGAGGATACCATAAGCGATTCTATAAACGATATGATGCAAAATTATTCTATGGGCTATCTTACCGTGGCAATTGCCGTTATGCCCGGCGTTTTTGAGGAGCTTGTATTTAGGGGTATGATAATGTCGGGCTATAAGCGCACCGGGCTTATAAGGTCCTCGGTGGCGGCAGCCTTTTTGTTTGGTGTAATGCATTTAAGCCTGACACAGCTTTTTTATGCTATGGCTGCGGGCGTGATATTCGGTATATTGGTGCATTACAGCAATTCGATATATTCGTCGATGCTGGCACATTTTGTTATAAACGGCGTTCAGGCAGTCTGGTCAAAGCTGGCCTTTGTCTACGGCAGCGACGAGATCGCGGAAACAGCCGAGGAGACTCCGTTTATAGAAATTTTTGGCGCTGTGACGCTGATGGTTGCTTTTACGCTGCCGGTATTGATACTTTTGCTGTATGCGTATATTCACATCAACAAAGGCAAAAATATTGATTATAAATATTCGCTGACGGATAAAGAGGAGTTTGTATGTGAGCTTGAAGCGGGCAGGGGAAAAATAATAGATATATTTTTTATATTGACTGTTGTTTTTTATGTGCTTTATATAGCGATGATGTCATTTCTTGCAAAATAATCACAACGGAGGAACCAGATGAAGGATAAGGTAATGAAAAACTGGATATTATTTATGCTTGTGCTTATATTGGTCACAAGCGCATTTACCGTAATGTACTTGCCTATTTTTGGCAATATGCCGCAGGTATATGATGATATCATAATAGAAAGACCGGCAGAGTGGGCCGGCAATAAATCGTGCGAATATTTTTTAGGCTTTTTCCTTTGCTTTTTGGGTATGCTTCTTTGCTTTTGGTATTATTTAAGAAACGGACGGGCAGCCTCGGCCGAGGACGGCGAAAAGATTGAGCTGCCGTATATGCTGCCTGCTGCACTGACTGCTGCGGTTACCGGTGCGGTTTTGTACGGAAACCTTTATGCCTTGGCGTTTGCGGTGGCCGCAGCCGTGCTTTATTTTGTTCTTAAAAAGGACAAGGAGCTGTGCGGCTTTTTGATAATGCTTTTTGTGACCGCTCTTTATGCCGTGTATGCGCTTTATAGGATATATGCATGGCTTGGAGGAACGCTTTTATTGGATCTAAGGGTTGCGGCGGCAGCGGCAGCTGTGATGACGGCGGCGGTTTTTCTTGCTTCGCGCAGGAGTCTTGACCGCAAAAGAAATTTAAAGCTTTCACTTGTGGTAATGCAGCTTGCTATACCGTTTTTGCTGTTGATATATTTTCAAAACAGATATAAGACGTCCTCGGGCTTTACGGTAATAAATGCTCCGTTAAGCGTAAAAATATTGATTTGCGCCCTTATCGGCGTTTTTACGGCAGAAAATATTGTAAGGCTCAGGGGTGCGTTAAAGGCGGGCTTTACGGGAAGGTCTTATATTTCCTTTGGAACCTGTGTGTCCGTGCTTGCGTTTAATCGCTTTCAGGGCGCCGCAATAATGACTTATGACCTTCATCATCCGTTTGAGAATATTATCGGCTTTTATAAGGTGTTTGACGAGGGCGAAAAATTATTTAAGGAATATATACCTGTATCGGGTATGTATTCGGTATTTAACGGTGCTTTTTTCAAGGTGTTCGGCAATAACAGATTCCTCGATTATAATATTGCGCAAAATGCCTTTTACATTATAATGATATGCCTTATTGTGTGGGCGGTGAAAAAACGCTTTAAGGATGAATTTGTTTTTATTTTTATGACTGCCTTTGTTATCGGTATGCATAAGGACACAGATTATAACAGATTTTTGTTTATACTGCCGATAATGCTGCTTTTGGGGACACCCAAAATTATAAAGCAAAAAAATCTGTGGCTTAAGCTTTGGTTTGTTACAAGCCTTTTTCACGGGCTGTACTATCCGACATACGGCGTTGCCGTGTGCGCGGCGTATGCACCGCTTGGTATATGGCAGGCCGTTTCATACATAAAAAGCGGGGAGCTTAAAAAGGATGCGGCAGCACCGCGCTTTTGGCTGTGGTGGCTTATTTGCCTGCTGCCTGCGCTTTTGTGTATACCCTTGCTTAAGGGTACCTATCTGCATATAAAGGCAATGGCCGGCCAGAGCATTATGGCCGACGGTATGTCTCGCTTTGGTCAAGTAACAAAGCCCGATTTTTTGGCATATACGGGAAAGAACGGTGTGTTCAGGCAGGTAGTGTTTTATGCGCTGAGCTTTGTTGTGCCGGCGGCCGTTGTTTGGGTATGCCTTTTGGGGGTAATGGGACTTGGCGGCGTCAGCCTGAAAGACAAAAAATTATCGGCGGATGATATGCCGACGCTTTTGACGGCGTCATCGGTTGTTATAATGCCGCTTATCGCCTATACCTTTACATTTGTGCGAAGCAATCCGGAGGATCTGTATTCCAGAACGGGCGTGATAATGTTTTGTGCTTTGATATTGCTTTCGGCCCTTGCCTTGGAGAGGGTAAGAAATAAAACAATATGTACTTTCCTTTTGTGTTTTATGGTGTTTTTGCCGTTTTCGTGCAAATTTGCCGGTGTGTCATTTAATACTGAGCTTGCGTTAAAGCCGTATTATACCGTTGACGAGGAGAAGTACGAATATATAGATATGCCCGAATATGAGCATATAGGCAGAGGCTTTGTCAAAAAGGAAGATGCGGAGATTATAAGAAAGGATATAAAAATTGCGGAAAAGCTTGATAAAAGCAAAAGATATTACGCTGCCTTCAAAGCCTTTGGCGAATATTTTATTACGGGCGTAAAGTCCTGCGGTACGATAGAGACCTATACCGTCAGAGGGAAAAAAGCCTCGGAGGAGACTGTACAGCTGTTAAAGGATGTAAAACCAACTTGTATTATCAGCGATTCGGACGAGGTAGTGCACCATTATTATGTGTACAAATGGATAGCCGCTTCGGGCAATTATGTGTGGTCAAAGGATAAAAATGTATTTGAGCCAAATACCGAGGGGCTTGATGCTGAAACGGTCAGAAAAATAAATCTGGGCTGCAAGCCCGAGAAAATATACGGCATTCCGGGTCTTGCTGCCTCCGAGCTGGGAAGCTCCATGTATGCGCTGCTTGGCAGCTGCTTTGACCAAAACGATGTGCCCTGTGCCGTATATGATACGCAGGAGGGCAGCTATGTTTCTTTTGAAAAAGAGGTTCTCGGTACGGATGCAGACTTTTTATATCTGAATTTGGCAGCAGAGAAGAATTATTATTACGGCTATACAAGGGATGATATATGGCAGTTCGGTGGCGCCGACTCGGATATGGGACATGATATAGCGTACAAAAAGGTGTTCAATCCGATAAAAATGGTAAAGGTGAGCTGGCAGGGCGCAGATGGTGAGATACATACCTGCGATTATTCTCTTGGCAGGGGTGAACTGCTTATGCCGCTTGGCAGTGATATTGACTGGATGCTTAACGGTCATAAGGAAATATTTATCAGCCTTCACGATGAAAACGGCAGCCCTATGAAATGTGATATACGCGATATGCGCCTGCTTAAGCTGCGCGATATTGAATAAATATAACAAGTAAATACTTTTTGCCCTGTGCTTATCACAGGTAATAAAAAATAAAGCGTAAAGGGTCATATAAAAGGGAAGGTGTATTTTATGGACAATAATACTATAAACAAAATTATGCTCTTAAACGAGATAAAAATCAAATATCTTAATTTTGATGCTATCTTTTCGGACGAAACGCCTATGTACAGAACACCTGCCGAGCCTGACAAAAATCAGCGCGTTTCCATAAGGATAAGGGTCGCAAGGGACAATATAGACAGATGCCGCGTGCAGTTTGAACACAGCTTTATCAATATGAAAAAAATACGTTCCACGACCCGCTTTGATTTTTACGAGGGCATCTTTATCGTGGGCAGCGAGCCCGTGGACTACTATTTTCTTATTGAAAAGGACGGCAGAAAATACTGCTACAACAAGCAGGGCGTTATGGAAACTGCCGATCCTGCCTATAATTTTAATGTTATGCCGGGCTTTCATACCCCCGACTGGGCAAAGGGCGCGGTCATGTACCAGATATATGTGGACAGGTTTTTCAATGCCGACCCCACAAATGATGTTGTGGACAACGAGTATGTTTACCTCGGCGCACGCGCAAAAAAAATAAAGAAGTGGGATACTCCGCTTGAAAACTTTGATGTGTGCAATTTTTACGGCGGCGATCTGCTTGGCGTAATGGCAAAAATGCACTATTTAAAATATCTTGGCATTGAGGCTATTTATTTTAACCCTATATTTGTATCGCCCAGCAACCATAAGTACGATATTCAGGACTATGATTATATCGACCCGCATTACGGCGTTATCGTAAACGACGGCACAAGGCTTGTGCAGGACGGCGAAAACGACAATTCCGCCGCCGATATGTATATGGTGCGCACCACCGACAGGGAAAACCTTGAAGAGAGCAACAAGCTTATGGTTCGGCTTATAGAAATGGCGCACGCTCTTGGCATAAAGGTAATACTGGACGGCGTTTTCAACCATTGCGGCGCGTTTAACAAGTGGCTTGACCGCGAGGGCTTTTACGAGCGAAACGGCTATGAAAAGGGCGCCTATAATGATGTGAACAGCAGGTACCGCAACTATTTTAAATGGAACGAGGACGGCAGCTATGACGGCTGGTGGGGTCATTCAAACCACCCGAAGCTGAATTATGAGGGCTCGAAGGAGCTTTATAATTATATACTTGAAATAGGCAAAAAATGGGTGTCTCCGCCCTTTAATGCAGACGGCTGGCGCCTTGATGTGGCGGCGGATCTGGGATGCAGCAAGGAGTTTAATATGCAGTTCTGGCGCGATTTCAGAAAGGCTGTTAAAGAGGCTAATCCCGAGGCCATAATTCTTGCCGAGCATTACGGCGACCCGAAGGATTGGCTTATGGGCGATCAATGGGATACGGTAATGAATTACGATGCCTTTATGGAGCCGCTTACCTGGTTTTTGACGGGTATGGAAAAGCACAGCGAGTCTGCCCAGCCCGAAAAATACAATAACAGCGCGGATTTTGAAAGCACTATGCGTTATTTTATGGCAAGGTTTTCGTACCCCAGCTTAAGTGTGGCTATGAATCAGCTGTCAAACCACGATCACTCGCGCTTTTTGACACGCACCAACCGCAAAATAGGCAGACTGCATACCGCGGGCGCTTATGAGGCCGATACGGGTCTCAACAAGGCTATTATGCGCGAGGCGATACTTTTTCAGCTGACCTGGATAGGCGCGCCCACTATTTATTACGGCGACGAGATAGGTATGACGGGCTGGACGGACCCCGACAACCGCCGACCCTTTGCGTGGGACTATATAGATAAGGAAATATTTGATTTTTACAGAAAAATGATAAGAATACACAAAAAGTACAAGGCGCTGCAAACGGGAAGTCTTGATTATCTGTATATGTCAAGCGGGCTTATCTGCTATGGACGCTGGAATGAGAACGAGAGGATAGCTGTTATAATAAACAATAACGACAACGAAAGAGAAACTATAGTACCTGCTTGGGCAATAGAGGCCGAGGACGGGGATATTTTTGAAAGGGTCATTATGTCTACGCACCATACCTTTACCGAGGATATTGAGGTGGCTAAGGTAGAGGAGGGCACGTTTGAGGCGTTTACACCGTCCTACGGCTGTTCTGTTTGGGTGAGCAGGAGAGATTAGAGGAATAAAATGGAACCAAAATTTTACGATATTGGGCTTAACCTGTTTTGCAGACAGTTCAAACAGCCCGAAACTATAATTGACGATGCAAGGCGTGAGGGCGTTGCCTGTATTTTAACGGGCAGCGATATGCGCGAAAACGCACTTGTAAGCGATTTTGTCAAGACCCACGATGTCTACGGTACGGCGGGCATCCACCCGCACAACGCAGACTCCGCGAAGAAAGAGGATTTTGACCTTATCGCAAAATATGTGGCCGAAAACCCCAAAATAGTGGCAGTAGGCGAGTGCGGTCTGGACTACGACCGTATGTTCTCGACCAAGGAAAACCAGATACGCTGCCTTGAAAAGCATATAGTTATAGCGGAAAAACTGAATAAACCGCTGTTCCTGCACGAGCGCGAGGCAGCGGCGGATTTTGCAAAGCGCTTTAAAGCTCACCCCGATATCTGCAAAAAATCGGTGGTGCATTGCTTCACGGGCAATAAAAAAACACTTGAGACCTATCTTGATATGGGCTTTTATATAGGTATTACGGGTTGGATATGCGACGACAGGCGCGCGGGCGAGCTGCGCGACGCCGTAAGCATTCTCCCGCTTGACCGTGTTATGCTGGAGACCGATGCCCCCTACCTTATCCCCAAAAATGTAAAGGGTCTCGGTAGGGTAAACCTGCCGCAGTATATAAAATATGTGGCGAAAGATCTGGCTAAATATATGAAGGTCGATGAGTCCGAATTGATAATAAGGGCAAAGGAAAATACCGAAAGGGTGTTTTTGCAAAAATAAATGTGTAAGGGGGCGGAAGTATGGACAAGGATATTTTAAAAAAAGTGGACAGTATTACTTCAAAGACGTTTATGTGTACATTTTTTGTGCTTGTCTTATTTGCGCCGCTTATCTTATATAAATTTTTTAATATAAGGTTTGAAAATGGTACATACGCCGTAATTATGTTTGCGTGCCCGCTGATTTTAGCTGCCGATGCTGAAATAACCGATATCCGGTATAAGGCCTTTTTGAAAAAGTACTATCCCGCAGAATATGACATAATATATGATACAGAGTATCTATTGTTTGATTTTCATACTTCTATAGGTTCTAATCACGAATTAAAGCGTATAGACAGGGTGCTTGATGACCCCGATAATGCAGACGATATTCTTTACATACTGTATGTACAGATACTGTCCAAAAGGAAACTGTTTTCACTGCTTTGGATCCCGGGGATGGCATTTATCTGGATAGTACATGGATTTGTTTTAATGAAAATTTAAGTGTCCTATCTAAAAGGCAGAATTGCAAGTGTTTGGCTTTTTCCTTTTATCGGACACATATAAAAGTGAGAAAGAATAACGGTAAATGGGTCAAGGAGATGATGATATGTCCGAAAATGTAATAACTTTGGATCGTACATTTGGTGTTGTTAATGATGATTTAACCGAGCGTTTTAAAGAGGTCATTTTTTTGTAAAATAAATTAAAAAACATTAAGGGTCTGCCTGTTGCGTGTTACGATAAGCAGCAGAAAAGGGCGTATCTTGAATATCCCGACGGAAGAAGAGAGTATATAGACGATTGATAAAATAAACGAGGGGAGCAACAAAATGTCACTTACAGAAGAAAAAAGAAAAAAACTTGATTTCCCGTTATACTGTATAACGGCGGCAAATCTTTCAAACGGCCGCAGTAATTTTGAGGTGGTCGAGGCTATGCTAAAGGGCGGCGCAAAAATAATACAGTACCGCGAAAAATATGCCGATATCCGCACGCGCTACGAGGAATGTCTTAAAATAAAGGAAATGTGTGCGGAGTACGGCTGTACTTTTATTATAAACGATAATATAGATATTGCGCTTTTGGTGCAGCCCGACGGCGTACATATCGGTCAGGACGACCTGCCTATAAAAGAGGTAAGAAAATTAGTGGGCGAGGAAATGATAATAGGTCTTTCCACCCACAGTCCCGAGCAGGCACAGCAAGCCGTTGCGGACGGTGCGGACTATATAGGCGTAGGTCCGCTTTTTCCCACTAAGACAAAGGACAATGTCTGCGACCCCGTAGGTCTTGAATACCTTGAATATGTAGTAAAAAATATTGATATCCCCTATACCGCGATAGGCGGCATAAAGGAGCATAATATGGACAAGCCCCTCGGTGTCGGCGCAAAGTGCATCTGCCTTGTGTCGGATATTACGGGCGCGGAGGATGTTGAGCTTAAGGTAAAAACACTTTTAAAAAAGATAGGTGAGTACAGATGAAACCACGCAGGATAAAGGCGGCGCTGGGCGAAACAAAGCCCGACCTTGTTTTAAAGGGCGGCTATGTTGTCGATGTTTTTAATCACAGACTGCTTAAAACGGATGTTGCGATAGACGGCACGCATATAGTGGGTCTGGGCGAGTACGACGGCAAGGAAGAGGTAGATGTAACGGGAAAATTTCTTATCCCCGGGCTTATCGATGCTCACGTTCATATTGAATCCTCGCTGCTTATCCCGTCCGAATATGCAAGGACGGTAGTTCCGCACGGAACCACGACAATAATCGCCGACCCGCACGAGATAGTCAATGTTTGCGGCAAGGCGGGACTTGAATATATGATAGACGACGGTACCATTACCCCGATGAATATGTGCTTTATGGTGCCCAGCTGTGTGCCCGCCACCCCGTTTGACCACGCGGGCTGTGTGCTGGATGCAAAGGCCGTAAAAGAGCTGTTTTCCGATTTTAATTACGGCGCAAAGCTTACGGGCTTGGGCGAAATGATGAATTATCCGGGCGTTGTCGGCTGTGCCGATGATGTATTGAAAAAGCTGGATATTACGCCGATAATTGACGGCCACGCCCCGGGTATAGAGGGCAAGGGCCTTAATGCCTATATCTGCGGCGGCATAATTACCGACCACGAGTGCGACACCGCCGAAAATGCTCTTGAAAAGGTAAGCAAGGGTATGTTTATACTTATCCGCGAGGGCACGGGCACCAAAAACTTAGAGGAGCTTATAAAGGCCGTAACGCCCTTTAATGCCGACCGCTTTGCATTTTGTACCGACGACAAGCACGCAGACGAGATACTTGAACACGGCACTATACGCAACTGCGTGAGAAAGGCGGTAAAACTGGGTCTTGACCCGATAACGGCAATTAAAATGGCAAGCATAAATCCCGCGCGTGTTTACGGCCTGGCGGGAAGAGGTGCCGTTGCACCAAACTACTATGCCGATGTGATAGTTGCGGATTCATTTACGCTTGATAATATCGAAATGGTATTTTTCAACGGCAAATTGGTTGCCAAAGACGGCAAAAATCTTGTGGAACTGCGTGATAAAAAGACAGATACAAAAAATGTTACGGACACCGTACATCTTGATAAAATCACCCCCGATATGCTTTTTGAAAAATTCGATCCGTCAAAGCCCGTTATCCTTATGCATGAGGGCAGCCTTGTGACCGAGGGAGTTTACAGGGAAAATGCGGACGGTCTGGTTATGGTGGCAAATATTGAAAGACATCACCACACGGGCAATATCGGCAAGGCTTATGCCGCGGGTTTTGAGATAAAAGGCGGCGCAGTGGCGCAGACTATCGGTCACGACAGCCATAATATCACAGTAGCGGGCGACAATGCCGAAGATATGGCGGCAGCCGTAAACGCTTTGGGCAGCAGCGGCGGTATAGCGGTGGTCAAAAACGGCGAAGTTATCAAATATATGCCGCTGCCTATCGGCGGTATTATGACAGATAAGCCCGCAGAAGAGGCCGCTGCCGAGTTTGATAAAATAAACGATGCGATAAAGAGGATAAGCCCGAATGCTTCAAACAGCATTTTTATGGTGCTTTGCTTTATATCGCTTTTGGTCATCCCGCATCTTAAATTAAGCGATAAAGGTCTTTTTGATGTGGATAAGTTTGATTATTTCAAAAATTGACTTTTCAAAGGTGCGGGCCGTTAGATCTTAATTGTTAAATTTGCACGCATAATAAGCCATATCCAATTAAATTTTGTGGATATGGCTTATTGAAATTTATATCATTTTTGTGGTAAAATTTACTTTGGTATTTTAGGAATTAATATTAATTTAACATCAGGAAAAGAGAGAGATTATGAAGACCAAACGTGAAGATATTAGAAATATAGCAATAATTGCGCACGTTGACCACGGCAAGACCACCCTTGTGGACGAGCTTTTAAAGCAGAGCGGTACATTCCGCTCAAACCAGGTCATCCGCGAGAGAGTTATGGACAGCGGCGATATAGAGCGTGAGAGAGGTATCACTATTTTATCAAAGAATACCTCGGTATACTACGAGCATACAAAAATAAACATTGTCGATACCCCCGGCCATGCCGATTTCGGCGGCGAGGTAGAGCGTGTGCTTAAAATGGTAAACGGCGTTGTACTGGTTGTTGATGCCTATGAGGGTGCTATGCCCCAGACAAAATTCGTTTTAAGAAATGCGCTATCGCTGGGTCTGCCCGTTGTTGTCTGCGTAAACAAAATTGACCGCCCCGAGGCACGCCCCAACGAGGTCGTTGACGAGATATTAGAGCTTTTTATGGAGCTTGATGCAACAGACGAGCAGCTTGACAGCCCCTTTGTTTTTGCATCTGCCAAGCTGGGCAAGGCTGCGCTCGACCCCGACGAGGCACTTAATGCGGAAAATATGAAGCCGCTTTTTGATACCATTATCGAGCATATCCCCGCGCCCGAGGGCGACCCCGATGCTGACCTTCAGATGCTTGTTACCACCATAGATTATAATGAATATGTGGGTAAAATAGGTATCGGTAAAATTGAAAACGGCTCTATCAAGGTAAATGACGAGGTAGCTATCGTAAATATTCACGACCCGCAAAAGCTTGACAAGATAAGGGTAACTAAATTGTACGAATACGAGGGTCTTGAAAGAATAGAGGTAAACAGTGCAACTATCGGTTCTATCGTAGCGGTAAGCGGTATGCCCGACATACATATCGGCGACACTATTGCTGCCGTTGAAAACCCCGTTGCTATCGAGGTAAACAAAATAAGCGAGCCTACGCTTGCTATGACATTCAGCGTAAACGACAGCCCCTTTGCCGGTCAGGAGGGCAAGTTTGTAACAAGCCGTCACCTGCGCGACAGACTTATGAAGGAGCTTAACACCGACGTAAGCCTTAAGGTAGAGGAAACGGATATTGCCGAGGCATTTAAGGTAAGCGGCCGAGGCGAGCTGCACCTTTCTATTTTAATTGAGACAATGCGCCGCGAGGGCTATGAATTCCAGGTTTCCCGTCCCGAGGTACTTTTTAAAGAGGAAAACGGCAAGCGTATGGAGCCTATGGAGCTTGCGACCATTGACGTGCCCGAGCAGTATGTGGGCGCAGTTATCGAAAAGCTTGGCACACGCCGCGGCGAAATGATAAATATGCAGCCCTCAAACGGCGGCTATACACGCCTTGAATTTAATATCCCCGCCCGCGGTCTTATCGGCTACAGAAACGAATTTTTGACCGATACTCACGGCGACGGTATTTTAAATACGATATTTAACGGCTACGAGCCATACAAGGGAGATATTGTAAGCCGTCCCCAGGGCTCGCTTGTGGCCTTTGAAACCGGCGAGGCCGTTACCTACGGTCTGTTTAACGCACAGGAGCGCGGCGACCTTTTCATTGGCGCAGGTACAAAGGTATACTGCGGTATGGTCGTTGGCAGAAACGCAAGAACGGGCGATATGGAAGTAAATGTCTGCAAGAAAAAGCAGCTTACAAATACCCGTGCCTCGGGCAGCGATGATGCGCTTAAGCTTACGCCGCATATTGTAATGAGCCTTGAACAGTGCATAGACTTTATTACGGACGACGAGCTTGTGGAGGTAACACCCGAAAACCTCAGGATAAGGAAAAAGCTCCTTGACCCCGTAGCAAGAAGAAAAGCAGCAAGATGCTGATATGAGCCGCCGTTTTTACGGCGGTTTTTTGTGTGGAGGATTTATTGTATTGACATATTAATTTTTTACTGATACAATTATTTATAATATACGAGGAGTGATATTTTATGAATATAATAAGATCGGCAATTTTGGGTGCTGCTATGGCGTTTTGTATAAGTACGGCTGTTTTTGCGGCGGGAGCAAGTATGCAGGGCAGTACGGAAAAAACGGCAAAGGGCAAGGAAATAAGCGGAAACACGCTTACCGTAACGCTGGCGGCCAACGAGGTAAAGGCTGCGGCTGATACAATACATATAGTGCTTAACGGTGCGGAGTGGAAAAGGCTTGAAAAAACGGGCAGCTTTGCAAAGGGCGTAGAGTATGAAAAGCTCTCCCAATCGGAAATAGCGCTGCATATAACGCCCGATGATGAGATGCTCACAAGCGGCTGTACAGCGGTCATTCCGCTTGAATGCAATATCACAAAGGACCTTATTAATATTACCGCCACCGTAAAATGGGGCCTGCGCGAATATACCGACCGTGTAATAAATATTGCGTATTGCTCGGCAACACATTCTTATCTTGACGGTGGTGTGCGCGAGCATAAAACAGGCGATAAAATTTTTAAAAAGGGCGGAAGTGAGCTTGCGTTCAACAAGCTTAAAATTTATGTTATCGGTCATGATACCAGGCGTACACAAAATAAAATAACCGTGACATATGACGGCGCAGAATGGTCGGATTACGGTGACGAGGGCAAAATAAACACAGACCATGGCACTATACGCTTTGAAAAGCTTAATTCAAAAACAATAAGGCTTAAAATAGAGGATCTTGTGCCAAACCTTAAACAAGGGTATATTGCAACGGTGCCGCTTTCGGGTACAATTACGGGCAGCGGAGAAATAAAGGCCGTTGTGGATTACGGTGTTGACGATATCCCCCAAAGCACTATTATTTTTGCAAACTGTCCCGACGGAGAAATGACCGTAAAGGCGGCAGCGCCCGAAGCACCGGTGTATTTATTGAGCAGGGTGTCGGATATCGTTGTTTCCGATACGGGTACAAGAGCGTATAACGGCAATTCAAAAATAGAATTTGAAATAAGCCATGCTTACCACCTTGCGGAAACACCCGTTGTTATAGGTGAGGGCAAATTTAAGGATAAGTGCAGGGTACAGATAAACAAGGAAAGCGACAAAAAATTTACGGTTTATTTTGACAGGATAGAAAGCGGCCAAAAGGGCAGCTTTACAATTAAAAATATTATAATAAAATGCAGCGAGAAAAACGTACCCAATACGGATGTGATAAAAATGAGCATTTCGTCAAAATTTTTATCCGATAAGATACAGGTCGGGAAATTTACGCCCGGCAGCGCGGACTACATACAAGGGTATACCATAACGCTTGCAGACCCCAATGCGCAGGCAAATGAAAAATATGCCTTTCTCGGTGCCGTAAACATAAGTGACAAATCGTCCTGTGCATATAAAAAAGGCGATAAAACGGAGCTTTACTTTGATAACGGATTTAAATGGTATACAAGGGGAAACCCGCCTGTGCTTAATGCAAGCGGTAAGTTTGCGGGACGGTGTGCCTTTGAATACGGAGAGGATGAGCAAAAGGCGTACATAGTGTTTACCGAGGATATCCCCGAAGAAGAGGGCGGCAGCATTAGCATAAGCGGCGCCGTGCTTGAAAAGACCGATGACGAGGCTTTTACGGAGATAAATATTACGGCGGGTCTTATTGGCAGTGACGATACCTACATAAACACAAGGGCGGCAAGGTTTTCCTCGCTTTTGGATAGGGAACCCGAGGTGCTGACAGAGGTAAAGCTTACTGCCGCATTAACGCTGACGGAAAGGTTAAAGACCGCAGCTTTTGGATGATTTTTAAATTGTATAATAATGTGTTAAAAAATTAATTTTTGTAATTTTAAAATTTACTATTGACAAACGAAAAGATGTGTTGTATCATTGTATCAAATAAGGATAAATTTAATACTTTAAACCGATGAAGCGGAGATAAAAACGGTAAACGCCCTAAAGGTACGCCGACAGAGAGCCCGAATTGCTGGAAACGGGCAGGAAACAGATCGTTAAATGGGCCGCAGAGGGTATGGTGAAAGCTTATGCAAGTAGCCGTAACGTGGGGGCATACGTTAGTTAGCCGGGGGTATGACAGTACCCTTAAAAGTGCACAGCAGCGCTGTGAAGCAAGGTGGCACCGCGAGTTGATCATAAATTTTCGACCCGTCCTTGACAGATCATAAAGATCTGTCGTGGACGGGTCTTTTTAATGGAAAAATCAGGAAATCAGAAAAAGGAGAATTGCTATGGAAAAACTTACTTTCAGACCGACATTTGAAGAAGCCGCCGAGCTTGCCAAAACAGGAAAATACGGCACCGTACCCGTAAGCTGCGAAATACGTACAAACGGCATAACACCCGTTGACGTAATGCAGAAAATGAAAAAAATATCAAACCATTGCTATATGCTTGAAAGCTTTGAGGATAATAAGGAGTGGGGACGCTACAGCTTTTTGGGCTGTGACCCGCTTATGGAGATAACCTGCTCAAACGGCGTTACCTCGGTAAAAACAAAGCTTACAAGTCAGGATATAAACGGCGACCCCAAGGAATATATAAGACAGATAATAAAGGACAACAAAAGCCCCGTGCTTGATTACCTTCCCTCGTTTACGGGCGGTCTGGTAGGATATTTTTCCTACGATTTTATAAAGTATGCCGAGCCTACCCTTGACCTTGATGCAAAGGACCGTGACGGCTTCAAGGATATGGATATGATGCTTTTCGACAAGGTAATAGCCTTTGACAATTACGAAAATAAAATAACGGTTATTGTAAACCTTGATACAAGAAGTTTTAAAACAAGCTTTTACAGCGCCGTAAGGGATGCAAAAAATCTTGTTGATATGATACTTAACGGCGAAAAGGCACAGGATGAGCCCTTAAAATTAAAATCGGATTTTAAGCCGCTGTTTGATAAGGAGCGCTACTGCAAAATGGTCGAGGCCGGCAAGAGATATATCAAGGAGGGCGACATCTTCCAGGTGGTGCTTTCAAACAGGCTTGAAGCCGATACCGAGGGCAGCTTGTTCGACACCTACAAGATACTCTGCAACTTAAATCCCTCGCCCTATATGTTTTATTTTTCGGGCACGGACGGCGAGATAGCGGGCGCAAGCCCCGAGACCCTTGTCAAGCTTGAAAACGGTGTTTTGCATACCTTCCCGCTTGCGGGCACAAGACGCCGCGGCGCAACAAAGCAGGAGGACGAGGCACTTGAAAAAGAGCTTTTGCAGGACGAAAAGGAGCTTGCCGAACACAATATGCTGGTTGACCTTGGCAGGAACGATATAGGCAAAATAAGCAAGTTCGGCAGCGTAAAGGTCGAAAAATATATGGAGATACAAAGGTTCTCGCACGTTATGCACATCGGCTCCACGGTGCGCGGCGATATAAGGGACGACAAGGATGCGATAGACGCTGTGGATGCGGTCCTTCCCGCAGGTACATTGTCGGGCGCACCCAAGATCAGGGCCTGCGAGATAATAAACGAGCTGGAGGACAACAAACGCGGTATTTACGGCGGCGCGATAGGCTATATTTCCTTTGCGGGAAACCTTGATACCTGTATTGCTATAAGGCTTGCATTCAGCAAAAACAACAAGGTGTTCATACGCTCGGGCGCGGGCATAGTGGCCGACAGCGTACCCGAAAACGAGTATAACGAGTGCCTGCAAAAGGCGGCGGCGGTAGTCAAGGCGGTAAAGGCCTCGGCGGCGATGAATTCAAAGGGCGGTGAGGAATAATGATACTTTTGATAGATAATTACGACAGCTTTTCATACAATGTTTTTCAGCTGGTCGGCAGTCTGACCGATGATATGAAGGTAATAAGAAACGACGAAATGACGGTCGAGGAAATAGAAAAATTAGATCCCTCGGCGATGATCCTTTCGCCCGGCCCCGGCAGACCCGAAAAAGCAGGTGTCTGCGAGGAGGTCGTTAAAAAAATAAATGTGCCGATACTTGGCATTTGCCTGGGACATCAAGCTATATGCGAGGCACTCGGCGGCAGAGTGACCTATGCAAAGCGCCTTATGCACGGCAAGCAGTCCACCGCGGAAATTGACAGATCAAGCGTTTTGTTCAAGGGGCTTGATGATAAGATAACGGTTGCAAGATATCACAGCTTAAGCGCGGATGAAAGCACACTTCCCGCTTGCCTGAAGATAACGGCAAAAAGCGACGACGGCGAGATAATGGCGGTAGAGCATAAGGAAAAGCCGATTTACGGCTTGCAGTTTCATCCCGAATCGGTTTTGACACCCAAGGGAATGGAAATACTTAAAAATTTTGTTGAAAGCATTTAATTTAAATAAAAAGGAGAGACGGAAAATGATAAAGGAAGCAATTATAACATTATCAAAAAAACAGGATATAGGTGCGGAAATAGCAGAAAAGGTAATGGACGAAATTATGTCGGGCGAGGCAAGTGACGTGCAGAAATCGGCATACCTTACCACACTTGCAATGAAGGGCGCAACTATCGACGAGATAACGGGCTCGGCAAAGTCTATGAGAGGCCACGCAGTAAAATTAAATCACGATATGGACGTGCTGGAGATAGTCGGCACGGGCGGTGACGGCTCCAACAGCTTTAATATTTCAACCACATCCTCGCTGGTAATAGCGGCGGGCGGTGTAAATGTAACAAAGCACGGCAACCGTGCGGCAAGCAGTAAGTCAGGCGCGGCGGATGTACTGGAGGCGCTTGGCGTTAATATCACCATACCCGCGGAAAAAAGCGCGGAGATATTAAAGGAAATAGGCATCTGCTTTATGTTTGCCCAGACCTATCACACTTCAATGAAGTATGTTGCACCGATAAGGCGCGAGCTTGGGTTCCCGACTGTATTTAATATCCTCGGCCCCCTTACAAACCCCGCTGTACCCAATATGCAGATAATGGGCGTTTACAAGGAGGAGCTTGTGGAGCCTATGGCACAGGTGCTTACCAATATCGGCATCAAGCGCGGTATGGTGGTTTACGGTCAGGACAGACTGGACGAGATATCGGCTTGTGCGCCTACTACCGTTTGCGAGATAAGTGACGGCGTTTTAAGAAAATACGAGATAACACCCGAGCAGTTCGGCTTTGAACGCGCAGCGGCCGGCGCTTTAACGGGCGGCACACCAGAGGATAACGCAAAAATAACCCTTGCTATTTTAAATGGCGAGGATAAGGGTGCAAAACGCAGCGCGGTCGCAATGAATGCGGGCGCAGCACTTTATGTGGCAGGCAAGGCGGCAAGCTTTGAGGACGGAGTTAAGCTTGCAGGCAAAATAATAGACAGCGGTGCCGCTTTGAAGAAGTTAGAGCAGTTTATTGAATTATCCAATAAATAAACATACCCACAAAGGATGATAAAAATGATTTTGGACGAAATAGCGGCAAAGACCAAGGAACGTACAGCCGCAGAAAAACAAAAAATATCTTTAAGCACGGTGCGCCGCGAGGCGGAGAGTATGCCCCCCGACACGGGCTTCCCGTTTGAAAAGGCTCTTTCGTGTGATGGCCTCAGCTTTATCTGCGAGGTAAAAAAGGCCTCCCCGTCAAAGGGTCTTATCGCCGAAAGCTTTGACTTTGTGTCAATAGCCAAGGACTACGAAAAGGCGGGCGCGGCAGCTATATCCTGCCTGACCGAGCCGTTCTGGTTCAAGGGTGCGGACGAATATCTTACACAGATAACCCAAAACGTGGATATCCCCGTACTGCGTAAGGATTTTACCGTTGACGAATATATGATATATCGCGCAAAAATAATGGGCGCAAGCGCAATACTGCTTATTTGCAGTATTTTAAGCCAAAGACAACTCAACGAATACTATAATATCGCCAAAAGCCTTGGCTTATCCGTGCTTGTAGAGGCACACGACGAAAAGGAAATAGAAATGGCGCTTAACTGCGGCGCAAGGATAATAGGCGTAAACAACCGTAACTTAAAGGATTTTACGGTAGATATCAATAATTCTATTAATTTAAGAAAATTAGTGCCAAATGATATAATTTATGTTTCCGAAAGCGGTATGAAGACCCCCGATGATATAGCAAGGCTTTACCAAAACGGCGTAAATGCCGTGCTTATCGGCGAAACGCTGATGCGCAGCAACGACAAGAAAAATATGCTTAACGAGCTTAGAAGAGGCTGCTGAAATGATAGTTTGCAAAAAAAGCGAGGAACGCCTGCACAGGGCAAAGGTAAAAATATGCGGGCTGTTCCGTGATGTGGATATAGATTTTGTAAATGCGGCTATGCCCGATTACGCGGGCTTTGTGTTTTTTTCAAAAAGCCACAGAAATATTGATATTGAAACGGCAAAACGCTTCCGCGCGGGGCTTGACAAAAATATAAAGAGCGTGGGAGTTTTTGTTGACGAGCCCCTTGAAAGTATGGTACAATATTGTCTTGGTGATACCCTTGATGTTATCCAGCTGCACGGCAGCGAGGACAACGGGTATATTGAAAAATTACGCCGCCTTACGGACAAGGAGATATGGCAGGCCTTTAAAATACGCAGTAATGAGGATGTTTTAAAAGCAAACGCCTCTGCGGCGGATATGCTTGTGCTGGATAACGGCAAGGGCACGGGTCATACCTTCGACTGGTCGCTTTTAAAGGGCGTGGAAAGACAGTTTTTCCTTGCAGGCGGCATTAATACGGAAAATATCGGCGAGGCACTTAAAATATGCCCTTACGGCATTGACGTAAGCAGCGGCGCCGAGACCGACAAGGTAAAGGACAAGACAAAGATAGATAAAATAGTTAAGGAGTGCAGAAAATGAGCAAAGGCAGATTTGGCGAGTTCGGCGGACAGTATATCCCCGAAACGCTTATGAACCAGCTTTACGAGCTGGAGGAGGCCTATAATTTCTATAAAAACGACAAGGCCTTTAATGACGAGCTTAATACATTGTTAAACGAGTATGCAGGCAGACCCTCGCTTTTGTATTACGCCGAAAAAATGACAAAGGATCTGGGCGGCCCCAAAATTTATATCAAGCGTGAGGATCTTAATCATACGGGCTCTCACAAGATAAATAATGTACTGGGACAGGCGCTTTTGGCAAAAAAAATGGGCAAGACCCGTGTTATAGCCGAAACGGGCGCAGGTCAGCACGGTGTTGCAACGGCTACCGCCGCAGCGCTTCTGGACATGGAGTGCGAGGTATTTATGGGCAAGGAGGACACTGACCGCCAGGCCCTTAATGTATACAGAATGGAGCTTTTGGGCGCAAAGGTGCATCCCGTAACAAGCGGCACAATGACCCTTAAGGACGCCGTAAACGAAACCATGCGCGAGTGGGCGACCCGCTGCGAGGACACGCATTATGTACTTGGCAGCGTTATGGGTCCGCATCCGTTCCCGAGCATCGTGCGCGATTTTCAAAGCGTTATCTCAAAGGAGGCGCGTGCGCAGATACTTGAAAAAGAGGGTAAGCTCCCTGCGGCTGTTGTTGCCTGTGTAGGCGGCGGCAGTAATGCAATGGGTATGTTCTATAATTTTATAAATGACAAGGATGTTAAGCTTATAGGCTGCGAGGCTGCGGGAAAGGGTGTTGATACCGAGCTTCATGCCGCAACCATTGCAAAGGGCAGCGTGGGTATTTTCCATGGCATGAAATCCTATTTCTGTCAGGACGAATACGGTCAGATAGCTCCCGTTTATTCAATTTCGGCGGGTCTTGACTATCCCGGTATAGGCCCCGAGCATGCAAACCTTTACAAAACAGGCCGTGCGCAGTATTTCCCCATTACGGACGACGAGGCTGTCGAGGCCTTTGAATATATCGCAAAAACAGAGGGCATAATCGCAGCTATTGAAAGCTCTCACGCCGTGGCTTATGTTATGAAGCACGCAAAGGAATTTTCAAAGGACGACAGTATCATAATCTGCCTGTCGGGACGCGGCGATAAGGATGTTGCCGCAATAGCGCGCTACAGGGGGGTAGAGATCTATGAGTAATATTTTTAAGGACAGGATTTTTAAGAATAAGGCCTTTATACCGTTTCTGACGGCGGGCGACCCAAATGCGGAAACCACCGTAAACTGCATACTTGCAATGGAACGCGCGGGCGTCGACCTTATCGAGATAGGCATACCCTTTTCCGACCCCACCGCAGAGGGCGTTGTTATTCAGGATGCCAATATCCGCTCGCTTTCAAACGGTATGACAACGGACGGCGTTTTCGGCATTGTGGAAAAAGTAAGGGAAAAATCGGATATCCCGCTTGCTTTTATGACCTATATCAACCCCGTTTTCCACTACGGCTACGACAGATTTTTTGAACGCTGTCAAAAGCTTGGGGTCTGTGCAATTATTATCCCCGATCTGCCCTTTGAGGAAAAGGACGAGGTGGCGGATGTTGCATCAAAATACGGCGTTGAGGTAATAATACTTATAGCGCCCACCTCACACGAGAGAGTCAAGAAAATAGCAAAAGAGGCAAGGGGCTTTATCTATATCGTTTCGTCAATGGGCGTTACGGGCGTAAGAAGCAGCATCAGCACCAACCTTGACGAAATTGTTGCGGCTATCCGTGAAAACACCGATACCCCCTGCGCCGTGGGTTTTGGCATAAGCACCCCCGAGCAGGCAAAGAAAATGGCCGCTGTTTCCGACGGTGCGATAGTCGGCAGCGCCATAGTAAAAATAATCGCACAGTACGGCAAAAATGCACCCGATAAGGTGTATGAGTATGTTAAAAGTATGAAAGAGGCCGTTTTAAAGGCCTGAAAATAAAAACGCTTACGGAGATCTTCCGTAGGCGTTTTTTTGCGGCTAAATAAACCTTTACAACCCCCTGCATATATGCTACAATAAAACAAAATTCGTAAGGAGCATATAAAATGGTAAAAAACATAATAAAGGATATATTTTTTCTGTCACAAAAATCGGTTCCCGCGACAAAGGCGGATATTCCCGTTGCGCGCGATCTTTTGGACACCCTGGCGGCAAACTCCGACCGCTGTGTGGGCATGGCGGCGAATATGATAGGCATAAACAAAAACATAATTGCGGTAAACATAGGCATGCTGAATATTGCTATGTTCAACCCCGTAATTGTGGCAAAAAGCGGCGAATACAGCGCGGAAGAGGGCTGCTTGTCGCTTACGGGGCTGCGTCCTGCCAAAAGATATCAAAAAATAACCGTTGAATACACGGATATGTCGTGGGCGCGCAAAACGGGCGAGTTTACGGGCTGGACGGCACAGATAATCCAGCACGAGATAGACCATTTGTCGGGGATAATAATTTAAAATTTTTATGGGTGACTTTTTCGGTATACCCGCAAATAATCTTCCTTTAGAGCGGATATACGCTCACAGGAAGAAACATTTGCGGGGATTGCCGAAATGAATTTAATTATAACAAATTTAAAGTGCCTCTAAATCAAGCGTGGGATTAAGTGCGGCATTAAGCGCCGACCCTATTATATAGGAAAGATTTTCCACAACCTCGTCCACCTCCTTGGGGGTGACTATCATATTTTCGGTATAGGGGTCTAATATTTGGCAGATCAAATTATATTTTTCCTCGCTGCCGAGCATTTTCAGGGTATCAAAAAATTTATTGTCGTGGGTCTTTATATCCTCAAGCATAATATCAAGGGTGTCGTTTACAAGGGTGGCGGCATCCACCACCGTGGGCACGCCTATGGCAATAACGGGTACGCCCAGGGTATCCTTGTCAAGTCCCCTGCGTTTGTTGCCCACGCCCGCACCCGGCGAAACGCCCGTGTCGGCAAGCTGTATGGTGGCATTTACGCGGTCGGCGCGCCTTGCGGCAAGGCTGTCTATGGCTATTACCAAATCGGGGTGGGTATGCTCCGCTATGCCGCGTATTATCTCGCTTGTTTCAATGCCCGTTATGCCCATTACTCCGGGGCTTACGGCGCTTACGGCGCGGATATCGGCGGGCAGGCTGTCAAGTATATGCCTTGTTACCGTGACTTTGCCCGCAGACTGCGGCCCCAGGGCATCTGCGGTTATCCTGCGGTTTCCAAGCCCGACCACAAGCACGCTTTTGGCGCTTTCAAGCTTGTTTAATTTGCATAAATATTTTTTTAAAAGCTCCGCAAGGCGGCGGTGGGCATCCTTATCATCGGCTTTCATATACGGGCTTTCTATGGTTATATAGTTGCCTATCGGCCTTTCCATAGCCCTTGCGCCCTCTTCATCGGTTATTTTTACCCAGGTCACGACGGTCTCGGGCAGCATACAGTCCTCTTTTATCACCTGTATGCCCTTTGCGGTGCCCGCTTGGCCGCAGGTAAGACACTCGGCAGCTTCAATTGCCAGATCTGTTACGGGAGAAAAACTTTTCATAAAATATCATCCTTTGTCTGTTAATATTTTGTTATATTTTTTGCCGTATATTTGAAAAATATTCATTGACTTTTTTTGCCGTTTCGTTTATAATAATTCTTGTGTCGGTCGGTTGATGCGGTCGTTCCGCGTCCTAAAACCCCTCTAAGCCCGACCGAATAAAGAAATTGTTTGAATTGTAAAAATTTAGGAGGACTCTCAAAATGGCAAATATCAAATCTGCTAAGAAAAGAATTTTAGTTATCAATAAAAAGACTATGCGCAACAAGATGATCAAGTCGGGCGTTAAGACAGCTATCAAGAAGGTACTTTCGGCTGTTGCCGCTAACGACAAGGCAGCTGCACAGGCAGCACTTGTAAGCGCTTCAAAGGCTATAGATATGGCAGCTACAAAGGGCGTTTACCACAAGAACAACGCTGCACGCAAGAAATCACGTCTTGCAAAGGCTGTTAACAAGCTTGCTTAATTAATTTTTATCGCCGGTGCATATGCATCGGCATTTTTTTTAGATATAAGGAGAAAAAATGAAAACACAAAGGCTGACAAATCTTGATATAATAAAAATGCTTGCCTGTTTAAGCATAATTTTTCACCATTTTCAGCAAACCACAGGGCTTGTGCTGCCGTATGTTAATTTTTACGGCGGCGGCTTTGACTGGTCGTCCACGGTAGAGCTTTTTTTTATGATATCGGGCTTTCTTGCGGCGGCAAACGACAGGGTCGAAAACAAAAACTGCCTTAAGGCGTTTGTAATTAAATATCTGCGCTTTTTAGTGTCTGTGATACCTGCGGGACTTGTTGCTGCGGCGGCTGCATATGCCGTATATTTTAAAACAGGCGGCTGGCTTTCGGGGATATCATATACCCCGTGGAAAACGGTCAAGGGCCTGCTGCTTATAGACCGTGGCTGGTTTGGTACGGATGGCCTTACGCTTAATAATCCCACATGGTTTTTGTCGATACTTTTGTTTTGCTTTGCGCTTTTTTATATGATAAAGGCCCTGTGCATAAGGATTAAGGTATTAAAGCCGCAGTATTTTTATGCGGCGGCAGCGATAGTTTATTTGGTGCTGTTCAGGCTTGCAGTCCCCGTGTATCTGCCGTTTTTTAACCCCGAAATGTATCGCGGCGCAATACCGTTTTTTGTGGGCTGTTTGCTTTACACGCTGTTTAAGCTGCCCGATAAACTGCTTTTTGTGTTAAGGGCAGCCGCTGTTTTGGCAGGTGCCGCGCTGTTTAAATTATACGGCTTTGGCGGTATTTTTCTTGTGTTTTGCCTTTATCCGCTTATCATAGATGTCTGTGTGCATTTTAAGCAGGGCGGCGGGGCGCTTGCACGCGCTGCGGCAGATATATCGCCCGCAGCTTATGTATGGCACTCGCCGTTTTTACAGGTGATAATAACACTTGTGGCACTTTGCGGCATGTATTTTCCGGTAAGTGCTGCATCAATGCTTGGGTTTGCTGCGTTTGTATGTCTGTTTTCCCTGCTGTGGCACAGGCTTATTGAAAAACCGATATATGACAAATTGAAAAAAATATAACATCAATTTGTAACATTAAAATAATATTACTGTTATTGTATTATTACCCTTTATATGGTAGAATGTATCTACGGCACAAAAAAATACGTTTACCATTATTATATTTAATGCCGAATATTTTAGACGATCCTTTGGGAACAATAAAAACCCTATACAGGATCGTCAAAAAAACAAAGAAACTGACGGAAAAATTGTGCAATTTGCTGTTAATTGCATGTAAACATTTATAATTTAAACCTAAATGTTACAAAAATATTAATTATTGGTATAAACCGTTGACAATCAGGCGGTTTTCTAATATAATAATTTTGTAACAATTATGTAACAATTTGTTGTGGGATAATATCCCTGATACTAAAGGTGAAATTTATAAAGGAGTGAAACCCATGGCCGGCTTTTTGAGAAAGAGCTTCTCTATTGGCTTGGCATTGGCGCTTTGCACAGCAAGCAGTGCCTTTGCGGCAACGAAAGGCAAGATCAATGCGGACGATGTAAATATTAGGACAAATGCATCTACATCTTCGGATGTTATAAAAAGACTTTCAAGCGGTGTTACCGTAACTGTAACAGAGGGTAAGGACGGCTGGTACAAGCTGGCAACAGCAACAGGCGGCGTTGCCTATGTTAAGCAGGATTTTGTTACTTTAACACAGGCTGATGCAATAGTTGAAGAAGAGTTTGTAAACATTCGCGCAAATGCGGATATCTCTTCTGCTGTTATAGGTGTTGTAAGCCGTGGACAAACTATAACCGTAACAGGTGTTGAAAATGGTTGGTATACCGTATTGTATAACGGTCAGAAAGCCTATATATATGGCGACGATCTGACAGGCGGTATGCTTGGTTTCCTTGGCGGTGCCGCTTCCAAAGCACAGGTACCCGCACCCGAATCTGTTGTTGCGGCAGCAGATGTTGAAACCGACAACGGCGTTTATGTTGTTGTTAATTCCTCATCACTTAATTTAAGAGAAGAGGCCAATACCGATTCGGAAGTTATAGATTGTTATCCCAACGGCTATACGTTTGATATAGTAGGCATTGCAGACGGCGGCTGGGTAAAGGTAATGGACGACAGCAGCAATATCGGCTATGTAAAGGCTGAATTTGTTGATTTTAAAAACGGCGCAAAGCCGGATAATACAGTATATGACAATTCCAGAGCAAGCAGAGTTGATTATTCAAACGAAGCACCTGCTACGGTAAAGGCTGACGAGATGATAAACTATGCAAAGAAGTTTATCGGCACACCTTATGTTTACGGTGGTACAAGCCTTACATCGGGTGTTGACTGCTCCGGCTTTATATACTCGGTATATCAGGATTTTGGCATTACACTTGACAGACGCTCACGCGACCAGATAAATGACGGACCGAGAGTGGCAAAAGAGGATCTTCGTCCCGGCGACCTTGTGTTCTTTAACACAGGCGGCGAGTCCGAAATATCACACGTTGGTATGTACATAGGCAACGGCGAATATATCCATTCCACAAACGGCGCTGCAAACGGCGTTACAATATCCGATATCAACAGCGACTACGCACTTAACACTTATGTTGGTGCTGCAAGAATACTTGACGAAAATTAAAAGCCAATATACAAGAATGACCCCGATAAAATTTCGGGGTCTTTTTGTATAGAAATATCTATGTGGGGGCTCGGGGAAAATATTCGGTGTTTTAGATGATCTGCAAATAAGTGAAATATCCGCGGGAAAAATAACGGATAATGAAAAATCAGCACCCGATATACGGGATGTCATTGAAATACTTATCGTGAACGTCAAAAATATTTAGACGTTCACGATATGACGTGGCTCATAAATAATCAGTCTTAAGCAAGCCCACTGTGACACCTTATATACGATTTACAGTCGATTTTGCGTACAATAAAAGGTAGAGATATAACAATATATTTTATATAACAGCGTTACCTTTTACTGTAGGCATAATTGAGAAATTATTTTGCCAAGTCTACATTTCCTTATAATGTACAGACATTCTTATGCTTACAGAAATCAATCAATACAGCATGTTTAGCAAAATCGTTTGACAATTCTATATTTCTATATTCGCTTCCGTTCCTTGTAGTTCAGCCTTTTCAATTTTATTTCGTATTAAATTTGCTATTGCTTGACGATCAGAGGAAATAGTCAAAATATATTCGAAATACAAATCAATATATTTTTTACAATAACCTAACAGCAAATTATGAAACTTTTCTGCTAGAATTTTATCTTCTTTATGTAATTGTACATTATATATTCTACACTCATTCAAATAGTCTATATGTGAAAAAATAACTCTTTCTATATGGAGTTGGTAATTACCATTGTTCGTTTTGGGATGAAATTTAAGGTTTAAATATTCTTCGATAGATAAATTATATTTATCTATATATAAATTACAAAATTCATTTTGTCTCTTACAACACTCACTTACTTTATTATAGATCGGCTCTATTATTTCTGCTAAATATTCTACTTTCGAAACACAATATAATGGTAAATTATTAATATCCATACGCACAGAGTAGAACTCAAAGTTAGGTACAATAACATCAATAAATGTCTTACCACATTCACAGATACTAAAACATGTATAATCATATTTTTCATTTTTTTTATACTTTTTATACTGCTCAAATAATTGTTCTTCGATTGAATTTTCGTTTTTTAAAGCGTTTTTAGAATAAAACAGGGGTCTTCTCCACATTTCATTTGTTGTTCTCGTAATCATTTGTCCTAATATTTTACAGATGTATCTGGGTTCAAACACTTTTTCAAAAACATCCATTATTTCCGTTATGCTAACTGGTTCAATAGAATTATAAATATATGTAAGCAAAACACGTGAAAATGCAGTTTTTCTTTTATCTGTAGTAGTTAGATTTATTAAATCTAGATGGTCTGAATTACATATTCCTTCTCTTACCATTAATTTACAAACATCATGCAAAAAAACACCACTAGCTCCGTGGTAGCAAGATCTATATTCATTATATCCATCAAATTTTTTATTAAAAATTTTGATGCAGCTTTTAACATCTTTTTCATCATTTTCTATAATTTTGCCCAATACATTACTACAAGATCTAAAATTATTATTCCATAAACCTGAATATTTGTTTTTTATGAATCCCATGTCTTTTAATGCGAATAACATAGTTATTTGCCTGTTTAACTCTGTTGTATTAGAACAAAGATCGTTTGTTTTTATTTTAAGTTTAAAATGTTTTAATCTTTGTTCAGAAATTTTACTAAAATTGTAGTATTTTGATAATTCAATATTTTTTACAAACTCATCGTTTATCATTACATCATTTATCATTTCACTATTTTCAAGACTTACACGTATAGCTGTAATTTTTCTATAAGTTGTAAATACTGTGAACATTGGTATAAAACTTATATTTTTACTTAAAATTTGCCCTAATCCAGTGTCATCGGCTTGAATTAAATTATTTAGATTTGAGATGTAATCATTCAAATTATGTCTAAATACAATTATACTTTCAATTAAAGAATAAAGAAGATCGTAATTAAATATACAATCTAAGTTGTCATAGCATACACACATATATTTTTTTGCTGAATTTGGTGAAACGATGTATTGTGCTAATCTCCACAAATAATCAACACAAAGCAGTTGATATGTACTTAATTGTTTTAATTGTTGTGCAAAAACATTTTCAAATTCATTTACTGCCTCAGGATTTTCATAATTATTATTTAAAAATATTTTTAATGTTGTATCTTTAATTGTAATAGTGCTAACAAAATTTTCACGAATTTGTTGTGTTCTGTCTAAATATCTGATAGTAGAATTATCACATAATAATTGAAAAAATACATCAAAATATTTTTTACCATTTTCGTGTTTGACAATTAAACTCATTTGTGAAGTTAAATTATAAATTATTGCCGAATTCACTTCGTAACTCTCTTTTATATTTGTGTTATGTGAGCCTACATCGTAATTATAATAACAATATTCATAATCATCTCCCTCGAAAATATTATATAGTACACTTTGTACAAATGTAGATTTTCCACATCCAGCATATCCTCTAACTAAAAAAAGCATACAATTTGATGGATCTTGTAATTCTTCTTTTTCTATCCATTTTCTTAATGTTGTATTATATGTATTATTGCCAATAGTAAATTCTCCACCTTCGTCACAATATATATTTTTAAAAAATTCATTAGCATTTTCTACTAATTTTTGATTTTTAAACTTGTGATTTTTATCGGTAATTTGTATAATTTGTCCAAAGGGATCAGCTTTTAAAATGTGTTCAACCTTTAATTTATCTTTATGTACATTTGTAATCATATAAACACCTACCTCATATCTAACATAAATTTGGTATATTTACTCGCAGATACAATTTACTCTTTTTGTCTAACTTTATTAGTTTTTCTTCGATAAATTCATTGATAACTTGCTCGCAAACTTTCGATGAATTTATTTTATAACTTCTACTTTTTAAAATAGATTTCACAATATCAATAATAAAATCTTTTGTAAAATTATTTGATCTATCATTAATATCAAAAATTTTTGATTTTGCTTCTTCATAAATCGAATCTTGAAATAAATCTTCTGTATTTTCATATAGTAATTTAAATAGTATATTACATGCACGATTCGCTGCAAAAGCCTGTAATTTGTCTTTAATATTATCGGTTATGGTATTAGGTGTGTTTTTTTGTGCTCCCCAATCACAGATAGACTTTATTATCAAACATGGTATTTTATGACCAAAACCTTGACATTCTTTAAACAAACCATAACCTTCCATTTCTCCACCTAAAACTACTTGATTAGTTGCTGCATCAGTAACAATGTTTTTTACAGAGATATTACTCAATACTGCTTCGCCAGTAATCATATTTCCGAAATACACGCGCTCTTGAGTTTCTGTTAAATAATTATTTAGAAACAAATTATCGATTTTTGCTTCAAGTACTGTATTTATTTTAAAAATATTAGAATCTTCAACAATGTACTTGCTCTCTTTGATTTTTGCAGACATAAAATAGGGATATAATTTCTTTACAATAATAGTATCACCTATTTTTTGAGTAGAATAATCATTTCCAAAACAAATTCCATATGAAATTATTGCTGAAGGATAACAATAATCATTCTCTGTTATATATCTGACGATATCAGCTGACCCACCCATTGTATAAGAACCCGTTTTTTGCGCATGTACATGAACAATATAATATTTTTCTATTCTAAAGAAATAAAATTCCAAAGTTAATTCATAATTTGTTTCTGTGTATAAAATTTGCCTATAATGTTTGATTCTTTCAGTAGTGTTCTCAATTGTTGCAATATGTAATATATTTTTTTCAAACTTATTAGCTGTTATCAAAACTATTGATGATTTTAATAAAAAAGTATTAAAATCATCATCATTTTGAATGTCATCATATTTTTTTCGCATATCAGAAGAAGCCTTTTTATATAATTCATCGCATACATTTGAATTTTCTTTATAAAAATTATTAATATTATCAAGAATTTCTTCTTCTGCTTTTTTTATATTTTCAAATTTTGATGTATAATAATCATGCATGTTAATCACCTCAGACATTTTTTTGATAATTATTACAGTCTATATATCATTTTACTTCTAATCAAAATAAATGTCAATATTTGCATTATTATGACTTTCTCCATTTTTTGTTTTATCATCTTCTTGAAACCTGCTTGTTAAGCGGGTTTTAAGGATTTCAAACTGCAATTGTATATTTTTTTCAATCTGCTAAAATTCAAGTATTAAAAGCTGTTTTTGAGGAAAAAGTGAAATTTAAATGTCATTATATGTCACATGACATCTCATAACAATCTATTTTTCTTATCTTAGCCAAACTCTCGAATTTTAAAGTTCGACTAACATTTCAAAATATCTATGTCTATCCCCAAAATGTAATCTTCCTTTTTTAATAGCATTTATTTCCACATATAGAATTTTAAAGTTTATAAACGGTACTTGCTGCTTATTTTATCTTTTTTATTATTTTTACATATATAAAAGGGATAGCTGTATGTTGGCTATCCCCCAAAAGAAACATTTTTAAATCCAAGTTGCCATAGACAATATACAACTTAAATTGACCTCCGCACAATGGAAATCGATGTGATAATATTTAATTGTATTTGATGAGTTTTGGAAATGAATTCCTTCACTAGTATGAGCCTTTATAACAATAGGTCCATATTCATCAATGCTTACTTTTACATCGTAATTACCATTATTGGATAAATAAATTTTTCCTTCTTCATTAGCATCAAGTGACATATATGTGCTAAAAGAATTTGCTCCGCAGATTAAATAGTTTGAAAATTGATAACCCTTACTATCAATCTGTGATATGTCTATATTTTTCAGTTCAAAGTCATAATCTTCAGCTTTTATACAGTTAATATCGTTATGTATTATTATACTGCAAAGGAAAAGCCAAAACACTATGTATTTAAGTTTAATAATCACAGCTGAAGCTTTAAATTTTAAGTCCACGCTGCACTTGACCTCGCAATTGAAAGAATTCCGTTTATATTAGCACTTGAGCAGTGAATATCAATATCGTAGGTTTTCGAAAATGTTCCTGTATTAGTAAAATACAAACTTCCACCTGAATAAGCCGGAATTGATCCAGTAGAAACAGTTGTTCCGTTATATGATATTGTAACAGTCACTGATTGAGAGCCGTTATTTGAAAAGAATACTTTTCCATATTTTTCTTTTTTTGTTAATTGAGCTGTCGTTGAATATGAATTTGTACCGCTAATATTCAAACTGCTTACAAGAGGAGTTATGCTGTTAGGTTCGGCAACCTCGAACTCTGAAATAGTAGTAATCGTATCTGTTTCGTATTCTTCTTCTGCGTATGTTGCATAAATATTGGATAACAGTATACCAACAAATACAGATGAAAATAAAAGTTTTTTTAAATGCTTCATAATAGTACCTCCATTTTTATATAGTATTACGATGTTTTGGAAAAATTAAATTTTCTATTATTATATTACGACGTCATAATTGAAATAGTTTTTAATTTTTAATATCGTAATACTATAATAACACACTTCAGTACAAATGTCAATATTGATTTTGATATTTAATTTCTTTTTTTATGCCAAATTCTATTTAAAAAATATTGACATATTTGATTTAATCATATATAATAAGAAAAAGGGGTGTAAAGCAATGAAAAAAAATAAAATAGTATTGTATTTTAATGAAAAAGAAGAAAAAGTAATGAAAGTGCTGTGGAACGAAAATAAACCATTATCAGCAACCGAAATTGCTCTTTGCATTGATACAGAATGGGCAAAAAAATCAATACAAAATATAATTAGAAAATTAGAAGAAAAAGGAGCTATAGAAATTGCTGAAATAACAAAAATAGGTAAAACATATGGTAGGCTTTTTAAACCTGCTATTTCTGCTGAAGATTATATAATGATGCAACTTAACAGATACCGTACAATGGACAGTGATTTATCATTTATAATATCTGCATTGCTGAATAAAACAGATATTAGCAAAGATTTTTCAAAGGAATTAAAGGATTTATTATCTAAATATACGGGGAAATAATATGTGTATAACTTATTTCACAATATTAACAGCAATGCTATGGTTTAACTTGTTTGCAATAATTACAATTATCTTGGCAAAAAAAGAAGCGATTTACAAAATATATTCTTTAAATATATTTTTTTGCCTTATAATTATCTCTATAGTGAAGTTGTTAATTATTGTAGAGTTTCCTCAGACCGTTGTACTAAATTCCGAAAAGGTATTGCCATTCCTGCAAAAAATTGCTAACTATAGCTTTAATAGAAGCGCCATATCCATTTTGTTTTTGCTTATTTCAATTTCCTTAATGGGCACCATTGTTATCCACATAAAAAATTTTTTTTATTATGTCAGATTAAATTTACACCTTAAATATTTAACACATATTAAAGAAGATGATACCTGTAGAACAATAATGAATGAAATAATTGAGTTAATTAAAATTAATCGACATATAAAAATATATAAAAATCATAATTTTATATCTCCTATGATAATGGGATATTTTCATCCCATTATTCTCTTGCCCGATATAGAATTTACGTATGAAGAATTAAAATGCATCCTTTTACATGAGGTTATACATTATAAATATAAACATATATTTTTTAAGTTTTTTGTTTTTATATTAAGATCAATATTGTGGTGGAATCCATTAATGTATCTTTGGAGTGACGAAATAAATAATATTTTGGAATATCAAACGGATAGAAAAGTATGTAGTTTATTGAATATCAAAGAGCAAACGCATTATTTAAATGGCATAATAAAGGTTATTGATAATATTTCAGCAGATGTCAAGCTGCCATATGCATCCGTTGGATTAATCGAAAGTGATAGCGAAAAAGTAATTATAAGACGTTTTAAGTTTATTTTAGGAAATGTATATTCTTCCTCATCAAAACTTAAAAGTGCTTTACTCATTATTTTTTTTATAATTTGTTTTCTTAGTTCATATTTGATTGTGTTACAACCATATAGTGAACCGACTAATGAAAACTATAACGATAATGCTCCTATAATTTCAAGTGATGCATACATAAAAAAAACTGATAATAGCTATACAATTTTTACTGCTGACGGGAAAGAAATTGCAACATATTCAGGCGAAATAAGTGAAAAATATAATTATCTTGAAATCAAGGAGGAATAATGATGAAAATAGCGAAAATAATTTTGGCAGTTACAGTTTTAGCTAATATATTTGTTATAAATGTTTACGCTGAATACAACGATAATTATTACACGGCATCAAATTCGAATATAGTTATTGAAACAAGGGGAGAAATTACAGGGTATAAGTATAAATACTTCAATGGGGTCAAATACAAGAGATTGTGGTCATACACATATAATAGATGGATAGATCCTGAATGGACTTTAGCGTAAATAATATTTAAAATATGATTAGTGGATTTCTTTTTCATAAAGCGGTAAAAACAGCTGTCGCAAATGTTTTTCTTTGCGACAGCTTTATGTATTTGTGGTATACAAAGCAGATACATGTAAGCAAAAAATTAGAAATTTTAGTTTTAAAAAAGTTGTGCAAGCATTTTATAATATTTTTTTGATAGTGCATATTTATCTGTTAGACTAAATACGGCAATTCTATTGTTTCCCAAAGCATATAAACCATCCGATTTATTTTGATATTGTTGTATAATAGAAGTGTCACTTATTCGTATATAATTGTATGATTCTTCATTATAATTAAAATTCAACTGAATCCTCTTTTTTTGAAAAGTTTTAATAAAAATAAAAGGATTTATAATTGGAACAAGTAAAAGAGAACTTCCAGTCAATTTTGTTTCATTGTCTATTAGTTTTTCGTTATCAAAGAAAATATAATCACACTTATCAAATCCTCCTTTGACTTTTAGAGCATAATCTAAATCACATTTACCAATTTGCTTCCATTTAACACCACTATCGTATAGATAATTTTCGCATTGTGCAATGGAAGGAGAGTGTTTAATAAATTCTATTTCTACAATATCAAATATTTCTATTTCCTTACCACTCGAATAAGTTGCATCCGATAGTAAAACAGCACCTTCTAAATCTATATTATTTGAAATAGGTCTGATCCATGCTCCTGTATCAACATCAATGCCAGCAACACAATAGTTTGAATGTTTGTTACTTTTTGCCATAATTATTATAGTTTTTTTCATATAATCCCTCGCATCCTATAAATTTATTACTTTTGTACTACCAAATATTTCGCAAAAGATATTTGACAGTAAACTTCGATGACAATTTTCTGGTGTTACTTCACTACATAATAAGCATATGTTCTCCTTATCTGAATAGTGTTTCAAAATATAACTTTTTATTTGTCTTTTTTCCATTGTTTGTAAAAATTCAAAAGTATATTCACTCCAATTGATTTTACCTTTTTTATATTTGGATAAAGTTGATTCTTCAGGGGCAAAAAAAGGCTCATGAATATAGTCTACTTTGCAAATTGCATCCAAAAAATATTTAATATCTGGATATTTTGAAAACCCCGCTAATTGTGATGTATTATTTAATCTTATATCCACAACCAAACTTATATTGTTATCCTTTATGAGCGAAAAAAATTTTTCAGCTGTTTTTTTGGTAAATCCTATTGTGAAGATATTATCCATATACAACACTCCCCACTTCATCTTCAAGATGATAACCTATTTTTTCATTTTGAAACTTGTAACTATTATCAACCATTTCTTCCCAAGATAAATCGGCTTCTAAAAAAGAAAGCTGATTTCTATTTGGATAATAATATTCCACAAGTTTCTTTTCAATTTCAGCTTGCGTAATATAACTTCCATCAGATAGGATGTTTTTTATTTCAATTCCTTTTTTGTAAAATTCTCGTGCAACCATAATATTTCTATGACAAGTTATCGGATCTTTTTCGGAACACATGAGTACAAAATTAAATCCCAAAGGAATAGACCTTATTATTTTAGTTATACCTTCTTGAAAAACTTGTGATTTAGAAAATAATAAAAAATCCAAATATCCATTGGGGTAATATTCCATATTGCTTTGTCTTGCACCAAATTCACTACTGTAATTTCTATATATTATTTTATTGTGTTGTAATAGTTGGTTTAATGCCTCTTTATTATAGTCAGCATAAATTTTTGAATAAGGATTACTCCGCACATCTATTAAACTATTTATTTGATATTTTTTTAGCACTTTTAAAAAATCTTGGATTTTGAAACCAGCATACCCTATTGTGTATATTTCTTGCATAAATATCACCTCCGTAACGGGATAGTCAAACTGTTCTATATGTATTATATATTTTATCAGATAATTATAACTTCCGCAAGTATATAAATGAATATTAAATTGTTTTTTCCTTTTTTTGTTCCTTATTTGTTCGTTAAGGTTGAAATAAATGTATTTATTTGAGCCAATTCCTCCGGATCTCTTTCATAAACCGCATTATATATCGTGCGTATTTCTTTTACTTCCCTACTATAATTCATATTTTCGCTTGATTTTATTGTTACTATGGTTTTTAAAATATCGGCATATTCAAGCAAGGTTGACGTTTCGTTCTTATCACATAAAGCTATATATTCCTCATAGCTTTGCGGTATGGTATCGGGCTTGAATACCGATTGCAGATATTCAAGTTGTTTCAACGCCTGCTGTCCCAGTCCAGACAGGATATAGACTTCACATATTCGTTTTATGAGTACGGCTTCGTCATAGGTGTGGAGAGTATTGGTTTGCTGCATAAGTCCGAAAGCCTTATTATATGCTGCTATGGTTTGGGGTATATTGGTTTTCGGGCTTTCATACAACAGATATTCGCCCAAGTTGGAATACAGTATGCCAAGCATAGCCGTTAAATCTTCCGAGTTATTTTCTTCTGCGATGTTTATTGCTTTTTTCGTAAAATCCACCGCCGATGAAAACTTATTTTCATATTTTTTGATGACATAAGCTGCCTTGAACATATAAAACTGCGCTTTATCCCTTGCCTTATCTGTCTGATCGTTTTTGATATAGTGGTCAAGAAGGTTTATGACCTTGTGCATAAATGTCAGCTCATTATATTTTTCGGCGTAGCAAAAGGCGGTCTCTGCTAAATCAAGGTAGTGGTCGGTATCATCGTCAATTATCCTTGAAAGCATATTCCCGACAAAATCAATTATATTCCTATAATAAGCCGTATCTGTACCATAATGCAAGCAATCGTATTTTATATTCTTAACAAGTACAGCGCAAGTTTTAATGGTCGGCTTCAATTCTTCCGTTACCACATCTTTTATTATGGAGTGCAGGCTTAAAACGCCGTTTTCGTTATGTATCAAGCCTAATTCCGTCAGATCGGATATATCATTCCCGTTCTGTTCTTCTATCCATTTGCAGAATGTTTTCGTGCTTATGCCAAAAGGCGAAACGAAGCAGATATTTTTCAATATATATTGCTGTTTATCCGTCAGCTTAAACAATTCAAACAATTTGCGGATATGTTTTGTGTATGTAGTTTTTACCGATTTATCATCTTTTTTTACTTGAATTTTCTCCTCATTATCAAGGTTTATATTGTTTTCTTCAAGGCTTGCAAGCAAATCGGAGGGAGATATAAAACCATTCCTCAAAAGCCTTGCACATAATTCCGTTAAAAATGTGTGATTATGGACAGCTTTTATTATTGAAGTCAGAATTGCCTTGTTATCATCCGTTATGGTGTAAAACTCATTTATCAAGTTTAACAGGGCTTCAATATCCATTTCATCAAGTACAAGTGTGGGATAATCCTCAAACTTGTGCCTTGTAGTCAGCAAAACCTTAAAATTGTTCTGTAAAAATTCTTCTATCAGCGTTTCCTGTTCTATTGTGGTATCGAAATTGTCTATTATAATAAGTGTATCATCGCCCAGCTTTTTCAGAAAAGAATAATGCCGCCTGTATTTATCGTTCCTGTGTTCATCGGGATATTTTTCATCATCGGCAAATTCTATATCTGTGATAAGGTCTTTCAGGCTGCCGTTATATTTCAAGCTGATTATATTTGTATAGTCATTCTTGTAAATATAGGCATATTTCTTTGCCAATTCACTTTTGCCAATGCCGCCGATGCCCTCAACAAATACGGAATTATTTTCCGAAAGCATATTATGGAGCGTTTCTATTTCCGTATTTCTGCCGACAAAGGCTTTGCAGGGGTTATGTGGTTTGCATCCCAATATTATATTTTGCGTGGATACGGACTGTGCATTCACATTTTGCGGCACTTGCCCCATAGCATAATATAAAACTTCCGCCACAAATTTTATAAGCTGTTCCTTGCTTATATTATCATAAAAAGATAACAATTCATTTTTCTGTCCCGCCGACATAACAGTATCATCGGAAACCAATTCTTTTATTTCTTCTACAGCCTTGTAAAAATCCGCCGAATTATCGGCATAGACTTTCATATCGGCATACAAGCGGCATTTGTCATCACTGTAATACTGTCCTATCTCCTTTGACAGCGGTATTTCTCCCTTTACCCATCTTGAAACTGTGCTGTTATCCTTGCAAATTCCCCCGAATTGCTTTTTAAAGGTCGGAAATATATAATTTTCCACCACATCATATTGACTTGTGTAATTGAATGCCTTGATATTACGCAAAAGCACCTGCATTACGCTTGAAAAACAACAGTAACTCATATATTCTCCTTATTTTTCCTTCCAAAATTCGTTTTTTACAATAACATCTTAAAAGTTCTATGACCGATTTTTGAATGTTATTTGAGTGTTTCTATCCACTCAATAGCATTTCCGCAACCGTATAAAATATTATGGTGGTTAAAGCAAATCAAATAAGTACATTCCTCATCTGTAATATAGAACTCATATCCACATGTTTCTGATAATATATAGTGCAAATCTTTTCCATTATTTATAGAGAACATTTTTGTTTCTTCGTCTTGGTTAAAGAATATGATACATTTGCTATTTGACACAAAATTTTGAATGTATGTCCATCCATTACTATTCTTTATAAATTCGTAATCATTAAATTTTTCCCATAACCATAAATTGTTTTCTTTTTCCATATTAATATAATTTTTTTGAATGGATTTAAAGATTTCCTTGCTTTTCTCTATTCCAAGCTCATTAATAATTATGTTACTGTTTTTTATCGAATTATAAATATCTGTGCTGATTTTATACATATGTAACTCTCCTTTATACGCTATATAGAGTCATATCTATGCTGTAAAGACAATCATAACTCATATTTTTTCTCCAATACTTCCCCCGAATTTATATTTTTTTCAAAAATATCGTGCAAATACTATGCAAGTCCTAAACATTCTTCTATGAAAAAAATATTGTTATAATATGGTAAACGGCAAAAGCATTTATGCTTTGGACGTTTACTCGCGCCGACTGCGTGCCGCTTATGCGGCTATCTTCCTTATACGCAGTCGTACGCATCCCCCGGAGGGATAGTAAACGGCATTTAATGTCGTTTACTATATTATACCAATCGATTGAGTATTTTCCAACAAAAACTTTAAAATTTTTTATGAAAGAGCTGATTTATTACTATGAGTAGAACTATAAGCGAAGGCTTAAACAACTTTATGCTTGACTGCGATTTCTTTACGGATAGAAAAATCAAAGTCTTAAAAGCAAATTTCGGTACAGAGGGCATTACGATATATCTCTACTTGCTGTGTGAGATGTACCGCAACGGATTTTATTTAAAGGTCGATGATGATTTTATTTACATCATATCCGCAGACCTTAACATAAAGTCCGAGACCGTTGCGGAGATAATCCCGTTCCTGATGGAACATTCGTTTTTTGACAAGGAATTGTTTACAAATGATAAGGTCATTACATCAAAAAGCGTTCAAAGTTATTTTCAAAATGCCATTAAGGAAAAGGCAAAGAAAACGCCGAGATACATAAATGAGTATTGGCTTTTGGATAAAGACGAAACGGCAGCTTACATTATTCTTGACGGCGAGGAGCAAAAAACTGATGCAGGTGTTCCCGAAAAAGTGAGCGAGCCTGTTATCAAATCGGAGGAGAAAAACTTAGACAGTTTTAATGGAGCGTATTATTATTATAAATCACATTTCAACGCTTATACAAAACCCGAAGAGATAAATGAACTGCGCCAACTTTTAAGTTTGCACGAGCCTGCACTTGTTATGGAGTGTATGAAGATTGCTGTCAATAAGGACAAGCGTTCCATTGCTTACATAAGAGGTATCTTGAAAAATCTGGAGCGTCAGGGTATCAAAACTTTAGATGATTATCGCAATAAAAATGTTATTGTACCCGACAGATTTTTCTGAAAATGTTGTCCGTTTTCATCCATATAACATCTAACCATCTTTCAGATGGTTAAAGATTTTTCCGTTCCGAAAAATCTTTTTTCTTAAAACGGGCGGTAATTCTTCTTATTTATATAGGAAGAGAAATATCGTTATTCTTCCTATAAAATAGTCGTATCGCCGCCCGTTTTTACTCAGCCTCTGCAAAGGTATGGTATGCCATTTTACGATATGGCAGTCCACTTAGGGTCATTATTGACAATTTGTGACGGCTGAGGCAAGCTCCCCGCCGCGACTGCAAAATGCAGTCGTGTCGGAGCTTGCGAGGTGGGCTGTGCCCTCCTTCGAACCACCCCTTTTGACCGAAGCAAGCTTCGGTAAAAATGATTTTTCAACAAAATAAAATATGATTGGAGGGATTTTATTGAAAAATATTACTGTCCGATTAAATGAATCGGATTATGAACTTTTACGAGAAAAAGTTAAAAAGTCAGGATTATCGCAGGCGGAATTTTTACGCCGAGCGATATTTAATTCTAAAATCATATCGGCAAACGGCATTGTTAAATTCATTCCCGAACTTAATAAAATCGGTGCGAATATAAATCAGATCGCCAAAAGATGTAATCAAGGAAATGTTCCGCCGATACATTTTTTAAAGCACGAGTTTGATTTACTCAACACCGTTTTAAACAAAGCACTTTTGTTTTTGAACGGCAAGGCACTTGAAATAGAGTTAAGCGAAAAACTTAAAAAGCAGATAGACCATTCCGTCAAAGAGTGCTGCGAGGAAATTATAAATGGCAATAATTAAAGCGGTCAATTCAAGGGCGAGTATTGCTAATGCGATACGCTACATAACAAAAGACGGCAAGACCGAATTTGATCTTGTCAGCGGTATAAACTGTTCGCCCGAAAGTGCCATAACGCAAATGAAACTTACAAAAACCTTATGGGGTAAGACCAAAGGCAGACAGTACAAGCACTTTATACAGAGTTTCCCAAAAGATGAAAAGATAACGCCCGAAGAAGCACATCAAATAGCAAGTGAACTTATGGAACGCTGGGACAAAGCAAAAGGATATGAAGTCATTTTTGCTACGCATATTGACAAAGGTCATATACATACGCATTTTATTCTGAATTCCGTCAGTTGTGAAAACGGGAGGAAATTCAGATATTCCAAGCGGGATTTTTCTAAATTCAGGGAATTGTCCGACAGGATATTGACCGAGCATAACAAGT
>CAMVJD010000006.1 GCA_947167715.1 uncultured Eubacteriaceae bacterium
CTTGCTTGCTTGCTTGCTTGCTTGCTTGCTTGCTTGCTTGCTTGCTTGCTTGCTTAAGAATACGCCGTTTCGCATAACTTGTCAACCCTTTCTTTAAAAATTTTTTTGTATATTTCAAGAATATTCCCGAAATATTGTCTATGACATAATTTTAACAAAAAATTCACAATTTGTCAATAAAAATAATCGCCTTGCTTTCCGATCTATACTCCGTAATTTTTGAATAAAAAAGAGATGCCCGAACGTGAGCATCTCTTTATCATTATCCAAGTACTTCTTTTAACTTTTCGTCAAGCACCTTATTTACGGTCTGCGGGTTGGCTTTGCCTTTAAGTGCCTTCATAGTCTGGCCCACAAGGAAACCTTTAGCCTTTTCCTTGCCTGCCTTAAGGTCCTCTATAGACTTGGGATTGTCTGCGATCACCTTTGCAACAACTTCTTCAACAAGCGAAGAATCGTCTACCATAGCAAGGTTGTTTTCCTCGATATATTTTTCGGGATCTACATTCTTTTTGAATACAGCCTCGAATACTTCCTTGGCAACACTTCTGTTTATCTTGCCGTCGGAAACAAATTTTATGATATCCGCAATTTTCTTGGGCTCTATTTCAAGCTCCTCTGCAAGGGTGCCCGTTTCGCTCATCAAGCGCATCAGCTCGCCCATAACGTAGTTTGCCGCCTCTTTAGGCTTGCCGCAAAGTGCAGCGGTGTCCTCAAAGATATAAGCAACCTGTCTTTCGGCCGTGATAACCGATGCATCATACTCGGAAAGTCCAAACTCGGACATATATCTTTTACGCTTTGCCTCGGGAAGCTCGGGCATATTGTCCTTGGTATCCTTTATCCAATCGTCGCCGATCTCTATGGGCAGAAGGTCGGGCTCGGGGAAATAACGGTAATCCTGTGCGTTTTCCTTGCTTCTCATTGCAAAGGATGCATCCTTGTTATCGTCCCAGCGGCGTGTTTCCTGCACCACTCTGCCGCCGCTTTCAAGCACCTCTATCTGACGCTTTGCCTCGTAATTGATAGCGCGGTAGATAGCCTTAAAGCTGTTCATATTCTTCATCTCGGTACGGGTACCGAACTTTGCGGAGCCTACGGGCATGACCGAAATATTGACATCGGCACGCATTGAGCCCTCCTGCATTTTACAGTCTGAAACGCCGAGATACATCATAGTTTCACGGAGTTTTGTCAAATATGCGATAACCTCGTCCGCACTTCTGAAATCGGGCTCGGAAACTATTTCCAAAAGCGGCACACCGCAGCGGTTATAGTCTACAAGTGTACAATCGTCCCAGGGGTCGTGTACCAGCTTACCTGCATCCTCCTCCATGTGTATCTCGTGGATGCCGATATATTTTTTCTTGCCCTCTACCTCTATTTCGACTTTACCGTTGCGGCAGATAGGCAGGTACAGCTGGCTGACCTGATATGCCTTGGGAAGGTCGGGATAGAAATAGTTTTTACGGTCGAATTTATTGTAGCGCGTTATCTCGCAGTTTGTTGCAAGACCTGCGCGGATAGCAAAATCCACTACCTTTTTGTTTAAAACGGGAAGCACACCCGGCATACCCGAGCAAACGGGGCAAACATGTGTATTGGGCTCGCCGCCGAACTCCGTTGTACAGGAGCAGAAAATTTTTGATTTGGTCGAAAGCTCAACGTGGACCTCCAGACCTACTACTGTTTGGTAATTCATATCAGTTGCCCTCCTTTACTATAGCGGGCTTTTTTGTGTGAAAGTCCGTTGACTGCTGGAATGCGTAAGCCGCCTTAACAAGCTTTGCCTCGCTGAATGCGGGGCCGATAAGCTGGAAGCCTACGGGCATATCGCCCCTGCCAAAGCCGCAGGGCACGGAAACACCCGGCAGACCCGCAAGGTTTACCGATACTGTATAGATATCGCCAAGGTACATCTTTAACGGGTCGGAGGAATTTTCGCCTATCTTGTATGCGACCGTGGGCGCAACGGGCGAAATTATCATATCGTAATCGTTAAAGGCCTGGTCAAAGCTCTTTTTGATAAGACCGCGAACCTTTAAGCTCTTGTTGTAATAAGCATCGTAATAGCCGCTGCTCAAAACGAAAGAACCGAGCATTATACGGCGCTTTACCTCCATACCGAAGCCCTCGCTTCTGGATGTGTAGTAAACATCAAGAAGATCCTCGCAGTCCTTTCTGCGGTAGCCGTACTTGATACCGTCATATCTTGAAAGGTTGGAGCTGGCCTCTGCGCAGGCAAGAACGTAATATGTGGGGATAGCATAGTCAACTATCGTCATTTCAAATTCCTCTACCTGTGCGCCAAGTTTTTTCAAGGTCTCGACAGCCTCCAGAACAGGCTTTTTAACGTCCTCGTCAAGACCCTTGCCAAAGTAGTTGGTGGGCAGACCTATTTTTACGCCCTTTAAGTCCTTTGTAAAGCTCTGTGAAAAATCAAAAGTCTTGCCCTTAACGGATGTGGAATCCTTGGGGTCGTGACCCGAAATAACGCTTAATACCTCTGCACAGTCGCGGATATCGCGGCCTACGGGGCCTATCTGGTCAAGTGAAGAAGCGAATGCGACCAAACCAAAACGGCTTACAGCGCCGTAGGTAGGCTTTATACCGCTGACACCGCAAAACGAACAGGGCTGACGGATAGAACCGCCCGTATCGCTGCCGAGAGAGTATGCACATTCATCGGCCGCAACACTTGCCGCAGAACCGCCCGACGAACCGCCCGTGACTCTTTCCAGATCAAAGGGGTTGTGTGCCGCACCAAAATAAGATGTCTCGGTAGAGCCGCCCATGGCAAACTCGTCCATATTTAATTTACCCAGTACAACAGCGCCGTTATTTAAAAGCCTTTCGGTAACGGTAGCATTGTAAACAGGCTTGAAATTATAAAGCATTTTGGAACCGCAGGTGGTAAGGATATCCTTTGTACAGATATTGTCCTTTATAGCCATAGGCACGCCCGCAAGCGGAGCTGTAAGCTCACCGCTGTCGATTTTGGCCTGCACGGCAGCTGCCCGAGCCAAAGCCTCGTCCTCCAAAACGGTGATATATGCATTTATTTTTTCGTCTGTCTTTTTAATATTTGCAAGAAAGTCCTTTGTAAGCTCAACGCTGCTGACTTCCTTATTTTTTATCATTTGTCCCAATTCAAGGGCAGTTTTAGTTGAAAAATCCATTTTGCTCCCCCTTTACTCTACCGTTGTGGGCACCTTAAAGCAGCCGTCCTTTTGCTGCGGTGCGTTTTTAAGTATAAGCTCTCTGTCCTCGGAGGGCTTTACCTCGTCGGGACGGAAATTGTTTGTATACTGGAACGGGTGGCTCATAGGCTCTACATTGTCGGTATCAAGCTGATTAAGCGTGTCAATGTAATCAAGTATCTTTGTAAGGTCCTCTTTGGCCTTTTTCTCCTCGTCCTCGGTAAGTGTAAGGCGTGAAAGCTCTTCAAGATATTTGATAAGCGCATCATCAATGCCGTTTGCGCCGGGAGCGGGCTTTTCGCCGTCCTCTGCCGCAAAGGCCTGTCCCTCTTCATAGCCCAGATAATCAAATATCATATTTATACGCGACTTGACCGCGTCAATTTTTTCCTCCGTCACAGAAATGCCCGTAGCTTCTTCAATGGCGGTAATGATTTTTTCTTCTGCTGTCATTGCAATACCCCCTTACGGATTTAATCTTGTCGTATCTCTCGGGAACATGGATGTTGCCCTGATATTCTTCTCGTCGATAAGCTTCATTACAAATCTTTCAAGACCCATACCCAGGCCGCCGTGCGGAGGACAGCCGTATTTGTGAAGCATTAAATAGCTTTCAAAATCCTCGGGGTAAAGACCCTTGAATATCATTTTCTTTACCTGCGTGTCATAATCGTGTATACGCTGACCGCCCGTGGTTACCTCAAGACCGCGGAAAAGAAGGTCAAAGCTTAAGGTGTACTTTTCGTTTTCGGGGTCGTCCATAGCATAGAACGGACGCTTTTTGATAGGATAATGTGTTACGAAAACAAAATCGCTGTCATAGTCCTCCTTGAAAAGCTCGCCTATAAGACGCTCTTCCTCGGGCTCCAAGTCATAGGGGTCCTTTATTTTTCTGTTGTACTTTTCGGCTACCATTTCCTTTGCATCCTTAAAGGTAACGCAGGGAATATCCTTTACAACGGGCAGTTCAATGCCAAGCTTTTTGATAACGTCAGGGTATTTTTCCTTTAAAAACTCCATAGCGTACTTTATCATACCCGTTTCCATATTTATAACATCATAAAAGCTGTTTATAAAGCCCATTTCAAAGTCCACGCCGATATATTCGTTAAGATGTCTTGTGGTGTCGTGCTTTTCCGCACGGAATACGGGTGCTATCTCAAACACACGCTCGTAAACGGGGATAAGCATCTGCTTGTAGAACTGGGGACTCTGTGCAAGATAAGCCTTTTTGCCGAAGTAGTCCAGCTTGAATATATTTGCGCCGCCCTCTGCGCCCGATGCAACGATCTTGGGTGTCATTATTTCGGTAAAGCCGTTTTTGCCCAGGTATTCCCTGAACGCCTCAACAAGTGCCGACTGCAGCTTAAATACGTTTCTTCTCTGCTCGTTTCTTAAGGTAACGGGGCGCAGACCCAGCTCGTTTTCAAGCGCAATATTAAGTCTGTACTTATTTATGCTTAAGGGCAGCTCCTCCTTGGGCTTGCCTAAAAGCTCTACCTTTTCAACCGCGATCTCAACACCGTTTACCGCACGTTCTTCCTTGCGTATCTGACCTGTCACGCGCACAGATGCCTCGTCACGCAAAAATTCCTTTTCCTCTTCACTGCCGGTCTTTTCATAGAAGCACTGAATAAGGCCGCCTATCTTTCTTAAAATAATAAATGCAAAATCACCCATATCACGCACATTGTAAACAACGCCGTGTGTAGTGACCGTACCCTCTGCCGTCTTAAGCTCCTCAATGCTTAAATCGGCAATAGTTCTTTCGCCGCTTGCTTTGATCATCTTTCTCAACCTTTCTTTAAAAATAAAAAAGTCCTCAAATACATAAGTATTTAAGGACGAATTACCGTGGTGCCACCTTAATTCGGTACAAAAGTACCCTCTTGCCCTTAACGCGGGAAACGTGCAGCATTACTTGGCAAAAGCCTTTCACACCGCAAGCTCGGAAGTGTTCTTCACAAATAAGTGTCAAGAATAAGGCTCTCAGTCCATGGCCCTATATCCCTGTCAGGTTTCTTTTTGCTACTTTTCTTCGTCTTTGCCTTTTATTATAAACACTAAAAGTTATTATATCATAACCAAAAAACTTTTGCAATACAAATTTAAAATTTTATCCAACCATAGCCATAATAAGATCCTCTGTGGTATTGCGTCTGTCATAATTTTGTATATAATATGCAGTTTTCACGGAATCCCAGGGAGTCATAATATAAATATATCTGTCAAAAATTTTCATTATTGTATTTTTTCCGTTTTCATTGACGGCAATACTTACACACTTGCCGTTATAGCTTTCCCTGTTATAGATCTTCTCAGTATTTTTGTCTTCGTCTATTTCAGCCAGCTCCAGAGTGTTAAGTGCATTTATTATGCCGCTTACCTTTACCATATCCACAGTAACAAGGTTTTCGCCGTCGCCGCCCCAATATGCAGACAGCTTATCGCGCTCTGCCTCGTTTGCGGCATAGTATTTTACGCCGCCCTTGACCTCGGGATAATACCTTACGCCGCCGATTATAAGCGGATCATACACCGTTACCAATGAAACCTGCTGAACATCATAGTTAAAGCCCGTTGTAGGTAAGGTCTTCATTTTATGATAGCGGTACAAAAGGTAGCCGCCTCTGCCTGCCAAAGCCACTGCAAGCAAGATAAGCACAACAAGGCCAAAATACGAAATCCTTCTCAAAACTATTTTTTTATCCAAAAATAAATCTCCTCTCGTCTTCGGCCGTCAGCCTTTAAGATAACCGTTTTCCACTGCATTTTTAAGAAGATCCAGCACAAAACTCTTAAGTTTTGGATGTGAAAGCCTTGTCAGCCTGTAGGCGTGTTCCTCCACATTCTTCACCGTTATATTATTTTCAAGCCATATACTGCCTTTATTTGCATAATTAAGCAATATCGGCTGAAGCCTGTCAAGTGCGTTTGCAAAAAGCGCCTCATTGGTATCACAGCGCTCAAACTCGTACCACAACTGCTTCATATCCTCGCCCTGACCGTCGGGCAGCAGCGAATAAAGCTTGTCAGCCGCATCATGCTCACGCTTTGACTTTGTTTTGTTGCCCTCCTCGTCATAAAGATAGGTATCGCCTGCATAGACCTCTACCAGATCGTGTACAAGAAGCATTTTTATAACATGGGATATGTCGGTATCTTCGGGCGCATATTCGGCCAAGGTAAGCGCAAACATACATAAATGCCAGCTATGCTCCGCCGAATTTTCACGCCTGCTGCCGTCTGTTACCGATGAACGCCTTAATACATTTTTAAGCTTGTCAACTTCCAATAAAAAGCTTATTTGTTTTTCAAGTCTGTCCATTTGTCAGCCCTTTGCTATCCTTTCCGCAACCTCTGCGATATGCTCGGGTGTAAAGCCAAAATAATCAAACAGCTTGGCAAAGGGTGCAGAGATGCCAAAGCGGTCTACCCCAATAAACTCGCCGTTTATGCCGATATATCTGTACCAATAGTTATCGCTTGATGCCTCAACGGCAACGCGCTTGTCAACATTTTTGGGCAGGACAGAATTTTTATATTCCTCGCTCTGTTCCTCAAAAAGCTCTACACAGGGCATACTTACTACTCTTGCGTCAATGCCCTTGTTTTTAAGCAGCTCCCACGAATCGTAAGCGGGGCCTACCTCTGAGCCCGTAGCTATGATTATAACATCGGGGGTCTCTTTTTCGCTGTCCTTTATTATATAACCGCCCTTTAAGGCATTTCTGCCGTCAACGCCGATATTTTTTGTGGTTTGACGGGTATATGCCATAATGGTGGGCTTTTTGCCGTTAAATACCGCCGTATACCATGCCGCAGCCGCCTCGTTGGTATCGCAGGGGCGGAAGGTATAGCTGTTAGGCATACTTCTGAAAGCCGCAAGCTGTTCTACGGGCTGATGCGTGGGGCCGTCCTCACCAACGCCGATACTGTCATGAGTCAAAATGCCAATAACAGGCAGACTTGAAATAGCCGAAATGCGAAGTGCGGGCTTCATATAATCGCTGAATACAAAGAAGCTTGCTATATAGGGCTTAACACCGCCGTGAAATGCCATACCGTTTGCAATTGCTGTCATTGCAAGCTCTCTGATACCGTAGTGCATATTCGCACCGCCGCGGTTTTCCCTTGAATAGAAATCAGCATCCTTCATTATGGATTTGTTTGAAGGTGCAAGGTCCGCCGAACCGCCTATAAGGTTGGGTACGATATCCTTTATCTTATTAAGTATTTTTTCGGAGGACTGGCGTGTTGCACAGTCACCCTCGTAATTCCAGAAAGAATCGTCATTTATAAGGTCATTTTCAAATTTGCCGTCAAACCAGTTGATAAGCTGCTTTGCAAGCTCTGGGTACTTTGCCTTATATTCCTCAAACAGCTTGTCCCACTGCTTTGAGTATTCGTTTATTTTGCCGCAGACACCCGACATATATCCCTTGACCTCGTCGGGTACGGTAAAGGGCTCTGCCGTCCAGCCGAGATTTTCCTTTGTAAGCGCAAGCTCTTCCTCGCCGAGAGGCTCGCCGTGAGCCTTGTTTGTGCCTGCCTTATTCGGCGCACCAAAGCCTATCTGTGTTTTAATTTCAATTATAGAGGGCTTGCTTGTTTCTGCCTTTGCGGCCTCGATAGCCTTTCCTATCGCAGCCATATCGGTGCCGTCATCAACCAGCTGATAATGCCAGTTTACAGACTCAAAGCGCTTTTTGATATCCTCTTTAAAGGCAAGGTCTGTGCTGCCCTCTATTGTAATATCGTTGGAATCATAAAGAATAACGACCTTTCCGAGACCCATAAGACCCGCAAACGATGCAGCCTCATAGGAAATACCCTCCATAAGACAGCCGTCACCGCAAAGCGCATAGGAATAATGGTCTATTATATCAAAGCCGGGCTTATTGAATTTTGCCGCAAGAAAGCTCTCGGCAACTGCCATACCTATAGCATTTGTAAAGCCCTGCCCGAGAGGACCCGTGCTTGCCTCAACGCCTACCGTATGCCCAAATTCGGGATGACCCGGAGTTTTGGAGCCAAACTGGCGGAAATTTTTAATATCCTCCATAGTAACGGGATAACCGAAAAGATGCAAAAGCGAATATAAAAGCATGGAGCCGTGACCCGCGGAAAGCACAAAACGGTCGCGGTCTATCCAATTTGGACAAGCGGGGCTGTGCTTTAAATGGTTTGCCCAAAGCTCAAGGCCTATGGGTGCCGCGCCCATGGCAACGCCGGGATGACCCGATTTTGCCTTTTGGATAGCCTCTGCGCTTAAAACTCGTATACAATTAACAGTCATATTTTCTGCCGAACTCATTTATGTTCCTCCTATAAAACTAAAACTCTTCCACATAAAATGGCAATTATATTTATTATACATTATTTTTATTCATATTTCAATATACTATATTATTAAATTTTTCGATAGCTTTTTCTATTTTTCCGTTACTTCTATACTTTCCTCAAAGCCGACTGCATTGCACAGATAAGAAATATCCTTTGTATAATACAAATTTCCGAAAGCTTTTTGCACAACACCTATCTTTATTTTTATAACTATCCTGCCAAGCATTTTTGAAAGATACAGCTTTTTGTTATTGTTTTTTGCTATACATTCGCACATTTTTGCCGTATTGACATATTCTTCATTCTGCGGCAAAACAACGCCCTCTATCGTACCTTTTATAATGTCCTCCACACACTTTGCAAGATTTTCTATATATATCATGCTTTTTTTGTTTTTTGTATCGGGAAAAACCTTAAGTATTTTGGCAATTTTTGAAAGCCGCCTGTAATTACCGGGGCAGTTTTTTCCGTAAACAACGGGAGGTCTGATAACGGTTATCTTAAAATCCTTATCCTTTAATGCAAAAAGTCTTTTTTCTGCCTCAAGCTTGCTTTTCCCGTAATCATTTTTTGGTCTTTCGGGGGTATTTTTTGATATTTCTCCCGTTACAAGCCCGTAAACACTCATTGTGCTGAAAAATATAAAATGCCTTACGCCGCTTTTTTTTGCAATAAGCGCAAGCCTTTCGGTAAGATCGGCATTTACGCTTTTATACAGCGCGGCATCCGCCTTTTTATTGTGTACTATACCCGCAGTATGTATCACTATATCGGCATCCCCGAATATGTCATCCTTAACGCTTCCCCTGACATCCTTACAGCATACCTCGCAGCCCCTTTTTTCCAGATACTTTTTTAAATATGATCCTATGTATCCGTTTTTTCCGGTTATTACTATCATTACTGTTTTCCTTCTTTAAAGCCGGTCCTGTTTACTACTATGCCAAATGTTTTAAGTATAATGCCCAGATCCATAAGAAAGCTTATTTTTTGCGCATAAACGCCATCGTACATTGCCTTTCCTTCTATTGAAAGCTCGTCCCTGCCGTTGATCTGCGCGTGTCCGGTAAGGCCGGGGCGAATATCGTTTGCACCGTATTTATCGCGTTCGGCAATAAGGTCATACTGATTGTACAAGGCGGGGCGCGGTCCCACTATGCTCATATCGCCCTTTATTATATTGATAAGCTGCGGTAATTCGTCCAGACTGAACTTTCGCAAAAAATCGCCCACTCTTGTTATATAGCTGTTTGGATCCTCCAACAGATGCGTGGGAACATCCTTTGGTGTATTCATTTTCATTGTCCTGAATTTGTAAATATCAAATTCTTTTTTGTTTTTGCCCACCCTGCGCTGTTTAAATATAACAGGGCCCTTGTCATCACATATTATTAAAACCGATATAACAACAAACACCCACCAGAACATCAAAAGCGCAATAACACATAAAAAAACATCAAGTACACGTTTTACTTTTAAATACATAGTTTTTCTCCCCGAAAAAAAATCAATCGCAGCTTTGGTCTATATCGGACAGTTTATTTAAGGCGAAGCCCAGGCCAAGCAATACCCAAAATACGGGTGAAACACTTACAACGCTGTCCGTTGTCGTTACGGCAGCAAGATACCCTATCACACCCGCCGCGGCGCCAAGCCTTAAGCCGACAAGCATATTGCTGCCGCCCCGCATAACACAGCGGACAGTATTTACAATATACATCAAAAACAACGCTGTAAGCACAAGCAGGGATATAAGCCCCGTATTAACAGCGACCTGCAGATAAAAGCTGTGCGGCTTGTCAATAATAACATTTGGGTTGCCCAAAAATATCAATTTGCTTAAAACATCTTTTTGCGGAAATTTAAACACATAGCAATCAGGCCCCGCACCTATAATTATGTTTTTTGAAATAAGCGGTATGCTTCTTGACCATATATAGCCGCGGTTGCTGCCAAGCCTTTCCATACCCTTAAAGCCTATTGCAGGATACTCTTTTTCAAGATCTATAGGGTTTGAAAACATATCGGTATACACCAGATCGCCGCTTGAAATATCAAAATAAAAGCTGGTAAAGCTTTTTTGTCCGTCTCCGGCCTTAAACTGCATAAAGCCCGATTCGGTCGTGCTTAATGTGCTTTTTGCAATACCCGGCACCTCGCAGGTCAGGGTCTCCGCAAAGCCGCTGTCGGGCTGTGTTTTAACAAGCTCCAGTTCTTTTCTTTCACCGTCGGCATAAAATTCTATCTTCTTTTTGCCGTTTTCAACGGTAATTTCAATATCGCCTGTCTGTGTACTGATAACAGCAGTATGTCCGTTTTCGCCCTCCATTGCTATATATTTAAAGAAATACGGACTTTCGGCAGCCGCAGGATTTTTTATGCTTTCTTTTATAACATTTATCTTTTCTGCTATCTTTGAGCTGCCGGACAATACCAAAACCGCCGAAACCACCATACACAAAACCGCCGCTGCTGCCGCTGCCGCACCCTTTTTGCCGCCTTTTTTAACAAAGTAGACTACCGCCGTCAAACCGGAAAAGCCCATGCACGCCGCAAGGCCAAGCAAGCCGCCAAGCGACTCGCAGCCGAAAAGATTTACCAGCATAAGCGCAGAAAGAGCCAACAGCACATATTTATACCACTTTTTTACGGGTGCCGCAATACCCGCGGTCAGGAAAAACGGGCAAAGCATACCCGTATATATGCCAACACAGTTAGGATTGTACAATGTGGAAAAAACAGAGCTGAAGCGCATTGAAAAGCTGCCGTTTATATTACCCAGCACAAGTTTTTTAAAAAGCTCCGTTTCATAGGGATTTTTGCCGATAAACTGCAAAAAGCCTATACCGCCCACAAGCAGGGCGCCAATTGATATAGACCCGACCAAAACGGCCACACTTTTTTTGTTTTGCGTAAAGACCCTTGCCTCAACAAACAAAAGCATATACGCAGACCACATCCAAAAGCCCTCAAAGCGCTCGCTTGCGCCAAAAAATGCCACGGTTTTATACGGCGATGCCAATGCCGATACAAGGCTCAATACCAGAAATGCCAGCGGCAGATAATTTTCGGGACGCTTTATTGCCTTTTTAGGCTCTTTATCCCACATATCCGTAAGCGCATAAAGCGCAAGCAAGGATGACAATATCATTATTACCGACATTTTATAATAACTGAATGCATCGGATATATCCCATTGCGCACGCACAACGCCGTATTCGTCGGCGCGGGGATGAAGCTGCACCATTTTTACTATCACGGGCACAACAGCCGTTATTATACATAAAACAGCGCCTTTTATCCAATCTATGCTCTGTTTTTCATTATTCATAATTAAAGCACCTCATATTCCGCCGAAAAATTTTTTTCGGCACGCCTTATAAAAAAGGGGCAGAAACTGCCCCCTGATATTCTATCTTTTTTCGCCCTTATCGTTTCTGCTGAGTTTATAGGAAAGCGTAAGCAGGCTGTCGGTAAGGTGTACATTTTCCACAGTTATACTTTCAGGCGTTTTAAGATCAACGTGTGAAAAATTCCATATACCGCTTATATTGTTCTGCACCAATATCGGCAGGACCTCCGATACATTTGTTTTAGGCAGCGCCAGCACCGCAATATCAACGCTGTTTGTTTTAAGGTAGGTGTCAAGCGTTGAAACATCAAGTATCTCTATGCCGCGTATATTAAGCCCTATAAGCCTTGGATTTTTGTCAAACACGGCTGTAAACTTAAACCCGCGTTTTTGAAAATTACCGTAGTTTGCAAGAGTCTGTCCCAGATTTCCGCCGCCTATTATAATAAGATTATAGGTGCGCTGAAGCCCGAGTATAGCCTTTATCTCCTCATAAAGTAGCTCCACATTATAACCGTATCCCTGCTGACCGAAGCAGCCGAATTTGTTAAGATCCTGCCTTATCTGTGATGCAGTTAAATTCATACGTCTTGCCAGGTCGTTTGAGGATATGCGTGTAACGCCGTGTTCAAGCAGATCGCCCAAATAACGGTAGTATCTTGGCAAACGCTTGATAACTGCTATTGAAATGTCCTTTTGCATTTTACTTCACCTTAAGCGGCGCCTGCCGCCTTTTTTCCTTATATTTTTATACTTTTTGATTATATACTTTTTTTCGCATTATGTCAATAAAATTATGCTTATCTTCTTCTGCGGCCGCCGTTTACCATAGCCAAAAGCCTTAACAGGGTTATGATCGACGATGCCGCTGCCGCAACATAGGTAAGTGCCGCCGCCGTAAGCACCTTTCTTGCGCCGTCAGCCTCACTGTCGCTTAAAAAGCCGTAGCCTCGCAGCATATCCATTGCTCTATGCGATGCATCAAATTCAACGGGAAGCGTCACCAGCTGAAAAGCCACAACAAAGGTAAACAGCAATATACCCGCATACGCAAGGAAAAGGCTGTTTGTAAAATAACCGATCAGTATGCCAATGATAACCAGCGGCACGGCAAGCCTGCTGCCTATATTTACAGCGGGGAAAATGCTGCTTCTTATTGCAAGCGGTGTATAGCCCTTGTTATGCTGAATAGCGTGACCCGTTTCGTGTGCCGCAACGCCCAGAGCCGCAACGCTGTTTGATGCGTAAACGCTCTGCGAAAGCCTTATTACCTTTTTTGTCGGGTCGTAATGGTCGGTAAGATTGCCGCTTATCGCTTCTACCGACACATCCTCAACGCCGGATCGTTCAAGCAGCATACGCGCAACATCAGCGCCCGTATAGCCCCTTGAATTTACTATCTTTGAGTATTTTTCAAATGTACTTTTTACATTGAACTGCGCAAAAAGCGTAAGTATTGCAACAGCAATAAATAAAATGTATAAAAAACCTTCACCCATATAATACGGCATAAGTCATCTCTCCTTTACTCATTTTTAAATACGTCTCCGGCTTTTATCTCGTGTCCGCGCATATAATCGGCAGAGGCCATTCTTTTGCCGCCCTTTGCCTGCATCTCGCGCACCAGCACAGCCTTGTCGCCCGCGGCAACGGCAAAGCCCTTTTTCTTGTCGGTAAACACAACCTCGCCTGCCCTGCCCTTATAGCCGTCAAGCACACAGGCCGACCAAATTTTTATCTGCTCGCCGTTTAAAAAGCTGTAGGCACCCGGAACGGGGTCAAGTCCTCTTGCAAGGTCAACTATCTCCTTTGCGCTTTTACTCCAGTCAATAAGTCCCAGGGACTTGTTTATTACCGAAACATAGCTTGATTTTTCGTCGTCCTGCTTTTCGGGCTTAACTTCACCCTTTTCAAGCATATCCAGGGTCTCGATAAGCGCCTTTGCACCTATGGGTGCCATTTTGTCGTGCAGACTGCCGTAGGTATCCTCGGGGTCAATGGGTATTTCACGCTTTAAAAGCATATCCCCCGTATCAAGGCCCTTTTCCATATACATAATGGTCACGCCCGTTACCTCTTCGCCGTCTATTATGGACCACTGTATAGGTGCGGCACCTCTGTACTTCGGCAAAAGCGAGCCGTGTACATTAATGCAGCCGTATTTCGGCATATCCAGTACAGCCTGCGGCAATATCTGACCGTAGGCCACAACAACAAATACATCTGCCTCTATATTTTTCAGTATTTCCATAAATTCGGGGTCTTTTATCTTTTCGGGCTGGTAAACGGTTATCCCCGCCTCCTCTGCCGCAATTTTAACGGGAGTGGGCTGTAATTTCTTACCTCTGCCTTTTGGCTTATCGGGCTGTGATATAACGGCAAGGACCTCGTGTTTTTCAATAAGTGCCTTCAAGGTAGGCACAGCAAAATCGGGTGTCCCCATAAATACAACTTTCACAGGTCTCACTCCTCTTCGATATATTCAATATCCTCTTCCTCGTCGTCCTCCTCGTCTGCGGGCTTAACATCATAAAGCTCGTCACAAAGGTCCGTGTAAAGAATACCGTCAAGGTGGTCAAGCTCGTGGCAAAGCGCACGCGCCATAAGCTCCTCGCCCTCGGCCTCGTATTCGTTGCCGTTTCTGTCAAAGGCGCGTACCTTAACATAATTCGGTCTTGTAACATTGCCTGCCTTGCCGGGTACGCTAAGGCAGCCCTCCGAGCCCGTCTGCTCGCCCGAGGTCTCGATAATTTCGGGGTTTATAAGCTCCAAAAGGCCGTCGCCGATATCTATAACAACCGCCCTTTTAAGCATACCCACCTGCGGTGCCGCAAGCCCCACGCCGTTGTAAACGCGCATAGTCTCGGCCATATCGTCAAGCAGTGTATGCAGCTTTTCGTCAAATGCCTTTACGGGCTTGCACTTTTTTCTTAATATTTCGTCGTCCGATTCTCTGATAATTCTTATTGCCATTGTCGTATTCTCCTCAAATTTTTATCCTTTTCATTAATTATAACATAACTTTGTTACAATGTCCAACAAAATAAGCATTTTTTTATCAATCTTAATCAAAATGTAAGATATTATCTTTATAAAGCCGCAATAATGTCCAGTATATCAATATTTCCGTTACCGTTAAAATCAAAATCGTTTCCGTATTTTTCAAGTTCTTCGGCATTTATTATATTGGCAAGCTTTTTTAAAAGCATTTCAGGGGCCTTTTTTTCTATGACCCTGAAGCTGCCTATGTAATTTGCCCCCGTTTCGCTGTCCCATTGCGAGGCATCGTTTGCAAAGCGTATGCAGCCGTAATTATTGTCGCTGTTATATTCGCCGTATTTTGATATACGCATATATACGGCGCACTCGCCCGCAGCAATATCCTGCGGCAGTTCAAGCCCTGCCGAAACATTGTTTTTTCCGGATAACAGCCTTTTGGGGTCTGTGACATTTTCCGGTGACAGCTCAAATATATTTCCTTTTGAGTCCTTTAAAATATAGGTGATTTTTTCGTTTGCGGTAATATTTCCGAAGCCCACATTTTCAAGGCTTATCTGCGATAAAATATTTTTGCCCTTTTCGGCCGCAAACGGCAGCCTGCTCTCTCTTAAAACAAAACGGTATCCAAGATGGTCACGAATATATTTTTGCGCAGTTTGGCCGTTATATTCGTCATCACCCAAATAAATTTCCTTTACCCAGGCATTTTGGGTAAGGTTGTAGTTCCATTCCAGATTCAGGTAGCTTGTATGGGTCAAAAATCCCTCTTTTGAAACAAAATTAACGCTGTTCCACTCGCTTACCTCCGTGCCGCCGATAGCCTCCCCGCCGTAGGGAGTATTTTGACCGTACTTATTTAAAAACCTTACGCACATATCGCGGGTTATGCCGTTGTCGTATGTTCCCAGATCACTTGACGAGCCCAAATATCCGTCGTTAAATATGCCCACTCTGTACATAAGGCTCCCCTTTTCCTCTGCGGCCGCCTTAAAGCTGTCGTTTTCAATATCAAATTCGCTGCCCTTTATTCCCATCCACGCGGCAATAAATCTCGGCCGCCTTACGCCCACACAAAGGCTGTCCGGCGTTGCCTTAAGCATAGCATCAAGCGCCGTTGCGGCATTTTCGTCCGTGCAGCACTTGCTTGTATGCATCTCGCCCCAGGGTCCGAACATTCCAAGCTCTATATAGGCTATCGCATCGGCGTGCTCCGTATACAGCTGACCAATCTGCTTGATATGCGTTAAAAGCATTTCCATATCCGGCTCGCAGTTGCCCGCCCCGCCGTAATTTTTATCATAGCAAAAACGCACGATCGCCATATGCCCGCGCTTTTTAACATTATCAAGGGTCTCTCCCGCAGCCTTTAAAGCATCATCGCTTATGGGCGCACTTTTGCCGTAAACATTGTTTTCCTTATCTACAAGCGCATTTGAAGAAAAAGCCGCTATATCAAACCGCAGATGAACAAGGTTCACATTATAGTCAACAGCCTTATTCCCGCTCTCCTTAAGGCTTATGCCTATAGGTCTGTAAAAGCCTATGCCGGGATTATTGATACTGTCAAGACTGTCCGTATAGCTTAAATTTTGCACCTTTTCCGCCGCCAAGCAGTTTGCCGCCGCAGAAAAAACAAGTGCAAGGGTCAAAACAAAAGCAAGTATTTTTTTCAATTTTAATTTTCCTTTCTGTGTATCTCTATAAAGCTTGCGGAAACGCTGTCTTTTTTATGCTTTTCATGTACCTTAAGCCTGTCCTTTTTCCAATTTTCTATCCTTTCCTGCGGAGTAAGATCATTATCTATTTTATCGATAAACTCCGCCGTATATTCCCCGTTTTGGCTGAACATAAGCGACAAAGCCTCCCATTTGCCGCCAAATTCGGCGTATTTTTCATACAGACGTTTTATTGCCTCCACAAGACAGGCCTTTCTGTCCTCATAAAGCTTGCCCGTATAAAGATTTTTTTCCGCCGCCTTTGCCGTTTTATTTGCATATCCGTCCGCCGTATATATTATCCGAAACGATATCCCCACACGGGATACCTCGGCATAAACAGCCGCCTTTGACCATTCCGACGGTATCAGCACCACAACACATTCCAGAATATCAAGTATATGCTCCTTTATTATCTCTTTTTTCTCCTCAAAGGTCTGCTCCTTCGGTATCAAAGGCTTGCCGTCGGGACCTTTTATGTATATCTGCATATTTATGCTCCTATCTTTTAAAAAGCTCGGTACAGGCAATATTTCATTGCGCGTATGCCCTTTCTTTTTATTTTAACACCTGCGGCGGTATAAGGCAATAGAATTTTATATTTGGCTTTTCCCGTTTATTTCTGCCGTTTATTTCTGCAAGCACCGCAAATAATTTCGGCTTACAGCGGGATATACGCTGACGCCGAAAAACATTTGCGGTGCTTGCCGATAAAGTCAACGATAAGGCCAACAATAAAGCCAACCGTAAAGTCAACGATAAAAACGGGAAAACTCAAAATTTTTTCTATATAAAAACGGTGTGCATGATCGCTCACGCACACCGTTTGATAAGTTTGTGTTAATTAATTTTTCTTTACGCCAAGGGTAACGGTCTCGCCGTTGATATCCCATTCCTTGCTGTAGGCATCGGATGTACCCTCGGTAATGCTGTCGGCAAGTACATCATTTGCGATGCTGTCCTTATTGGCCTCAAATACCTTTTTGATATTCTCGTTGCCGCTGTAGAATACGCTTATTCTGTCAAGCACCTCAAAGCCGGCATCCTTACGCATATTCTGTATTTTGGATATAAGCTCTCTTACAAAGCCCTCCTCGATAAGCTCGGGAGTGAGGTTGGTATCAAGCACAACTGTGGTAGTCTTGTCGCTTTCGGCAACAAAGCCCTCCATCTGTGCTGTCTCGTAAAGCACATCCTCCTCGGCAAGTTCTATTGCCGTGCCGTCTATCTCAAATTTGATAGCGCCGTTTTCCTTAAGCTGTGACATAAGCATATTGCCGTCGTTTGACTTAAGATACTCGCCTATAGCGGGCACCAGCTTGCCGTAGCGCTTGCCCAGTGTACGAAGCTGCGGCTTGAACGAATAGCTTGTAAAGCCCGAAACATCGTCCTTAAACTCAACATTCTTGACATTGAGCTCCTCGCGGATTATATCAACATACATATCCTCCAGCTTTTTGTCGGCCTTGATAAACATATTGCCGATAGGCTGACGGTTTTTGATATTAGCCGTATTTCTTGCCGCACGTCCCGCAACAACAGCCGAAAGCACAAGGTCCATATTATGCTCGAGCTTTTCGTCTATCATATCCTCGTTTGCAGCGGGGAACGAGCAAAGGTGTACGGATTCCTCCGAATTTTTGTCTACCTTTCTTACAAGGTTCTGATAAATGCTCTCTGCCATAAACGGTGTGAACGGCGCCGAAAGCTTTGCCATAGTCACAAGCACGGTGTAAAGGGTCATATAAGCATTTACCTTATCCTGCGGCATATCCTTGCCCCAGAAGCGCTCTCTCGAGCGGCGTACATACCAGTTTGAAAGCTCGTCCACAAAATCTGCCATAGCCCTTGCGGACTCGGTTATCTTGTAGCTTTCCATATTTGTATCTACGGTCTTTACAAGTGTGTTCAGCTTTGAAAGCACCCACTTGTCCATAGCCGAAAGCTTGTCATATTCAAGCTTGTAGTTTGTCGGGTCAAAATTGTCGATATTAGCATAAAGCACAAAGAACGCATAGGTATTCCAAAGCGTACCCATAAACTTGCGCTGATACTCGTTTACAGCCTTGTCGTCAAAGCGGTTGGGCAGCCACGGTGCGCTGTTTGCATAGAAATACCAGCGTGCGGCATCTGCGCCCTGCTTGTTGAGCACATCCCACGGGTCAACAACATTGCCGATGTGCTTACTCATCTTGCGGCCGTCCTTATCCTGTACAAGACCCAAAACAATTACGTTTTTATAGGGGCTCTTGTCAAAAATAAGGGTCGATATCGCCATAAGTGTATAGAACCAGCCTCTTGTCTGGTCGATAGCCTCGGAGATAAAGTCCGCAGGATAATTCTCGTCAAAAATTTCTTTATTTTCAAAGGGATAATGCCACTGTGCAAAGGGCATTGAGCCGCTGTCGAACCAGCAGTCGATAACCTCGCTCACACGCTGCATCTTCTTGCCGCACTTGGGGCAGTTAAGGTGCACATTGTCGATATAAGGCTTGTGAAGCTCGATATCCTCCGGGCAGTCGTCGCTCATAGCCTTTAACTGCTCGATAGAGCCGACAGCCTCACGGTGGCCGCACTCACATTCCCAGATGGGGAGCGGAGTACCCCAATAACGCTCTCTTGAAAGACCCCAGTCAATAACATTTTCAAGGAAGTTTCCGAAACGTCCGTGCTTGATATTATCGGGCATCCAGTTTACTGTCTCGTTATTCTTTAAAAGCTTGTCCCTAACCTTTGTCATAGCGATGAACCAGGTATCGCGTGCATAGTACAAAAGCGGGGTGTCACAGCGCCAGCAGAACGGATAGTCATGCTCGAAAGGAAGCGCAGCAAAAAGCTTTCCGCTTTCCTCAAGGCGCTTTAATATCTCCTTGTCGCCGTCCTTTACAAAGGTGCCCGCAAGCCCCTCTACCTCCTCGGTAAAGCAGCCCTGCTCGTTTACAAGCTGAACAAAGGGCAGGTCAAAGCGGCGGCCGACATTGGCATCGTCCTCACCAAAAGCGGGAGCGATATGAACGATACCGGTACCGTCGGTAAGAGTAACATAGTTGTCCTCAACAATGTAAAATGCCTTTTTGTCGCCCGTTTTAGCGTAGGGGAACAGGGGCTCGTACTCGGTGCCCACATAGTCTGCGCCAAGCTTGGTTTCTATTACCTCGTAGCCGTCCTTAAGCACCTCTTCAAGAAGAGCCTCGGCCATAATATAGATCTTGCCGTCATTTGCCTTTACCTTTGAGTAGTTCTCGTTTTTGTTCACACAAAGGGCAACATTTGACGGAAGTGTCCAAGGTGTTGTTGTCCATGCAAGGAAATAGGTGTTTTCCTCGCCCTTAACGGCAAAGCGTGCTATACAGGATGTTTCCTTTACACGCTTGTAGCCCTGTGCCACCTCATGACTTGAAAGGGCGGTACCGCAGCGGGGGCAATAGGGAACTATCTTGTGACCCTTGTAAAGAAGGTCCTTGTCCCAAATTTGCTTTAATGCCCACCAAACGGACTCTATATAGCTATTGTGATAGGTGACATAAGGATCGTCCATATCCGCCCAAAAGCCCACGCGGTCGCTCATATCGCGCCAAAGGCTCTCATAGGTGAATACGCTTGCCTTACATTTTTTGATAAACGGCTCCACACCGTAGTTTTCTATCTGCGGCTTGCCGCTTATGCCAAGCTGCTTTTCTATTTCAAGCTCAACGGGGAGACCGTGTGTATCCCAGCCGGCCTTTCTTAAAACCTTATAGCCCTTCATTGTTTTGTAACGGGGGATAAGGTCCTTTATAACACGGGTAAGAATATGTCCGATGTGCGGCTTGCCGTTTGCTGTGGGCGGGCCGTCGTAAAAGGTGAACACGGGGCAGCCCTCGCGTGCCTTTACACTCTTGCCGAAAATATCGTTTTCCTTCCAGAATGAAAGAACTTCTTTTTCTCTTTCAACAAAGTTCATATCCGAACTGACTTTATCGTACACTGTGAGTACCTCCTGATTCTTTTTCGGTATAATAAAGTGGATTTCATATAAAAACACTACTCTAAAATAATATTATACCCCTTTTTAATGTGTTTGTAAAGAAAAACTTTGAAATATTTGCCTTTTGCGCTTTCATGCGGTAATAATGCCGTTTTTATACGGACGGAGGGTATTTCTTCCGATAATAAAAACAAAAATTTGACAAAGAGGCGATATAAGGTATATAATATAAGAAACTTTTTGTATATTTACGGCGCGAGGTGATAAATATGGCAGATAAAAACGAGCAAAACGATTTTACGGGCGAAAGGGTCACGCTTTGCGGTGACGGCAAATACCGCTGGCTTTATCCGTTTGATATGCTTAAAAACCCCGTTATTCTTTTTACGGTATGGCGGGTGCTTGGTATGTCATTTTTTTTGATATATGCCTTTACCCTTTGTATGAGTTTTTTCGAAAACGGCATAGACCTTAAGGAATTTATCGACATTTCAAAGGGCTTTTTGCTGCTTTCTTTGTTTTTTTGCGGGCTTGGTGTTATAGCCTATCTTATTGTCGCCAAGCAGTACGGTCTGCGGTATATGGTGATTTTTGAAATGGATGAAAAAGGCATCATCCACCGTCAGATGAAGTCGCAGTTTGATAAGGCAAAGGCTATAGGCTGGCTGACAGCTGCAGCGGGCGGCTCCCTTACGGCAAAAGGCGCCGGTATTCTGGCCGCCACGCGCGACAGCTTAAGCACCGACTTTGACAAGGTAAAAAAGGTAAAGGCAGTAAAACGGCGCAGCACCATATTTGTAAACGCACCGTTAAGCCATAACCAGGTTTATGTCAAGCCGGAGGATTATGAGTTTGTGCTTAATTATATTTTAGAGCATATACCGCCCGAGGTAAGCCAAAAAGTAAAAAAATGAAATTTTTTTCAAAAAACAGTTGAATTTATACTTAAAAAGTTTTATACTGTTTGTAGCTAATACTTAATGAAAAGAAAGAAGGAACAGTTAATGTTAAATATCAAGTATGAACTGACAAAGACACCCAAGGCAAAGCCCGATCAGAAAAACCTTTCCTTTGGCAAATACTACACAGACCATATGTTTATCATGGACTGGACAGAGGGTACAGGCTGGCATGATGCGCGTATAGTGCCTTATGCACCTATTTCTCTCGATCCCGCTGCTATGGTTTTGCACTATGCACAGGAGTCCTTCGAGGGCTTAAAGGCTTACCGCAATCCGCAGGGCGGCATTCAGCTTTTCCGTCCCGAAAAGAACGCTCAAAGAATGATAAACACAAACAAGCGTATGTGCCTTCCCTCGCTGGAGGTAGAGGACTTTGTTCAGGCAGTTAAGGCCCTTGTTGAAACAGAAAAGGATTGGGTACCTTCCGAGCCCGATACATCCTTATATTTAAGGCCCTTTATCATCTCTACCGAGCCTCACCTTGGTGTGCGCCCCTCAAGCAGCTATCTGTTTATGATAATCGCTTCTCCCGTTGGCGCTTACTACGAGGAGGGTATGAACCCCGTTAAGATATTTGTTGAGGATGAGTATGTTCGTGCAACTCCCGGCGGTACGGGCTTTACAAAGTGCGGCGGCAACTACGCTGCATCCCTTGCATCACAGGTAAAGGCTCACGACCTTGGCTATTCACAGGTACTTTGGCTTGACGGCGTTGAAAGAAAGTATGTTGAAGAGGTCGGCTCTATGAACTGCTTCTTTAAGATCGACGGCACGATCTATACAGCACCTACAGTAGGTACTGTTCTTCCCGGTGTTACAAGAATGTCCTGTATCGAGCTTTTAAAGAAATGGGGCTACACAGTTTCCGAGGAAAGACTGCCTATCGTTGACATTATGAAGGCATCAAAAGAGGGCAAGCTGGAGGAAGTATTCGGTACAGGTACTGCCGCTGTTATCTCCCCCGTTGGCGAGCTTCGTTATGAAAACGATGTTGCCGTTATCAATAATTTTAAGACAGGCGAGCTTACACAGAAGCTTTACGATACCCTTACAGGCATCCAGTGGGGTAAAATACCCGATGATATGGGCTGGATAACAAAGGTTTGCGATTGATCTAAATAAATAAAAAACAAGAGGGTGTCGCATTAAGCTCCACCCTCTGGCAAAAAACAGGTTTTTTGCCAATTTTGCAGTCATACTGCGTGCCAGCAGGCTGTCACTTGATGCCTGTAATGTATGAAAAATCAAGTTTTTCTCCTCGGCGAAAACGCGGTTTCCGCCTGCGGATATAGTTGCGTGAGCTGAAGCTCGCGCAATCCCTACGGGATTTGAGCAGCTTTTGTGAACCACCCAAATAGGCACAACTGTTTGGGTGGCTTTACAATCAAGCTGTAGTGTTGTTATGCAGCGTTCTTTTATTCGACAATGGTTTGTCGATAAATTTATAATAGATATTGATCTCTCGAGGCTTATCGTCTGTTTTGGCGTTTACGGTCACATATTCGATAAGTTCGAGACAAATCTCTCTTGTAAGTTCCTGAACATTAAAATACTTTTTCAGTCTGCGGATAAACTTATCAACATCTTCTTTATCCTGCTTTTCTTCCGAAAGTTTTTCTTCAAGTTCAGATATGTATGCTTCAAGGTTTTGCTGCTCGGTTTCATATTTTTGCAGAAGATTTATACATATTTGTTCGGGAATTTTGCCCATAACCTTATCTTCATAGACCGACTGCATCAGTTTTTCGAGTTCTTCAAGGCGGTGTTTGCTTTCGTTCAGCCTTTTGGTATCATTTTTTGTTTGGCGAGAGGTGCGCTGTTGCTTTTTTGAAAGAAAAGAATTTCTTGCCGTGTTTTCATCTTCTATCACAAGTTTTGCCATTGAACGAATATCGGCTAAGATTACCGCTTCAAGTTGGGTTCGCATTATATAATGCGAAAAACAATGTTCTTTTCCGTACAAAGCGTAAGATGAGCAGTTATAAAAATCATAACGTGTACTTTTTCCGTTTTTGTAACGCCTTAAAGATGTGTTGCTTTTCAGTTTGTAACCGCAATCGGGGCAAAAAAGCAAGCCGCTTAACGGTCTTTTTATCCCATCATTTGAACGTTTTCCGTAGCTGACTGCATTTTCGGTCTCGCGAACCTTATCCCACAATTCCTGTGATATTATCGGCTCGTGTGTATTTTCCGTAACCACCCATTCCGACGGGTCTTTTCGTATCACTTTATGGTTTTTATATGATACAGTCGTAGCCCTCTGCATTACCAATTTGCCAAGATATATCGGATTTTTGAGAATATCCCGCACATTAAGATTTGACCACAGATGTCGGGTAAATCGTTTATTTTCTTTTCCGCTTTGTTGAGCACGATAATCAGATGGAGTGGGTATTTTGTCGGCGTTCAATTTTTCGGCAATAGAACGAAGTGATTCTCCCTCTGCACGAAGTTTAAAAATGCGTTTTACAACTTCTGCCGACTCGGGGTCGATCATTGGTGTGTGCATATCGTCCTTTGCTTTGGTGTAGCCGTAGGCAGGGACGGAACAGGTATACTTTCCCGCCTTTGCGTTTGCCAAAAACACCGCTTTGATTTTCTTGCTCGTAGATGCTGCATGCCATTCATTGAAAAGATTTATTATCGGCATCATTTCCATAGCGTTGCTGTCCCTGTCGGCGGTATCCACATTGTCGTTTAAGGCGATAAAACGGATGTTGTTTATCGGAAAAATGTAATCTATGTACTGTCCTACCTCGATATAATTTCTTCCGAAACGGCTTAAATCTTTAACGATAATAAGATTTATCTTTCCCGTCTGGGCATCGTCAAGTAAACGCTGTACGCCCGGTCTTTCAAAACTTGTACCGGAGAAACCATCATCAACGTATGTGTCGACCAAGTTCCAACCTTGTTCTTTTACATATTTTGTGAGTATAAGTTTTTGATTTTCTATCGACAGAGATTCGCCTGCTCTCATATCTTCCTGTGATAAACGAACATAGATCCCCGCGTTATATATTGTCTGCTTTGCCATTATTTTTATCTCCTTTCGACTAAAACAAAGCAGCCAATATCGACAAAACTCAACGAAACCTTCGGCTTCGTTTCGTTGAATGGGGTCGAGTCTAAAAAGCAAGCTTTTTATTCTCTAACCCATTCAAATTATAACTCATTTTGCCGATATTGACAAGGCTTTGAAATAAAATTTTATCCTGCGTTCAACGTTTCCGACATTGCTTTTTTATAAGCTATATCATATAGAGTTTTGTTCAGGTCTTTCGTGCCGACAAAATGACTTTTTACAATAAACTTCTTGCCGTTTATGTAATACTCAGCCATTCTTGTCGGGCAATCCTTGAATTTTTCGTTTAATTCTGTAAGTGTTGTTTTGGTCATTAAATCCCTCCCATTATTTTTTGTTTGTTTTGTTTTCGTATCTCTCGGAAATAATGCGGCACAAAAGTATTCATCAGCGAATACCATATCCCCCTTGCTGATATTTCACGAAATAATTTTTACAAGTTTATTTTATCTCTCACTCCCCTTAAAAGTCATTGTTTAGGCTTTGCATAGAAATTGCGTAATTTTTCCCAAAAAAATATTTAGGCATATTGTAAAACCTCCCCATAATATAGACAAAATGGACTATCTTGCGGAGCATTAAACTTGTAATTTATAAAAGAAAAAAATATCCCCTCACTTAATAGCAAAAAAAGGGCATTTTGCGGACTGTCATTTTAATAAAAAATCGAAAAATTAATAAAATGTTTACAATCATTCGCAGAATTAAGCGATGGAACCTATATGCATATTTTTTCCCTCCATTAAATGCTAAAATAAGTGCAATTTGCGGAGTAGATTTTTCTGTTTTTATTTATGTAATGTGTTTGGATATAAAAAATGCTCCCTTGTACGCCGACCGACATAGCCTGTGGCGAGCTATGTCAATCGGCTGGGAGCAATTGATTTATATTTCTATTTGATAAAATGACTATTCATGCTTATAAGATGTGTTAAAAAATGGTGGAATTATTCTTTAAAACTGTTATGTCAAAAATAAAATTTTTTACTCTGTTTTTAAGGGTCTAATTTCTAGTTGCCAGCATAGCGACGGGTCGACCACTTGAATTTTTTGATACCCCGAAAATGTAATTTTCACTTTCAAAAAATGTGGCAGACCTGTCACATATCGGTTAGAGTTTCACTCTAAGACTGGATTGGGACGAACTCCCAAACCCTTTGTTTTGCTTCGCAAAAATTTTTGTTACTTTTATATCGATATAGGTATATAATGAAATTAAGGAAAGTTGGTGACAGGATATGTGTTCTACTGAACAAGACCTTGCAAAAGCAAGAGAGGTCGTAAGGAAACTCAGACCGATAGACGATACACTTTTTCGCAAGATGTTTAATGAAAATATAGAGCTTACGCAGTTTGTGCTACGAATATTTCTTGATAAGCCCGATTTAATTGTTGAAAATGTAAATACACAGTTTGACCTTAAAAAGTTGATGGGCGCAAGGTCTTTGGTACTTGATGCATATGCAACCGATTCAGAAGGAAAAAAATATAATATCGAAGCAGAAAAAACAGAAGATCGTGCCGACCCGCACAGAGCAAGATACCATTTATCTGCATTGGGTACCGAACATTCAAAAGCATGTAAAGAGCCTAAAGAGTTACCAACAACATATATAATTTTTATAACCGAAATCGATATATATGAAGCCAATAAACCTATATATCACATTGATAGAATGGTTCGTGAAATAAATGAAGAATTCAAAGACGGGGAGCATATAATATACATAAATGCTTCTTATAAAGATGATACCACAATATTGGGCAACTTGCTTCACGACTTTATGTGCAGCAAGCCGGAAGATATGATTGTACCTGAAATTGCGGAATGTGCAAACGAGTGGAAGAATACTAAAAAGGGGGAATCAGAAATGTGTAAAGCAGTTGAAGAATACGCAAATGCAAAGATAGTAGAAATTGCATTAAATCTCTTAAAGTCAAGGCAAACTGTAACATTTACTTCTACAATAACAAAATTAGCTGTTGATTATGTAAAGCAGCTTGCTATCGACAACAACATAGCCTACACCATGTAACAAAAAAGCCCGCAGATATACTCGAAATATATATCTGCGGGTAAAAATAATTGCGCTCACCGACTATATAGCTGCCTTATTTTGTAACTCCAATATCGGCAAGTAATTTTACTCTTTCAGGCGGTAAAGTCCCGTCTCTCAAATAGTTTTTTTGATTCCATATCCAAGTGCCCAAATCTCTGCCCTTATACCTTACTTTTTGTTTGGGTTCTTGATTATACAGACTTTTGTATTCGATATAAAGTGTATAAGCGCTCATCCATTTTTGCGTAAATTTTGTATCCGAGAAATTTACCCCAAGAGCCTGCAGTTTTTCTTTCTGCTCATCGGAAAGTTTTAGCCTATGGTTCGGTTTTGTTTTTTGTATCTGGCTGTTCAGCCACATATTAATATTCACGCCTTTGTATACATCGCCTTTTTTCGGAAGTCTGCCGTTTACTTCCACAAACTCCTTTAAAACTTCAAAATTTTTGTTCCATTGAACATCGTTCAAATTCCACACAAAACCTATGTCTTCAAGTTTCTTTATTTTTTCTTCACTCAATTTCCCGTTTAAATGTGATTTTCTTTGAGAATTTACCCAAGTCAAAAGTGTTTTTACGGATGAATTATTAAAAGTATCGGCATTTTCGGGAAATCTACCGTTTTGGGCAATAAATTCCTTGAGCTGCTCGAACCTGTCCTCCCATTTGGCTGTTTCGTTTATCTTCATCTTGCAGCCAAGAGCCAAAAGAAGCTGTGCTCGTTCTTCTTCCAAAATCCCACTTCGGAATTTACTTCTTTGAGCCTGCACCCACGAAGCCAATTCTGGAGGCATATCTTTTTTAGCTGGGAATTTTCCAAGCCTTTCGGCTATTTTCTTGACTTCCTCGTAAGCTGAGAACCAGCTTAATTCGTTCAGATCCCAAGGGAAATCTATATCTTCCAACTTTTTGATCTGTTCCTCGGATAAATTCCCCTGACGGTACAATGCACGTTGATTTTTGCACCATTGGCCTAATTTAAGCCCGTCATAGTCCTCTGTTCCGAGAGGGAAACGATTATATTTTTGCTTAAATTCAACAAGCGCCTCATAAACAATATCCCACGAATTTTCAAAAGTTTCGCTAAGTTCTTCGAGAATCTGACGAATATCACGGACATAATCATAGAGTTCAAACTCGATATCGTCATCCTCGCCCATGCCATCGCGGGAAATCTCCATAATTGCATAGTATTCCTGCGCCGTATCGCCTGTTTCAAAGTTATTTACAATGTCAAAAATAACGGGGTGCAAAGCCTTTTCGGAACAAGCCAAAGCACGTCCAAGCTGCTGATAAAACACGTTTGCCGATTGAGTCGCACGCAGCATAATTACGCCGCTGACATCATTGATATGTACGCCCTCGTTCAGCATATCCACGCAGAACAACAGCTTCAAAGCATCGGAATCATCTTCCGAGAATTTTTTGAATTCATCTTCAGAATTGGCATTATGTGAGTAAACGCTGTATTTATGTATATCATCGGTTATTCGTTCAAACCACTTGTCACACTTGCCATATATTTTGACCAACTCTTCTATATTCGGGCAAAAAACTATATACTTGCCTGATTTGTTGGGTATATGCTTTTCAAAAACCTTATCCAACCCACAATCAAGCTTCGCCACACGCCGCTTTGCCTTGCGTATCTTCTCACGCATAGCTTCTTTTAAACGCGGATTTTGGCTTCTTTCAGCCCGAATTCCAAACTGTTCCAACTTTCCGCGAAAACTGTACCAAGAAGTCACATAAATCGGCAGAGGCAGGATTTTTCGCTTAATAGCCTCGTGTAAAGACATATTTACGGCATATACCGAGTTAAATAACTCCTCCGCCATGTTTCTGGAGGAATCAAGATAACGAATAGGCGTAGCGGAAGTGCCGAGGACTTTGGCGGCTGATTTTAAACTCAAAAGCGTATCTATCCCTCGTCCCCACTCCGCAGCCCCGCAGCGGTGGAATTCATCAAGCACAATGTAATCACATTTAAGCTCCTTTATTTCTTCCTCACTCATGTTGGCAAGCTTCATATAAGTGAGAAATTCAACATTGTTCAACTTTAACCTGCTCTCATCCGCATGTGTCTCTATCTGCTTGAAAATATAAACCGACGGCGAGAGAATAAGAAACCGCTTGTCCGTATTGTCGAAAATCAACTTCAATATAATAAATGACTTCCCCGTCCCCGTAGGCTGCACCACAGCCACTCGTTCATTAGACGCAAAAAGCTGTGTCAGCCTTTCATAAGTTTCTTTGTTATGTTTATGAAGTCGTAACACAGCTTTTCACCTCGCTTTATATTACTATTTTTTAACCATTCTTAAAACAGCAAAAAACTATTTATTAAATGCATTATTTACTGATTCATTTATTTCATCATTACCAATAGATTCGAGGCCAGTTTCAAAATAACGTTCTTCATAACTATTATTAATATCCTTGTGTCCTTTCTGGCGAACATCGGATTTATAGCTTAAAGCAAAACGGTCTATATTTCTGCCAAATTCTGTTATATAGTAGTCTTGCCTTTCAACATCTGCCTCGGGCTTATTGCCTGCACTTATCATCGCACCAATACCAACAAGTGAATAAACTTCATTACATCCGGGTATTTTTTCAATATTAAGTGCCTGAGATTTTAAAAATTCTAAATCCATATCTAAAACCTTTGAAATGGCATCAATAATTCTAAAATACAACTTCCTATCGATTTCATCGTTTAATAATGCTCTTGTGGTATCAACTATATAATCAACTTTGTTTATTTCGTTAATTTTATATATTATCGATAAAATATGCTCCGTTGTTGCAATATTTGTTTTAAAATCGGTATCAGAAAAAAGTTTAGATGATACTTTAGAAGCTATACTAGAATCTTCTTGTATTCCTGTTATAAATTTTTCCAGTTTATGTAAAAATATAATATTAGGTATATATGGAATGCTTTCTTTTGCTCTTTCAACAAGCTTGATACGACTTCCATAATCTCCGCATAAAGCCGAAAGAGCAGTCTCAAGAAATTCCATAATATATTTTTCAATATTTTTATCTATAACAGCAACCTTATCTTTTCTTTCCATAAATATTTTCCTGTGTTAATAACAATTATTCAAAGTTTAATAGATTTTACTGCTTGTCTATATATTTTCCACTAATAACATCTTTTAAATACTGTCCATACTGGTTTTTCATCATATCTTTACAGTTTTCAAGCACTTCATCTGAGCTTATCCAACCGTTAAGATATGCGATTTCCTCTAAACAAGCCAATTTTCTATGCTGATGCTGTTCTATTGTTTTTACAAAGTTAGAAGCATCGACAAGGCTTTCGTGTGTACCTGTATCAAGCCATGTAAAGCCCTGACCGAGCAATTCAACATTCAACTCACCTTTTTCAAGGTAAAGTCTGTTAAGGTCGGTTATTTCAAGTTCGCCTCTTACTGATGGCTTTAAGTTCTTTGCAAGGTTAACAACTCTATTGTCATAGAAATACAAGCCCGTTACACAATAGTTGCTCTTGGGCTTTTCGGGCTTTTCTTCTATACTTATAGCTTTGCCGTTTTCATCAAACTCAACGATACCGAAGCGTTCGGGATCATCGACATAGTAACCGAATACCGTCGCACCCTTACCCGTCTCTGCATTTTCTACAGCTTTTTTCAGGCGTTTCTTTAAACCGTGTCCTGAAAAAATGTTGTCACCAAGTACCATCGCCGCGGTATCGTCGCCAATAAAACCTTCTCCAATGATAAACGCCTGTGCAAGTCCGTCGGGACTTGGCTGAACAGCATAACTAAGGCTAATTCCAAACTGTGAACCATCACCCAAAAGTGCCTCGAATCTCGGCGTGTCCTGCGGTGTAGAAATAATAAGTATATCTTTAATTCCTGCTGTCATCAAAACCGATAAAGGATAATAAATCATAGGCTTGTCATATATAGGCAAAAGCTGCTTTGATGTTACTTTCGTAAGAGGGTAGAGACGTGTGCCCGAACCGCCCGCTAAAACTATACCTTTCATACGCAAACCTCCTTAAAACTTGAATGTTTCCTTGATGCCTTTCCAAAGCTTGTCCTTTTCGGAAAGAATAGGCTCCATACCATCTGGAATAGGCCAATCTATACCAATATCAGGATCATTCCAAAGAACGCCGCCCTCATCACCGGGATGATAGAAGTCGGTACACTTGTAAACAAATTCAGCCTCATCGCTAAGCACAACAAAACCATGTGCAAACCCCTCGGAAATATAGAATTGCTTTTTGTTATCGGCACTTAATTCAACGCCAAACCATTTGCCGTATGTTTTGGAGTTTGCTCTTAAATCCACAGCCACATCAAAAACTGTACCTCTTACAACCCTGACAAGCTTGCCCTGAGGGAACTCTTTCTGAAAATGAAGTCCTCGTAAAACACCCTTAGTACTCATAGATTGATTGTCCTGTACAAAAACCATATCAAGACCTTCCTCATGAAAATCATTCTGGTTGTAAGTTTCCATAAAATAGCCCCTGTTATCACCAAAAACAGACGGTTCTATAACATAAAGTCCCTCTATATCACATTTTGTTACTTTTATCTTGCTCATTGCTCTATCTCCTTTAAGTATCTACTCAGCGCATCCTGCCACGTTGGTAATGGTGTAAATCCCATTTCTACAAGTTTGCTTTTGTCAAGTCTTGAATTAAAAGGCCTTGCAGCTTTTGAAATTCCGTATTCGGCAGTAGTAACAGGCTCAACAATAGTTGAATAGCCCGCCTGACGATAAATCTCTTTGGTAAAATCGTACCAGCTTATAAAACCGCCCTCATTGGTAGCGTGATAATAGCCATATTTTTCGGTTTCCGCCATATCAACAAGCAGTCTTGCCAAATCAAGAGTATATGTCGGCGTACCGATCTGATCGTTTACAACACGTACTTTATCATGTGTTTTGCCTACACTAAGCATCGTCTTAATAAAGTTTTTTCCATTCAAACCAAACACCCATGCAATACGCACAATAAAGTATTTATCTAAAGTACCGCTGACGGCCAATTCACCGCCAAGCTTGCTTTCTCCGTAAACATTAAGAGGCTTATAGTCCTTACAATCAGCTTTCCAAGGTTCCGTACCTTGACCATCAAATACATAATCGGTGCTTATGTAAATCATTTTTGCATCAACAGTTTTGGCTGCTTCCGCTATGTTTTTTGTTCCCTGCTCATTTATTGCAAAAACTTTTGCCTTGTTTTCTTCATCTTCGGCAGCATCAATAGCAGTCCATGCAGCGCAATGGACAATAACATCGGGATTTACATTCTCTATTACCGCACTTACAGCATTTTTATCTGTGATATCAAGAGCAATATATTCCGCTTTGATTACTGCCGAATTATCATTTATACCGCTGTATTGCGGTGCAATATCACTTCCGACCGCATTATGACCTCGCTTCGCAAGCTCATTTACAACGTCGTGTCCAAGCTGACCGCCGACACCTGTAACAAATATCTTCATATTATCACCTGTTTGTGTACATTTTTTCGTAGTAATTCTGATATTCGCCGCTGATTATTTCTTCCCACCATTCACGATTGTCAAGATACCATTGAATCGTTTTCTTGATACCATCCGCAAACTTCGTTTCGGGAAGCCAACCAAGCTCGTTATGTATCTTGGTCGGATCGATGGCATAACGCATATCGTGGCCTTTTCTGTCTGTAACATAAGTTATAAGGCTTTCGGGCTTGTCCAATTCTTTGCAAATAAGCTTAACAATATCAATGTTTCTCATCTCGTTGTGACCACCGACGTTGTAAACCTCGCCAACTTTACCATTATGAATAATAAGGTCGATAGCACGGCAGTGATCCTCAACATAAAGCCAATCACGCACATTCAGTCCCTCACCGTAAACAGGTAAAGGTTTGTCATTCAGCGCGTTTGCAATCATCAATGGTATAAGTTTTTCGGGGAAGTGATATGGACCGTAATTGTTTGAACAGCGTGAAATTGTCACAGGCAAGCCGTAAGTCCTGTGATAAGCCAAAACAAGTAAGTCGGCAGAAGCCTTCGAGCTTGAATATGGGCTCGAAGTATGTATAGGTGTTTCCTCCGTAAAGAATAAATCGGGTCTGTCAAGCGGCAGATCTCCGTATACTTCATCGGTTGAAACCTGATGATAACGTTGAATACCAAACTTGCGACATGCGTCCATAAGTACAGCTGTACCCATGATATTAGTACGAAGGAAAATCTCGGGATTTTCAATAGAACGATCCACATGAGATTCCGCTGCAAAGTTTACAACGACATCAGGCTTCTCAGACTCAAATATCCTATAAATTGCCTCCCTGTCCGCAATATCAGCTCTGTAGAACTTAAAATACGGATGGTTCATTATTGATTTTAATGTTGATAAATTGCCTGCATAGGTCAACGCATCTATGCAGATGATGTCATATTCCGGGTGTGCATTAAGCATATGGAATATGAAGTTTGAACCAATGAAACCGGCACCGCCGGTGACGATAATTTTCATTTTTTAGTTCCTTTCGCCATAATTAATAAAACCCATTAATGCAGCCACCATTTTATTTATATGAAATATTTTTTCTTTATACCATCTATTATATCATTTGCCAACTCATTTTTTCCTATAATCATAACTAATCCATATACAATAATACTTACAGAAATGCTAAGAATTATTCTTAGAAACAATGTCGAAATATTTGCAAATACAATACATATCCCAACTATAAATATGCACCCAACAACTGGAGTAATAAATATTTTCCATATTGACTCAATTTTTATATTTTTGTCTCTTTTTATAATCAGCATGACAAAAATAAGCAAAGCACAAAATACGGTAGTGCCCGCTGCAGCAATCGAACCAAAATACGGGATTAAAATATAATTAGATACAACATTAACGATTGCCGTTATCCAGCAAATAATCATATATATTTTTTCTTTACCTGAGGGTAATAGAATTGCATTTCCTAAAAAATTACTTCCGAAGAGATTTATCACAAAAGCAACCATAAGTATTTGCAACACCGGAACGGCTTCGATATATTCAACGCCTGCAATAATAAGAATAATATCTTTAGCAAGAACGCAACATCCCACAGCGCAAGGCACGCCCAATATTGCATTAAACCCAAGCATTTTCCTCAGCAAATGATTGATATTCTCATAATCCCCCTCCGAAAAATAAGTTGACATTCTCGGCATTATAACCCAAAATAAAGAGCCAACAGTTTGGGTAATGATAACTGACATCCTATGAGCTGTACTATAAATTCCAACTTCCCAATCACCTCGCATAATCCCTAGCATTGTGGAATCAATAGTATTGAATATATTTTGCGCAATAATCATAACAAACAAATACAGAATTGGCTTTGTATGTTTTTTCCAATCGATTTTTGCAGTAAACTTTATCCTACAGTATCGTCTTCTATACCAAATATTGGCAATACTAGCACCGCTGTTTGAAATCAAACTAATCAATGCATATTTCATATAATCTTCTTCTTGTCGAACGAAGATAAACAATAAAAACAATGATATAAGCTGAAATATGACTGTCCTTATAGTAACAAATCGAAAATCCTCCATTACAGTGTTAAGCCAATCCGCACCTAAAGTAGTCGCTCCGATATAAACACTTTGAATTATTATAAGGGTTCTGTAATTTTCTAGTTTGTTGTAAAAAACAAGTGTCAAGCTCAAGAGTATATACGCAACAATTGTTGTTATAATATTTATAGAAAACAATTCACTGGCTATCCACCCCAATTTTTTTTTATTATCTCTAACAACCGAACATACTCGAATAGCATATGTTGAAATACCTAAAGTAGCAATGTAAGAAAAAAAACTAATAATTGATAAACCAAAATTGATTTTTCCAACATTATCTGGAAGCAGTACCCTTGAAATATATGGAAATGCTATTAACGGATAAAGAATAGATGAACACGATTTTATTATATTATATATTGTATTTTTTTTGATGCTTCTTGTTCCCATAAATCCCTCACAAAATCACTTTTCATGAATCATTAACTAAAAAAAACAATCTAATTTCATCCAATCCAAGCGATTATAAATTTCTATAAAAAGTTTTAGAATTTAAAATCATATTATTTTTGAATAGTCTACTGTTTTAATAAAACTAATCATATTATCACTAATGCATTCTTATAAATTTAACTAATACAACACATAGAAGAATCTATTTTTAAGAATTAATCCACAACAAACAATAGCACTATACTTGTTCATAATATAACTCTCTATCAATGTAAACTACTATTTCCCACAACATTAGCATCACATTTAAAATACCAAATCAGTTCATAACATCTTTGTTATTACCCTGTTTAGGCTTACCTAATATACTGATGTCCGAATTACAAATTGGAGTTCATATTGACAAGTTCAAAATAAGCGCCTTTCCTATTCATTCCATACATTCAAAAAATCAATCTATGAACCATATCACATTCTTGAACACAAGAAAAAGCTTTCTCTGTTACAATTTCAATAAGCCCCTGTTTTCTGTCATAATAAATGATTGCATTTCATCCGGATTTAGGAGAGCGATTTCTTTCCTGTATCTGCGTGGGATACATTTTTTCCAGAATAATTCCATTTAATAATTTCCTAGCAGTTGAACTAATTGCTTTTATCATATAGGCAGACGCTTTTAATTCTGCATATTTTAGTGTAACAGAATTTATACCATTAAATCCTTTTTTAAGATCATCATATTTTTCCCTTGTGGATTTTCCAATACCAATTAAATCCATAGCGCTAATTTTGCTAATACGTTACGTCTTCCTATAAAATATATGCCAGATAATCCATTTTCTTTAGCAATCTTATTCTACAATTCAATAAAATGAGTTGGCCAGACAAAGATTTGAGTGAAAAAAGGCTTATCCTCGACCTCCATATAGCGTTCATCTTTAAACACCGGCAATACATCATAAAAAAGACTAATATAGTCTTCATCACCCAAATATTTTTTTCAAAAATTTAGGGGTCAGTAGTATATTTTTCTCACTTTCCACGTTTTCATTGTCTAACTTTGATTGGCCCATCCCAAACAAAAAAGAAAATCAAGTTCACAGACTTTAATGCTTCATTAAACGACATTTCTAAAACTTTTTTCTCCATTTCCAAACCCAAAATACCAATAGCAAAAACCTTCAACGTCCTTCTCCTTGGCCAATTCAGCTTGCACCAATCTAACTTCTGGTGATCTCAAGTCATAAAGTCCTAAATCCGCCAGAATTTGTGACTGATAATGACCCTTAAATAATGGCTTAGCTTTAGCCGCATTAGTCCATTCTATAAACACTTTTCCCCAAAAGCCATCATTCACACCACCGTATGATACTGAAGTAAGTAGAATGAAATTATTCGTTCTCTTGCAATTTACACTTATTTTACAGCTTTTCAATATTTTGGGACGTTATCGAAGAGTAATGCTCTTACTATTATAGCCAATCCGAAATATCTAATCGTTCCAGCCACACCGGTCAGATCTGCTGAGGCTAAGGTGCTAAACATAAGAGAAAAAAAAATCAACAAAACACCAGTTTTCGCAAATATGTCCTTTGTAGAATCATTTACAATAAACAGCTCGTTATATAAAACCACACCAATCGTAAGTATGCCCATAATACCAAATTGTGCCATTACCATCGGCCAAAAATTATCATTAGCTGTACCACCATATTCTAAATTAAGGCCCCAATGATTTAAAAAACCAAACTCCTGATATAAAGGCGAATAATATGTATATGCCATTTGAGAACCATAACTTGCAAAACCCGAACCAAATGGAAAATATCTTTTAAAAACAACATAACCATATTTTAACAGCAAGAATCTATTAGATTGTTCATCGACAATGTAAAATTCTCCAACCATTTGCCACCCTACAAATAAGCCTATTATTAGAAGAAGCATAACATGATACCATCTTATTTTTTTAGAAAATTTAAAAAACAATGTAATTGCAACGTAAATCACAATTGACATACACACAACAGCTCTTAATGTCATAATCATTGAAATAAACGCAAGATACCTTATTATTCCTTTATAATGAACGTAATCTAAAAAAGCTATACATACTATCATTGTAATCCCGACCATTGCAGGATTAGTAAATAAAAATTGATATGCCCTTATTCCATATCTTGTCCCATAATTCATACCTATATCATAAAAAATATTTATTACTCCAAATAAAAAAATAATAATTATATATATTTTGATTAACGGAACTAATGCCTTAATAATTTTATTCATTTGTACATTTGGAATCGCAAATACCATTGCTACAAATATTATATGATTTTTTATTAAACCAAAAGCATCAATCAAAATTGCCGAAAAAGAAGGAATAATACCTGAATATATGTTATAGGATACTCCTGCTATGCAAAGTATTATAAGCGATATCATGATTGATCTGTTCTCTTTTTTCTTTGTCCAATTTTTACAATGTGTCAAAAGATATAAAAGCATTACCATTGCAATCACCTCATCAAAATACTTAAAAAAGTCGAGTGTGGGTGGAAGTGCATTGATCAACAATAAAATTATCATGCTGATAAAAATCATAAACTCAATTACATTAAATTTTAATATTTTTATCTTCATTCTTGTACCTCAATTTTCACTAACAATCATAATCTTTAGACCCGAAGTTGTTTTGATTCATACCGAAATAATCATTTAGTTCTTTCGCACATTTCCCAAGCATGTATCTATCATTCATCATCATTCTTGATTTTTCACAAATATCCAAATAGTTATCCTTATTCGATAAGAACTCTAAACCTTGTACATAATCATAGACGCTTTCACAATGAATATACTCAACACCAGACTTTGCCCCTATACCTTCAATTCCGATATTATTAGAAAGTACAGGCAATCCACATTTTAATGCAGATAAAACTTTGGTTTTAATTCCACTACCTAATAATAAAGGTACAACCATACAAAATGATTTTTCATAATAATCTTTTACTTTATCTTCAGGTAAGAAACCCGTTATCAGTATTTTTGAACTGGCTTTTTGTTTGAGCTTTTCAATGGGCTTTCCACCCATAACAACGAATCTGTATTTTTCTGGCAACATTGGCATAACGTTATCAATAAACCATAGTGCCGCTGTATAGTTTTCAGGTCGACTCATTAAACCATAAAAAATGATATCATTGCTATGCAATTCATCTTGATGATTATACTGCATTGAATAGTAAGGAACAATCGGTATCATCTTTTTTGATTTTAATTGATCATATCTACGTAGTATTGTTTCATTTCCGGCATTATGTGGGCATATTAAATCCACGCGACTTAATGCATTAACTTCAACTTTTTCTGCACATTTTAAGTATCTTTTTCGGAATAATTTTTTTATTACATTTCTCTCCAATTCTGCTTTTCTTTTACTTCCCTGAAAAGCATAATCGTGCAATGATGCGATAATTTGAGCATTTGGAAACAATTCTTTTATATCATCATACAACAATATAGCTGAAGTTGTTTCGAGCATAATAACATCTGGTGTCTTGTCATTTTTTCGTAGTTCTTGGAGCTCAATAAATATATTTTTTCTTAGCCATGGTGTTGTTTTATAAAGATACTTTTCTTGTGGATATAATATCCATCCTAAAAATTTGTAAAATTTCTTTATTATATTTTGTATTTTATTATCAGTTTTTATTTTATAGTAGGTAATATTTTCGGATGAATACCTGCCACTTGTGTATGCTATAACATCTATATCATTGCCCATAATAGCAAACGCATTAATGTAATAATTGATTGTCTCGGCTCCAGCGCTTGCATTAGGGCATATGTTAATCGGAGCTATAAATAAATATCGCATTTTATAAATTATCCTTTCAATTTCATGGAGTATCTTCTTAAAGATTTCAAAGTCATGAGAGTAAAAATTATGTTTACTATATTATAAACATTTTTCATTTATGTATAATACTCAACAATTATGAAGTATGGTTTTCAGCTATAGTTAGTTCACAAAACAATCAAATACACAATATCATAGGTGATTTTTTCATATATGAAATTATAATTTTATACTTCCAATCGCATTCGCGTTCGCTTTAAAACATATTCATCAAAGGTACAAATTTTTTTTGCAGGGTTTCCGCCAACAACAGAATTTTCTGGAACGTCCTTGGTTACGACTGCACCTGCTGCTACTATTGCGTTTGGGCCAATTTTTACTCCGCCCATAATTATAGCATGAGCCCCTATAAAACAATTGTCGAAAATCTCGATATGTTTGCGTAGATATGCGAATTGACCGTGCTTTCTTACTAGTTCTGGTATATTGTTAAACAAATGATTCATAACATCATGATCGCAAAAATATACTTCTGTTGCTATATTTACATTATTATGTATAAAAATCATGTTGGGTTCTGCTGGCAGTTTTTTTGGATACCAATAGCAATTTTCACCAAATAGCCCGAATATTTCGCAATTTTTAATATATTCTGCACGGTTAACTCCGCCTTTAAAAGCTAACATTGTAAGCATAACGTACTTTCTGTCTTTTTTCAATTTTCGGATTAGCCCATTCATTATTTGTTATCTTCCTTTTGTAGAATTATATCATTAAATAAATATTACTTTTTAAAGATGAATATCTCCAATTTTATCTAAACCCCATCGTTCTATTCTAGTTAATAAAGTTCAAAAAAAATTTATCTTCTAACATCAAACACAAGCAATGATAAACAGGTAAATGCAATTCCTGAATCATATAAGTCTCCGTTTCGGGAACCTTTACGCATACATCCGCTGCCTGTGACAATTTACTTTTCTTTTGCCCCGTTAGGCCTATAACTTTCATGCCTTTACTCTTTGCTACTGTTGCCGCAAAGAGTATATTTTTACTGTTTCCCGATGTCGAGATACCAAGGAAAACATCATTTTTATTACCAAAGCCGTTTACTTGTTGCGCAAAACACAGAAGCGGCTCACAGTCATTCATATAAGCTGTTGTCAGCGCAGGATGACCGTCAAGAGCTATCGTCGGAAGTGCGCCCTGAAGTTTTTCCGCAAGAATTGTTCCCAGTTCTTCGTCAACTTCCTTGAGTTTCTTTGCAAACTCATCACTTGTTTTTCTTGGCAGTTTAAAACCCTTCATCAGTTCTCCGACTATATGTTCCGCATCAGCAGCAGAACCGCCATTACCCGCAACAAGCAACTTACCGCCGTTTTCATAGCATTCCTCAAGCACAAGATAAGCATTTATGATATCATCTTTGCATACTTCAAGCTGAGGATATCTTTTTATAAGTAAATCAATGTGCTTATTCAATTTGGTATCAAGCGTTTTCATAATTCTCTCCATTTACTGCAATACAGTTTCCACAAAATCAATAAGTGAACTGCAGGACAAATTCTGTCCGAAATCTTCATTCTCGGTTATCAGAGCTGTTTTGCATCCGGCATTTTCGCCTGCCTTAACATCATTTTCACCATCACCGATCATCCATGATCGAGACAGATCGATATTAAAGTCCTTGGCAGCCTTTATAAGCATACCCGGCTTTGGTTTCCTGCACTCGCAATCAAATTTCAACTCTTTTATCTCGCCCTCATAGCCACTATGCGGATGATGCGGACAATAGTAGAGTGCATCAACGTAAGCACCATCAAAACCGAGAAGAGTTTCCATTTTGTTATGTATCTCAGTCAACTCATCTACTGTGACTTCGCCTCTTGCAATAACCGGTTGATTTGTTACAACAACCGCGAGATAACCGCTCTGGTTTATCTTTTTTATTGCCTCTGAAACTCCGTCAAGCAGTTCAAAATCATCTATATTTCTTAAAAACCCAACATATTTGTTTATCGTACCATCGCGGTCGATAAACACAGCTTTTTGTTTGTTTACAAGGTTTTTATCCTTGACAACACCATTTTCATAATCACGGCTTACTGCCGCAAATCTGTCGGGAGTGCCCATATCCTTCACATATTCGGGACTGTCATAAACAAACATTTTGCCTGTACCGGCAAGCGGTTTAAGCAGCTGTCTGTCTAAATCTATCTTCGGTGTATTTATTGTCACATCCAAAATTCTGGGTGACAATATATGCAGACCTGCATTTACTCTGTTCTTATAGAACTTGGGGCGAGCATCCTCTTTTGTAAGCCACTTTTCGACAGCACCTTTTTTATCTGCAATTATTAAACCGCTATCATAAGGATGACTGTTGGGGTGAGTAAATAAAGTCACCAAACCATCGTGGTTTCTGTGAAATTCTACGAAACGGTTAAAGTCTATATCAAACACCGAATCGGCATTCAAAAGCAGAAAATCTTCCGTAAGCTTGTCCTTTAAACGGAATAGTGCCCCTGCATTTCCAAGCGGTACCTTTTCCTCAAAGTATTCTATATTTACACCGAATGGTTTATTGGTAACAGGCGAGATACCCGATCCATCACCGAAATAATCCATGATTATATGACCCAAATGACTTACCGTTATGATAATATCGGTAAAACCTTGATCTCTCAAGCATTCAATTTCATGTTCAAGTACAGGCTTACCGCATATTTTTATCATCGGTTTGGGAATATCGCTTGCAACGGAGGAAATGCGAGTGCCTTTGCCTCCTGCCATAATAACTGTTTTCATAACTGAACTTCCTCAACCGGAACATAATCTTCGGGAGTGTAGTGAATCACCCTTGTTCCGCCGTTTTCAAATTCAAATGGTATGTAAAGCAGGTCTTTAAAAGCCTCAAACATAGCTTTGCGATTTTCGGGCTTAACATAGAACAGCAGAAATCCGCCGCCTCCTGCGCCCAAAAGTTTGCCGCCTAAAGCACCCGCTTTTATTCCTTTTTCATAAAGCGCATCAATCCCATCGGTAGAGACCGCCTTGCCAGTCTGTCGTTTTAACTTCCATGTATGGTCAAGCATACGACCAAACTCATCCAAATCGGAATACTTGTCCGTCAGAATTTCTTCCGCTGTACCGACAAGCTCGTACATTTCACGCAGTTGTTTGCTTTTATCTTGCTTTGTCGCGTTATTAGCTTTCTGCACATCCGATGAAAAACGAGTAAATCCCGTGAAGAACATCATAAGATTGTTGTTAAGCTCTCGTTTTCTTTCCGGCGATATAACAATCGGCAAAACCTCATAACCATCAGCATCAAAGTTTATTCTGTTCAGGCCGCCATAAGCTGCGGCAATCTGATCCTGCCATCCTCCGGATTCGTTGCATAACACTCGTTCGAGATAAATAGCTTCATCAGCAAGTTTTTTCTTGTCAGCGTATTTGCCTTTTAATGCATAAAAAGCATTAAGCATACCAACAGCAAATGAGGAACTTGTACCAAGACCGGAACGAGCAGGAAGATCCGCTTCATAAGTAAGTCTTATTTCATGCATATCCAACTGCTTCATTGCATTCCTTATTGCCGGATGTTGAATATCATCTACACTTGTCACTCGTTCCGTTTTTGAATATGATAACTCCGTAGAATAATCAAAAAAACGAGGTAAATGTCGTACATTTACATAGCAATATTTGTCAAAGGTCGTGGATAAAACCGCACCTTTGTTTTCTTTAAAATAGTCTTCCATATCTGTTCCGCCGCCAAAGAATGACATACGGAATGGGGTTTTTGTTATAATCATTTGTCACTCCTTGATTATTGCATTATAATATGTGTTTTTTTGTTTTAAATGCTCTTCATTAAATTTGTAAGTTAGTTTATGAATAGGCGTTTGAGCTGCGATTATTTTCCACACACCTTCATCATACTTTTCAAACAATCTTAGAAGCAATATATGTGGCAATTCATTACTAAACGGTACAACATTATCCCATTTTTCAGGATAGGCTTCAATTGCAAGTTGAAAAAAATCATGAATAAGAAAATAATCCACCATTTTTTTGTTATCCTTCCAATATTCATAAAGCAAAGCCAATGTAAGCTTCAAAATACAATTTTCCTTTTTAGAAGTTATATACCAACTGGATATACATTTAGCATGTCCGTCTAATCCGGGCTTTAATGTCTGAAACAAAAACAAATCGGAATCAATCATATAGTCATATGGTCTTGATGTACAAAAAATTGTTGCGTCCATCCATGTACCGCCGTATTTTATTAACAATTCTAAACGAAGTAAATCTGACATATGAGTCTTTGTAATTATTCCTGCATCAATTTTTTTTTGAATATAAGACGGAAACTGAACATAGTTTTTGTAATTATCTTCTGTTATCAAAACAATTTCCCTATCAGTTATATTTTCACAAACTGATTTATAACATTTTTGAACAATCTCCGGAGCGTTTTCAATGCCTTGAAACCAGCATATCCATATTTTTCTCTTGGTTTCGTTTTTTATATCTTCAGATTTATTTTCTTCTACAAATGCGGATATAAATTTACTATATTTTTTTCTTAATTTTTTTAACAATTTGTTTCCAACAGCTAATCTTAAGATTTCTAAAGATTTTTTATCATATCCAAGTGACAGAAACATAAATAATGCATATATAAACACATGTCCTTGAAAATATTGTCTTAAAATTTCTCTTCCATTAACTTTTTTAAAAATCGTAATAAATTTTTTCATTGCTACACTCCACAAACATCACATATACTAATACCATTACTGCCTATATCATGCGAACTATAGTGTTATTATATCTTTCCTATTATTAAAGTCTTCAATTATTTTTACAATCGCACTTGAAACTTGCTCTGATATGTATCGATTATTTTTTCTTGATTCAATAGCTTTAGCAAATGAAACTATTTCATATCGTATTCCTTCTCCGTCAAGTTGATAAAAGAAACGCCTATTTTCCGCGGAATCTTCAAAACGTAATTCAAAATAGTCAGTTTTCCACCAGGGAGCTGGCACATAAATATAACCTTTTGTTCCTGTTATTACCAATTCGCCTTCTGCTTTTGCTGCTTTTGCAACTTTGATTGAAGCAACACTTCCCGGATATGTAAAGTCTATTTTGGTAAATGCATCAATATTTGCTTCTTCATCTAGAAATTTTGTCGTAATTACTTTCTTATTGTAGTTAACTCCCAAAATCTGAAAAACGGGAAGTAATGCTACTGGTGCCCATCCACACATGCTGTTCCATTTGGTAGAAAGATCCACTCCTTCAGCTGCAATACCATCTCTAAGGCTTGTACACACGCTATCAACTGATATGACATCACCTATACTTCCTGTTTTAGCTAATAAAACCAGTCTCTCATAGGCTGTAGAATAGGCTGTTTTGATTGCATCCATTAATATCAAATTCTTTTCCGCGGCTATTTGATATAGCTCTAAACATTGTTCTTGACTAAATGCGATAGGTGATTCGCAAAGTACGTGTTTTCCGGCTAAAAGTGCTTTCTTTACATCTTGATAATGTTTTTCTGGTTTAGATACAACGTATACTGCATCAACTCTTTCAAGAAGAATGTCAATTTTATCGGTTACTAATAAGTTCTCATTTTCTGTTTTTATATCTGCTTGAGATGTACAAATCCCAACAATCTCAACTCCATTAACATATTTTGCTTCATTAATAAACTTTGTTTTAAAAACCGCATTTCCTATCAAGCCTATGTTTAATTTTCGTTGTTCAGCTCTTACTTCCGAACTGGAAATCCCTTCAGTTCTAGGCAAATAAATAACATTGCAGTATTCATTTAAATAATCAAACTTTCCTTTCCAATCTGAACCAATAGCAAATATGTCTACTCCAAACTTTCGTATATCATCGATCTTCTGACCGTCATATTCTTCTACAACTATTTCATCTACGAGACCGGTTTCTTTTACCGCTCTGATTCTATCCATCAAGGGCTGAGTATTATTAATTTTCCCTCTGGTTTTGTCATAATCATCACTGGTTACACCGACAATTAAATAATCTCCTAAGGCTTTTGCGCGCTCAAGAAGTCTTATATGTCCATAATGTAATAAATCGTATGTACCGTATGTAATAACCTTTGTCACGCATTTCACCTCCGTATGTTCTTATATGATCCTTCGTTTTTGCAAGTCCTTAAATGCATTGATCAAAGTAGTGTTGTTCTCTTTCGTTAATGCCCCTATATGACCTACTCTGAAAACCTTATCAGCCATTTCACCCCCATTGGGACATATCCATATTCCATATTCATCTTTTAATACAGTAAAAATATCATACGCAGAAGCCGTCAGCGGATGTATTGCAGTTACTGCATTTGACATGGACTCCGAAAAAAGTTCAAACGGTAAATCTTTTATCTTGCTCCTGAAATCTTTTGCTATATCGGAGATCTTTTTGATTTCACTTTCAACACCGCCAGCTTCTTCGATTTCTTTCAACCGTAAATTTATTTGACGCAAAATACCCACAGCAGGTGTAAACGGTGTTTGTCCACGTTCTCCATTTTTCAGTGCGTTTTTAAGATCCAAATACATACAACCGCAATTATGGGCATTGACCCTTTTAACGGCTTTTTCAGATAAAACAATAACAGAGATGCCGGGAGGACAAGCCAAAGCCTTTTGTGAACCCGTAAGCATTATATCAACACCAAGTTCCTTCATATTAAACTCATCAGCTAAAAACGAACTTATTGCATCCACTACCAAAAAGATATTATTTCTCCTGCAAAATGCACTTATCATATCAATATCATAATGAACGCCCGTAGATGTTTCGTGTACATTCACTAAAAAACCCGTATAGCCTGCGTTTTCATATTTTTCAAGCATTTCGGGTCTTAATGTTTTTCCTGCTTCAATTGTGATCTCCGTATACGGGATATTATGTATTTGGCACAATTCCACAAAACGATGACCAAAGCTTCCTCCGTTTACTACAAGCACTTTATCGGTTTCGTCATAAACATTTATTATAGACGCTTCCATAGAAGCCGTTCCCGAACCGGTAAGAAATACCACCCTTGCATTTTCATCTGCTTTTGCAAATTTCTTCATCAGCCTTTCGTTTTCAAACATAACTTCCGAGAATTCGGGTGTTCTAAAATAAGGCACCTGTTCCGCGCCCATAGAGCAAACGGTTTCGCTTGACATAACAGGTCCTACTGTAAAATTAAGCATCTTTATCCTCTCCTCAATATCTTACATCGTCATAAGTTGTAACCGCTGAACCGCCTGTGATCTTTACGACATCTCCAACGATCATACGTCCCATTGAAGAAGTCAAGAACACCGCTAAATTTGCAATTTCCTGCGGTAAAATATAACGTCCGGCAGGAACACCTCCATGATGAAGGCTATCTCCTTCTTTTTTATGAAGCATAGGTGTAAATGTAGGTCCTGGCGCAATTCCGTTTACAACAATTCCATGTACTATTAACTTTTTCGCCATTCCAAGTGTCAATCCGCTCATTCCAAGTTTGGATAACATATAAGGATCAATGGAAGGTCTATAAGATGAAGAAGAACACAAATTAAGAATATTACCTTGAATTTTATGTTCAACCATATAATTAGATACGATTTGTGAAATAAAGTACTGTGCCTTCAGATTGATATTCATTAAATTGTTCCATTCTTCATCGGTAACTGTTCCAAATTTTGTTCCCTGATAAATACCGGCATTATTCACTAAGATATCAAGCGTCTCGTTCCCTAAATATTCAAGTACGTTTTTTAGCACATTTTCAAAATTGTTAATATCAGCAAGATCCATTATAACTCCGAAAATGTTTTTTTCTTTTTCGGGATGCATTTCCTTCAACTTGCAGACAGCATTATCAAGTTTTTTTGTGCTTCTGCTTGTAATAACAATATTCCGGATGTCGGCACATAAAAAAGTATTTGCCATTTCAAATCCAATGCCGCTTGTACCACCTGTAATCAACGCATTGCGATTGGAAAGCACTTTCTGATTCCAAACAGGAATAATAATATGTGTGTCATTCATTTTTACCAATCACTCCTCAACTAACGGTCTGATACACTTTTCAAGTTCTCTGTAAACCGATAAGGTGAATTCTCCGTCTTCTTTCATTTCAGTAAATGTTTCAAGTACAACAGGTCTGCTGTGGTCAGTCGATACAAATATCGGAAGCACATTTGACAGTTCTTCTTTATTGAAAGCACTCATATATTCATATCCCATTGATTCGACCCACCCCTTGACTGACCTGTCATGTGAACATCCGATATGCTGGTCTATAGTAGGAATTGCATTGCTGTCTGGCATAATATGGAATTCCGCTCCACCGCCGTTATTCAGCACTAAGATACGGACATTATTTCTTCGGTGTTTAATCGCTGCTGCATTCATGCCATAGAAGAAACTAAGGTCACCAATAAGCAGAAATGCAAGCTGATCTGTGACCGCAGCCTGTCCCATAAATGTAGGTAAACATCCATCGATACCAAACGAATTAACATTACTGAAACAGGTTATTGACGGATTCAACTTAAAGAACTGCATCAACCGTGTCGAATTCAGAATAGCTGTGTGCAGAATTGAATTATTCGGAATAACCTTGCTAAATTCCTGTGTAACATAGAAATTTGTAAACGGCATTTCCGGCATTACAAGATAAGCCTCAAGCTGTTTCCACTGATTAAGGTAAGCATCAGAATAATCACCATCGGCAGCCTCTGTCAGTGAACTGAAAAAATGCAACGGCGTACATTCAAATAATGCGCTTTGGCACTTAAACACATCGCGCACAATTCCTTCAGCCTCAATAGACCAATGCTCGATTTTCTCTTTATGAGCTCTGAACAAGTCCTTCAATCTTTCTTGAAAATTTGCACCAAATGAAATTATAATGTCAGGTACATATTTTGCAACGGTTTTGGAATTCAGTGCTTTGCCGACACCCTCTGCAAAAATCATTTCATCACATCTGAAATTGGATAGATTGTCCGCAAGTATCGGAATATGATAAGTCGAACAGAACTCTTTGATTGCAAACTGTGTATTTTGAGGCAGAGGTATTGACTGTCCCATGACAATAATTGTCTTTCTGCCATTGAGCTTTTCTGCGTATTCTCTGAATTTTTCAGCATTGTTTTGATCAATGTAATCAATCACATTTACACCGTCAACAATATCCTTATGAACACTTTCTTCAACCAGTTTGTTCATAGCTCCAACTAACGGAATATTGATATGAACCGGTCCATCCTGATGCTGGCGCATTGCAATCAAAGCCTCATTGATTAGACGTTGACAATACCACACATCATCTTCATCCTTAATTAATGGAAGGGTAACAGATTTTTTTACAACACTACCGAAAATAGCGGGTTGGTCAATTTTCTGTGTCTCTATCTGATTCAGAAGATACGGACTTCGGTCAAATGTAAGAACCGCAATCGGTGAATGCGAATAAAACGCTTCCGTTACTCCGGTCAGATAATTGGAAGCAGCAGTTCCGCTTGTGCAGGCAATTGCTACAGGCACATTCAGTTGCTGGCTGATTCCAAGCGCAAAGAAAGCTGCACTTCTTTCATCAATTACTGAATAACACTGAAACCTTTCATCCGTTTCAATCGCACTTACAAAAGGGATATTACGTGCACCGGAAGAAAGCACAATGTGTTTGATTCCGTATTCTGCCATTAAAGATATCAGTATACTGTTTGTCACATATTTAGGCATTATTGTTTCTCCTTTTGTAAAAGTGCAAGTTCCATCTTAAGAAACTGAAGTGATTTTTCCCTTGCTGTAGCGATATTTCTGTGAACAGTTTCATAATCTATCTCATTACGGAATGATTCTGTTCCGTTGACTAACATCCGATCAGACAAGTCAAACAGACCAAGAAGTTCTCCAATTTTAGTATCACATTGCTCGCGCGAGAATATAACAAACGGTCTGCAATACTGTACGCTGAATATCATACCGTGAAACGAATTTGTCACCACATATTCTGAATGCTTTACCAACGAAAGGAATTCCTCCACGCCGGCTTCATAGAACATCTGATGTCCGCGTTCTGCATTAGTAGCACGGAGGCTAATCTCAATTATTTGCCAACCGTTCTTGTCAGCAATCTTTTCTGCGTATGCTTCCATTTGCGGTGAGTAACGCCTTGAATACAAAAGCAAGTATTTATCCTGCTCCTGCTTTTCGGCAGTAATTGTACTATATTCATCTGCCGTTAGCAATAAAGTCGGATCAATAACTCTCTGCACGGGAACATTTGTATGCTCTTTAACATAGGGCACCATTTGTTCCTCTCTTAAACCAAAGGCCTTGAAATTCTGCAATCGCTCGTTTAATATTTTACAGTTTTCTTCTGTCAAAGTAGGATCTCCGAAACTTGCGGCATACGCAACCGAACGGTCTTTCATACAGTTGTAATTTGCGTAATATCCGTCATCAAACCCGAATTCATCCATACAAAAAATCGTATCGCTGCCGCAAACAAAGCCATCTATTTTTTCATCCCAAACGATATCGTCAAAATTATTCGATGTATATTTTTTCTTTGTCTTAGTGAATTTTGTATTATAAAAATCGTTGAATTTATAATAATTTTCACGAATCGCAGGCATTGTCAGTTCGCACATCTTGCGTGATTCTTCATCCTTATCCCACATATTATCAAATGGATTTAAAGGATCTTTATCTGCTAAAACATCCGGACAGTAATCTATCAAAATAGGATGGTAATTTCCAATTTTTTTTATAGTTTGATGTAAAGCCCATGATTGTAATGCTGAACCATAATTTGTAAAATTGCCATAAATATTATAACTTACTATTCCGATGGTTTTCATATATCAAATACCTTTCTTAACCTTTACTATCGCTTATAAATCTTGTAAAAATGTTGAGCCTTTCTATCCTTTTCCGGTGGTAGTTTCATATAATCTCCATATGAAGCATTTAATACTTCATGGTAATTTGTGGGAACTTTAAATTTTAAGTTTTCGAAGGACATTTCCGAAACTGATTCAAATATCTTCCTCTTGTATATTACGATTTTGGCAACACTAGCCCATTGATTATTAGCAATATATTCACTATTATCAAAATCAAACTTGTTTTCATATTTTTTCAGTTTTTTCAAAAAGTAATCTTTTCCCATAATCTTTGCATAAATAAACACAAAAAATTTGAAAAGCATTTTCAAATTACCTTTTGTATTATCCCTAGCAAAACTTTTCCTTGTTGATAAAAACACTAACGATGCCAAAGCGGCTGTCTTTTTTTGATAACTATAAGCAGTCTTATAGTCATTCCCCAATCCGTCTAACACATAAATATCAACAAAAGTTCCCATCCCACATTCTTTTTCATTCTCCGGAACCATTCTAAATCTAACGTCACTTATGCGTGATAAACCATAAGGATAGTCTTTATTGATATCATAATCAAACAATTTAAAAGGATATAATTTATCCGCATTGTTTCGGAAATATCTTATAAACTTATCATAATCTTTTCTGGGCATCATGATATCTAAATCATCATCCCAAGGAATAAAACCTTTATGGCGTACGGCACCAATTAACGTGCCATATGCTAAATAATATGTAAACCCTTCTGAATCACATATTTCTGCTATCTTTTTCAGTATTTCTAAAGATGACATTTGTATCTCTTTTAAACTTAGCTCTATATCATTACTCACAGATTTGCCTCCTACTTTACTACTTGAATTTTTCGAATATTATTCCAGCAAATTTTTTGTATATCTCAATAAAAAAAACTAATCCAACTGTTATAAATAAAAAAGCTATAATAAAAGAAATCCACCCATATCCAAATAAATACAGTAATTTAAACTTTTCTACTGCACGAAATATCACCATTTGCGCTAAATACATTTCTAAACTAATTCCACTTAAATACTTCATTACTCGGTTACATAAAATATGACTTTCAACACTTATCGCATAACACAACCACGGTATAAACAATACCAAATTTTTAAATGCTATAAATTCAATATTAAAAAATTTTGATGGTGTAAGCAAAAAAAGGATGTATAGAAGGATGCACAGTATCGGAAATGCATACCTAAATCTATTAACAATCAGTTTAATTGTATTTCTATAAAGATATATTAATCCGCCGATTAAAAACAAAGGTGTGCAAAACAAAAAGTTATGTCTGAAAGCAAAATCTTCTATAACAAATTTTTCCGAAAAAAAGTATATACTACAAAACAAATTAAGCACCAATGAAATCATAAACGAAAACCATGCCCTACGTTTTGTACTGCATAGAAAACAAAAAAACGGAAAAAGCATATAAAATAAAAAAATAACCCCAAGTGTCCAGCAAACACCTATAACATCAGGTTGATTATTTGGTAACAAGCCGTAAACAAGAGTCAACTCCGTAATACCCTCTATAACATGATCGAATGAATGATAAACAATAACATCAATCAAAATTAAAAGTGAAAAAAAGGGCAATATCTTTTTATATCTTTTTAAATAAAATGTATCCAGATCTATTTTGCAATTTTTAATTTTTTCGTAGTAACCACAAAACATCCCAAATCCGCTTATCATCAAAAAAAGATATACAAAATTTGTCCATGATGCCACAACCGTTTCATATAAAAAGCCGGTTATTTTATAAGCCGTGTTTGCTTTTATATGCATTGCAATAATCCCCAAGCAACTAAGCGCTCTAAGACCATCAAGATTATTATATCTTTCTTTAGTACCCATTTTACACACCACATAATACAGCATATTCATCAGCTATGAATTGCCAAGAATATGCCTTTTCTATTCTTTCTTTTGCTTTTAGCCCGTTTTCTACGGCTTCAGATAAAGCAATGTTGTCTGTTTTATCAATAAGATCTGCAAGGTTTCCATCCGATTTATTCCAGTATAACGCTGCATTCTCGCCAACCTCATGATTAAACCCAACATCAAGCAACAAATTTAAATCAGTACTTCCCAATGCCTCTAACAAACTCGGATTTGTTCCTCCAACTTCGTGTCCATGTAAATAACCATAAGCATTTTCTCTTATCTTCTTAAGAAGCTCTTTATCATAAACTGTTCCTACAAATTTAATTCTTGGATCACTCTTAAAACCAAGCTTTGCTTCGAGATCATCCATAAGTTTATCGTTTGCTGTCGTTATAATAGCAAAGTCCTTCTTACTATTGCTTTTCATAAACTCCCTTATCATTATCTCGTAGTTGTTTTCCGGAACAAACCTTCCTACCACAAGATAGTATTCTTTGGGTTTTAAGCCCTTTTCGGAGTACCATTTAAGCAAGATTTCATCATCATCGGCAAGTTTGCTTTTTTCAACATCTGCACCATAAGCAATATATGTTGTCTTTGGTGAATACTTTTTATATTCTTCTTTTATGTACTTTTCTATGTTTATACTGTCACAAACAAGCAAATCGGAATGTTTTACCATTCCTTCTTCGCTTATCTTCCAATACTTTCTGACTGGAGCAGACCATTTTGCGCGCATCCATTCATGTCCATCAGGGTTAACAAAAAGCTTGCCGCCCAGCTTTACTATTTTATTTTTTAGAGTGCCAATGAACGGACCGATACGGCAGGCAAGCACATAAAAAATAGGATGTTCTATCTTATTTTTCTCACAATATTTAATACAATACTTCAATGCAGCAATATCGTAATAAATTGCCTGTGCAGAGCCTATGTTTGGCACTTTCACTTTAAAACAGTGAGCGTTATGATATTCAAACTCTGTATCACTGATCTTAGTGACACCTTCAAGCTTGTTTTCATCCATAAAACCATCACCATTGCCTTTACATGCAATATGGTATTTTATGTTTTTATTATTTTGATGATACTCTGTCAGCTTGTCCACAAAAGTCTCGTAACCGCCATAATTACCCAAACCTTTTGCTCCGACAATAAATACATGCTGCATTGTGTTCGACCTTCCGTGTTATTTTTTGTTATTTTCTTTGAGAGCTCGTTTTAAGCGTTGCATACAAGCTTTAAATCCCATCATTTTTACATATTGCAAAAGCTGATACAGCCATGCAAACGGTCTCAAAAACCTATATTTTGTGCAGAGTTTCCAATTCAAAAGTCCATTTCGTTGCAAAAGGACAAATACATCTCTTGTTCCGGAAACAAGAATTATGTTATTATTCTCACCTTTGCCTGAATCAAAATACTCCGATGCTTTATTACCGAAGTTACCCATGTGCGAAATATGTTCGTAAAACTCATCACACACCTTGTCAGAAGCAACTGTACACCACTTAAGTTCCGGATTTAATCCGAAATTTTTTTGACAGACCTTTGTGACGATACATGATAGTTTCAAAAGATTTCTTTGTTCAAACAAGGATTTGTACGTTTTGTTCCAGTTTTCGTCATCAATGTATTTATCTACGAACAGCATCCAGTCTATTATTTGCCTAAAGCCAAGACCACCTAACATGTGATGCTTAATGTGAAGCAACAATACCATGCCATTGTATTCGGGCGAAAACATTGGGAAAGTACAATCGTCAACAGTAGCATCTATTCGATATTCCAATCCTTTATCAAAAAAAATGCGTAAATCTTCGTCATTACCATCAACACCACTTATCCTGTTGTGTAATTCAAAGACAACACCATTCTTATGAAATTCAGCCTGATGAAATGTCTCATCGTACGGCTCTGCAAGCGAATAGCCGTTATCCTTTAATAAATCAAAAGCTTGACTAAACTGCTCTTTTTTTACATAGAAATCTATATCCCCATATGCCCTTAATTCCGGTCTGGGATAGTTAACACTCGCTGCTGTTCCTTTGATTATCACAAAAGAAATACTATGCGTATTCAACAGACTCACGAGTTTTTTTTGCTCTTCAAGCATTCTGTAATAAGTTACAATTTGCTTTAAAATGCTGTTTTTCCAGATCTCGCCAACCGGCAGCGGCGGAAAAACCGTTTTTTCAAAATAGCTTGCTGCCAACCCCGATATAGATTGACTTACCATTTCTTTGTAAACTTCATCCCAATTCACAAATTCATTGAATTTTACGACTTTTCCAAATGAATAAGTCAATACCAAACTATTAATTACATCATATTTAGAAATCATCTTATCCGCTTCAAAATCTTTCTCAAAGTTTTACCCTTTACAATTTTTCATATGTGCCGAGTTATACTCTGTCGCATAAATTCCCTATTAGTATATACCATTTTTTGAAGTTTTACAAGTATTTATTTGATTTTCTGTGCTTAAAAATTTTTCCTGTTATTTTTCGCTAAACTGTACAAATTCAACAAATAACTTTAAAATTTTCTTGCAAAGGACGGTATTTACGGCAGTTTCATTGCCTTTTGTTATTACCGTCATTTACTACCGTCAAAATTTATTTTGGAAAGGAATGGTTTTTATGCCAAGAAGAGGCAGAAACATCTACAAGAGAAAGGATAACCGTTGGGAAGCGAGGGTATATTTCAACAGCGGGAAAAAGTACAAATCCGTATATGGCAAAACCTACAAAGAAGCCGCAGAAAAACAGGATAAACTGAGGCTTGAAATGGGTTCCTCAAATAATGCCGATCATCTTTTCAATACGATTGCAGAAAATTGGTATATCGACAAAAGTTTTACCGTCAAAGAGGGCACATTATTTTCGTATTCAACCAAGCTGAAAAAGCATATTTTGCCGTATTTTTCGGAAATATTGGTGTCAAAGCTGACAGAACAAATGCTCGCGGGATTTATAGCGACAAAACGTGCAGAAGGCTTATCGGACAAATACATATCGGATATGGTAATTATTATCAAATCAATATCCGCATGGGCACACAAAAGATACGGAATAACCAATAAAATCGCTGATTTCAAAAACATCAAACTGACGGTAAAAGAACCTAAAATGCTTGATACCACAGAACAGAAAAAGTTACAGCAACACCTTTTGCAACAAGCTGATAGTGTTTCGCTCGGTGTGTTTTTGAATATGTTCACAGGGCTTCGTATAGGCGAAATGTGTGCGCTGAAATGGTCGGATATTGACCTTGAAAGTGGCATTATCAGCGTAAACAAAAGCGTTCAGCGGCTTCCCAACAGCAAAACAGGCAAAACGGAAGTTAAAATCAGTAGACCAAAAACAGCCACATCGGTGCGTATGATACCGATGCCCCAATTTGTGTGCGATAGGCTCAAAAGCCTAAAACAAGCTGATAACTGCTATATTCTGTCAAGTACAGAAAAATTGATCGAGCCCCGTTCTTTTACAAATAAATTCAAGCGTATTCTTTCTGATGCAGGCGTATCTCCTGTAAAATATCACTCACTCCGTCATGTTTTTGCCACAAATTGTATGCAAAACCACTTTGACATAAAAACTTTAAGCGAAATATTGGGACATTCGAGCCCCAATATCACATTGAAAATGTATCTGCATTCTACTATGGAACAGAAAAGAAACTGCATGAATAGGTTATCTCTTTTGTGATTTATTACCGTCTTTGTTACCGTCAAAGATGTTTTGAAAATGGCTTAAACTCCGCGATTCAGAAACAAACCGCAAAGGGTAAAACTTTATGTAAAATAATGCTTATTAAGGGTATAGCAAAATTCGATGCTATACCCTGTTTTTATCACCTTTTTGTATATTCAGAAATGTTGTATACACGCAATCTTTGCTTTTTCGCGTAATCAACGGTATATGCCGTCCCACCTGTATTTTCCGTAAAATAGCAGATACAATAACTGCTGTTATCTACAAGAAAGCGATTTCTTATATGAAAACAGCCTTTTCTGTACTTTTCCGCAATGCAGACACACTCATCATACGAGATTTTTACATCTTGACGGTACGGAAGTACCAGTACAAGTTTAATGTGTGGATATTCCTTTTTCAGTTCATTTACCGTCAAGGCTGCTTCCGCATCAAACCCGCTTGCATAGCCATTGTAAAAGGTATGCACACCTTCATTTATAAGCCTTACAACTTCATATTTTAGTCGTTCCTTTATTTTTTCAAGCTGTCCTGACGGTAATTCTCTATGCCCCGAAAAGCAGCAGGAATATTCTTTATTGCTTATTTCCAAACCTGACGGTACACCGCCTTTCTCGTTAAATTTCTATAGTTTTTCGGAGTGCGGGTTTTCCCGTAAAAATCCTGTATTTTATATTGACATTTCACTAAAAATAAGGGTATAATAATTGTGAGATTTGTTAAGAGTAGACATAATTGAAAAAGTATGATATATCAACGAGATTTGTTGAAATATAACAATGCTTTTTATCGAGTTCACGCATAAGGCTTAAAAAGGTGCTTTCACCGCAGCCGATGCGCTGTTTTGCCTCTTTTTTTGATATTTTCTTCTGACGGTATAACTTGTGTATTTCTATATAGTTATTGGATATAAATTGTTTCGGTCTGCCAAATTTTACGCCTCGTGCTTTAGCTGCCGCAATGCCCTCGGCTTGCCTTTGGCGGATATTTTCCCTTTCGCTTTCAGCCACAAATCCTAAAATCTGCAATACCATATCCGCTACGAAAGTACCGAGCAAATCTTTGTGTTGACGAGTATCAAGCAGCTCCATATCCAGTACGACAATATCGGCTCCAATATCCTTTGTAATATATCGCCATTGCTTCAAAATCTCATCATAGTTCCTGCCCAGACGGTCTATACTTTTTACAACAAGCACATCGCCGCTTTTCAGCTTTTTAAGCAGTTTTTGATAATTTGTTCGATTAAAGTCTTTCCCCGACTGCTTATCTACCATTATCCTTTTTGACGGTACTCCCCATTCCTTTAAGGCTATAAGTTGCCTGTCCTCGTTTTGCAAATGGGTCGATACTCTTGCATAACCATATTCCATATAATATTACCTCCCAAATTTTTAAAATGTAGAATACAAGAATATTTTATCGAAATTTTATTATTGACACGATACCTTAAGGATTTTATAATAAATATATACATATACAGAAAGGACAAAATAACAATGGCAAGAAGACCTAAAAATTTAAGTATCGAAGAACTGATCTCAAACAAAGAAAATGAAATTGAAAACCTCTCTTCACAGCTTAAAGCTGCAAAAGCAGAGTTAAAACAATTAAAAGAAGAAAAATTACTGACTGACAGCCAGCGTATTATGGATGCTCTCGCCGCAAGCGGCAAGTCCGTTGATGATGTTATAAATTTGATAAACCAATAAAAAAGACAGGTGCATTGCCAAGCCGTTATGGCTTAACAACGCACCTGTTATGTTATGCAGATTGTCTTGTGATTTTTTTTGCGTTTTAAAGCAGAACATCGTTTTTAACATCGTTTTTTGCAATTACGCAAAACGCAGACAGTAATTCTTTATAACGAATTGGTTAAACGCTTTATTACATATGTTATTATATTTGCCGTTGTACTGTGCAAATCCGTATGAAATTTTCTTTTTTATACGGATTTGATATATATAAGTACATTTCCTTTTCTAAGTTCTGGCAATTATAAGGCAAGGAATAAAGGCATATTTAGGCGGCGTGAGCCGCCATCCAATAGGGGATTGAAGGGGATTTACCCCTCACAAGCTCGAAGTGAACGCATTTGGCGTTCACTTTGGGGAGCTTGCCGTTTCGATGGCACAATTTACACTTAAAAAAAAGCGGTAGCCCTCGTTCTTTTAATGGTAATGTGAATTGTAACAGCGAAACGTGAAATGGGCGGATAAAAGATTGTTTTTCTCAGAATAATACCGTTATGCAATATATACTGTTATTGCAAGAATGCTTTGCCGCCCATTTTCAAAACGACAGGAATCACGAAAATATTTCCCCAAAAAATTCTCTGCTATAAAAATAGTCCGATCAGCAGAATATCGCTGTATCCGACTGCGACATATCTTAACGCAAATCAGGCGCAAAATAAAAGCATTTGCAAAAGATGAGTTCACGATCATCCCTGCAAATGCTTTTTATTATGGTATTAAATGTCGATATTTGGCTGCTTTTATTAATGTATCTATTTGGTGTATCTGCTTTAGCTGCTCAAACAATGTCTGCGACGCTAATAATGTTAATAAAAATGTTAAAAGGGGCTTATTCGCTGATTTTTGTAAAAAATCTTAATGCGACAGCCCCTTGTTTTTATTTTACAGCAATTTTATTTCAAAGACAAGCGCATTAAAATCGCTGTCTTTGACCGCATCATTACAATAATAGGTATAAATATTTCCGTTTTGTTCAAGCAGCATACCCGAATAACCCGTCTGAGACTGTACACCAAACGGCGGCCATTCATAAACCGGATATATACTTAAATAGCCCTCCTCGGAGACGCACTTTACATTTATTTCGGCCGGAGCGTTGTTTTCCCACAAATAAAAATCGCGTCCGCTTTTTCCGTTTATTACAAGCTCGCCTTTTCCGACATCTATGGCAAGGCGTATACCCTGATCGTATTTTGAGTTTTTCTCTAAAAATCTTATTTTTATATCCTGTTTGGGCTTTACCCTTAATACCTCCCACAAAATTATATCATCCCGTATATCGGATAAATTATGGTTGTAAAGGCGTTTCTTGGCAAAATCATCGGGCAGCTTTATTGGCATATATATTTCTCCTTAAAACTTCTTTATGCTTTCCACTATCAGTTTTCGCAGCTGCGGGCCTCTTATATCTGCCATTTCCTTTACCTCATCGTGAGAGAGCGGCTTTGTGCTCATACCCGCGGCAAGGTTTGTTATACAGGATATGCCGCAGACACGCATACCGCACTGGACAGCCGCCATAGCTTCACAGGCGGTGCTCATACCAACAGCATCCGCGCCCAAAAGGCGGCACATACGCACCTCTGCGGGGGTCTCGTAATTGGGTCCCGACAACTGGATGTATACGCCCTCTTTTAAGGGCAGGCCTATCTGTGCGGCGGTATTTCTTATAATATCGGTAAGCTCGGTATCGTAAACATTGCTCATATCGGGAAAGCGTGTGCCCTCGGGGTAGTTTTCACCTATAAGCGGCGAGGGTACAAGGCTTGATATATGGTCGCGTATAAGCATAATATCGCCTGCATTAAAGCTGAAATTCACACCGCCTGCGGCATTTGTCAGCATTATGGTCTTACAGCCCATTTTGTGCAGCACACGCAGTGGCATTACACATTCCTTTATGGGGTAGCCCTCGTAATAATGCACGCGCCCCTGCATAAAAGCAACATTTTTTTCGCCTATTTTGCAAAAGTAAAAGCGTCCCCTGTGTCCTGCCACGGTAGAAACGGGAAATCCCGGTATATCGCGGTAATTTATCACGGCTATCTCCTCGATAGAATCCGCCACATCTCCAAGGCCGCTGCCGAGAGTTACGGCTATTTCGGGCTTAAAATCCGTTATTGTTCTTATATATTCGTAAGCCTTGTCTATATTTTCAAACATATTATTTTCCTTTCATATCCTCCGTCAGATCCTTCATTACCACGTTTTTATAATAATAGGTCATATATCCGCCGGTTATATCGTCATATATCATTATATTGCTTTCTATAGCCCATTTTCCGTCCTGTTCTATAAGGTTAAAAACGGTATCATGCTCGACGCGCTCGTTGTCTGTGGAATCAAAGCAAAATTTAGTGGTCTGCAAAAGCAGCTCGTCCTTGTCAAGATTGTTTTCGGTGTCCTCCTCACAGGCCTTTATATAGGTCGCGGCAATTTTGTTAAGCACCTTTTCGGCATCTATATTGGAAGTATGTACGGTCACGACCGCCTCGCCCTTTTCAAGCTTAACGTCTTTTATCTCGTAGCCAAGGCTTCGGCTGAAAGCCCCAAACATATAGCTGTTTGTAGGCACCTCGGCGGAATATATCCCCTTAAAATATTGATATTTGTCATGTGTCAGCTCATACATGGCATCATATTTGCATACGCGAAAATCCTCAAGAAATTCGGTAACAAGATCGCTTGCGTTTTCTTTTGAAAGATTTTTGTTAAAGCACGCCGTAAGCGTAAGCGAAAATATCAATACAGGTATTATCAGATATTTTTTTATATTCATAGTTTTTCCCCTTTATTACAGTTTTGTCTGCACGGCCACAGCCTTGCCGAGTATCCTTATATTATCCAGCTCGCTGCCCACATAGACAAGGTCGTTATATGTCGGATTTTCGGGCTTTAAAATAAGCATATTTTTTTCCGGATAATAGGCTACCCTCTTAAGCGTTACATCATTGCCGATAATGACCGCGGCGATCTCGCCGTTTTCCACCATATCCTGACGGTGTATAAAAACCATATCTCCGTCTTTTATATTGGCATTTATCATGCTGTCGCCCCTGCACCGCAGGCAAAAGTCAAATCCCTCCTCGCCCGTATCCATAACATCGTAGGTCTCCTGTGCAAATATAGGCTCTCCGCAGGCTATACTGCCTAAAACATGAAGCTTTTTGCGTTTTACCGGTATCACATTTTCAAATTGACTAAAACCATCCGTTTCTTCTCCTTGTAAAAGATAATTCATATCGGTATCAAAAAACCTTGTCAATTTGTCAAGCATTTCAAAATTGGGCTGACGCTGCCCCGATTCGTACATACCTATGCTGCTTTGCGATGTACCAAGCCTTTGCGCCAGCTCACCCTGGGTAAGCCCGGCTTTAAGGCGTAATTTTTTCAGGTTTTCTTTAAACTCGGTCATATGCACACCCTGTATGAAAATACAGCCCCGTTTAAAAACGGCAATATATTTTCGATCCCTTATTATCCTTTATTATTCTTTGCTAATTTTAACACAAAACGTGTGAATTGTAAAGAAATATATTTTCATTTGTCTTTTTACCCAAAATATGTTATAATAAATATGATTTTAAAATTTCTTTACAGAAAGGGGTAAAAACATGGCATTTACGCATTTACACGTTCATACAGAATACAGCTTGCTTGACGGTGCCGCCAAAATAAAGGACCTTATTGCACGCACAAAGGAGCTTGGTATGGACTCTATCGCAATTACAGACCATGGCGTAATGTATGGCGTTATCCTTTTTTACAAGGAAGCACTCAGCCAAGGCATAAAGCCAATAATAGGCTGTGAAACATATATCGCTACAGGCTCACGATTCAGCAAGGAAAAAGGTGACGGCTATAACCATCTTGTGCTGCTGTGCAAAAATAACGAGGGCTATAAAAACCTGATAAAAATGGTGTCATACGGCTTTACGGAGGGCTATTACAGAAAGCCGCGTATCGACCTTGACCTTTTAAAAAAATATAACAAGGGGCTTATTGCGTTAAGTGCCTGCCTTGCAGGACCCGTATCGCGCGCCGTGCTTGACAAGGGCTATGAAAGCGCAAAGGAGACCGCCCTTATGTACAGCGAAATAATGGGCGAAGGGAATTTTTATCTTGAACTTCAGGACCACGGCATACCCGAGCAAAAGACAGTAAATCAGGCGCTTATCCGTATAAGCAAGGAAACAGGCCTCCCCCTTGTCTGCACAAACGACACACATTACATCAATGCGGACGATGCACAGGCACACGACCTTTTGCTTTGCATACAAACAGGCAAAACGGTAAATGATACCGACCGTATGCGCTACGAGGGCGGCCAGTATTATGTCAAAAGTCCCGATGAAATGTCAAGGCTTTTTTCCTATGCGCCCGAGGCATTGGAAAACACGCAGAAAATTGCCGAGCAATGCAATGTTACCTTTGAGTTTAATAAATACAAGCTGCCTGTTTTTGACGTGCCAAACGGCAAAACCGCGCTTGAATATCTTACGGAGCTTTGCCGCAGCGGTCTTGAACGCCGCTATGGCACACAGCATGACCCCGCACTTGACAAGCGCCTTGAATATGAAATAGGCGTAATAAAACAAATGGGCTTTGTGGATTATTTTCTTATAGTCTGGGATTTTATACGCTATGCAAAGGAAAACGGCATAAGCGTAGGCCCCGGGCGAGGCTCGGCGGCGGGCAGTATAACGGCATATACCCTTGGCATAACAGATATAGAGCCAATACAGTATGACCTGATCTTCGAGCGTTTCCTTAACCCCGAGCGCGTAAGCATGCCCGATATAGATATTGACTTTTGCTACGAACGCAGGCAGGAAGTAATTGAATATGTAAACAAAAAATACGGCGCCGACCACGTTGCGCAGATAATAACCTTTGGTACCATGGCCGCAAGAAACGCCATACGCGATGTCGGACGTGTGCTTGATATGCCCTACGCCGATGTGGATAAAATAGCAAAAATGGTGCCCGAGGAATTAAAAATTACAATAAAAAAGGCGCTTGAAACAAGCCCCGACCTTCGTGATATATACGAAAAGGACGAAAACGTGCGTTTTCTTATAGATATGTCAATGAAGCTTGAGGGGCTGCCCCGCCACTCCTCCACGCACGCCGCGGGCGTTGTTATCTGCGACAAGCCCGTTATGGAGTATGTGCCGCTTAACACAAATGACGGCCTTATAACCACCCAATTTAATATGACCACCTGCGAGGAGCTTGGTCTATTAAAAATGGATTTTCTTGGCCTGCGTACACTTACGGTAATAAAGGATGCCTTTATTGAAATAAACCGCGGCCGCGAAACACCGCTTACCATAGAGGACATAGATTATTCCGACCCCGCCGTTTATGCAATGATACGTCAGGGCAAAACAACGGGCGTATTCCAGCTTGAAAGTGCGGGTATGCAAAACTTTATGAAAGAGCTTGCCCCCACCTGTATGGAGGATATCATCGCGGGTATATCGCTTTACCGTCCCGGCCCTATGGATTTTATACCCAAATATATAACAGGCAAAAACAATCAAAACAAAATAGAATATACACATCCCGCCCTTGAAGGCATATTAAAGCCAACCTACGGCTGTATAGTTTACCAGGAGCAGGTTATGCAGATAGTGCGTGAGCTTGCGGGCTATTCTCTCGGCCGAAGCGACCTTGTGCGCCGTGCGATGAGCAAGAAAAAAGAGGATGTAATGGCAAAGGAACGCCATAACTTTATTTACGGTATCGAGGGTCAGGTAAAGGGCTGTCTTGCAAACGGCATTTCCGAAAATGCCGCAAACGAGATATTTGACGAAATGACCGATTTTGCAAAGTACGCCTTTAACAAATCCCATGCGGCAGCCTATGCGGTGGTCGCATTCAGGACAGCCTGGCTAAAGACCCACTACCCTGTTGAATTTATGGCAGCCCTGCTTACCAGCGTTATGGACAATCCAAAAAAAATAGCGGGATATATGGAGGAATGCCGCAGGATGAAAATAAGGCTTTTGCCGCCCGATATAAATGAAAGCTACGGCAATTTCAGCGTTTCGGGCAATAATATACGCTTTGCGCTTTCGGCAATAAAGCATGTGGGCAAAAACAATATTGATTTTCTTGTAAGGGAACGCGAGCTTAACGGTAGCTTTATATCCATGACCGAATTTTTGGACAGGATGGGTCCCAACGTAAACTCGCGTATGATAGAAAGCCTTATACTCGGCGGCGCCTTTGACTCATTGGGCGGTAAAAGGCAGCAGTATTTCAAATCGTATGATGCCATTTACAAGGGCCTTAGCCAAACCAAGAAAAACAGCATAGAGGGGCAGCTTTCGCTTTTTACCGATTTTAATGACAATAAAAGCTCCGCCTACAAGGACGAGCTGCCAAATATAAGCGAATATTCAAAAAAAGCCCTGCTCTCGCATGAAAAAGATGTGCTTGGCATATATTTAAGCAGTCATCCGCTTGACGAATACGCCGATATCATTGATATCTGCACCACCAACCGCCTTATCGACATAGACAACGAAAACACGGACCCGCAAAAAAAAATAGAGGACGGTCAGCAGCTTAAAATAATAGGCATAATAACCGAGATAAAGACCAAAATAACCAAAAACGGCCAGCAAATGGCCTTTATTACGATAGAAGATACCTCGTCCTCGGCAGAGATACTTGTTTTCCCAAAGATATACGCACTTTCATCGGCCGTTATACATCCCGACCAAGTGGTTTATATAAGCGGCCACGCAAGCATATCCGAGGACCGCGGCAATTCCATCATTGCCGAGCAGCTGTGTTCCATCGAGCAGCTTAAGGCGCAAAACACGGAGCTTTGGCTAAAGATCACCGCCGATACCGCAGAGACCCCCGACACCATTTGCGACTACATTGCCGCACACAGGGGCTTCTCCCCCGTTATAATCTATGACGAGGCTTTGAAAAAAAAGCTTTACCTTACCGAAAAATACCGTGCATATATAAATGACGAGCTTTTGGATACCCTTACAAAAAAGCTTGGCAGCGGTAATGTGGCAACTAAAAATAAGCTGAAGAAAAATTGACCAAATAATAAAAGTCAAAAAGAATATAGTTTGATTTTTTTTCCGTGATATGCTATACTATAAGTTGTGTAAAAATAAATAAAAAGGAGTTGGCATATATGCAAATATATCCCGCTATCGATATAATTGACGGCAAGGCTGTGCGCCTTACACAAGGCAGCTTTGACAATGTACAGGTATTTAACGATGACCCCGTTGCGGCGGCGGAAAAATGGGTGAGCAAGGGTGCGACCTACATACACCTTGTTGACCTTGACGGCGCAAGGTACGGCAAAAGCTTTGTTATAGACATAATAAAAAACATAAAAAGAAATTTTGATATACCCATTGAAACGGGCGGCGGCGTGCGCACTATGCAAGACATAGACGAGCGTATCGAGGCGGGAGCTTCCCGCGTTATTATCGGTACGGCAGCTGTTAAAAGTCCGTGGCTGGTAGAGGATGCGGTAAAGCGCTACGGTACAAAGATAGCCCTTGGGGTAGATGCCAAAAACGGTATGGCAGCTATTTCGGGCTGGGAGGAAGTAAGCGAGATATCCGCTGTCGAGCTTTGCCTTAAAATGAAGGCCTACGGCATAAAGGACGTTATTTATACCGATATCTCAAAGGACGGTATGATGAGCGGACCCAATATCGAGGCGACCAAGGAGCTTATTGAAAAAACAGGTATGGATATAATAGCAAGCGGCGGCGTAAGCACCATGAAGGACCTTGAAAACGTGCAGTCCATAGACGCTGCGGGCGTTATTATCGGTAAGGCGCTGTTTAACGGCGCACTCGATCTGTCGGAAGTTATTAAAAAATTTCAGTGATCTCTGAATAAATTTCAATTCCCCGTCAAACAGAGATTTACCGACCATTATCCCATAAGCTGATAAAATTACCGTACACAGGAGTATATGAGATACAGCGATGAGAAGAATATTTATAATTTTTTTGCTGTTGACTTTTACGGGGTGCAGCAATTCATTTAATTTTGAAAAGCAGATGGATGAAAAGGCTGAAATAATCGTTAAAGCGTTTGATACCAGGGACAAGGCCTTGCTTAAATCGGTCTTTCACAAAAAAGTATTGGAAAACGAAAACGAATTGGACAAACAAATAGAACACGCCTTTAATATTTACAAGGGAAGCTTGATATCTTATTCCAATAATAAAGATTCATCTGTTGAGGCGGGAAACGGAAAGATACATTATACGGCCTATCCTCAATTGACGGTAACGACAGATAAGGATGTTTATTTTATTGAATTTGCCTATAACATCAGGGATGATGAAGCCCCTCAAAACGAGGGGATATATGCCGTCAAGGTTTTACCAAAGTCGGTATTTGACGATTACGGCAAAGACGGAGTAAGGCACGATCCAAATGAGCTTATAGAAGAAGAACCCATAGAAATGCAATGGGGCGGCGGTGTTGATACTTATGAGCAATATGGCTTGGGCGTTTTTGCGTATACCCGCGTGGATATTATGGATGCGTATTATAAGAAAAACGGAAAACAGATGCCCTTAAGAAATGCATCGGAAAATATGGAGAACTGAAAAATTACATGTCAAAAAAAGTGATTTTTACCGTAATTTTATTATTATTTGCTTATATATATTGGTTTGTTTTTATTCTTGAAGCAGATTTAGGTATGTATCCCTACAAGGACTTTTCAGTTTATGAGGAAAGCGTTATATTAAACGAATTTTATATGCAGCCAAACGCTCTTATTAAGATAGTCAGGTTAGATGCACCCAAGGAGGGCACAAGCTACTTGACGCTCACACTTCGCGGCGGCATTGAGGATGTGAAGGATTGTTTATCTGCCCAAAAACTTGATGTTGACAGTATATCGGAGTATCTTGAACAGGTGTCGGGGGAGAATGAGATATATATTTCATCAAATGACTATTCGGCACAGGCCGAGGAGATAATTTTTAAAATAACAAAACAAGCCGATAACAGCTATATCATAAGCGCATCAAAAAACGAATTGGGCACCGAAACAAAGAGTATCTTATCGCTTAAAAGGTCGGGGCCGAATGTTTTTAAATTGGTTTTCGGATAAGTATATAGGGTAACACACATCCGTCCCCGCGTTAATTTATGCCCTGAATAGCCGTTTCATAAAAATAAATAGACAAAAGGACGGCTATGTGTTATAATTACACTGCGTGCGAAATGACGGGCTTTATCGGCATCGCCGTATAAAAGGCCTAAATAAGGCAATAAAAGCGCAATGCCGGGTACATTTTTCTAAATTTTTGCGAAAGGCAGGCGATAGTATGCCGCAGAAAAAAACAAACCGCATACAGCTGATAATTTCGTATTTTATGATAACCCTCGGCGCGGTCATAGCGGCCTTTGCCATTGAGGAATTTCTGGTCGCAAAGCAGATACTTGACGGCGGCATTGTGGGTATTTCCATTATTTTGAACAACCTGACAAAAATACCGTTAAGCCTTTTTATAGTGGTTATAAATATCCCGTTTTTGATACTCGGGCTTAAGCAGCTTGGCAAGACATTTGCATTTAAGGCGACCTATGCAATGATAGTGTTTTCCCTTGCACTTGCCAATTTTGAGGAGCTGCACGAGATAACCGACGACCCTTTGCTTGCCACGGTCTACGGCGGCCTTTTCCTCGGTGTGGGCGTTGGGCTTGTTATGCGCGGCGGCGGCTGTGTTGACGGTATGGACACGCTCTCGCTTTTGATAAGCAAGCGCACCCAATTTTCAACGGGTCAGATAATACTTGGCTTTAACCTTATCATCTACACCATAGCGGGTTTTATTTTCGGCCCCGACAGGGCGCTTTACAGCATCCTGACCTACTTTATCACATCAAAGGTGATAGACACGGTGGAAACGGGGCTTGAACAGGGCAAGGCGGTAATGATAATCACCGAAAACGGCGAGCGCATAGCCGAGGAGATATATAAGCAGCTCGGACGCACCGTTACGCTATTAAACGGCGAGGGCCTTATAAGCGGCAAAAAGACCATGCTGTACTGTGTTGTAACAAGAATTGAATTAAGCGAGATGAAGCGCATAATAAAAGAGGACGAGGGCTCGGCCTTTGCCACTATTTCGGATGTGTCGGATATAGTTGGCAAACATATAAAAAAGAAAAAGGAAATGTAAATAATAATGAAAAAAAGCATTATTTGTTGTATGCTTACCGCATTTTTAATGTGCGGTTGCTCTGTCGATAATAAAAAAGGCTCTGCGGAAAGAGAACAAGCATTTTCCGCACAGTATGACGAAATGACCGAAGACGATACAAAATCGGAGATAGACATTGATAAATTGGTATATCCCGAATATACCGAAGATGAACTGTTGAACATTTCGGATGATGAGCTGCGAAGACTTTGTGTAATAAGCATTTACAAAGATAATACAAAGTACAGAACCGACGAAATTATTCAAGAACATTACTTCTATGAGCAGCTTTCGGCAAGCAGCCGCGAGGAGGCAGAAACAATAGCAAAAGAAAGATTTACCGCACATAACGACTCTTATTTGTATTCGAATATGAGATCTGTTGAAGAAAAAGAAAACATCGGTTGGCTGTATGCGGCAGATTACAGCAATCATAACGTACAAAATGAACCCACCTATTGTATGATTTTTTCTTCGGATTTTTTTGACAACGAAAGATTAATTGCCGAGTCCACGCAGGAAAATTTTCGTACTTTGCTTTTGTGCTGTTTCCCACAGTATGAAGATGGTTTGGGCTGTTTTATGCACGAAAGCCCCGATAGAATTAAAGCTGTCAAATATTATGCAAGGGCTGAGTATTTAGATGCAGCACCAAAGTGTATCGAACTGTTTAAAACTACAATAACTCTTAACAAACAAACGGGTGAAATAGAGCATTTGACTGATAAAGGAGAATACGAAACGGTAAAAATTATAGATTATGATATAATGAAAATGAGAGAAATATCAAAAGAATTTATAAAGCAGTAACAAAAGGAGTAAAAAATGCACACAAAGAGGATAATCCCCTGTCTTGATGTAAACAACGGCAGGGTGGTAAAGGGAGTAAATTTTGTTAATTTAAGGGACGCGGGCGACCCCGTTGAGATAGCATCTTACTACAACAAATCGCTTGCGGACGAGATAGTTTTTCTGGATATAACCGCATCGTCGGATGCAAGAAACATTATGCTTGATGTGGTTTCAAGGACTGCGGAAGAGGTTTTTATCCCGCTTACGGTAGGCGGCGGCATAAGGACTATTGACGATTTCCGTGCCATACTTTCGGCGGGTGCGGACAAAATTTCCGTAAATTCCGCCGCGATAAAGCGTCCCGAGCTTATAACCGAGGCTGCGGAACGTTTCGGCAGTCAATGTGTTGTTGTGGCTATTGACGCAAAAAGGCGCAAAGACGGCAGCGGCTTTGATGTTTATTTAAACGGCGGCCGCGTAAATACGGGCATAGATGCGATAGAATGGGCAATAAAGGCCGAAAAGCTGGGTGCGGGCGAGATACTTTTGACAAGTATGGACTGTGACGGCACCAAGGCGGGCTATGATATACCGCTGACAAAGGCTATTTCAAGCAGCGTGCAGATACCCGTTATCGCAAGCGGTGGTGCGGGCACAATGGAGCATTTTGCCGAGGCACTTACGGACGGCGGCGCCGAGGCCGCGTTAGCCGCAAGTCTTTTCCACTATCGTGAAATGGATATTTCGGATTTAAAAAAGTATCTTGATAAGAAAGGTATTCCCGTAAGATTGAAATGAGGCTTGTCAAATGTCTGTAAATTTTACAAAAAATATAAACGATATGTCTTTTGACGAAATAAACGACATTCTTGAAAAACTTATTGCAAAAAAAGACCTGACCGAGATAAATACGCTTTACAACAAGGCTGATGAACTGTATCGCAGCGATATTATCGAATATTTATATGATAATACGGATCTTGCCGATGCGGAAAAATTTTTTATCGACAAAATAAATGACAGATATTGTCTTGTCAGATGTGATATTTACGATTATTTGAGCAACTCGGATAATGAAGACACCTTTAAAGCGTTGTTGAAACGGCTTAACAAAGAGAAGAGCTATATCGCAATGTCTTATCTTCTTATGGCTATAGGCTGTGTATGCCGCAGAAACCGCAGTTATAAAAAGCTTGTTGATGCAGAAAAAATTAAGCTGTATCTTTCAAAAGAAACGCACGAGACCGCTATACCGTCATATTTGGTATGTCTGTATGTGCTTACGGGCAATAAAAGCTATGTTGACGAATATTGGAAATATCTTGATCTTGAGAACGATTACCATGTGCGCTGTTCTGCCGTAAATCAGGTTTACGAGCTTGCGGATAAAAGCAATTACAAGCGTGTTTATAAGGCATATAAAGAGCGTTATGAAACAGAGGATTCCATTGCCGTTAAAAGTACATTGGAAACGGCAATAGCGTACCTTGAAGAAGAATTTGATATATGATAAGGAGCAGACTATGGAATTAAAATTTAACAAAGACGGGCTTATCCCCGCCATTGCGCAGGACTACAAGACAAAAGAGGTGCTTATGCTTGCTTATATGAACCAAGAGGCCTTTGACCTGACGCTTAAAACGGGCAAGGGTACATATTACAGCCGCTCGCGCCAAAGCCTTTGGGTAAAGGGCGAGACCAGCGGGCATTTCCAGTATGTAAAGGAAATACGCTACGACTGTGACTGTGATACCATATTGCTGCTTATAGACCAGGTGGGTGCTGCCTGCCATACGGGAAACCGCAGCTGCTTTTACAGAAAAATAGATGGATTTGAACCAAAGGAATAAAAAAAGGAGAATAGTCATGAACTTACAGGACGCACTTACACAGGAATTTGAGGTCATACAAAAAAGAAAGGCAGAGCCGCAAGAGGGCTCGTATACAAGCTATCTTTTCGGCAAGGGTATCGACAAGATACTTAAAAAGATAGGCGAGGAAGCAACCGAGGTAATAATCGCGGCAAAGGACAAGAAAAACGACGAGGTGGTCGGCGAGGTATGCGACGTACTTTTCCACACCGAGGTCATGATGTGTGAGCTGGGCATAACCTGGGACGATATCGCCGCAGAGCTTACGCGCCGCCGCGAAAAGGAAAACATGAATATCGAAAAAGAGGCCAAAAGAAAGGCCGAGAACCGCACAGACGAAACAGTTATAAACTGATTTAAGCGATACTGTCAATAAACAAAATATACCTCTTTCAAAGCTACTGAATAACAGCTTTTTATAGCTGCGATAGGTTTTGAAAGAGGTAATTTTTTTATTAATTTAAGTTTCTGTAAAAGCCCTTTATATTCTGCCATAAAGCAATTTTAAAGGCTGTTGACGTAATGCAGCGGCTTAATTATTGCTCGGTATCCATTCACCGTCTTTTTCGTAACCCGATCCACAGATAGGCTCCTTTTCGAGTTTGGCGTTTACTACCCATTCGTCATCGGGATCATAGGTGTAACCCGTCCCTCCGGCTACGTTTTTAAGCTGTTCTTCATTTAATTTTTTGTTGTCCGACATCATTTTTTCTCCTTTCTCCATATATATAATGGATATTGACGGGCAGTCTTTTGAACTGCCCGCATTTTTAATTATCTTTCATTTACACCGTAGAGTATCGAGGCTGCCTCGGCTCTTGTAATGGTGTTCTTAGGTCTGAAGGTATTATCGGGATAGCCGTTTATAATGCCCTCCGACGAAAGCGTATTGACCGCATCCGCCGCGTAGGCGCTTATTTCGCCTGCATCCGTGAAGTTTGCACTTTCAGCTGCCGCCTCAATACCAAGATACCTGTAGATTATCGCTGCCGTATCCTGCCTTGTTATGCTTGTGTCGGGTGCAAACATATCATTTCCTATACCGTAAACGATATTGTTGTCTGCCGCCCACATAACAGCTGCATAGTACCAGTCAGCTTTACCGACATCCGTAAATCTTTCATCTGCATCGGCATAAGTTTCAAGGTCTGCGCCGCTTAAATTTGCAAGCAGCTGTACAAGTTCTGCCCTTGTCAGATCCGAATCGGGTGCAAACAGGTCTTTTGTCCTGCCGTTTACAAGGCCGAGAGAATGAAGTGTATTAACTATATCCTCGCACCACATACCCCTTACATCTGTAAAGCCGTTGTAGGTGTCTGCCGTGTCCTCGGTCGTTGTCTCCGTACCGTCCTCGGCATTTGCAGTGGTCTCCTCGGTGGTGTTCTCCTTGGCAGCCTTCTTTGCCATGCTGCTGCTTGAACCGCCGCCTCCGCCGCCGCCCGAGCTTCTTCTTGATGCCTCGGTCGTTGCTTCGGTAACCTCGGTCGTTTCTTCGCTTATTGTACCGCTGACTTTGACCTGTATCTGCTTTGTCATAACCACTGTGCCGTCCGCATCCGCCGTTTCGGGGTCGTTTACGGTGCCGTTTTCGTCAAAGATAACCAGGCTTCCGCTGCTGTCGTAGGTGCTGTCGTCCTCGTCAACAAACAGGCTGTATCTGCTGTTTACCGCAGATACGGTGATTGTTGCGGTGCCTTCCTTCTTGCCGTAGATTCGGCCGTTTGACGGGTCGATATCGGCAATGCTGCTGTCACTTATCGAGTAAACAAGCTTATTGCTTGCCGATGCGCCGACAGGTGCGATCTCAAAGTGAGGATATGACCACTCGCCCGCCTTTACCTCGATAGTGCTTTCGTCACCGTCATTTACAATAATATCCGTAACATCCAGGTCCTCGTCACTTAAGCGATTGATATCGGCAATTTCGTCATACAGCGCTCCGTCTGCATTTTCAAGTGTGATATACAATCTTATAAGGTTTCCGCTGCCCCAGACATCACTTATATCAAGTGTGCTTTCAACGCCTGCTGTTTCGTTAGGTTCAAGAGATGCAACACTTTGGCTTGCAAGCTCAACAAGCTGCGATTTCTCGCCGTTGTTTCTTGCGCTTACCTTAAATGTCATTTCACCCGTTGCCTTGTTGCCCTTGTTTACAAACAATGCCGAAATATCTTCGCGGTCGTTGTTGATTCCTGTCATTACGGGGGCAATATTTTCAATTACGGGTGCCTTTTCAAAGGTCTTTTCAAATTTGACCATCTTTTCGGTGTAATTATCCTCATAAGCGGTAATATTGAATTTATAGCTGTCGCCGTTTTCGGGAACCTTGTAGGTAAAGGTGCCTTCAACCTCGCCCGAGGCTGCAAGATGCGTATTTACAACATCCTCTCCCAGATCGGTAACATTGCCGTCGGCATCCGTCATTGTTGCTTTGAAGGTAACGCTTTCCGAAGGAAGAACGCCGACATTCTTAACGTTTATATGAAGGACTGCATCATCATCGATAGTAGGATACTGCGGGTCGCTGTATGCATCAGTCACTTCAAGTGAGCTTACAACGTGGTATCTGTGTATTACAAGGTCGGCGTTTTCAGCCTCCTTTGTACCGTTTTCCGTTTCTATCCAGTTAAAGCGTCTGAATGCACACATTGCGGTATCCTTGTTTGGTGCAAGGAATGTCTGCTCGCTGTACATCATATCGTTGCTTGTCGGTACGTCAAACTGTGTTGCTGCACCCCACATACCGGAATAATTATATTTTGTTTCGCCCGTTTCCTCATCTGTATAGCTTACAAACGAATAATGCGGGTCGAAGGTGCGCATATAAATACTGCGCTTTGTTATAGGCACTTCCTTGTCGTCAATCACCTCGGTATGGCTTTCCACAGCGTTCCAGGTAAGATACAGTATTTCGTTAGGCTCATAGCTTACGCGGAAGGTCTGGGCTGCATCTGCGCCCTCCTGAACCTGTGTAAAGAACATATCGCCTGCCGTATAGCCGCTGTTGGTCTGCGCTATATTGCCGCCGAGTGTGTTGTCAAGGTCGCCGTAAACTATATTTCCGTCTCTGTTCCAATAAATATATACCTTGTTGTCATATTCCACCGTCTGCGGATTGCTGTCCTGAACATTATTTGTTGTAAGCCTTACGGGACCAACGGAGGAATTGTTGTTTATATCTATAACAGATGCGAAAAGCTCCATATCCTCGCTTGTTTCGCTGTTGCCGTCGGTGTCAACGGTATAAGTGATATATACCTTGTCGCCGTAGGTATTTGCGGCCATTTCGTTTATATTGAGCTTATCGTCCGCAAGAGGAACAAAGCGCTGACCGTCAAGCGAACCCTCGCCGTAATGCTCCTCATAAGCAAGATAATTTGTCTCGTTTTGTGAATAGCCTACCGTATTAAGACTGCTGTCAAGCATCTTGTAGCAAACCGTTCCGTAGGAATTGTTAAGGAAATTGTCAAGGTCTGCCATTGTGCCGTATGCAAAGCTTGTGGCCGAATCGTTATAATCGGTCGCAAGGTACGCTATAAGCGTTCTGCCCGTATTTTCGTCGTAAGCTATCCTTGGCATAGAGTTTGCGAAGCCGTCCTGAGTTGTAAGCTGCTTTTCTTCACCCATATTGCCGTTTTCATCAAATACCTTAAGGCTCATATCAGTGCTGTCGAGGTAATCGGGCATATTGGGCAAAGCATTGCCGAACTGCTTGCTCATATCGCTGTAAACAAGCATTACTCTGTCGCCTGCCTGTACTGCGGAGAAATCCATATCCATAGTACCGTCATCGTCAACAAGCTGCGGCTGTCCCCAGTTGCTGCCGTCATACAGTACATAGTAAAGTGCCTGGCAGTCATAATCTGCCCTTGAAAGGTCGTCGCCCAGATAGAAAAGTATCTGCTTGCCGCCGCCAAGGTGAAGAAGCTGCGGCTTGGGATGCTTCAATGTACCGCGTACATTGTTTTCGGCAAAGGCCTTTAATACGCTGTCCTCATCGCTGTATACCCTTACGGGCGTTTCAAGCGTATTGCCGTGGCCTCTTGCAATTTTGCCCATCGAGCCTCTAACTTCTGTGTCCTCGTCTGCCGACAGGGTCTTGACATAGTTGTCAAAGTCCAATTTGTTTATGGCTTCTTCAAAATCAAGCCAGCTGTTTTTCTCGTAGTTTTCGGTATAGAACATACCAAGTGTTACCTTTGCGACCGCAAATGTGATAGGTATAGGTCCTATATCTATATCCACATTAAGCGAGAACTGTACGGTACCCGCACCGTCCGTCCACGGCTGGTAAACAATGTTTACTACCACTCTGCCGCTTACGCCGACGGAGAATGCACCGCGCACGCCCACGCCCGCGCCAAGAGCAAAGTTTGGCTTGATAACAAAAATACCTGCAACATTCATACCGCCCTCGCGGAGAACATCGGCATCCATTTTAATACCATCCATACCAAACTCGGTATCAACGCCGGGGTTCGGTACCATGCCTATAATACCCTTAAGGCTTATACCGCCCGATATGGAGATATAGCACGGTACGGGGCCTACAAATATCTGGAAGTCCTTCTTTACATTTACGTTAAGACCTGCGAGTATATACATCTGGTCGTAGTAATATTTTACCTCGCCCTTTGCGTTGTGCTTTTTGTAAAGACGGATATAGAAGCCCAGGTCAAGGCCTACGCTGTGCGCAAGCTTGCCGCCCTTTGCGCCTACCTTGCCCATACCATCGGGCTTTGACCAGGTGTTTTCACCGCTTTTGCCCCCGTCAAGGATAATATCCGAGGACATCGGGTCTATGGCCGCCGTAAGTCTTGCAACACGCTGCATTGCGGTACCGTTGATAAATACATCGCTGCCGTCCTTTGTGACCTCGTTGATCTCATTTTTAATGGTATTACCGCTTAAAATAGCTATTTCAAACGGCTGTACATTTTCATCATACTTTCTTGTTGTGATGGTGCCTGAGCTTTCGTCATATTCCACCTTTTCTGGGGTCATTACATAATCGCCCGTATCAAGTGTGGGCCTGAACTCGCCGACCGTATCGAGGTTTGCACCGCCAAGCTCCTCCATAGCGGGCATACCGACGGACGTAGGCTGTGCGGGCTCGGTAAAGATACAGCCCGACTCTACCTGACCAACGCCCCTGCCGTAGGCATCATAAGGCTCTATGGTCAGTCTGCCGCCGTCTCTTAAATACTCCTTGGCGTTAAATGTACTTGTGTACTTTCCGCCGCCCTGCGGATCCATCTGCCAAGCCTTTACAAGCTCGCCCTTGCAGTCATAGCTGCGCAGCAGCACCTGCGATGCGGCATAGCCCTCTGCGATATCAAGCTCCGAGGTAAGGGTGATATTTTTGTCAACGACATATATACCCTCGGTCTTTGTTTCCTCGCAGTTAAACTCAAAGCTCCTTACCCAGATATTGTCATCCTGATAAGGCAGGGCAAAGATTATCTCCTTGTCGTCGCCAAGCACAACGGCGTGCTTTACATAGCTCTTTTCGCCGTTTGCCATAATAAGGTTGGTCATAAGACCCTTTACGCCGTGGGGTACAAGCACGGAGAAATAACCGTTTGCATCGGTAGTGGTGGTCGGATAATAGGTTTTGCCGTTTACAACGCCCTTTGCCGACGAATCGAGTGTACCGATGGTTATATCAAGTCCCTGTACCGATTGATAGGTGGACTTGTTGTTGATATCCACTCTTTCGCTGCCCTTTGTCCTTAATGTCTGTGTGGGGCGTATTACACGGCCGCGCACGATAGAATCGGGCAGTTTTTCATTTACGGGTACAAAGTAGTAATCCACCTGCGCCCTGCTGTCCTTTATATCAAAGCTGAAGGAATCGCCTACATGGATAGTGTAAAGCGGCATATCGCTCTCACCTATGCTCTTTGCGCTGTCGCTGTAGCGCCATACGCAGGTATAGCCCTTTTCAAGCTGTGCTATAAGGTTTACGGTATCACCCGTTGTAAGGTTTTTGATACAATAATTTTCTGCCGTTTTAATACTTGAGGCCTGCTGCTTTTTATCCTCGTTGTATTTTTTCAAATACTCCTGATAAGCAGCTTCAAGTACATCCTTGTTATTTATGACGGCATCCTCGTCTATAACCTTAACAGCCTTGGTACCGTCTGCATTTACCATGGCAAAGACCGCTCTTTGTGCGGGGTCATACAGAATATCACCGGTTCTGCCTAAGGCTATGTTCATAATAAGACCTGCCTGCTCTTGTGTCAGATGACCGAAGCTGTCATTATACATTGCATCCGTAAAATCACGCATAAGCTTCGACCAAAAATATTGGGAGAATATTTTGCCGTTATACGAGATATAGCAGGTACCCGTAGCGCTGTACTTTACCTTGAACGGTGCTAATGTATCGTTTTTGAACTTCTTGTTATCTAATGTACGATACAGATCGTTTGAGAATTTTTTCAGACCGCTTTGCATAACTCCCTGCGAAACGCCGTTGTTTACAAAGTAATCCACAAGCTTTCTGTAATCGTCAAGCTTAAGCTTGGAGCTGTAATCAAAGCTCAGGTTTGAATCGCCGTAGCCGTTCATTTGGATGTAGAGAAGAGGTATCTCGTTTGTAAACTTCTCCTCAAGACCGTTATCGGCAATATACTTTTTGTATGCCTCTACCAGCGCCTGTTTCTTCTGTTCGGCCGAAATAGAGTCTGCAAACTGCTCCTTTGTCATAGGTGCGATATACTTTTCGCCTATAAGACTGGGGCTTATAACATAGCCGTGAGCGACATTTTCCTTAAGATCCTCCTGGTTGTATGTACCCACATAGTCGTGTACTACGGCAACGGAGTTATCGTCCCTTGCAAACTCTACATTAAGGGTCATATTATCGGCAAGCGGGATATCGTCGCCCTGCTTGTATATCTTGCCGTCCGCCGTTATTTTACCGACATGGTAGCCCTGGTCGGCAACAAGCTCCAGACGTATTTTATCGCCCTTGTACCATACATCGCTTGTAAGCACGCTGTCGTTTATCACCTTGCCGCCAAGCTTTACGATACCGTTTGCACACTTGGCAACATTTATTTTGTTTACCCTTTCGGTTCTTTCAAAGCTTGCCTTTGCGGTAAGAGAACTCTTTGCCTGATCGCCGTTGTAAATATAATTCTTTATCAGATCGTTATTGACATAGATATATTCGCCCGACGATTTTGTAAAGCTTTTATTATTGCCCGTAATTGTAACATTCTTTACGGAGCAGCCGTACTTTCTGCCGTCGTCGTTAAGATTTCCGTATGCCCTTATATAGTTGTACTTTCTGAAATTTGCATCCGATACGGTAGTTGTACCCGGTGTAAACTGCAATGACGAAACGCGGTCGCCCGCCGTCGTGCCGGTATACACATACGCAGTCAGGCTGTCGGGACCCCTGTTTAAGAAATTAAACTTGGTATAGTATTTTTTAATATCCCATACCTTAAGGTTCATCGCGTTGTCGGTGGACACATAGGCATTAAATTTCCAGCTTGTGTTGTCACCGCGGTTGCCGTTCATATCGTTTGCGGTAAACTCGCCGTTTGTTGTGCCGAAGGTCTTGTACTTTGTTTTGGTAATACTGCCTATGCGGACTGTGCTGACCTGTCTGCTGTTGTATTTCGATGCGGAAACACCCTCGTTGCTCCACTTAAAGGTCACGCGCTCTATGCCCACAAGGTCTGTTGAACCGTCGAACCAGCAGTTGCCTTCCTTGTACCACGGCACACTATGTGCCATAACATACGTACCGGTGTAATTCCATGTATCGTACTCATCACTTGACTCATACGCCTGTACGGGTGTGTCCTCGTCGGAATATGCCGATACGGCGCCGTCATTTGAAATATTTAAAAGCGCCTTGTTGTCCGTGTTTGTAAACGGAAGTATCTCCACGCGGGTCTTTTTGCCCGTGATAGTTGCGTTATCCTCCGTTTCTGCGGTAATATCAAAGTATAAGCTGTCGGTAAGCTCCTTGCCCGCGATATTGTCCTTTAATATAGGCACATATATCTTTTTCTCTGTCTCGCCGGGCAGGAACATTATTTCACCCATAACGGGGGTATAGTCCTCGTCCGCCTTTGCGCTGTCTGCAAGGGTGGAAACATAAACATTTACATAATCGTTTAAATTGCCCTCGCGCTTAAGCGTTACGGTAACGCCGTCCGCATCCGAAAATACCTGATAGCTCTCGGATGCAAAGCTTATATTACTTTTCTCTACATTTTCATTATCGTCAATGATAATATCGCTGCCTGCCTGCTCGCCTATCTCCGCGCCGTTTGTTGCACCATAAAGTGCAAGCGAGAAGGCCTCCTGTGCCTCGTATACATCATCATCGATAATTTTAACGTGAATTATTTTATATGCCTCGCCGTCTTTAAAATCAACCGTATATTCAAGACCGTCAAAGGCCTCGGCAGCATCGTTCAAAAACTGCACCTGCTCTTTGTTTTGTGTCTCGAATATATCATCAAGCGAATGCTTTGCCGCATCCTTGACAGCGGGTGTGGTCTTGCCCGTAGCCTCGTCGTGCATTTTGTGAAGCGCCGAGGTATAGCTGCCCATATCGTCCGAATAGGCGGTAACGGGTGCCTCATCCTCCGTGGCTTTGTCAAATGCCTCGTCAATAGTTAAGGTACCGCCTGCTTCAACAGCCGCGCCTGCATCTGTGCCCGCGTCGGTGTTCAAAGCCTCGGTATCATTATCCTGTGCCGCATCAAAAGCCGCGCCCGATGCCGTCTCATCAATGGTATAAACATCAATAGCCGCGCCCGATGCCAGTCTGTCCGTTGTAAAAATAACGTCCTTGTTAAGCTCCACCTGATTTTCAAGCACAGTAGGATTATCCGCACTTTTTTGCAGATCGTGGTAGAAGCTCAGGGCATCCTTTTCCTGCAAAACAAAGTCCTCTCCGTATTTTGCGGAGATCTCGACCGCTTTTATGTTTACGCTTGCCTCACCCTCGGTGCCGCCGCGCCTTAAAACATAAAAGTCAAACTCCTTGCCCTCGCCCGTCATAATGTAGGGTGAAAGCACCTCAAACATACCGTGGGGGTGCTTAGCCGCAAAGGCATCGCTGACCTTTAGCCCCGATACGTCTATTTCCTGCTGCGTATTCGCCCACACAACATTTGGTGCCGCAACAGTCAGCGCAAGAAAAAGCGCCAAAAACCGTTTTTTCTTTTTGTTCATATATTTCCTCCCCTTCTTTTACAGCGTATTGCTGCTTTCTTTGCCGATAACAACCTCTTGATCGACCTCATAACCCAAACCGCCCGCTATTTTACCCAGGTCGGTTTGATCAATTTCTTCCAGGAAATTATTATTTTCGTTTTTATCCTGCATATTGTACGCTCCTTTCTTTATTATATTTTGTTTCTACCGTATATCATTGCATTACCGCATTTTCATTACTCTCCACGATAATGCAGCCACGGTTTTGATACGTTATTATCTATTCTATTTACAACACAATGGTTATAGTCCTTGTTTCGCCGTCCCAGTCTACCTTTGCGCCAAGCGCCTTCGAAACAAATCTTAAGGGTACCATTGTACGGTTTTCCTTTATTTCGGCAGGAACAAGCAGCTTGTTTTCCTCGCCGTTTATAAGCGCCGTTTCCTCGCCTATAACAAGCTTTATTTCCGTACCGTCCTTCCTTGCGGCAACGGTCTTTGCATCGCCGTCCCAATCAACCTCTGCGCCAAGGCCCTCAAATATAGCGCGCATAGGTACGCGGGTCGTGCCGTTTTCGATATAAGGCTCGCTGTCAAAGCTCATCCTTTCGCCGTTAAGAAATACGACTATCTCATCCGGAGACTTTGTAACAGGCGCCTTTGGCTCTGTTTGTGTCACACCTTCCGCCGATGCATCGGAAGAAATATTTACCGCAATTGTCATTTTGCCGTCTTTTTCGGCTGCAGCAACTCTTTCGTCAGCCTTTTCAAAGTCTATTTTATCGTAAATATCAAAAATATTTGTGCTTACGGCAATATCCGTAATGACCGACTTGTCTTTTTCAAGTCTGCCAATATTAAGACCATCATAATAAGGGTTAAAATGGTATCTCATTTCGCCGTTTTCTTCATCGGGTATAAAAAATTCAAAGGTGTCTTCAAGGCCGACAGCCTTAAACTGCTCCGCCTCTTCCCTGCCAAAGTCGGCAGAGCTGCCGCCGGTCTCAATATCAAGCACGGTCTTAAGCGCCGTACCGTCGTAATCGAAAGCCTTTATCTGTACATATGCGCCGTCGGCATAGCTGTTTATCTCGCCGGTATACTGCATAAAGATACGTTCCTTGCCGTCGATATTTTTTACAAACACACAGCCGCCGCCCTTTTCACCCCAAAGGAAGTTTGTCACCTTGTCGGATGTTGCCGCAAGCTCCGTCTTGCCGTCCTTTTCTTCGTACATTTGCACATAAAAAGCATTGCCTTCATCTGCGTTTTCCGCATATACGGTCAGAAGCTCGTCTGCACCGTCTCCGTCAAAATCACCTGTCTTGCCGCTTATAACGCCCGATTTAAACTCAAATACCGCAGGCTCCGCATGGGTATATTCCTTATCGGCAGCATCAACATACTTTGCCGTCAAGCCCGAAAGCTCTGTTTTTTCCATATCAGAATATATCTTTGCAAACGCATCGGAAGCAAAGGCCGTGTTTGCGCACGCAAGCGCAGCAATTGCAGTTATTATGGCAGCTATTTTTCTTTTCATTTTTTCTCTTCCTTTCCATATAGATATAATAACAAAAATTCCACCAAATATTTAGATTTTCTGTTAATATTTTATCGCATTTTTCATATAAATGCAAGCCATTTGCAAAAAAAGTTTACTTCCGGGCTGCCTTTTTATTTTTTTGAAATTTACTGCGGTATGCTTTTTATTAATGCCGCTTTATACAAAAATAGGGAAAGTAAAAATATTTTTAATTGTAATTGTATAAAAATTGTTGTATAATGGTTATGCAGCTATCAAATCTCTGTTTTCCGCTTAAAACGGGATGATAATAAAAAAGGTAAAAAAAATGATAATAGGTTTAAAAGATATACAAAAGGCCTTCGGCGTTGAGGAGGTCTTAAAAAATGTGACCTTTACCCTGGAGGAAAAGGAAAAAGCCGCACTTATAGGTGTAAACGGTGCAGGCAAATCAACTTTATTTAAAATAATAACGGGCGAGATGTCGGCGGATTCGGGCGAGATATTTCTGCCCAAAACAGCAAAGGTAGGCTATTTTTCGCAGTCGCTTGAAATCGACAGCGAAAAAAGCATATATGACGAGCTTTTGACGGTCTTTGACGAGGTCATCGCAATAGAGGACAAAATGCGTGCGCTGGAGCAGCAGATGTCATCGCTTTCGGGCGAAGCGCTTGAAAAAAATATGCAGGACTACTCCGCACTTTCGCACGAGCTGGAGCAGAGAAACGGCTATGAGTATCAAAGCCGTATACGCGGCGTTATAAAGGGTCTGGGCTTTGACGACAGCGAGTTTTACAAGCCAATACATACGCTTTCGGGCGGGCAAAAGACCCGCGTTGCACTTGGCCGCTTGCTGCTTTCCGCGCCCGACCTGCTTTTGCTTGACGAGCCCACCAACCACCTTGATATAGAAAGCATCGGGTGGCTCGAGGACTATTTAAACGGCTATCCCAACAGCCTTATAATAATCTCTCACGACCGTTATTTCTTAAACCGCGTCACAAAAAAGACGATAGAGATAGAAAACGGCAAATCAAGCGTATATTTCGGCAACTACAGCTTTTACGTCACCCAAAAGGAGACCGAAAGAGAGATCCGGCGCAGGCATTTTATAAACCAACAGCGCGAGATAAAGCACCAGCAGCAGGTAATTGAAAAGCTGCGCTCGTTTAACCGCGAAAAATCCATAAAGCGCGCGGAAAGCCGCGAAAAACAGCTTGAAAAAATAGAAATAGTCGAGGCGCCCGAAAATCTGCCCGATAAGATACGCCTTGCCTTTACCCCCGAGCGCGAGAGCGGAAACGATGTGCTTACCGTAAAGGGGCTTGAAAAGGGCTTTGACGGCAGACGGCTTTTTAAAAACGTAAGCTTTGAGATAAAAAAGGGCGAAAGAATTGCTCTTATCGGCGCAAACGGCATAGGCAAGACCACGCTTTTTAAAATAATCATGCAAAGGCTTGCCCCCGATGCGGGCAGCAGCGTTCTGGGCGCAAATGTCTTTATAGGCTACTACGACCAGGAGCAGGAGGACCTTTCGCTTGACAAAACCATTTTTGACGAGGTGTCGGACACTCACCCCACCCTGTCTGATCTTGCGATAAGAAATGCGCTTGCCGCCTTTGTGTTTACGGGCGATGACGTATTCAAGACCATAGCCTCGTTAAGCGGCGGCGAAAAGGGACGTGTCGCACTTGCAAAGATAATGCTCGGCAAGGCAAATTTTCTTATCCTTGACGAGCCCACAAACCACCTTGACCTCAACAGCAAGGAGATACTGGAAAACGCACTTGTAAACTATCCCGGCACGGTGCTGTACATATCGCACGACCGATATTTTATAAACCGCACCGCCACCCGCGTGCTGGAGCTTACCCCCGACGGCGTAAACAGCTATCTTGGCAATTATGATTTTTATTTGGAAACAAAGGCGAATATTCCCGTTTATGCCGAAGAGCAGCAGCCTGCTACGCAAACGCAGAGCAATTTAGACTGGAAACGCCAAAAAGAGGAGCAGGCCGCAAAACGCAAGCTTGAAAATCAGATAAACAAAATCGAAGAAAAAATTGCCGAGACCGAGGAGGCTATATCCGAATGTGACGCACTTCTTGAAAAGGAAGAGGTTTTCAGCAGCGCCGCAAAATCCGCCGAGGTATTTAATAAAAAAACAAAGCTTGAGGAAGAGCTTTCAACGCTTTACGAAAAGTGGGAAGAATTGCAGTTATAATAAAAAAATAAAAATATGGCGCAGAAACAATAACTTCTGCGCCATAATATTTGTCCTTAATTATTCAGCGTTCTGCCGCAGCTAAGGCAGGTACTGTCATCGTCAGCCACCTTTGCGCCGCAGGCAGGACATATCTTTTCCGTAACTATCGTCTCTTCAACGTATTTTGCGCCGCACTTCGGGCAAAAATCAGCAAGAGCGCCTATCTCTTCGCCGCAGGCCTTACAAATTTTGGTACCCTTTATAGCCGTAATGCTTTTTTCAAGCTCCGCTATTCTGGCAAGCTTACGCTTTATAGCCTGTACCTGCTCGTCAAAGCGTCCGTTTTCTATATCCTTTTGCTCCTGATAAATAGCCTCACCTATCGTCTGATATGCTAATTTTATAGCATCATTTTCATTTTTTATTTGAGAATTGAGCGAAGATATCTCTGCCATATCCTTTGCCTTTTGTACAGCCTCTGCGCCCTTTTCCGACACCTTATCCGTAAATAATTTAAATTTTTCCTTAAAATCCATAATAATTTCTCCTTTACTTTTTATTATCTTGCCAGCCAGCCGCCGTCAACCGCAACGGTAAAGCCGTTTACATAGTCCGAAGCCTTCGAGCAAAGGAATACCGCGGCTCCTGCCATATCCTGCGGCGTGCCCCAACGTCCCGCCGGTATACGTTCAAGTATTTGTCCCGCACGGGTCTCGTCGTCGCGCAAGCCCGTGGTATTGTTTGTTGCCATGTAGCCCGGCGCTATTGCATTTACATTAATACCCTTTGCAGCCCATTCGTTTGCAAGGGCGCGCGTAAGGCCCAGAACAGCCGATTTGCTTGCTGTATAAGCAGGCACCCTTATGCCGCCCTGATAGCTTAACATAGAGCAAATATTAACTATTTTTCCGCCCTCGCCCTGCTTTTCAAACTGCCGTGCAAAGGTCTGCGACAAAATAAAAACCATATTAAGGTTTAAATTGATGACCCTGTTCCAATCCTCTTCGGTTACGTTTATTGCATCCTCACGCAGGATCATGCCGGCATTGTTGACCAAAATATCCGCCCTGCCGTAATATTCCAGCACCTTATCAAGTATAAGCGGTGCATTTGCCGTATCCGAAAGATCGGCTATTATCTCGTTGAATATGCCGCCGTCCTTTTCTATAAGCGCCGCCGTTTCCGCACAGCTTCGGCGTGCCACACCTGCGACCTTCGCACCCGCCTGCGCCAGCGCCACGCACATTCCCCGGCCAAGCCCCGTGTTTGCACCCGTAACAACAGCGACCTTGCCCTTTAAGCTAAAATCATCCAATATCATAAAAAAATCGCCCCTTTCGACCTATATATACCAAGTATAACATAAAAAGGGACAATTGTCATTAATTATTTTAGTAAGAATATTTCTTGCAATACATCTTTTATAGTGCAAAAAAAATAAATTATACTGTAAACGGTATTATAACAAACGAAACGCATAAAATAACATTGTTAGTCAAAAACGCAAATGTTTTTCGGCGTCAGCGTATATCCGCTGTAAGCCGAAATTATTTGCGTTTTTGACAAAATAGAATAAACGTATCGTAGGTGTATTTTATCTTTTTTCAACACAAAATTTAATGCTTGTTTTTACCTCTCCGTCCACATCAAGCTGCGAAAAAGCAGGTATACAAATAAGCTCTATACCGTTTGGCGCAACATATCCCCGTGCGACAGCCACGCTTTTAACAGCCTGATTTACCGCACCCGCACCTATAGTTTGAAGCTCTACGCCCCGGTCTGCCCTTACAATGGCAGCAATAGCTCCCGCAACCGATTTTGGCTGTGACGATGACGAAACCTTTAATACTTCCATAGCAATATCTCCTTAAAAAAGTTTTTACAAAAAAAAGTTTTTACGAAAATATTTTTGCCAAAGTATCATTTTTTTATTCGCCATTTATCTCTCTTAGCTTTAAAAAAGTAATATTTTCCAAAGTAACATTCGCTTTGCCGCCGTCCTTGGCTTGCTCCAGCACGCTCACACTTATTTGCCCGTGTTTGTTGAGCAGCCAATCCGGATCTGCGCCAAGCGGCAGCAACAGCCTTCCTTTGCCAAGCCTGCAAGTCATTTCATGCTCTTTTTCATCGCTTCCCGTCCATTTTACGGATAAAAACTTATCATCGTTATAGAACTTTGCCGCAAAATGCTTTGCAAAAGGCACTTCATGCGGATCTATATCTATCGATGCCGTTACATCGTTATCGTTGCCTTTAAGTATTTTGTATGAAACATTATTTTTTTCGGGCAGAGCCTCAACATATAAAAAGTCCGCATCATCGCCGTACACTTCTTTTTCAAAAACAATATCCGCACCGTTTTCAGATGCCGCCATGTCAAATGCCGTTTCGTATTTTGTAAAGATATCGGCAAGCGCACCCATGGAATCGCCCATAGCCGAAGCCATATTTTCCACAAGTGCGGTATGCGTATCATGCTGTTTGCCCGTCAGATACATGCGTGCCGACTCCTCTGCGGAAATATTATCCTTATTTGGGACAAAAACGCCTATATCCTTTGACCAGACATACTTACCCGAGGTAAGCATATAATTATAAAAATAATAATTGTTTATCGGCGAAAATTCATCCCCGACATATGCGTTTTGCTTTTCAATAAGCTCCACGGTTTCTTTGGTAACGTCATAGCCGTTTATTGTGCCGCTCTCCATAGCAGCCGCAGTTTTAAAGTTGTTTATATAATAATGCATAAATGACGGATATATCATTGTATATACACCGTTTTTATCATATTTTTCGGTCTTTTTCCTGTACTTTTCCAGCTCGGCATAAATATCCTCATCTATAAAGCAGCCGTCAAGCACAGTACCGTCATTTATATATACTCCCCTTCCAATAGTTTTAAGTCCGTCAAGCTTTACAAGCGCATTTGGCAGGCCAAGCTCGTTGGCATCCACATCATAAAATATGTGCGTACCCACGCACGGCAGTATAACAGCCGCTGCGCATACCGCATATACGGCACGCCCCTTAAAATGCTTTATTGCGGCTATTGCCATTATTATCGCCGACGTAAATATAATACCGTCGTTTCGCGCAAAGATATTATTGATATTAAGCTTAACAAAGGTAAAATTAAAGCATACGGCCGGAATTATCGCCGCAGGCAGCACGGAAAACAAAGCCACGGGAGCTTTGGCATTCAGCCGTCTGTTGCCGGACTCCAATTTGCCCGCCCTTGCCGCAATTATTATAGCCGCCCAAACCACCGCCGCAGGGACGGTAAAGGTAAGTATGTCAAAAATGCTCATTTTTAAGCCGATCAAATTTTTTAAATATGGCATAAAGGTGTCCGTTATGCTCTGTGCAAACCTGGTATAGCCGTCGGAATATATTGTCTGTTTCGCCATATTTTTAATATGCTTTAACGAACCCAACAGCATTTTGCCGCTTAAAACCGCAGGCAGTATGCAAACGGCCCAGCCGATATAAAACCCGGGCTTTTTTGCATAACGTAATAATTTTCCGCTTTTCACCATACCGTAAATAAGGTACAGTCCCAACGGCATAAAACCAATGCAGTACGCCGCACCTATCGAGGGATAGTAAAGCCCGTAAAAAAGACTTGTCAAAAACCACACCTTAAGCCATAAGTTTTCTTTTTTTATAAGCCCGGGAAGAGTGAGCAGCAGCACAAACGGAAGCAAAAACACATACCTGTTGTATTCGTTAACAATAAACACCGTCGAGAACACAAAACAGTAAAAAGCGTTGGTATGCTTTTTTAAAAGATATACAATGCCAAATATAACGCAAAGATAAAAAAGCGACTCACTCAAGCCAAAATACATCATCCTGCCGCCGCCGAAAAACTTAAAAAAAGCCCCCTGCACCACAGAAAAAAGCCCCGACACGGGCATATAGCTGCCGTAAGGCACCTCGCCCCTTTCAAACACCCGAAAATACCCTATTATATTCTCGTAAGGATGTCTTCTATCCAATGAACAAACTATACCCATATCATAAAATGAATTAAACGCCATTACGGATACACAGGTACCGAATGTCAGTATTTCTTTTTTGACCTTTTTAAAATATGCATATAAATTGTATATATTTTCTGCAATAAAGCCGACCATAATACAGGCTATTAAAAAAAACACCCTTTTCGGCGTACTGCGGGCAATTGTTTGGCCGTTATAAAAATATCCGTTATACAGGTACACAAAAAATACCAATGGTATAAAAAGCTGTGTCAAAACCGATGCTGCCTCCAAAAGTGCCTTTCGGTTTTTAAACAAAAACAATACCGCAAATACCGAGCCTATACAAAGTACGGTTATTTTTATATCAAGCGGTTTTGTACAGCCAAAGTACATAAACGCCCTGTATATGCCAAAAACGGCATAAAGCGCGGTAAAGCAAAAAACAAAGGCCTGCTTTGATGCACTTTTGTCAAAGGCAAATGTTATTATGCCGCACAGCAAAAGCAAAACCGCGATAAGCAAAAAATTTTCATTTTGTTTCCAAAGCAGCAAGCTTGCAAGCATTGTGCTTAAAATGACCGCAGCAAAAAGTTTTCCGTCATCCGTTTCATTTTTTGCGGCATTTTTGTTTGTATTTTTTAAACAAAACATAAAGCTTGCTGCGCTGCCCAATAAAGTAAGCAGCTTAATAAGCAGCATCTCGGCGTTTTTATTTATTCCGTAGGCACCGACCGGCGCTATTATATAATCCTTAAAAACAGGCGCCAATGTGCAGGCATTTATCATAAACAATATAGTAAACAGCGACATTGCCATAAACAATGCCGCAAAAAAAATATATACATTGCTCTTACGCATTAAATTTGATCCCCCAGTTTTATCAGCGCCTGCTGTGCCGCTGCCTGCTCTGCCTCTTTTTTGCTGGCGCCGCTGCCTATACCCAATACCTTGCCGTTATGGCTTACGCTTGCGCTGAATACCTTATTATGCGCGGGACCCTTTTCATCAATTATCTTATATTCAAGCGGTATTTTGCTTGTGCGCTGTATCCTTTCCTGCAAGTTGGTCTTGCTATCCAGGCTTTTAAACTCATTACGCATTATTTTTATTTCATTTTCAAGCTGCTCCAGTACAAATTTTGCAGCGTTTTCTATGCCGCCATCCATATAAATAGCGCCTATTACCGCCTCAAACGCATCGGCAAGTATAGACACCCTGTCGCGGCCGCCCGTCATTTCCTCGCCCTTGCCAAGGCGCAGATAGCTGCCCAGATCTATAGCTCTCGCCTTTTTGGACAGCATAGCCTCACAAACCACGCTTGCACGCAGCTTTGTAAGCTCACCCTCGGGTATCTCGGGGAAATGCTTAAATACATAGCTGCCCACTATAAAGCCCAGTACGGCATCGCCCAAAAATTCAAGCCTTTCATTATAGGCAAAGCCGGAAAGCCTGTTTTCGTTTGCATAGGAGCTGTGGGTAAGCGCAGTTGTTATATATCCTCGGTCTTTAAAGCAATAGCCTATCGTTTTTTCAAGTTTATCCATTATGTCCTCTCTTTCTTAATAAAACGAGGCTAATACAAAAAAACATTTTTTTGGACCACCCTCGAATCATTACATAAAAAATCAGCCGCCACACAAATGTATGGCGGCCTTTGATTTGGTTAAAGATATCTCTAAAAATTGCTTTGCGGCAGAACGCACGGAAATTTTCAGATGCGTCCTTAAATTATTTGTTTGCCAAAGCGTTCTTGATGTAGTTTACAGCATCGCCTACAGTCTTGATATTTTCTGTATCTTCGCTTGCAAATTCCATATCATATTCTTCCTCAAGCTCGGAAATGATCTGGAAAAGATCAAGTGAATCAGCGCCTAGATCATCAATGAAGGAAGACTCCATAGTGATCTCATCCTCTGAAATACTCATCTGACCTGCAATGATCTCTTTTACCTTTTCAAATTCCATTTTTTTTATATCCTCCTTAAATTTTTAGGGTACCCGCAATGCGAAAGACCCTTTAGTTTATATTTTTTAATAGCTCTGCACATTGTTACTATACTATATATCTAAAAGTTTGGCAAGACTTTTTTTAAATTTTTTTAAAAAAATTTTTATTTTTTTGAAAAACAGGCTTATTCCTGCGCTTCTGTTATTTCGGGCTTAAGCTTTTCGGCTATTTTATTTACTATATCGCCCTCGATAAACTTACTGCATTGCAAAATAGCACCTCTTATATCCTTATGGTCGCTGCTGCCGTGAGCCTTTACCACAAGTGCCTTAAGGCCAAGGAACGGGGCGCCTGCTACCTCGTCATACTCAAAATACGCCTTAACGCGCTTAAATGCGCCCGAGGCAATAACAGCGCCAAGCTTTGAGATAAAGCTTGCCATAAGCTCTTTTTTGATTATGCGAAGCAGGCTTTTGCTGAAGCCCTCCATAAGCTTAAGTATTACATTGCCAACAAAGGCGTCGCAGACGATAACATCGGCCTCGCCCCTCGATATTTCTCGGGCCTCTATATTGCCGACAAAGTTAATGTTTTTCTGCTGTTTTAACAGGCCGTAGGTCTCCTTAACCACCGCATTGCCCTTTTCTTCCTCTGCGCCTATATTTACAAGCGCTACACGCGGGTCCTTAACGCCTAAAACATTTTCGCAGTATACAGAGCCCATTGTGGCAAACTGCGCCAGATAGCTTGGCTTGGCATCCACATTGGCGCCTGCATCTATAAGCAGGGTAAAGCCCTTTTCCGTGGGTAAAACGGTACCGAGTGCGGGGCGCTCTACACCCTTTATCCTGCCGACAATAAGCGTTGCGCCCGTTAAAAGCGCGCCCGTATTGCCCGCCGAAACAAAGGCATCGGCCTCGCCCTTTTTAAGCATATTCATACCCACCACCATAGATGAGTTTTTCTTTTTCTTGATAGCCACAGTCGGGGTATCGCAGTTTTCGATCACCTCGTCTGCGTTTACAATGAAAATTTTGTCCTCGTCATAGGTGTATTTGGCAAGCTCGGCCTTGATAAGCTCTTCCTTGCCGACAAGGGCTATTTTATAATTGATCTCCTTAGACGTGTTTACCGCGCCCAAAACTATCTCTGCGGGGGCGTTGTCGCCACCCATTGCATCAACAGCAATAACCTGCATTTTCCTGCACTCCTTATTATTTTTTTATGGTTTTTTCCGGGGGGTTCGGTCACTGCCCCGCGTAGGGGCGCATAGCCCCCAAGCTGTTTAAAATTTAGTCACCGAAAGATATGCCTATATCCCTTGCCGCCTTTACTACCTCGTCGTCAAGCGGCACGGTCTTAAGCTTGCCCGCGACCTCACCAAGGGGTACGGGTACTATCTCGGTATCCTTTAAGCCGACCATATACCCATATTTTTTATTGATTATAAGCTCCGCCGCCTTGGCACCGAAGCGTGTTGCCAGCACTCTGTCATACGCCGACGGCTCACCGCCGCGCTGAACGTGGCCGGGTATGGTAACACGCACCTCAAGGTCGCTCCTTACGGCTATCTCATCGGCTATGCGATAGGATATATTTGAATACTTCATATTCTCTCTCGCCTGCTTAAATTCCTTCTTGCTCATTTTAGCCTCTTCCTTGGATATTGCACCCTCGGCAACGGCAAGAATAGAGAATTTCTTTTTAGCCTGTCTGCGCGCCTCCAAAACCTCGACCACCTTGTCGATATCATAAGGTATCTCGGGCAGAAGAATTACCTCAACACCGCCCGCAACACCTGCGTAAAGCGTAAGCCAGCCTGCCTTATGTCCCATTATCTCGGCAATAAAAATACGGCTGTGGCTTGTTGCGGTTGAGTGGAGCCTGTCAATAACATCCGTTGCTACGCCCAAAGCACTGTGAAAGCCAAAGGTCATATCCGTGCCCCAGATATCGTTGTCAATGGTCTTTGGCAGGGTAACGACATTAAGCCCCTCCTCGCTTAAAAGGTTGGCCGTTTTGTGCGTACCGTTGCCGCCCAGTATTACAAGGCAGTCAAGACCCAAAAGATTGTAGGTCTCCTTCATCTTTTTAACGCGGGGCATACCCTCTTCATTTTTAAGCTCCTTAAACGGTACACGCGATGTACCCAGTATAGTGCCGCCCAGGTTAAGTATACCCGAAAAGTCGCTTGATGTAAGCACATCATACTCGTTGTTGATAAGGCCCTTGTATCCGTCCTTAAAACCGTAGACCTTCAACTCGTTCGAGCCGTAATGCTCAAATAAGTGCTTTGCAACACCCCTCATTGTCGCATTAAGTCCCTGACAGTCACCGCCGCTTGTTAAAAAACCTATTTTCTTCATACCCATACCTCCTTAAAATGTATTTTATGTTTGATTTTGTTGCTGTGTTGTAAAATCGGAAACCCCGCCGTCATCACGTTTGTATCAATGACTCGGCTAATGCAGCGTTATCGTTAAACGTATCTGCATCGACCATCAAAACACTTTCATCAAGAGTAAGTCTTACTTTTCTTCCCGTGTAAAACTTCGCAAAAAACACAAATCAAGCCTATTGCCACAAAGACAAAAAACCAATAGCCAAACTCGTCATCCTCTTTTCTTTTGACATATTCTTTTCCTACCAGGTTCTTTGTCTGCGAAACATCTATTAGCTTTTTCACAAATTTACCGTCTTTTGCCACGTTTATAACATCAAGATCGTTTGTATATTCTTTTCCTATACTGTTTTCCAAAGTATAAGTATATCCGTCATAATTTTGAACAAGTCCGCGATCGGTATAATCCAAGGGAAATCTCGCTCCCTCGACAGCGTAAAGCGTTACCGCATCCCCGTCAATAACTATTTTTTCTTCGCCGCGGTATATGTATAGCGCTATCTTATCCCCTATCCAATAGCATAAACAGGTCGAACCCGCCATTTCACCGCCGGCGCCGTGAAAAGCATAGCCATACAGATATTTGCCCTTATCATCATAAATATTGATAGTTTCGTTATTCATCAAAACCAAAACATACCCTTTATCATTGATGTCAAACGAGCCTATCCCCGAGGTAAGCATCTCCTCATCTATTTTTTTGATTTGGAGCCACTCTAAGCTTTTTTCCCTCTCGTTTCCCTTTATCTCGACCTCTCTGTATCCGGTAACATCACAGTAAGCGCGGTTTGCAAAGCAACCTGTCACAAGCAAAAGAGCAATAAGCCTGCATATTATTTTCATCAAACCATCCTTCATTTTTCTCTTGGGAAACGCTGATTTAAGGATACCAAAAATAATTTTGCGCATTTGCTTAACGGCTCTGTTTGCTATGTTCAGCCTGTTAGGCTTCACATTAGCATGGTCGCCTACAAATGCGCCGCCATCGGCTAAAATTATTTTTGTTTATTTGAATTTAATCAGCGTTTCCCTTGTTAAAGCCGCGCACCGCCGCACCTTGCTTTACAAGGTTACACCCTGCGGTCAATTCCCTTTTTGCGCTGCATACTCCGGATCCATCATCTTTGCGGCCTCTATCTGGTTTGCGACCTTTTCCCTCTGCTCATCGGTCATACCTGCGCCGTAATCTCCGCTTAAATTAAGCGAATCCTCCGCCGCCATTTTATTTACCGCATCCTCGGCAAAGCTGTATTTATCCCCTGCCGCGGCAGGTGCCTGCGTAGTCTCCTCGGTTTGTGTCTGTGTGCCGCCGCAGCCCGTAAGCATCATAATGACCGCCGCAGCCAAAATTGTTTTTTTCATTTTCTTTCCTCCTTATTTATATTGTTTATCCTGATAATTTCTTACCGCATCTAAAGCGTCCTGTTCCTTTTGCGCCTGCGCCGCTGCATCCGAATAGCCCGGAACAACTGCATTTCTTGCATTTTCAAGGTCTGTTGCCGCATCGCCCGTGCGCTCGGGCATATTTATATTCGTCATATTCCCCGACATATTTTGCTTAAGCTGCTCCTGCTGTGCCTTCATCTGCGCCTCGACCGCAGACAGGTCATAGGTATATGGCTCCGTAGGCGGATCTGCCGTTTGTTCATTATGCTCCATAGAGCCTGCGGCATCAAGTACGGCCTTATCAACGGCATCACAGCCCGTAAAAAGCATAATGCAAAGCGCCGCGAAAAAAAGTTTCTTCATATCAAGTACCTTCTTATCATTTTTTACTCGTCACCCAAAACCGCCTCGGCGATATTTTTGCAATGGTCGCCGATACGCTCTATATTATGAAGTATCTCGGTATATACCACCGAAAGATTGGGCGCACATTTTTTCTTTTTAAGCCGCTTCATGTGGCGTTTTCTTAATTTTGCTTCCAGATCGTCTATTCTGTCCTCGTCCTCAAGAACCATTCTTGCAAGCTTTTTATCGTCGTCCTCAAGCGCCTTTATCGAGTTTTCAAGCATTACCTTGGCTATATCGAAGCTGCCCTCTATTTCCTCAAGAGCCTCGTCGGAAAACTCATATTCCTTTTTTATCATAGTGTGGACTACCTTGATTATATCCACACAGCGGTCACCGACATGCTCAACATCATTTGCAACGTGCATAAGCGCGGCAATTCTGACCGCCTGCTGCTCGGTAAGGCTGGTCTGTGTAGAGATATTTGTGATATATCTTACGATCGCATCCTGAAGCTTGTCCACTACATCTTCAAGCCTTGTTACCTCGTCAATATCCGACTGCGACTTGTTTTTGACCGCAGATCGTGCGCAGACCATCATTTTTTCGGCAAAGCCCGCTGTCCTCGAAAGCTCCTTAACACAAACGTGCATAGCAAAAACAGGCTGCTCCTGGATCTTTTCGTCCAGGTACTGCGGCGTGCTCTCGTCTACCACATCATCATCGCCGGGTACAATAAACTTAACTATTTTCATCATAACTCCGCATAACGGCAGCCAAATAACCGCACCCACCAGGTTAAAGGTGGAATGTGCATTCGCTATCTGACGCGATATCACCTTAACATCGTCTACCACGCTGCCTGCGGGAGAAATAAAGCGTACAAACATACAAAACAGCGGTATAACAAACATAAACAAAAGTGTCAGCGTAACATTGAACACCAGGTTTGAAAGCGCCGTTCTTTTGGCATCCTTGCTCTTGCCCATACCTGCAATAAGCGACGGCAGGGTCGCACCGATATTGGTACCGAAAATTATGGGTATAGCGCCCTGCAAGCCGATAATACTGGTAACGCCGTCACTTGTGGGCTGCTTTGCAAAGTTTTGTATAATAGCCACAACAGCCGAGCTGGACTGGATGATAAGTGTCATAACAAGACCCGTTATCGCGCCAAGTATAGGCGTATCCGCAACCTTTGCGATAGTTTCCGTAAAGGCGGGGCTGTTTGAAAGCGGCTTCATTACATTGCTCATATTTATGATGCCCAAAAACAAAAGACCAAAGGCAAAAATAGTTTCGCCTATATTTTTAAACCGCTCCTTCTTTGCAAAAAAGTACATTGCAAAGCCCACAACTATTATGGGCCACACAAGGTCCTCGATATCAAAGGCGATTATCTGACCGGTGATGGTAGTACCTATATTTGCACCTATTACAACGCAGATAGCCTGCGGCAGCGTCATAAGCCCCGCCGAAACAAAACCTATGACCATAACGGTGGTCGCCGCACTTGACTGCAGCACAGCGGTAACAACAGTACCGGCAATAACTGCCATAAGCGGATTTTTGGTAAGTATACCAAGTATTACGCGCATTTTTTCGCCCGCACTTTTCTGCATACCCTCGCTCATCATATTCATACCGAAAATAAAGATAGCAAGACCGCCCAGCAGGCCCGAAAGCACGCTAAACCAATTCATAGTTAAAGTCCTCCTAAAATTTACTTCATACTGCTTCATACATATCATACCATAAAATTACAAATTTTCATATACTAAAAATTAAAATTTTTCAAGTTTATGAAAATTATACAATAGTGATCTGTATTTCACAAATTATAGCACGATTTTTGCCTATTAACAAGTGTGAAACAGATTATACTTCAATTAGAAAACATTAAACTTTTCGGGCGCTGTGGGTTTAAGGATGCAATATAATAAAATGCAAAAAATTGATAAAAAATTTATAAAAATTGTTGACAATCACGCCCGGATATGATAGAATACATATTGTTTGTTAGCCGCACGAAGTTGGGTAACGTTAAGTTAAGGCATAAAGACGGCCTTACACCCCTCTCGGCGAGTTCTTATTTAAGGAGGTGTACAAGGATGTACGCAATTATTGAAACAGGTGGTAAGCAGTACAAGGTTGCAGAAGGCGACGTTATTACTGTTGAGAAGTTAGCTGTTGAGGCAGGCAGCGATTACACTTTTGAAAACGTACTTGCAGTTGGCGAGGGTTCAAACGTAACTGTAGGCGCTCCCACAGTAAAGGGTGCAAGCGTTAAGGCAAGTGTTATCGGTGACGGCAAGGCTAAAAAGGTCATCGTTTACAAGTATAAGCCTAAGAAGGGCTTCCACAAGAAAAACGGTCACAGACAGCCTTTCACAAAGCTTAAGATCGAAGCTATCAATGGCTAAGCATATAAAAGCTAAAATAATCAAAAAAAACGGTCTTATATATGGTTTTGATATTAAAGACCACGGCGACCCTATCGTATGCAGCGGCGTATCGGTGCTGACAATGAACACCGTAAACAGCCTTGAAGCACTGCTTGGCGTAGAGCCATTTGCAGAGATAGACGACAGCGGCGAGATATACTTCACCGTCGGCGAATATCGTGACGATAAGGTTCAGCTTCTTTTAAAAACCCTTGAATTGGGTTTAATATCTATCGAAGAAGAATATCCGGATGATATAAAAGTTTCCGAGGAGGTGCAGAGATAATGTTAAGAATTAACCTTCAGTTTTTTGCTCATAAAAAAGGTGTTGGTTCCACAAAGAACGGCCGTGACTCCGAGTCCAAGAGATTAGGCGCAAAGCGTGCTGACGGACAGGTTGTAAAGGCAGGCAACATCCTTTATACACAGAGAGGTACTAAAATACATCCCGGTACAAACGTAGGTAAGGGCGGCAACGATACCTTATTTGCACTTGTAGACGGCAGAGTTAAGTACGAAAGATTAGGCAGAAGCAAGAAGCAGGTTTCTGTTTACCCTGTTGCAGAGTAAAAATAAAGAAAAACTAAAGGTGTTGCAGATTTGTAACACCTTTTTTTATACAACTCTAAAATGATATTGGAAATAGAGTATTACAAGGGTGACACCTTTTTATACGGAAAGCCTGTATCAAAACAGGTACTGTTAAAGCAAGTCAATGATATTCGTATTCCGCAGAAATAAATTTCTGCTACATACTCATAACCAACGGAATTGCAAGCAATTCCAAATTCAGTGGGAGTTTGGACTCCCGCTGAATTTTAAGTAAGCACCCCCGCTTTAGAAGCGGGGGGACTTCCTTAGTTTGTTAAATCAAACACAAATGCAATACGACCGCGGCACCGACAATTTTATCGACTTGTTTTGCCGAATGTTCGGTTATGAGCGTATTGACAAACCGCAGATTTCCGACTATACTTACGACAGGGACACGGGAAAAATATATCAAATAAATTATATGCAGTAACTTTGCGCCGCAGGCTAATATCCGCAGGGTGAGCTTTGCTTACCCGAGGAGCGAACGCAAGTTCGCATACATTACAGGCTTGCAAGTGACGCCCTTGGGCGGCGCGCAGACAAGACTGCCAAAAATGGCGAAAAACCTGTTTTTCGCCAGATTAAAGAAAGGAGAGTATTATGTTTGTTGACAGAGTGAAAATACACATAAAGGGCGGCAACGGCGGCAACGGCTGTGTCAGCTTTTACCGCGCAAAGTATATCACACACGGCGGCCCCGACGGCGGCGACGGCGGCAAGGGCGGCGATGTGGTATTTGTTGCGGACGAGGGTCTTAACACGCTTATGGACTTTCGCTACAAGCGTATGTTCAAGGCTATGCCGGGTGTAGACGGCGGCAAGCGCAACTGCACGGGCGCAGACGGCGAGAATGTCGTTATCAAGGTACCCGTGGGCACGGTCATACGCGAGGCAAATTCAAACAAAATAATGGCCGACCTTACCGTTCCCAACGAGCCGCGCATAATTATAAAGGGCGGCAAGGGCGGCAAGGGAAACCAGCATTTTGCCACCCCTACCCGTCAGGCACCGCGCTATGCCGAGCGCGGCAGAACAGCCAAGGAATATGACGTTATACTGGAGTTAAAGCTTATTGCGGATGTAGGGCTTGTGGGACTTCCAAATGTGGGAAAATCCACCCTGCTTTCTATGGTAACAAATGCCAATCCCAAAATAGCCAACTACCACTTCACTACCCTAAGCCCAAATTTAGGCGTGGTAAGAAGCCGCTGGGGCGAGGATTTCGTTATGGCGGATATCCCCGGCCTTATTGAGGGCGCAAGCGAGGGTGTCGGCTTGGGACACGAATTTTTACGCCATGTCGAGCGTACAAAGGTATTTATCCACGTTGTGGACGGTGCGGCGCTGGAGGGCGTTTCCCCCATTGAAAACATTGAAAAGATAAACGAGGAGCTTGAAAAGTACAAGGAGGGGCTTTCACAGCGTCCTACGGTAATTGCCGTAAACAAAATGGATCTGCCCGAGGCCGAGGAAAACTTAAAGGCGATAAAGGAAAAGTACGAGCCCCTCGGTATTGAGGTATGCCCCATTTCGGCGGCCACAAATACGGGTCTTGACGAGTTGATGCAAAAGATAGCCGATATTTTAAAGGACTATCCCGACGATATAATATTTGACGAGGATTACGAGGAATTTGACGAGCTTGAAATGCCCGAGGATACCGAGCCTTTCACCATTACCGTTCTTGACGGAAACTACTATGTTGTTGAGGGCGTGGGCGTTGAAAAGATGATGGGCTACACCAATATAGACACCGAAAAGGGCTTTAATTTCTTCCAGAAATATCTGCGTGAAAAGGGCATTATAGATGCGCTTGAAGAAAAAGGCATCCAAGAGGGAGACACCGTTAAGATCTACGATCTGGAATTTGAATTCTATCATTAAGTTTTTTGTGGGGCTGCGCGCCCCTGCGCGGGGTAATGACCGAACCCCTGCGCGGGGTAATGAGCGAACCCCACACCCGCGCCTACTTTGACGCCTTGTTTGAATTGCTAAAGCAATTCAAATCCCTTCGGGATGAGGGATACTAAAGGATCCCTCACATGTAGGCAAAGCATAGCCGCGAATTTACGTTTTTTTATACCGGCATATTCGCCGCAGCCTTACTTATTTATCGCAAATTATCATTTGCGGTTGACAGCTCTATTTATTATTGTTTAGGCTACAAAAGCGTTGCATTAGACAGAGGGCGCGCAGCGACCGAGCCTCCCCTGCAAGGTTGTTGCTTTAGCTGACAGGCACATTGGGGACCAAACGCAGTTTGGTGGATGGGTCGAGGACTTAGGCAGAAGTCCGACTCGCAGGAAATAATCGAAAGAGGTCACAAAATGCTATTGGACAACACTCCCGCATACACCGAAATTTGGGACAGGGTATACAAAATTCTTAAATTTTACCCAAATTGCTCGCGCACCCATTCAATGCTGTTCCCTCCCTTTTGCATAAACGGGAACTACCGTGTTTACGGCTTTGAAAATACGACAGACGAGCAGATAGACCTTATACAGTCTGATATGCCGCGCATTTTTTCGGAGATAACGCCGCACGGAAAGCGCATTTATGCCCTTGACCTGCATCACAGCGCCTTTTTGTATGACCCCTTGAACGGGGACGAGCAAACAGATGTAAAGGTATATGGCGATCAATACCAAAACGGCTTTTATACAGCTTATTTTCCGTCGTTTTACCCCGACGGGGACTATCATTTTTTTATTGAAGAGGATTTTTTGTTCGGCTGGCTGGGACATCCGTGGCGCAACGAGATATGGGTATTCGGTGACACACTTATTGAAAAGACAGAAAAACTTTACGAAAAATTTGGATTTATCAAGATATTATAGGAAAGGAATGAAACTATGCTTACAAGTAAACAGCGCGCCTATTTAAAATCCAAGGCGACCAAGATAGAGCCCGTTTTGATGATAGGCAAGGGCGGCGCCTCTCCCGAGGTGGTCGAAAGCGCAAACGAGGCGCTCGAGGCCCGCGAGCTTATCAAGGCAAAGGTGCTTGACAACTGCTTTGAGGATATACGCGAAATTGCAAATACGGTCGCCGAAAGGACACGCTCGGATGTGGTGCTGGTCATCGGCAGAAAATTTGTGCTTTTCCGCAAGGCAAAGGAAAAATCCGCATTTGAGGATATGCCCAAATAATAAAAAACGCAGGCTTTACCTATTTTGGTTCTATAATATTTGGTGTGGTCGATAGGCTACACCAAATTTTTTTTGCAA